>CAYGRZ010000007.1:42439-51524 GCA_964352425.1 uncultured Planctomycetia bacterium | reverse complement strand
TCGCCCTCAACGAGGTAGAGCTCGCAGACCGCCGCGTCTGTCTCCTGGCAGTCGGCGAGTTTGCCCGGCAGGCTTGCCCCCTCGAGCGCCCCCTTGCGCCTGGTGAGCTCCCGCGCCTTTCGTGCAGCCTCGCGGGCACGCGCGGCAAGGACCGCTTTTTCCACGATCTTGTTCGCGACCGGCGGGTTCTCTTCGATAAATGAAGTGAGCGCCTCGTTCACGATCGCCTCGACGATGCCTTCGACCTCGGAGTTGCCGAGCTTCGTCTTCGTCTGGCCCTCGAACTGCGGATTGGGTACTTTGACGCTGACGACCGCGGTTAAGCCCTCGCGGACATCGTCGCCGGACATCGCCGGGTCGGATTCCTTCAGCAGGTTCTTGGACTTGCAGTACTGGTTGATCGTCCTGGTCAGCGCCGACTTAAACCCCGTCAGGTGCGTCCCGCCTTCGGTCGTGTTTATATTGTTGGCGTACGTGAAGATGTTCTCGCCATAGCCGTCGTTATACTGCATCGCCACCTCGGCCTGGATAAGATCTTTCTCCTTGGCGAAGTAGATGACCTTCTTGTGGAGCACGTTCTTGTTTTTGTTCAGGAACTCGACGAACGAGACTATGCCGCCGTCGAACTTGAATTCGGCCGCCTTGTCTTTAGCGCGCTCGTCTTTGAGCGTGATCTTAACGTTCTTATTAAGGAAGGCGAGCTCGCGCAGGCGGTTGGCCAGCGTGTCGAACGAATAGGTGATGTTGCCCTTGCCGAAGATCTCCTCGTCCGCCCTGAAGGTGACGCGCGTGCCGTTGGTCTTGGCGGTGCCGATCGTCTTCAGTTTCGACGATGTCCTGCCGCGCGCGAACTCTATATGGTACATCTTGCCGTCGCGCTTGACCTCCACCTCGAGCCATTCGGAGAGCGCGTTGACGCACGAGACGCCGACGCCGTGCAGGCCCCCCGCCACCTTGTAGACGCGGTGGTCGAACTTGCCTCCCGCGTGCAGTGTGGTCAGCACGACCTCGACGGCGGGTTTCCCCTCGCCCTTATGGATATCGACGGGAATGCCGCGGCCGTCATCGGTAACGGAAACTGAATTATCGGCGTGAACGATAACGTCGATCTGCGACGCATATCCGCCCATACATTCGTCTATAGAGTTGTCGACGACTTCGTAC
The DNA here is from genome assembly GCA_964352425.1 of uncultured Planctomycetia bacterium. Taxonomy (GTDB): domain Bacteria; phylum Omnitrophota; class Gorgyraeia; order 2-01-FULL-45-10; family 2-01-FULL-45-10; genus JAMWCX01. Next base: position 50,360 of record CAYGRZ010000007.1, on the reverse strand, counting down.
ACGAGATGGTGCAGCCCCCGCTGGGTCGTATCGCCAATATACATCGCGGGCCTTTTGCGGACCGCGTCCACGCCCTCGAGGACCTGTATCGTCGTGGCATCGTACTTCTTCGCCGCCGACGCCTTTTCCTTACCCTCGGAAGCTTCTGCCGGCGCAGCCTTCGCTTTTTTCTCTTTCACATCCTTTTCTTTCTTTGCCATGGCTCCTCTTGCCGCTTGACTGTTTATTTTATGTGATCTCGCCGATCCGCAACCGTATATCTTTTATCTTCTTTCCCTTTAACCGCTCTTCCAGCTTTTTCAGTATCTCTTTCTTTTGCACGGTCAGCTCGTAGAGCCAGCCCGACCTGTCGACGTTAACGACGACCGTCGCCTTCTTGAACGAGACCGGCTTCGAATGCCTGGCCGCCGCCTTACCGACCGCCGCCTCCCAGACCCCGACGATCTCTTCTTCGCCGAACCGCTCCTTGCCGCTTAAGTCCTTAATGGCGTCCTTCAGGAGCTTTTCGAGCGGATTGGTTTTCGTCCCATCGTTATCAGCTGGGCTGCCTGGGCATGGCCACATATACATACTCGCTCCCGATCCTCACGACGCCCGGCTTCTCCGGATCGACAAGCTCCAGGCTTATCGTCTCCTCGTCAAGGTTCTTTAACAGGCTTATCAGGTAGTCTGGGTTGAACCCGACGGAGAGCTCCTTGCCCTTATACTGCGCGTCGATCTCGACGCGCGCCTCCCCAGAATGCGGATCGCTTTTTGAGAGGATCATCTTGTCGCGCGCCATATCTATCTTGATAAAGTTGGAATCGGCGCTGGTGAAGAGCGCGACCCTCTTTATCGCGGCCAGCAGCACGGCCCTCGGGACCAGGACCTTCTCTTTCGCCTCTTCCGGCACCACCTTCTCGTAGTTGGGGAAGTCGCCCTCGATCAGCCTCGACACGAGTTTTGTCGCCGCCGTGTCGAACAAGACCTGCTTCTCTGCCAGGAACACCCTGACATCGTCGTCGGAGTCGGCGAGGATCCTATCGAGCTCGCCAACCGCCTTTGACGGCAATATAAACTTTGTCTCGACCGTCTTCGGCAGCTGCATCTTCTCTTCTATCATGGCCAGGCAGCGGCCATCGGTCGCTACGAGCCGTATATAGGTTGGTTTTATCACAAATAGGATGCCGTTCAGCACGTGTCGTATCTCGTCATGGCCCGTTGCGAAGCTTGTCCTGCGCAGCATCGTCTTCAATTTGCCCTGTTTTAGCGTGATGCTGTTCTTATCTTTAAACTCCGGTGGCTTTGAGAATTCATCTTCCGGTAGCCCCATAATCTTAAAAAGGCTCTTGCCGCACTCTATATTGACCAGGTTATTCTTTTTTACCGAGATCGATATCACCTCATCATCAGGCAGCTCCCTGATTATTTCGGATAGTCTTTTCGCCGGTATCGTTATCGCCCCGACTATCGCCGGTTTGATCGGCAGTGTCGATACGATCCCGATATTAAAGTCGGTCGCGGTCAGGATAAGGTTGTCGTCGGTCGCCTCTACCAGTATGTGGGATAATATCGGCTGCACGGCTTTTGTGTCGATGACCGTTTGGACGCCCTGGATACCTTTTAATAAAACATCCTTTGTCGCGCTGAACTTCATGGTACGACGATCCTCCTTCGATTTCTATTATAGTTAATATTTATAGTACCAGTCGTAGTAAAACCTGTTGATAAGTTGGTAACTATTTAACCGCAAGAGCTGTAAGTAATTACAAACACCCGCAAAAACGCTGACCAAAAAAAGATATCCACACAGCCAACAGGATATACTTAACCCCTGATACTCTCAATAAGCTTATCAACAAGCTCTTTTAAACCCTTTTTGTTCTTCACGTCCTCTTCAATCTTGTCGTACGCGTGTATGACGGTCGTGTGGTCCCTGCCACCGAACTGGTCGCCGATCTCGGGTAGTGAGAAGTCGGTAAGCTGCCTGGCCAGGTACATCGCTATCTGCCGGGGGTACGCCAGGGCCTTCGAACGCTTTTTGGCCCGCATATCCGATAGTTTTATATCGAAATATTCACTCACCTTCTTCTGTATCAGGTCGATCGTCACCTTCTTCTCGCCCTCGATGATCATATCCTTCAGCACTTCCCGGGCAAGATCAACCGAAATCTCTCTGCCGATCAGCTTCGCGTAGGCGACGACCCGTATAAGAGCGCCTTCCAGTTCGCGTATGTTGGTCTTGATCTTTTCGCCGAGGAAATAGAAAAGGTCCTCCGGCAGCGCGATCGTTTCTTTCTCCGACTTCTTTTTCAGGATCGCGACCCGCGTCTCGAAGTCCGGCGGCTGGATGTCGGTGACGAGCCCCCATTCAAAGCGCGAGACGAGCCGCTCCTCAAGCTTTTCGATCTCTTTCGGCGGACGGTCGCTCGAGACGACGATCTGCTTGTGCGCGTCGTAGAGGGTGTTGAATGTATGGAAGAACTCTTCCTGCGTCGACTCCTTGCCGGCGATGAAATGCACATCGTCGATCAGTAATATGTCGACGCTCCTGTATTTTTCCCTGAATTTTCCCGTCGAGCGGTTCTGGATGGCGCCGATGAGCTGGTTGGTGAAGTCTTCGCTTGAGATATAGAGGATCTTGGCCTTCGGCGTTCTCTGGAGGACGCGGCGGCCGATCGCGTGCATGAGATGCGTCTTGCCGAGCCCGACGCCGCCGTAAATGAAGAGCGGGTTATATGCTTTGGCCGGCGAGTCGGAAACAGCCAGCGAGGCGGCGTGTGCGAAGCGGTTCGACGAGCCGACGACGAACGAATCGAACGTATACCGCGGCTGCAGCCCTATTTCCTGGGCCTGGCCGGGCGCCTGCCTCGAGAAGAGTGACCCGAGAATCCCGCGGCCCTCTTTCTTGGCCGCATCCTTTTTCGGCCCGTCCTGCTCGACGGCCCCGCCGGGGGCCTCGCCGAGGACAAAATCGACCTTCAGGTCGGCGCCACAGGCCTTCTGGACCGATGAGCGCAGCAGGTCGACATAATGGTCCATCAGCCAGCCCCTGAAAAACTCGTTCGGCACCTCGAGGACGATCGTATCGGGTTTCAGCGCGGAGCATCTGATCGGCTCAAACCAGATGCTGTAGGTCCTCTCGTTATCCAACTCTTTCTTTATGATCTCCTGGGTCTTTGTCCAGACGGCAGTTCCGGTATCAGCCACGCAACACCTTTCAGTTATCCACAGATAATAATCGGGATTTCAACACAAAACCGTAAGTTATCCACAAGCTGTTCACATGCTCCGGCGGCCATAGGCACACCGATGTAGCGGCTATTATAGTAAAAGCGGGCCAGCAATGCAAGGAAAAATATCGGCTTGTTTCTGCTTCCCCTCAGGGCGTTTACTTTCGGAAGGTGCCTCCGCCTGCCTGCCGGCAGGTAGGCAATTTTTCGGCAGTGTCTTTTCCACGCCGGGGAAAACCACGCGTCCCCGCGAGGTACCCAGGCCGCAAGGGCTTGCTTAACAAAGAAGCATGAGCGCAGCGGAAATTATATATTTGACTCACGTCGCCATTGTGTTATAATCTACACCATTATAAAATCAGGAGAGGACCGCGATGAAATATAATCTTAAGACCAAATCCAATATCAAGAGGAAGAGGACACACGGCTTCAGGAAGCGGATGAAGGACCGCTGGGGCCGCGCGGTATTGAGCAGGCGAAGGAAAAAGGGCCGCCACAAACTCACCGTATGATTCCCGTTAGACCTTAGGAGGCAATATATGCGCGACGGTCTAACGGGATGCATCTCCGACGGGACTCTCCGGAAGCACGAGCACATTTTAAAGACGAAAGATTTCAGGGCCGCATACAGAAAAGGCGGGGCGGTCAGGCGGGGCGGGTTCGTCCTCTACTACCTGCCCAACGCGCTCACCCATAGCCGCCTGGGCTTTTCGATAAGCTCATCGGTCGTTAAGGGCTCCACCATCCGCAACCGCATACGCAGGGTATTTCGCGAAGTCTACAGGAAAAGAAAATCCGCCATAAAGGCGGCGTTCGATATAGTGGTCGTGGTAAGGAAGAACCCCGGGAAAAAGATCTCATATGAATGGGTCGAGGGCACGTTCCTTGCCATGATCAGGGAAGCAGGTCTTTTGGCATGAAAAGGACAGCTATTATTTTATTGCAAATGTACCGTAAGTATTTGTCAGGCATAAAGATACAGTGCTGCAGGTTTTACCCCTCCTGCTCGGAATATGCCATCGGGGCGATAGAAAAATATGGGTTGTTACGGGGGTTTTTTATAACTTGTGGCCGGGTAGTGCGCTGCCATCCGTTTTCAAAAGGCGGCTATGATCCGGTCCGATAGGAAGACATGGAAAAGAGATTAATCATCGCGATAGCGTTATCTATCTTCATTATCCTCGCTTTTCAAACCCTTGCGCCGAAGCCGCCCTCTCCCCCTATCGCCACCGTCGTGACCAAAGAGGCCGCCCTACTCCAGGCGACGGCCGCCGGGACGTCGATAAGCGCGGCTGCTGTGTCGGAAATTTCCACTCAGGAGAAAGAATATGAGGTAGAGACGGGAAAATATATAATCACCTTCAGCAATATCGGCGGCGCGATAAAGGGCATCAGGCTCAAAGAGTATAAAAATTCCGGGACCGGAGATCCGCTGCACGTCGTCAATATCCAGAATCCGAGAGAGTACATTTTCAGCATGAGCGGCATCGGTATCAAGGACCTGGACACCTCGGCCTATGCTCTCGACAAATCAGACGGCTCGATCACCTACTCCTTGAAGACCAAAGGCCTTGAGATAATGAAGAAGTATATTTTTTATAACTCTAAGTACGGCATAGCGTTACAGCTGTCGATAAAGAATACCGCAGCCTCCCAAAATGATATAAATTACAGGCTGGTCGGAGGCGCCGGTATGTCGGAAAAGAGTAATCAGGACAAACGTTTCATAGAGGTCAGCGCGAACATCAACGGCAAAACCGTCGGATTCAAGAGGCCAAAAGACAAGAGGATCACCAACCCCGGCATAGCTACCTGGACAGCACTTAAGAACAAGTACTTCTCGGTTATATTGAAGCCGCTGACCGCCACGCGGAGCCAGTTCTATAGTGAAGACAGTGCCGGTAATCTCGTCATGGGCCTCGACATCGATAACGCCGGGATACAGCCCGATGCGGTCGTCGTAAATAAGTTTGTATTATATGTAGGCCCGAGTCACATACCTGTCCTGAAAGAGTTTGGGTATGAACTTGAGGAGACGGTGAACTACGGATTCTTCGGCGGGATAAGCAAGATCATGATAGTGGTGATGCAATTCTTCTATTGGCTGGTCCGTAGTTGGGGCTTTGCGATAATACTGCTTTCGGTGTTCCTGAATATGCTCACCTTTCCCCTGACCATGAAGAGCATGAAATCGATGCAGAAGATGCAGGAATTGCACCCCCAGATGGAGAAGCTGAAAAAGCTGCACAAGGACAATCCGCAGAAACTGAACAAGGAGATCATGGAGCTTTATAAGACGTATGGGATCAATCCGTTCAGCGGATGCCTCCCCATCATTCTGCAGATGCCGATATTTATAGCGTTGTATGCGGCTCTTATGAGGTCGATAGAGCTTAGGAATGCGTCGTTCTTATGGATCAGGGATCTCTCTTCCCCGGACGCCGTGAGCTTACCGATGACTCTGCCCGTGATCGGCAACAGCGTCAATATCCTGCCATTGTTCATGGTGGTGGCGATGGTGGTCCAGCAGAAGATGTCAACGAAGTCAATGGGTGGCGCAGTGACGCCGGAACAGCAAGAACAGCAGAAGATCATGCTGATCGTCATGCCAATCGTCTTTGGTTTTGTCTTTTACAGCATGCCATCGGGCCTGGTGTTGTACTGGATAGTCAATACGGTATTGACTATCGTTGAGCAGAGGTTTATATTAAAAAAATCCGAGGCACAGGCTTGACATTTTGATAAATGTAGTGTAATCTTTAAGAAAAAGTTAGTTTCAATCGGTCAAGAGTTCCACGGGGAACGTCACGAATAATGGCGAAAGTAATAGCGATCTGTAATCAAAAAGGCGGCGTCGGCAAGACGACCACCGCTATTAATCTCGCCACCTACCTCGCCTTCTCCGGCAAGAAGATCCTCCTAATCGATATCGACCCACAAGGCAACGCCACGAGCGGCCTTGGCATTAATAAGCACGATATCAAGACCAGTGTCTACGACCTCCTCATCGATGAGATAGATCCAAAAATGCTCATCGTCGCGACCGGCATAGATAAATTCTCCCTTCTCCCCTCCACGCTCAGTCTCACAGGCGCTGAGGTTGAGCTGGTGGGCATCATGGGCCGGGAATATCGCCTTAAGAAGGCAATTGCTGCACTATCACCCGACTATGATTACATCTTCATCGATTGTCCCCCATCCCTGGGTTTATTGACGATCAATGCTCTTGCGGCATCCGATTCGGTCCTTATACCTATTCAGTGCGAGTATTATGCTCTTGAAGGTCTTAGCCAGCTCGTCAATACTGTCAATCTCGTCAAGGCGAATATCAATAATTCTCTGGCTATTGAGGGTGTGCTGCTTACCATGGCCGATTACAGGACAAAATTGACGAATGAAGTAATAGACGAAACCAGATCGTTTTTTAAAGGTAAGGTCTATGACACTGTGATACCGAGAAATATCAGGCTTACCGAGGCGCCTGGGTTTGGGAAGCCGATAGCATTATACGACAAAAATTCGGTCGGGGCGCAAAAATATCAAGAATTTGCGAATGAACTGTTAGGAGTAAAAAAAGAAGTTATAATTCCAATCGCTGTGAACACACCTAACTCTAATATTTCCAGTGAGTTAGAAAAAGTAGGCGAGGCGGAGGTTATATAATGGAAAAGTCCCGCCAAATAGCTTTATACCAGACTGCCGACATTAAAAGGTGTTTGGCGGGATCCCGCAAGACTCCTCTTAGGAGATTATAGATAGCTATAAAGTCGTCTTACGGGAAGAGCTGCTAAGGAGGAATAAATGGAAAAGAGAGCTTTAGGGAGAGGGTTGGATGCGCTTTTGACACCTGCCGCTGTTGAGTCGGCATCGGGCGCAGGTTCGGCTGTCCAGGAGCAGGTACTGCAGATACCGATAGCACAGATCAAGACCAATAAATATCAGCCTCGCGTATCGTTTAATCAGGAAAAGCTGAATGAGCTTATCGGCTCTATACGGGAGAAGGGGGTAGTCCAGCCGGTCCTTGTGAGGAGGGCACAGGAGGGCTATGAGCTGATAGCGGGCGAGCGGCGGCTGCGCGCAGTCAAAAGCCTCGGCATCGAGAAGATCCCGGCCATTGTGAAGAATGTCACCGACGTCGATATGCTGGAAATATCGCTTATTGAGAACATACAGAGGGAGGGGCTGAACCCGATCGAAGAGGCGCACGCGTTCCAGCGCTTCATCACAGATTTTAGTTTCACGCAGGAGAGGATCGCCAGGGCGCTCGCGAAGGACCGCTCGACGATCGCGAACACGATACGGCTTCTCGGCCTGCCGAAAAAAATACAGGATTATATCACGAAGGACATGATCACCGCGGGCCACGCGAAGGCGATCCTCGGGCTCCCGTCGGAGATTGACCAGCTCAGGGTCTGTAATCTGGTCGTGAAGAAGGGCCTGTCGGTCCGGGAGACCGAAAGTATCGTATCGCGCCGCGCCTTCGGCGAGCGGAAGGCAGCCGTCCAGAAAGACCAGAATATCTCGGATATCGAAAGCAACCTCCGGCAGCTCTTCGGTACGCGCGTCAAGATAGCTCACGGCAAGAAGCGGGGGAGGATCATGATCGAATATTACTCCACGGAAGATTTCAACAGGATCCTGGACCGGCTTCAGGCGAATCCCTCGACATAGCTCGGGATTCGATCCTGAGCCTGCCGTCCTTCGACGTT
>CAYGRZ010000007.1:5526-42339 GCA_964352425.1 uncultured Planctomycetia bacterium | reverse complement strand
GTCCTTCGACGTTGCTCAGGACGGTCCTGAGTTCATCGAAGGGCCGAAGGACGAATCCCTCGACATAGCTCGGGATTCGATCCTGAGCCTGCCGTCCTTCGACGTTGCTCAGGACGGTCCTGAGTTCATCGAAGGGCCGAAGGACGAAAAAGGCTTGACGAGCGCCTGCCTTATTGATTACAATACCATAATACCACCCAGTATATAGTAATGGGGTGGGGTGTCGGTATTTACATATCTATCCGTAGTACTGTACAGAAGGGGTAAATATGGAGCAACGGACGCTGGTATTGATAAAGCCGGACGGGCTTAACAAATCACTGACGGGCAACGTCCTGACGCGCCTTTCGGAGACGAAGCTCGATATCGTGGGCGCGAAGATCGTGCAGGTCTCGAGAGAGCTGGCCGAGCAGCATTATATGATGCTTAAGGATAAGCCGTTCTTCGACGAGTTGATCAAATATCTAATGGGCGAATATCACAAGAAGAAGGTGATGGCGCTCGTCTACTGGGGAGAGGCGGCGATCAACAAGGTCAGGCAGATATGCGGCGCGACCAACCCGGAAGAGGCAGACCCCGTGTCGATACGCGGGGCGTACGGCAGGATAACGACTAAGGGCGTCTACGAGAACGTCATCCACGCGTCGACGAACGAGGAGGAAGCGGAGCGGGAGATCAAACTCTGGTTCGCTCCCGACGATATCATCGTCGACCTGTATCCCACAAAGATCGTCAAGAAGACGGTTGAAAAGAGAGTCTGGGCTTAACGCGAGGTAACCATGGTACGATCGATGACAGGGTTTGGCAGGGCCGAGTCCGCGTTCAGGAACGGCAAGATAACGATAGAGATCAAGACGGTAAACCATAAATTTTTCGACGCGACCCTCAAGCTGCCGAACGGGCTCGCGGCATTTGAGGACAGGATAAAAGAGGTCCTCCAGAAGCAGGTCCTGCGCGGCAAGGCGAACCTCAACCTCGTCTACGACGGCACACCGCTGAAAGAGGAGCGGATCAGGATAAACAGGGATATAGCGAAGAACTATTACAACGAGCTCCTGAAGATGAAGAAGCACCTCGGCCTTAAGGACGACATCACGACGAAGGACCTCGTCACGCTGCCCGGCGTCCTGAATTACGAGGCCGGCGCGGAGAAGATCGCCAAGCTCTGGCCGAAGATCAAGGAATCCCTCGACAGGACGATCGACAGGCTGGTCGCCGACCGGGAGAAGGAGGGCAGGTCGCTCTGTAAGGACCTCGCCGCCAGAGCCAGGAAGATAGAATCGATGCTCTCGCTTATCAAGGCGAGGGCGCACCTCAACATAGAAGAATATCGCCGGAGATTCGCCGACCGCGTGAAGGCCCTGACCGGCGGCCGCGAGATCGACGTAGGCAGGCTCGAGATGGAGGTGGCGATCTTTGCGAAGAACAGCGACATCTCCGAAGAGATAACGAGACTGAAGAACCACCTCGCCAACTTCAAGAAGACGGTATCAGGTAGCGGCGAGGTCGGCAAGAAGCTCGATTTCATAGCGCAGGAGCTCCACCGGGAGATAAACACGATCGGCTCGAAGGCGAGCGACTTCAAGGTCTCGACGAACGTGATCGAGATAAAGGGCGAGATAGAGAAGATCCGGGAGCAGGCGAAGAACCTGGAATGATGGTAGTCAAGCGCGCACCAACAAAGCTTTTCGTCGTGTCCGCGCCGTCGGGAGCGGGGAAGACGACGCTGTGCAACAAGCTGCTCAGCGAGGGATTGGGGCTCGCCAATTCCGTATCGATGACGACGAGGCCGCCGCGGGCAGGAGAAAAGGAAGGCTCCGACTACCATTTCGTCACGAGAGAGCGTTTCGAGGGCATGATACAGAGGGACGGCTTTCTCGAGTATGAAGAGAATTTCGGCAACCTCTACGGCACGCCGAGGCAGTTCGTGGAGGCCAACCTCAAAAAGGGCACGCCGGTGCTGCTGTCGATCGACGTGAAGGGCGCGATGAAAGTGCGGCGCGCCTACCCGAAGCAGAGCGTGCTTATATTTTTGCTGCCGCCGTCGATGCACGTCCTGAAGACGCGGCTTCATCTCCGCCGATCGGACGCTCCCGCCGAGGTAGCCCGGCGGCTGGCGCTGGCGAAGAAGGAGATGGCGCACAAAGACAAGTATGACCACAGGATAGTCAACAACAGGCTCGATACGTCGTATGCGAGGCTGAAAAAACTGATAGTAAAAGAACTGGGGGAGTGCACACGATGGACTTTGATATAGCAGACCTGTTGAACAAGACCGGAAGCACATATAAGCTCGTGATCCTCGCGTCCCGCCGGGCGATAGAGCTGAGCGAAGGCGCCGCGAGACTCGTCGACATGCCGGCCGAGGCGAAGGTCACCAATATCGCGATCCAGGAGATATTGGAGGGGAAGATCACCTACAAGATAAAGGACGAGAAGTGAGCGAGGCCACCGCAAAGACCGTCATCGTCGGCGTCACCGCCAGCATCGCCGCGTACAAGGCCTGCGAGGTCATCAGTCGGCTGAAGAAGGCCTCACTCGATGTGCAGGTCCTGATGACGGAAGAGGCGCGCGCATTTATTACGCCGCTGACGCTCGAGACCCTTTCGCAGAACAAGGTCATCTACGACATGTTCGAGCTCCCGGAAAAGCGGGAGGTCATCCACACGTCGTTGGCCGACAAGGCCGACCTCGTCCTGATCGCCCCTGCCACCGCGAACATGATCGGCAAGCTCGCCGGCGGCATATGCGACGATATTTTGAGCTGCGTGGTATTTGCCACCGACGCGCCCGTCCTGATCGCGCCGGCCATGAACGAGAAGATGTACAGGCACCCGGTGACGCAGGAGAACATCGCGAAGCTCAAGAAAATCGGCTACCATTTTGTTGGCCCCGTGAAGGGGCGGCTGGCCTGCGGCCATGAAGATATCGGCCACATTGCCGCGGCCGACGACATCGTACGCCAGGCACAAAGGCTTCTGAAGTGAGAAGGACGATCGTCATAACGGCAGGCCCCACCCGCGAGAAGATAGACCCCGTAAGATTCATATCCAACTATTCCACCGGCTCATTCGGCTATGCGCTGGCGCGCGAGGCCGTTCGCAGGGACTTAAGGACCGTTCTTATCAGCGGGCCGACCGCCATCGACGCGCCGCGCGGCGTGAAGCTGATAGGGGCCGAAAGCGCGCTCGATATGAAGCGGGCGGTCCTGAAAGAGCTTAAGAATGCCGGGTATCTCATCATGGCGGCCGCGGTCTCCGATTGGCGGGTGGCTCGGCCTGCAGCCAGGAAGATGAAAAAGGGGGCCGGTCAGAAGGTCTTGAAGCTTGTGGAGAACCCCGACATCCTGGCAGCGGCCGGGAGGCTTAAGAGACGGGCGGTCGTGGCGGGATTTGCGCTTGAAACGAACAATACCGAGCAAAACGCGCTTGGAAAATTAAAAAAGAAGCACGCGGACATAATCATAGCCAATACGTTGTCATCAGAGACAAGGCCCTTTGGAGATAATATTACTGATATAGTCATATTGGACAGGCGGGGAGGCAGGTATATATACCGCCGAAAGACGAAGCGCCAGCTCTCCAAGATTATTCTTGACAAGGTGTTACGTTTTACTATATAGTCTAAAATTTACGGAAGCAGTGTGAGGCTACAGATAGTGCTGCCAAAGCGGCAAAACCATACAGGGGTCACCATCATAGAGCTTCTGGTCGTGGTGTGCATATTTCTGCTGACGGTGGCCATTCTTACGCCGTTTGTCAATATGACCAAAAGGCGCTGGCAGCGGATCGGGTGCGCGAACAACCTCAGGGAGATAAGCCTCGGCCTGCATGCGTACGCCGCCGGCCACAATGACGCTTTCCCAGCGAAGCTGGGCGACCTGTATCCGAATTACGTCGCGCAGGAGAAGGTATTTGACTGCCCGGCGATAAAGAACGTCGGGACCGTAAAGGCTCCCGATTACGAATATGCGCCGGGATTGACCGAAATGTCGCCGCCCAGGGAGATCATTGCCCGGGATAAGGACGGCAACCACAGGAAGACGGGCAAGAACATCCTGAGGGTTGACGGTTCCGTCGAATGGGACGGCCGCAGGAATTAGGGGGCGGGCGCTCTTTTTGTGATTTTAGGCGGCGTACCCAAGTGGCTAAGGGAGAAGTCTGCAAAACTTCGATCAGCGGTTCAATTCCGCTCGCCGCCTCCATCCTACTTCGCTTGTATGAGCAGGCTCGAGGAGCTTCGTAGGATATATAAACTTCGGACGGGCTTGCCCGACGAAGTACCGGGTTGTTTGATAATTGATTACGAAGTCGGGCAGTTAGCGCAGTTGGTTAGCGCACCACGTTGACATCGTGGGGGTCGGAGGTTCGAGTCCTCTACTGCCCACCATATTGCTTTTTGTCAGGTAGCTGATTATAAGGTTGGTCAGGAAGGACTCGAAGCCTGCGAGCGCCGAGCGAAGCGAGGCGCCGCAAACGCCTACAACGCTCCCATAAGGTCGCGTTGTTTAACGGCGTTGCGGCATGAAATTTACTGTCGTAAATTTCAAAAGCCCTCTGGGCGACAGCGAGCAGGCTGGCTACGCAGCCGAGCACTGCGAGGCGAAGTAGGCCAAATGTTTCATAGCACGGACGCCGAGGTGTCGGAACTGGCAGACGATATGGATTTAAAATCCATTGCCCCTAAGGGCGTGAGGGTTCAAATCCCTCCCTCGGCACCACATCGGTAACAACAGGAAAGTGATATATGGATCTCGCTACCTTAAGACACAGCACATCGCACGTGATGGCGCAGGCCGTGAAGATGCTCTGGCCCGAGGCCAGGCTGGGCATCGGCCCGTCGATCGAAGACGGGTTCTATTACGATTTCGACAAGCCTGATGCGTTTGAACCCGACGATCTCGCGCGCATCGAGGACAAGATGCACGACATCGTCAAGGCCAACTACAAGTTCGAGCAGCAGGAGATCGCGAAAGAAGAGGCGCTGAAGATATTCAAGAAGCGGGGCGAGACCTACAAGGAGGAGCTCATCCAGGCGATACCCGACGAGAAGGTCACCGTCTACAAGGACGGCGATTTCGTCGACCTCTGCCGCGGTCCGCACGTCGAGTCGACCGGCAGGATCCGCTCGTTCAAGCTCCTCTCGATCGCCGGCGCCTACTGGCACGGCCTCGAGACGAACCCGATGCTGCAGCGCATATACGGCACCGCGTTCGAGACCGAGGACGAGCTGAACAATTATCTGATGCTCGTCGAGGAAGCGCGGAAGCGCGACCACAGGGTCGTCGGCAAGCAGCTCGGTTATTACAGCCTGAACGAGGAGGTCGGGCCGGGGCTCGTCCTCTACCATCCGAAGGGCGCGATGCTGCGGTACCTGATCGAGGATTATATACGCAAAGAGCACCTGAGGCGCGGCTACGAGCTCGTCGTCGGGCCGCACATCATGAAGAGCGACATCTGGATACGGTCAGGCCACTACGACTATTACAAAGAGAACATGTACACCTTCAAGATCGAAGAGCAGGAATACGCGCTGAAGCCGATGAACTGCCCGGGGCACATCCTGGTCTACAAGTCCAGGACGCGCAGCTACCGGGACCTGCCGCTCAGGTATTTCGAGCTCGGCACCGTCTACCGGAATGAAAAGTCCGGGGTGCTGCACGGCCTGCTGCGCGTGCGCGGCTTCACGCAGGACGACGCACATATCTTCTGCCTGCGGGAGCAGGTCGAGGACGAGATCATCAAGGTCATCGACTTCGTCATCGATACGCTGAACGTCTTCGGGTTTGAGGACTTTTCCGTCGAGTTATCGACAAGGCCCGCGAAATCGATCGGCAAAGACGAGGATTGGGACGCCGCGCATCACGCGCTGTCGAACGCGCTGAAGCGCAAGTACCTGCGGTACAGCGTCAACGAGGGCGAGGGCGCCTTCTACGGGCCAAAGATAGACATCAAGCTGAAAGACGCCTTGAAGCGCGAGTGGCAGTGCGCGACGATACAGTGCGACTTCGCGCTGCCCGAGCGGTTCGACCTCACCTACATCGGCGAGGATGGAAAAGAGTACCGCCCGATCATGCTGCACCGCGTTATCCTGGGGTCGCTGGAGCGTTTCATCGGAGCGCTGATAGAACATTTCGGCGGCGCGATGCCGCTCTGGCTGGCGCCGACGCAGGTGGTGATCATACCGATCTCGGAGAAGGTGATAAGCTACGCGAAGAAGGTCGAGAAGGTGCTCGTCGAGAGCGGTATCCGGGCAGAGCTCGATTACCGCAACGAGCGGCTGCAGAAGAAGATCCGTGACGCCGAGATGGAGAAGGTCCCCTACATGGTCATCGTGGGAGAGCGGGAGGCGGCCGAGGATTCGTTGTCGATCCGGTCGAAGGCGTCGGGCGAGATGGGGCGCCTGATGGTCGATGAGTTTATGCAGATGTTACAGAAGGAGATAAAGGAGAAGGTCAAGTAGTATCCCGCACAACGGCTGTATATCGGGCCGCGCGCCTTTTAAAGGTGTTGTGCGGGATCAAATTCGGCCAAATGAAAAGAGCGATGAGCGCAACTTATGCCTGCCTGCCGGCAGGCAGGTCGCTGTCGCTCCATAAGTTGTGGCCTCATTTGAGGAGGTGGCGTATCGGACGGCAGGAATTGAGGATCAATAACAGGATACGGGTAAAGGAAGTAAGGGTCATCGGTGAGAACGGCGAGCAGCTCGGCGTGATGCAGACGCTGGATGCCCTGAAGCGCGCCGAGGAGGCAGGGCTGGATTTGGTCGAAGTGGCGCCGACGGTGACTCCCCCGGTCTGCAGGATCATAGACTACTCGAAGTACAAGTACGAGCAGGAGAAGCGGGAGAAAGAGGCGCGCAAGAAGCAAAGAATAGTCCACATCAAAGAGATCAGGATGGGGCCGAAGATCGGCGAGCACGATTACCAGTTCAAGCTGCGGTTTCTCGAGGATTTCCTGAAGCGCGGCGATAAGGTCAAGGTCACGATGATGTTCAGGGGGCGCGAGATGGCCCACATCGACCTCGGCCGGAAGGTCCTCGACAGGCTCGCCAGTGATATATCGGCGGTGGGCGAGATCGAGCAATTTCCGAGACTCGAAGGCCGCTTCTTTTCGATGACGATAAAGGCGAAGTAATTTAACCAACAGTCGACGGGCCATAGTCCACAGATTTAAATCTTTTACTGTGGGCTACCGACTATTGACTGTGGACTAATTTAATATAGCGAGGAGAAAAACATGCCAAAATTAAAGACGAACAGGAGCGCAAAGAAGAGGATCAGGATAACGAAAAGCGGTAAGGCAAAGCACTTCAAGGCTTCGAGGGGCCATCTTCTGACATTGAAACGATCGAAGCGGAGAAGGCTCCTGGGCAGGCCCGGCTACGTAGCCAAGGGCGAGCTCAAGAGCGTACACAAAATGCTGCCGTACGGAGCGTGAGTTAGTCAACAGGGCAGATCATAGTCCACAGATTCAAATCTTTTACTATGGACTACCGACTGTGGACTAAAACACAGTCAACGAGGAGAAAAATATGCCGAAAGTAAAACACGCTGTTGCGACCAGGCGACACAAGAAGAGGACGATGAAGGCCGCCGAAGGCCAGTGGGGCGGCAGGTCCAGGTTCTATAAGCGGGCCAAGGAATCCGTTGCCAAGGGGATGATGTACAGCTACCGGGACCGGAAGGCGAAAAAGAGGGACTTCAGATCGCTCTGGATCGCCAGGATCAACGCCGGTTGCAGGGAGCACGGCCTGACCTATTCAAGGTTCATTGCTGGGCTGAACAAGCTGAAGATCGCCCTCGACAGGAAGATCCTCGCGGAACTCGCGGTATCCGACAAGAAGGCATTTGCCAAGCTCGTCGAGGCCGCCAAGGCTTAAACGCAAAAGCGCGAAAGTTCCGCAAAAGCGCAAAATGTGCGTCTTTGCGGATTTTGCGTTTTAGCGGTGTACATTATCGAAAGCCGTCATATGAAAGAGCAACTAAGAGCGATCCAGGAAGAGGCGCTGAAAGCGATCTCCTCGGCCTCGGGAGAGGAAGCGCTTGAGGCGCTCAGGATACAGTACCTCGGCAGGAAAGGCGTCATCACGGAGATCTTCAAGAAGATGGGCTCGCTGCCCGCCGGCGAGCGGCCCGAGGCGGGCGCGCTGATCAACGCGCTGAAGGACGCCGTGACGAGAGCGCTCGATGAACGGAGCGCTTCCGTCGCGGGCGCCTACGAGGAGCACGCCGAGAAGATCGACATAACGCTGCCCGGCACGCCGTGTAAGGTCGGCAGGCTCCACCCCATCACAAAGACGATATATGAGATCTGCGGCCTCTTCATATCGCTCGGTTTCAGGGTCGTCGAGGGGCCGGAGATCGAAACCGAGCACTATAATTTTGAGACCCTCAACATACCGTTAGAGCACCCCTCCCGCGACGCGTTCGATACATTCTACCTTTCGTGGGAGAAGAAGTACCTGCTGCGCAGCCACACTTCGCCCGTCCAGACCCGTTTCATGGAGAAGAATAAGCCGCCGCTGTCTATCGTCGTGCCCGGGAAGGTCTTTAGACCCGACGCGACCGACGCGTCACACTCGTTCATGTTCCACCAGGTGGAGGGGCTTGTCGTCGGGGACGCCATACGTTTTTCCGACCTGAAGGGCACGCTCGAGACGTTCGCCCGGCAGATGTTCGGCAAGGACACGCGAATGCGGTTTCGGCCGAGCTTCTTTCCGTTCACGGAGCCGAGCGCGGAAGTCGATATTTCGTGTATCGTGTGCGGCGGCAAAGCGCTCGAGAAGCGCTGCTCGATGTGCGGCGGCAAAGGCTGGCTTGAGATCCTGGGCGCCGGGATGGTGAACCCGAAGGTCTTCGAGGCGGTCGGCTACGATCCTGCCAAGGTCACCGGGTTCGCGTTCGGCATGGGCGTCGAGAGGATAGCGATCTTAAAGTACGGGATTCACGATATAAGGCTCTTCTTCGAGAATGATGTGCGATTTTTGAGGCAATTCTGATATGAGAGTAAGTTACGACTGGTTAAAAGAATATGTCGACCTGAAGCTTCAGCCCGACAGGCTGGCCGAGATCCTGACGATGGCGGGCTTAAGCGTCGAATCCGTCGAGCGGGTCGGCTCCGACCACGTTCTCGAAATAGAGATCACGGCGAACAGGCCGGACTGGCTTTCGATGATCGGGGTGGCGCGGGAGGTGGCGGCGCTGACGGGCGGTAGGCTCAAAATTCCGTCGCTTGTCACTCGTGGTGCGTCGCTCGTTAAAGAAAACATGAAGCAAGCCACTAGCGACGAGCCACGAGCCACGACCTCAGTAACGGTAGACGAGAAAAAACTGTGTCCGCGCTACACAGTCAGGGTCATTCGGAACGTCAGGGTCGGCGAGTCCCCGTCATGGCTTAAACGCCGTATCGAAGCGCTGGGCCTGCGGAGCGTCAACAACATAGTCGATATCACTAACTTCTGCCTCTTCGAAACGGGCGAGCCGATGCATGCCTTCGACCTCGATACAATCACGGGCGCCGCAGTAGCCGTGCGCAAAGCAAAAACGGGCGAGAAAGTAGTTGTGATAGAGGGCGCGGAGAAGGCCCTGGACAACACGATGCTGATCATTGCCGACAGCCAGAGACCGATCGCGATAGCGGGCGTCATGGGCGCTCTCAATACGGAAGTGACGCTCTCGACGGTGAACATTCTTCTGGAGGCGGCATTCTTCGATCCTATCTCGGTCAGGCGGACATCGCGGAAGCTCGGGATCTCGACTGAGTCGAGCTACCGGTTCGAGCGGAGAGTCAACCCCGAGGCAATCGCGTACGCCTCCGACAGGGCGCTCGGCCTTATCCTGGAGCTTGCCGGCGGCGAGGCGGGCGTGTTTCTCGATATCGGAGAGAAAGAAGTCCCGAGGCGCACCGTCGAGGTGCGGCCGCAAGAAGTAAACGCCATTCTGGGAACGGATATCGCGCCCGCGCACATCAGGAAGATCGCCGAGTCGCTCGGCCTCGAGGTTAGAAGTGAGTCCGCGGAAAAGCTTACGCTGGAGATCCCCGGATTCAGGAACGACTTGAGATACGAAATAGATATCATCGAAGAGGTCTCGCGGATATACGGTTATAATAATATCCCCGCCACCATACCGGATGTCGTCGAACAGCCGATCAGGGTCGACCGGGAGATGGCCGTGAAACAGAAGATCGGTTCGGTGCTGACGGGGCTCGGCTGTGACGAGATCATCACGTACAGCCTGCTCAGCAAGAAGATGATCGCCGATGCCGGCATCTCAGTCGACGGCCTTGCGGAAGTGCAGAACCCCCTGTCGTGCGAACAGGAGGCAATGCGGCCGAGCCTTATCCCGGGCATGCTCGCGGCGGCCGTGTGGAACATCAACAGGAAGACCAGGGACTTAAAGCTCTTCGAACTCGGCAATGTCTACCGCGCGAAAGCCGACGGCTATGCGGAGACGATGTACCTCTCGATCGGGATGGCCGGGCAGGTATTCTCCGGATGGGCGGGCGCAGGCCGCGCGGCAGGCTTCTTCGAACTGAAAGGCATCGCCGAAACGCTTCTTGCCGAGCTGGGTGTAAAAGGCGTCTCGTTCACATACGCCAGACACGGGAGCCTTCTCCAGTCGGAGTGCGCCGACATACTGATCGGCGGCCATGCGGCCGGCGTGATAGGGCAGGTCAACGCGAGAACGCTCGCGAGCTTCGATATCAAAGAGAAGGTGTATATCCTCGAGCTGGGTATCGACGCGGTCCTTAAGGATGCAGTGTTTGAAAAGCGCTTCCGGGAGATGCCGAAATACCCGGCCGTCTTCCGGGACATCTCGGTCATCGCCGCGAAGGGGACCTTAAGCGCCGATATCATAGCGTCGATCGGGAAGGCGGCCGGGGCCGTCCTGAAAGACGCGAAGCTGATCGACCGCTACGAAGGAAAGCAGGTCCCCGAAGGAAAAGTCAGCCTGACCTACAGGCTGGAATACCAGGACCCCCGAAAGACCCTCGAGGAAAAAGACGTTTTGGATGCCCATTCCAGGGTTTTGCGCTCACTCGAACAGGAGCTGGGCGCAAAGCTGAGATAAGCTGCTGCCGTCCCTCGGCTGTCCGGCAAGCTCAGAGCCGATGGTGAGCAACGTCGAACCATCGACAGGCTCGGGACAAGCAGAGAGGCCTTCCGGTTGCTTTTAAGAGATTTTGTGATATACTTACCTTTAGAGGCGATATCCGCCTTCGCCTGTGCATGTGATTGAGGGTGATAGGCTTCCTCCTTCGCCTGTGCATGTTTCTGGTCTGGATAGGCTTCGGAGGACAGGTCGGCGGATGTTTGCCGATAATTTGGCAGAGGCAAACAAATCCCTGCGGTGCGCGTGATTGGGATGAAGAATCTTGAGCCATTAGCACGTAAATAGGGAGCCTAACTGACTATACGCTTTGGCGTATATGCGAGGGCACCCACCTGTACAGCACAGGATCAAGATAATTCATATCACAACGGCACAAGCGGGGATTTTTTTATGTTTCACTCAGGGCGTTTACTATTTGGCGCTCGTCTCCGGCTTAGGATAGCGAAAATCTTCCGGGTCCTGCCGCTCGGTCGCCTTTCGGCGCTCGCGCGGGGTTCACAAGCGATGAGCTGACAGGCGGGTGTCTGTACTGCCCCATCCCGCGCTTCGCGCCTCAAGGCTGGACCGAGCGTCACCCGTAAGATTTTCGCCTGCATTTGAGGGAGCGTTTCAAAAGTCACCGCAGCCCGAGAAGCATAAAAAAATTTGAGAAAAATAGAGAAAATGGACCTGTTCGAGAAGGACAAGCCTAAAGAGAAAGCATACGAGCCGCTGGCGGTGCGGATGCGGCCGAAGACGCTCGACGACTTCGTCGGGCAGGAGGCGATCCTCGGCAAGGACCAGCTCTTACGGCGGCTCATCGAGACCGACCGCCTCTCGTCCCTCATATTATACGGCCCACCCGGCTGCGGCAAGACGACGCTCGCACTCATCATCAGCGATAAGACCAAATCGCATTTCGAACGCATCAACGCCGCTTCCAATAATGTCGCCGACATGCGCCGCATCATCGACGCTGCCAGGCGCCGCGAGTCTTTTGAGGGCAGGCGCACAATACTGCTGATTGATGAGATCCACCGGTTTAACAAGGCCCAGCAGGACGTCCTGATGCCCGACGTGGAAGCCGGCAACCCCGTCCTGATAGGCACGACCACGCATAACCCGTTCTTCTACGTGAACGCGGCGCTCCTTTCGCGTTCGCAGGTCTTCGAATTCAGGAAGCTCACCGATAAAGACCTGGTCATCATATTGGGGAAGGCCCTGGCAGATAAAGACAGCGGCCTCGGCAGGATCCCCGTCGAGATGGACGAGGACGCGCTGAAGCACCTGGCGAAGGTCTCGGAGGGCGACGCGCGCCGGGGGCTTTCTGCGCTGGAGATCGGCGCGCTCTCGACGAAGGCGGGTAAGGACAAGAAGATACATTTCACGATGAAGGTTGCCGAGGAGTCGATCCAAAAAAAAGCCGTGATATATGACAAGGACGAGGACGGCCATTACGATACGATCTCCGCGTTCATCAAGTCGATGCGCGGCTCGGACCCCGACGCCGTGCTTTACTGGCTCGCCAAGATGATCTATGCGGGCGAAGACCCGAGATTTATCGCGAGGCGCATCGTCATCTGCGCGGCCGAGGACGTCGGCAATGCCGATCCGCAGGCGCTCGTCATAGCGAACGCGGCGATGCAGGTCTCGGAATTCGTCGGGATGCCTGAGGCGAGGATACCGCTGGCGCAGGCGGCGGTCTATGTGGCATGCGCGCCGAAATCAAATGCCGCGTACCTCGGAATCGAGGCGGCGCTAAAGGACGTAGAGGAGGGGAAGGTCCTCGACGTGCCGGATCATTTGAAGGATGCTACCATGGACGGCGACGCGTTCGGCCACGGCAAAGGATATCAATACGCGCACGATTTTAAGGACCATTACGTGAAGCAGGAATATAAGCCCTCCGATAAGAAATACTATATCCCGACGACGATGGGCTACGAGGCGAAGATCAAGGAATGGCTGGAGAAGCTTAGAAAAAATGAATAAAAAGGTCATCGTTCTACTTTCCGGCGGGCTCGACTCGATCCTCGCCACAAAGCTCATGATGGTGCTTGGCATCGAGGTAACGTGCGCCCACTACTATATTGAGTTCGCGTCATGCGGCGGCGGTGAGAAATCGGCGGTCAAGGCTGCCGAAGCGCTCGGCGCGCCGCTCAAGATATTCGACATCACGGCCGAGTATCTCGAGATGTTCAAGAACCCCAGGCATGGTTACGGCGCGAACATAAATCCCTGCATAGACTGCAAGATATTCATGCTCAAAAAAGCGAAAGAATACATGGCGGAGGCAGGCGCATCGTTCCTCGTAACCGGCGAAGTCCTCGGCGAGCGGCCGATGTCACAGCGTAAGGACGCGCTCAACATCATCGAAAAACAGGCCGGTGTGCGCGGGATCCTCCTGCGCCCGCTTTCGGCGAAACTCCTTGAGCCGACGTTACCCGAAAAAGAAGGCGTCGTCGACAGGGAGAAGCTTCTCGATATTAAAGGCCGCGGCAGAAAACCCCAGATAGCCCTGGCCGCGCACTGGGGGATCAAAGAATATCCGAATCCGTCCGGCGGGTGCCTCCTGACAGACCCCGGCTTTACGAAGCGCGTGAGAGACCTGATCGCCCACGGCGCGCTGAACCTGGAAGAATTGCGCCTCCTGAAAGTCGGCCGGCATTTCCGCCTTTCAGAGGCCGTGAAGCTCGTCATCGGCCGCGACAAGCGGGAAAACGATGAGCTGGAGGGTCTCATAAAAAAAGGCGACGTATGCCTGCGGCTCGGCGACGGGCAGGGACCGTTCTCGCTGCTGCGCGGGCCGGCCGACGAAGGGACGATCAAGCACGCGGCAGAGATCGTCGCGCAGCACACGAAATTCCGCGGCGCGGAATCGTTACAGATAATGTACTGGCGCGAGGGTTCCGATGAGAGAGGCCTCCTACCGGTGAAGGCGGTCTCTGCCGACGAGGTAGCTAAAATCAGGATTTGACAGACAATCATGGAAGTGGTTTAATATAATGAAGAAGGTCCTTCAGCGCCTACAACGCTCCTCTTCGTCGCGTTGTTTACGGCGCTTCAGGATCAAATTTACGTTGTAAATTTGGGGAGGCCGTTATCCGGCCTGAGAGTTCTGCACATCGAGCAGATTACCCTTACTACCCGATCTGGATAATGCCAGCGTGGGGACGGATAAAAAGACCCTTGCGCGTTGGCATGAGGGTTTTTTTCTTTTAAGATGAAGGGGGTGCTGTATGAAGCTGGATGAGATAACGATCTCGAAAGCAATAATCGAGACATACAAGGATAAGCTTGTCGGGTGCCTGGACGTGGATGTGGCGATAGTCGGGGCCGGTCCCGCGGGCATGGTGTGCGGCTATTACCTGGCCAGGGCGGGGAAAAAGGTAGCCATATTCGAGCGAAAGCTTTCCGTCGGCGGCGGAATGTGGGGCGGCGGCATCATGTTCAACGAGATAGTGGTCCAGAAAGCCGCAAAGCGCATTCTGGACGAATTTGGAGTCAAGGCGCGGCTTTACGAAAAGGATTATTACACGGCCGATTCGATCGAGGCGGTGTCGACGATATGTTCGAAGACCGTGAAGTCCGGCGTTACGATATTCAACCTGATGAGCGCCGAAGACGTCATGATAAGGAAGAACAGGATCTGCGGGCTCGTCCTGAACTGGACGGCCGTAGAGATGGCGAAGCTCCATGTCGATCCCATATCGATGGCCGCACGATTCGTTGTCGATGCGACCGGCCATGCGGCAGAGGTCGCGCGAATCACCGAAAGAAAATCCGGTTTACGGCTGAAGACAAAGACCGGGAAGACCGTCGGCGAAGGCTCCATGTGGGCGCACGTTGCGGAAGATACGATCGTGAAAAATTCAAAAGAAATAGCGCCCGGCCTCTACGTCTGCGGCATGTGCGCGAATGCCGTCTTCGGCGGGCCGAGGATGGGACCGATATTCGGCGGGATGCTTCTTTCCGGAGAAAGGGTTGCAAAAGAGCTCCTAAAGAAAAAATAAAATAAGTCTTGATAAATTAGAGGCTTAGTGTATAATCACTACTAAGTTTATCATATTTATCGGCTTTTAGCTATCGAGGTGCATCGGTGAAGATAACATATAGAGGAGACTACGCGCTAAAGGCAATATTCCAGCTTGCGCTGAATTATCAGGCTGGCGGCGGCGGGGGGGTTATGTCTATCACCGAGGTAGCCAGGCTCGGCGACATGCCGGTCAAGTTCCTGGAGCAGATACTCCTGGCGCTCAGGCGCGGCGGGTTCGTGAAGTCGAAGCGCGGCGTCAATGGCGGTTTTATCCTGGCGCGGCCGCCTGAAGAGATCACCATAGGCCAGGTGATACGTTTTATAGAGGGGCCGATCGAGCCGATCGCCTGTGTCGAAAAGGGTTCGTATAAAGGATGCAAAGATGTCGCGGGGTGCATCTTCCGCGATATATGGAAAGAGGTCAGGGACGCGATATCGATCGTTGTGGACACGTTGACGTTTGAGGAGCTCGTGTTGCGGTTCAAGGAGAGAAGCCTCAAGAGCAAGCCCGTTCTTGAATATACTATATAGAGGAAGGTCGTGACAAGAATGATAGCCAAAGACATATCAGAATTGATCGGCAATACGCCGATGGTCAGGCTGAACCGCCTGGCAGGGCCGGGGATGGCTGAAGTGCTGGTCAAGCTCGAATATTTCAATCCGGGCGGGAGCGTCAAGGACAGGATATGCCTTTCGATGATAGCCGACGCCGAGAAGCGGGGACTGTTGAAGAAGGGCTCGACGATCATCGAGCCGACGAGCGGCAATACCGGCATTGGGCTTGCGATGATAGCGGCGGCCAGAGGATATACATGCATCCTGACGATGCCGGAGACGATGTCGGTGGAGCGCCGGCAAATCCTGAAGGCATACGGAGCCCAGATAGTGCTGACGCCGGGCGCAGAGGGCATGAGCGGCGCGGTGAAAAGGGCGGAAGAGCTCTCACAGAAGACACCGGGCAGTTTCATGCCGCAGCAGTTCAAGAACCCCGCCAACCCCGAAGGGCACCGGAAGACCACGGCGCCCGAGATCCTGGACCAGACGGGTGGGAAGCTGGACGCGTTCGTGGCGGGCGTCGGCACGGGCGGCACGATCACCGGTGTCGGCGAGGCCTTAAAGCAGTATGACCCGAGGATCCAGATCATTGCCGTCGAGCCGAAGAAGAGCCCGGTGCTCTCCGGCGGACAGGCGGGCCCCCACAAGATACAGGGTATCGGCGCCGGCTTTGTGCCGCAGGTCCTGAACCGCGCCGTTCTCGATCGGATCGTACAAGTCGACGACATCGATGCTTTCGCGACGGCGAAAGCACTGGCAAAAGCCGAAGGGCTTTTTGTGGGCATATCGAGCGGCGCCGCTGCGTGGGCTGCGCTGGATATCGCGCGGCAGCTCGGGGAGGGGAAGAGGGTCGTTGCGCTTCTCCCCGATACGGGCGAGAGATATCTTTCAATGGAAGAGTGTTCCAAGACATAGGCGTGACCGGGAAGGAGTGATGTGGCGATGGCAAAGACGATAAAAGAGATAAATGAAAAGATACAACGCGGTGAGGTGGTCGTCGTGACGGCCGAGGAGGTCATCGACCTCGTCGAGAAAAAGGGCCTGAAGGAAACGGCCAAACACGTCGATGTGGTCACGACCGGCACCTTCGGGCCGATGTGCTCATCGGGCGCCTACCTCAATGTCGGCCACTCGAAGCCAAAGATAAAACTGGGCGGCGGCAGCGTCACGCTAAACGGCGTCCCGGCGTACACAGGTTTTGCGGCGGTCGATATTTATATCGGTGCGACCGCGATGCCCGACGATGATCCGCGCAACAAGGTCTATCCGGGGGAGTTCCAATACGGCGGCGGCCACGTCATAGAGGAGCTGGCCTCGGGCAAAGACGTCGTGCTGGAAGGCAAGGCCTACGGCACCGACTGCTATCCGCGCAAGCACATCAAGACGTATATCAATATTAAGGATGTGAACGAAGCTGTACTCTTGAACCCGAGGAACTGCTATCAGAATTATAACGTGGCGGTGAACCTGTCCGACGCGAAGACGATCTATACCTACATGGGCGCCCTGAAGCCGGCAATCGGCAATGCCAACTACTGCTCGGCAGGGCAGCTCTCGCCGCTTCTGAAGGATCCGCACTACAAGACGATAGGTGTGGGGACGAGGATATTCCTGGGCGGCGGTGTCGGGTACGTCTACTGGCATGGCACCCAGCACAACCCGTCGATAAAGCGCAAGGACAATGGCGTGCCGCAGGCGCCGGCCGGCACGATTGCCGTCATGGGAGACCTGAAACAGATGAACGCCGCCTGGCTGCGCGGCATATCGTTCCAGGGATACGGCGTCAGCCTCACGGTGGGCTTAGGCATACCGATACCGATCCTCGATGAGGATATTCTCAAACATGCTGCGGTCAAGGACGAGGACCTCTGGGCTCAGATAGTCGATTACAGCGAGGACTATCCGCAGGGCAAGGCCGGCTCGCTCGGCGAGGTCAACTATAAGCGGCTCAAGAGCGGGCATATCAGCGTGAAGGGCAAGGAAGTGCCGACATCGTCGCTTTCGAGCTACGCGAAGGCTATTGAGATAGCCGAAGAGCTCAAGGGCTGGATCAAGGGAAAGAAATTCTTCCTGACCGAATATGTCCAGGCCTTGCCCGGCGCCGATTCGGGCTACTCGTTCAAGCCGCTCAAGGAGCGGCCGGTGAAGGAAGAAGAATAGATAAGAAATAAAGAACAAATTACAAAGAACAGAGTACAGGCAAAGTCAAAAGAACAAAGACAAAAATTTTGATTTTGTTCTTTCGTCTCCGTTCTCTGTCTGTACTCTGTTCTTTGTACTCTGTACTTTAGGATATAAATTATGGATCACTTTATTCACATCTTCCTGCACTACCTGGCGGAGATCATACCCGCGCTCGCGATAGGGTTTTTCATAAGCGGGCTCGTGCATGAGCTCATTCCAGAGGACGCCGTTCTGAAATATCTCGGTGCGGGGGGGATCAGGCCGATACTGGCGTCGACGATCATCGGGACGCTCCTTCCCGTCTGCTGCTGGGGGAGCCTCCCGATTGCAGTGAGCTTCTACAAGAAGGGCGCGAAACTCGGGCCGGTTCTGGCATTCCTCGTCGCGACTCCGGCGACGTCGATAAGCGCGCTTCTGGTCGCATACAGCGTTCTTGGGCCGCTCTTTACCGTCTATATCTTCTTTGCCGTGATCATCATGGGCGTAGTCATGGGCCTTATCGGCGACACGATCAAATACACGCCCAGACCTCTGCCTGAAAAAGTCGTCTGCCCTCATTGCGAGACCGATCCCGGCCATGTCCACGCGCATAAGAAGAAAACGCCGCTCGAGCGGCTCGTCTCGGCCCTGAAGTACGCCTTCATCGAACTGCCGAAAGAGATAGGCCTTGAGCTCTTTGTCGGAATCCTGCTGGCAGCGTTCGTGGCCACCTTCATGCCGCTTGCCAGGCTGATCAAGATGTACCTTGGCGGATGGTTCGGATACGCCTTCGCCATCGTCTTTGGGATACTGATGTATATATGTTCGACGGCGACCGTGCCGCTTGTCGATAGCCTTATCCGACAGGGGATGAACTCGGGCGCAGGCATGACGCTCCTCCTCATCGGTCCGGTCACGAGTTACGGCACGATCCTCGTCCTTCGGAAAGAATACGGAACAAAGGTGCTGAGTATATTTCTCGCCGCGCTCATCGTGCTCTCACTTGCGCTGGGGCTCGGTTTTCACGCCATACAAGGCTTCTAATCTAAAAGGAGAGCACGCTTGGAAAACATACGGCCGGTATTCAAGAAGCTCCTTGCCGCGGCAATCGTTACATATATTATAGGAACGGCGCTGCTCCTGTCCGACCTGTTTGAAAAGGTCGGAAAACTGGAATTTGCGATGATGCATATTACCGGCGCGTGCACCGCCCACCACAAGTAATACCCGCGCTTTATGGTTTTTATGGTTCCCGGTTTGTGGTAGAATTGTAGCGCTATGAAACGATACTGGCATCTTGAAATATCCGACGTCGCGAAAGAATTCGCAACCGACCTTGCCGGCGGTATCACGGCCGATGAGGCGGCCTCACGGCTTCAGAAGTACGGCCCGAACCAGCTGAAAGAGAAGAAGGGCCAGGGCCCGTTCGAGATATTCATCGAGCAGTTCAAGGACCTGATCGTCTGGGTCCTTATAGGCGCCGCCCTTGTTTCCGGTTTCCTGCAGGAGTGGATCGACGCCCTTGCTATCATCGCCATCGTCATAATCAATGCCATCCTCGGGTTTGTCCAGGAATACCGCGCCGAAAAATCACTCGCCGCCCTTAAGAAATTATCCTCTCCCAACTCAAAAGTCATCCGCGGCGGCCAGCGCATGATGGTCCCGTCGGCGGAGCTCGTTCCCGGAGACCTGATCGAGCTCGAGGCCGGCGACAATATCCCCGCGGACAGCCGCGTGTCCTGGGTCACTCCTAATTTCAACGTCCAGGAAGCGAGCCTTACCGGAGAATCGACGCCTGTCATGAAAACCCCTATCGCCCTTGAGGAGAAGGAGATACCTCTCGCGGACAGGGCGAACATGCTGTATATGGGTACGTCGGTCGCTTCCGGCAAGGCGCGGGCGATCGTCATGTCGACCGGCATGGAGACGGAGCTCGGCAAGATCGCAGGTATGATACAGGGGATCGAACAGGAGGCCACTCCGCTTCAGAAGAAACTGGAGCAGTTCGGCAAATGGATCGTCTACTTATGTTTTGCGCTCGTGGCGATGGTCTTTTGCCTGGAATGGCTGCGCGGCGGCAAAGTGATAGATGTATTTATGACATCGGTGAGCCTTGCGGTCGCCGCGATACCGGAAGGCCTGCCGGCGGTCGTTACCATAGCCCTGGCTCTCGGGGTCCAGCGGATGGTCAAGCGCCACGCGCTCATCCGGAAGCTCCCATCCGTGGAGACGCTCGGATGCGCGACCGTTATTTGTTCCGACAAGACGGGCACCCTTACTAAGAATGAGATGACGGTGCAGGCTCTCTTTACGGATCGGGCATTGTTCAAGGTCAGCGGTGTCGGCTATGAGCCCAAAGGAGAAATAGTTTTTGGTGACAAGGCTGCGGACCTTATGGCCAATCCGGGCCTTAAGAAAAGCCTTGAGTGCGGCGTGTTGTGTAACGGGGCGGATCTGCTGGAAGGGGAGAATGGCTATAAGATAATGGGGGATCCCACGGAGGGAGCGATCCTGACCGCAGCAGCAAAGGCCGGCATGTGGAAGAAGGACCTTGAAGCGGCGTCGCCGTTCGTGGAGGAGATACCATTCGATCCTGAGCGCAAGAAGATGACGATCGTGCGCCAAGAAAAGTCCGGTCTTGTTGCATATGTGAAAGGCGCGCCCGATATATTGTTGGACGCTTGCTCGCGTATATACGAAAAGGGCTCTATTAAAACCATGACGGGTGACGACAGAGCGGCGATACTGCGGGCAAATGACGACCTGGCCGGACAGGCGATGCGTGTCCTGGCGGTCGCCTACCGTGACCTGGATGCCATTCCGGAAAAATATGAAGCGGAGCTTATAGAGAAGGACCTGGTGTTCGCAGGTCTCGTTGCGATGATAGATCCGCCGCGAGACGAGGCCAAGAAAGCGATGGCCGAGTGCAAGGAAGCGGGTATCAAGACGGTCATGATCACCGGCGACCACAAGAACACAGCCGTAGCGATAGCCCGCCAGATCGGGTTCTTCACCGCCGATTCCATAGCCCTGACCGGCGAAGAGTTGGACAAGATAAGCGAAGACCAATTCGACCGCGAAGTCGAGAGGATACCGGTCTATGCGCGCGTGTCGCCCGAACACAAGCTCAGGATCGTGAAGGCATGGCGCAAGCACCGAGAGATCGTGGCGATGACCGGCGATGGCGTCAATGACGCGCCCGCGGTAAAAGAGGCGGACATAGGTGTTGCGATGGGGATCACCGGGACCGACGTGACCAAAGAGGTCTCGGATATGGTCGTTACCGATGACAATTTCGCCTCGATCGTGGCCGCAGTCGAAGAGGGAAGGGGCATCTACGACAATATCAAGAAGTTCGTGCATTATCTCCTCTCATGCAATGCGGGTGAGATACTGGTAATGTTCGTATCTTCGCTCATCGGCCTGCCCGTGCCGCTCCTTCCCATACATATACTGTGGGTAAATCTCGTCACAGACGGCCTGCCCGCCCTTGCGCTCGGCGTTGATCCCGTCGATCCGAAGATAATGCAGAGGCCTCCCCGCCCCAAGGACGAACCCGTTGTGACAAAACAAAGGGGCATCCTGATGCTGGCCCAGGGCGCGTTCATAGCCTTCTGCACCCTTTTCGCTTTTTGCGTGGTCCTGTTCGTCGAGGGCGAGGGCCTGGCCAGGGCACGGACGGCTGCTTTTATCGTCCTTTCCTGCAGCCAGCTCTTCCACGCGCTCAACTGCAGGAGCATGACTGAGTCGCTTTTCAGCCTCGGAATATTTACCAATAAGAAACTCATCGCTGCTAACCTCATATCATTCTCTCTGCAGATCATGGTGGTCTATGTGCCGGTGCTTCAGAAGGTATTCAAGACAGAGGCTCTAAGCGCCGTTGACTGGGTGATGGTGATAGCGGTCTCCTCGTTCCCCTTGTGGGCGATGGAGATCGTGAAGCTCGTGAATAAAAAGGCGCGCTTTTTAAAATAGTAATGATATAATATTGAGTTGTACGGTAGGGAGGTGTTATGGATATGAAGAGATTCCTGTTTGGCTGTATCGCTGTGCTTTTTATGATCGTCGGTCTTTTCGTCATAACAGGCGTCACAACGCATGCGCAGGCTCAGGGCGCCGACGAATCTTCGGTGCTCGCAAAGCTCGACGAGGTGCTGAACGGCCAGAAGGCGATCATGGATGAGCTTGCCTCGATAAAAGAAGAGCTGCGTATCGTAAAAGTGCGGGTGACGCAGCAGCAATAAAGACCGGGGAGGTGTTGCAATGGCTGGCGAACATGTCTCCTGTATAGTCGCG
The DNA here is from genome assembly GCA_964352425.1 of uncultured Planctomycetia bacterium. GTDB lineage: Bacteria > Omnitrophota > Gorgyraeia > 2-01-FULL-45-10 > 2-01-FULL-45-10 > JAMWCX01. Next base: position 20,194 of record CAYGRZ010000007.1, on the reverse strand, counting down.
TTCACGGCGGGAATACTGACATTCCTCTCGCCATGCATCCTGCCGCTCGTCCCGTCGTTCATCGCGTATATCACCGGCGTCTCGTATAACGACCTGAAGAACGACCATAAGATGCACGAGGTGCGCCGTAAGACCATCTCGCACACGCTCCTCTTCATACTCGGCTTCTCGGTAGTCTTCATGCTGCTCGGCCTCACCGCGACGGCGATCGGCCAGGCGCTCTTCCAGTACCAGAAGGCGATCCGGATAGGCGGCGGCGTGCTGATCATACTCTTTGGCCTCGTCCTGACGGGTGTTGTGAAGATCGGGTTCATGGAAAAGGACCACCACCTGAACGTCCACGCCAAGAAGGCGACATACTTCGGGTCATTCCTCGTGGGCGTGACGTTCGCGGCCGCGTGGACGCCGTGCGCGGGACCGATCCTCGGCTCGATCCTCGTGATCGCCGGGACGAAGTCAAGCGTCGGCGAAGGCGCGGTGCTCCTGGCCCTCTATTCCGCGGGGATAGCCGTGCCGTTCCTCATAACGGCGCTGGCGACACATTCGTTCCTGCGCTACTTCAACCGTTTCAAGAAAGTGATGTCGCGCATCAATATCGTCGCCGGCGTGCTCCTGATGATCGTCGGCGTGCTCATCATCACCGATTCGTTGAACATGATCTCGGAAAGAGTATTAAGCCTGTTCGTAAAATAGAGGACGTTGTATGAAAAAGAAGATATTTTTCAGGCTGCTGACGGTTGTCCTGACGGTCTTCATCTTGAGCGCGTGCGGCAGGACGCTCGGGATAGCCATGGCCGCGCCCGACTTGAATCTGCGCGATCTCGACGGGAATATGGTCACGCTGTCCGATTTTAAGGGGAAGGTCATCATCCTGGACTTCTTCGCGACATGGTGCCCGCCGTGCAAGCAGGAGACGCCCGACTTCATCGAACTGCAGCGGCAGTACGGCGGCCAGGGGTTCGTGATGATCGGCGTATCGCTCTCGCGCCCCGACGATACGCGCAGGTTCGCGGAGGATTTTGGCGTCAATTACACTATGCTGATCGCCGACAGCACCGCCACGACTCTCTACGGCCCCATCAGGTCGATACCGGTGACCTTTATAATCGATAAGGATTTTAAGATAGCGAAGAAGTACATAGGGTACAGGCCGAAGGAAGTGTTCGAGAACGATATCCGTGAATTGTTGAAATAACACAGACGGGAGCTTGCCGTGAAAGAGAAGATAGAGAAGGCATTGGCTAAAGTGCGGCTGGCGTTGCAGCAGGACGGCGGCGACATAGAGCTGGTCAGCGTAGAAAACGGGGTCGTGAAGGTCCGCCTGAAAGGAGCCTGCGCGGGCTGCCCGATGAGCCAGATGACGCTCGCCAATTTTGTCGAGAAAGAGCTGAAGGGCGCCGTGCCGGAAATAAAGCGCGTGGAGCCGGTTCTCTAAGTGATCATTACCAGGCAGAAAGAATTCAAGGATATACTGAAGTACCTGGAAGACGCATCGAAGGTATTCATCGTCGGCTGCGGCGAATGTTCGGCCACGTGCAAGACGGGCGGCGAGGACGATGTCAGGCACGTGAAAGGGGCGCTCGAGAAAGAGGGCAAGACCGTCACCGGCGTGTGCGTGCCGGGGGCGCCCTGTGTCGCCGCCCAGGTCAAGAGTGAGTTCGCCAAGCACCGGAAACCCATAGAATCCTCCGAAGCCATCCTGGTCATGGCCTGCGGCCTCGGCATACAATCCGTCAAAGATAACCTGCGTATCGAGAAACCTATCCATGTGGGCTGCGATACGCTCTTCATGGGCCAGATCGACTCCTCGGGAGCATTCCTGGAGCGGTGCGCGGCCTGCGGCGACTGCGTGCTGGAACTGACCGGCCTCATCTGTCCCATCACCCGGTGCCCAAAATCGCTTCTGAACGGGCCGTGCGGCGGCCAGGACAAGGGCAAATGCGAAGTCGACAAGAACAAGGATTGCGCCTGGGTCCTTATATATAATGAGCTTAAGAAACAGAACAAGCTGCATCTCTTAAGAGAGAAACGGCCGCCCAAAGACCATTCCAAGAACATCAAGCCGCGCTCGCTGACGCTCTAAGCAGGCGGCAGGGACTCACGCAACGCGATCGACGGAAAACGATAAGAGAGGGACGTATGCGGAAAGTCTATCTTGATAACAACGCCACGACGAGGATGCGCGAAGAGGTCCTCGAGGCGATGCTTCCCTATTATAAGGATATATACGGCAATGCCTCAAGCGTCCACCAGTTCGGCCGCACTGCTCGTGTCGCAATAGACGAGGCGCGCGCGAATGTGGCGAGCCTCCTGGGCGCGCAAGGGCCGGAAGATATAATCTTTACCTCAGGCGGCACGGAGGCCGACAACTTCGCGACAAAGGGAGTGGCACACGCCCTGCGCAAGAAGGGCGACCACATAATCACGTCTGCGATAGAGCACCACGCAGTCCTCAATTCGTGCAAAGCGCTTGAAAAAGACGGTTTCAAAATTACCTCGTTGCCGGTCGATAAGTATGGCATCGTCGACCTGGAAGCATTGAAGAGCGCCATAACCGACAAGACGATCCTCATCACCATAATGTACGCTAATAACGAGGTGGGCACGATCGAGCCGGTCGCTGAGATAGGGAAGATCGCCAAAGACCGCGGGATATTGTTCCACACGGATGCGGTTCAAGCCGTCGGCAAGATCCCATTCAAGGTCCGGGAGATGGATGTGGACCTCCTTTCCATGTCCGGCCACAAGATCTACGGGCCGAAAGGGATCGGCGCCCTCTATATAAAGAAGGGTACGAAGATCGACGCGATGATGCACGGCGGCCATCACGAGATGGGAAAGCGCGCCGGCACGGAAAATGTCGCCGCGATCGTGGGGCTCGGCAAGGCGGCGGAACTTTCGAAAAAAGAAACGGCTGAAGAGGCGAGGAAGCTGCAGGGCCTGCGCGACTATCTCTATAAGGGCATCATGGCGAAGATACCGGACGTCAGCCTGAACGGACATCCTGAAAAGAGGCTGCCGAACACGCTGAACGTCAGGTTCAAATATCTCGAGGGCGAATCGATCGTCCTCAATCTCGACATGGAAGGCGTCGCCGTCTCGACGGGGTCGGCGTGCACGTCGGGGTCGCTCGAGCCGTCGCATGTCCTGGCCGCGATGGGCGTCAACGCGGCTGAGACGCAAGGGTCGATACGGTTTTCATTAGGAAAGGATAATACGAAAGAGGACATGGACTACGTCCTCGCGGTCCTGCCCGCCATCATTCAGCGGCTGCGGGATATGTCGCCGTTGTATGGGGATCGAGTAAAATAATGAGTCAGTCCACAGTCCATAGTCAGTAGTCCATAGTCCATAGTAAAAGCATTATCTGTGGACTATGGACTCTTGACTGTCGACCAAACAAAAGTTTGCGAGGAGAATAAATATGGAAGGCACCTATTCCGATAAGGTGATGGAGCATTTCAGGAACCCGCGCAACGTGGGCGAGATACCCGACGCTGACGGCGTCGGGAACGTGGGAAATCCGGTATGTGGCGACATCATGCGGCTCTATATTAAGGTCGATGCTAACGAGGTCATCACCGACGCTAAATTTAAGACTTTCGGATGTGGTGCTGCCATAGCCACGTCGAGCATGGTCACCGAGCTTGTAAAGGGGAAGACGATAGTAGAGGCGCTCAGGATATCGAACCACGCGGTCGCCGAGGCGCTCGGGGGGCTGCCAAAGATAAAGATGCACTGCTCAGTTCTTGCCGAACAGGCCCTGAGAAGCGCCATTAACGATTACCTTGCCAGGCACGGTAAGCCGACCATTAAAGAGCCGAAATCGCCCCATGAGAATTCCGGGGAGCCGCACTTAGGGGAATAAGGGATGAACCCCGTTAGACCTCTTGGTCTCTCGGGGTAAGTTTGGAGGTCTAACGGGGTGAAGCACAAGATACGCACGCACATAAAAGAGAAGATAAAAACCTATTCCATGCTTGAAAAGGCGGAAAAAAGTGCTATAATAAAGGGCAGGTTATTTGACGAGGGGGATTTTAAAAAAGCGAAGCTCGTGATGTTCTACGTCTCGTTGAAGGATGAAGTCAATACGCTTTCCATGATAGACGAGGCGGTAAAGATGGGAAAGAGGGTCTGCGTACCTGTGATACTGAAGGAAGATATGAGACTGATTGCAGGCGAAATCAAGGATAGGGCAAAGGACTTGGAAAGACAGCACTTTGGAATCTACCAGCCGAAGGCTGGACATGTCAGAGAGGTTCCGTTAGATGATATAGATCTGGTTGTAGTGCCCGGCATAGCCTTTGACAGGAACAACGTCAGGCTTGGCCGCGGGCACGGATATTACGACCGATTCCTGTGCGATCTGCCCAAAAAGACCAAGACGATAGGCCTTGCCTTCGATTTCCAGGTAGTTGAACACCTTCCTAAAGACTCACACGACATTCCCGTCACGAAGACCATCACGGCGTAGAGCAAACCCGAATAGTCCACAGTCCGCAGATAAAGTAAAACTTTTACCGTGGACTGTCGACTGTGGACTGTGGACTATTCCATTTTCAACCAGGGGGGAATCACATATGCACCAAGACAACACCATTATCTATATAGGGCTCGCCGGGCTGGCTGCCGCATCCTTCTTCGGCCTCGGGTATTTCATCCGCAAGCTCCATGCCAAGAGCAAGATCAAGACGGCCGAGGACAAGGCGAAGAAGATGGTCGAGTCCGCCAAGACAGAGGCCGATAAGATCCGCCACGAAGCGGAGCTGCAGGCCAAAGACGTGCTCCTTAAACTGAGGACCGAGTTCGAGAAGGAGACCAAGGACCGCCGCCAGGAGCTGATCATCCTGGAGAAGAGGCTCATCCAGAAAGAGGAGAACCTCGACAGGAAGGTCGATATCCTCGACAGGAAAGATAAGGATATAGAGCGAAGAGAGCATTCTTTAAGCGACAAGGAGAAGCTGATCGGCGCCAAGGAGAAGGATCTCGACAGGCTTCTGCAGGAAGAAAAAGAGAAGCTGCAGAATATATCGGGCATGACGCGCGATGAGGCCAGGCAGCTCCTGTTGAAGAAGCTCGAGGACGAAGTGAAGCAGGAAGCGGCGATCATGATCAAGAGGACTGAAGAGGAGGCGAAGGAGAAGGCGGACAAGGAGGCCAGGAAGATCATAGGGCTCGCGATCCAGCGCTGTGCCGCCGACCACACCGTCGAAACGACGGTCAGCGTCGTCCACCTCCCCAGCGACGAGATGAAGGGCAGGATCATCGGCCGCGAAGGCCGCAATATCCGCGCGCTCGAAATAGCGACCGGCATCGACGTCATCATCGACGATACGCCCGAGGCGGTCATACTCTCGGGGTTCGATCCGATAAAGCGCGAGATAGCCAAGATATCGCTCGAGAGGCTGCTGCAGGACGGGCGCATACATCCGGGGAGGATCGAGGAGATCGTCGAGAAGGTGAAGAAAGACATGGAGAACACGATCCGGGAAGAGGGCGAGAAGGCGCTGTTCGACGTGGGGCTGCACGGCCTGCATCCGGAACTGATAAAGCTCCTCGGCCGCCTGAAATACAGGACGAGCTACGGCCAGAACGTATTGCAGCATTCCAAGGAGGCCGCGGCCCTGATGGGGGTCATGGCGAGCGAGCTGAAGCTCGATTTCAACCTCGCCAAGCGGATAGGCCTCCTGCACGATATAGGAAAGGCGATCAGCCACGAAGTCGAGGGCACGCACTCGAAGCTCGGCGCGGACCTCGCCAGGAAGTACGGCGAGTCGGAGAACATCTGCCACGCGATCGAGGCGCACCACCAGGATATCGAGCCGAAGACGCTCCTCGCGGTGCTCGTCCAGGCGGCCGACGCGATAAGCGCGACGAGGCCGGGCGCGCGGCGCGAGACGCTCGAGACGTACGTCAAGAGGCTCGAGAAGCTCGAGGAGATAGCCGACTCGTTCAAGGGCGTCGCGAAGGCGTACGCGATACAGGCGGGCCGTGAGATACGCGTCATGGTCCAGCCCGACAAGATCTCGGACGCGCAGGCGGCGGTGCTCGCGCGCGACATCACGAAGAAGATAGAAGAGGGACTCGAATATCCGGGCCAGATCAAGGTCACAGTGGTGAGGGAGACGCGTGCGGTCGAGTACGCGAAGTAGAAGAAAAAGAACAGAGCACATAGAACAGAGTGCAGACAAAGACAAGAGAACAAAGATGTTTTGTTTTTGTACTTTCGACTCTGTTTGTAATTTGTTCTCTGTAATTTGTTCTTTAGAAGGGATGGTATGAAGATCCTATTCATCGGTGACATCGTCGGCGAGCCGGGCAGGCGCGCCGTCGAGAGGCTCCTGCCGAAGATAAAGAAGCGCGAAGGCGTCGAGTTCGTCATCGCCAACGCCGAGAACGTGGCCGGCGGCAGCGGCGTGACGCCGGCGCTGGCCGATGAGCTCTTTGACCACGGCATCGACGTCCTCACCTCGGGCGACCATATCTGGAAGCGCAAAGAGATCGTCGAGAAGCTCGACTCCGACAGGAGGCTCCTGCGTCCCGCGAATTATCCGGCCGGCGCTCCCGGCTTCGGTGCGACCGTCGTCGCATCCGAATCGGGCACGAACGTCGGCGTCGTGAATCTTTTAGGCAGGGTCTTCATGCAGCCGGTCGAGTGCCCGTTCAGGGTCGTCAAGGAAGAGATCGACAGGATGAGGGGTAAGACTCGGGTCATCATAGTCGACATCCACGCGGAGGCGACGAGCGAGAAGATCGCGCTGGGCTGGTACCTTGACGGACAGGTGAGCGCGATCGTCGGGACCCACACGCACGTCCAGACGGCGGACGAGAAGATACTGCCGGGCGGCACCGCATTCATCGCGGACGCCGGCATGACCGGCCCGTTCGACGGCGTCATCGGCCGGAAGAAAGAGCAGATACTGGCGCGCTTCATAACGGCGCTGCCGACCCGGTTCGAGATGGCCGAGGGCGACATCCAGCTCCACGGCGCGATCATAGATATAGACGACAAGACGGGCAAGGCGGACTCGATCAAGCGGGTGCAGGAGAAGCTGGCGGAGTAAATTATTCGGTTTTTCCCAAGCAGTCGCTTCGGCGGCGCACACAGGTGCCGCCATCGAGTGGTAACCGAGCGTAGTGTTTCATCTGCCCCGGCAGCTGAACTTTTTTGGCGTCTCGCTTCATTCCCCAAGCCCGGAGGCCTGGGTGCTAAAGCGGGGCCTAAAAATTGCGAGCGGGCATGGATCCGCCGAAGCCAATCTCTCACCTACACATGCAACGGCGAAGGCGGAGAGCGAGCAATTTTTCCGGAGTGAGGTTTTCCTCGCAGGGGAAAACCGAACGTCCCCGCGAGGCACCCAGGCCGCAAGGGCTTGCACGACATTATGAACAGCCAAAAAGAGAAGCACATATTTACCGTCTCGGAGCTCACGAAACTCATCCGCGGCATGCTGGAGAATTCGTTCCCCGCGCTGTGGGTCGAGGGCGAGATCTCCAACTGCACGTACCACTCGTCCGGCCACATGTACTTCAGCCTCAAGGACGCAGGAAGCGTCGTGCAGTGCGCGATGTTCAAGCGCTCGAACGAGAAGCTCAAGTTCAAGCTCAAGGACGGCATGAAGGTCATCTCGTTCGGCAAGATCTCGGTCTACGAGCCGCGCGGCAGCTACCAGCTTATCGTCGAGGAGGTGGAGCCGAAGGGGATCGGCGCGCTCCAGCTGCAGTTCCAGCAACTCAAGGAGAAACTCCAGAAGGAAGGCCTCTTCGACCAGGCGCACAAGGTGCCGATCCCAAATCTTCCGACGAAGATAGGCATCGTCACCAGCCCGACGGGCGCCGCGATACGGGATATCCTGAACATCGCGCGCAGGCGCTTCTCGAACATCGAGATCATACTATATCCGGTCAGGGTGCAGGGGGCCGGTTCGAGGGACGAGATCGCGACCGCGATCAGGGATTTTAACACATTCGGCACTATCGACGTGATGATAGTCGGCAGGGGCGGCGGAAGCCTCGAGGACCTCTGGGCGTTCAACGAAGAGGTGGTCGCGCGCGCTATCTATGATTCCGAGATCCCCGTGATAAGCGCGGTCGGCCACGAGATAGATTACACGATCGCCGATTTTGTGGCGGACCTGCGGGCGCCGACGCCGTCGGCGGCGGCGGAGCTCGTTATCCCGAAAAAAGAAGACCTTATCGCCGCCATCAACACCCATACGACGCGGCTGCGCAACGGGCTTACGAACATGGTGGACATGCTCGCGCAGAAGCTGGTGAGATTGCGGGAGAGTTATGCGCTGAAGCAGCCGCTGAAGCTGGTCGAGCAGTACGAGCAGATGATAGACGACCTCCGCAAGGACCTGGCGATACGGGTTGACCATCTCGTGCAGATGCGGGGGCAGGATTTCAACATGCTTGCGCAAAAGCTCGAGGTATTGAGCCCTCTTGCGATCCTGAACCGCGGCTACAGCATAACGACGAGGATTTCCGATGGTAAGATTATCAAGGAAGCGGCCGCGCTTAAAATAGATGATACAGTCGAAACAAAACTGGGTAAGGGTACGTTCGTGAGCAAAGTCGAGGAGATAAAATAATATGGCCGAGATGAAGTTCGAAGACGCGTTGAAGAAGCTGGAAAAGATCGTCCAGGAGCTCGAGAACGGCGACCTGCCGCTCGACGAGGCCCTTACTAAATACGAAGAGGGCATCAGGCTGTCGAAAGGCTGCGCGAAAAAGCTGGAAGCGGCGCGAAAAAAAGTTGAGATACTGCTGAAGGCGGAGGACGGGTCGTTTGAGCTGAAGGATTTCGACGAGAAGGCGGCGGAGGAAGAGGAGAAGCCTCAGGAGCCCAGGAAGCGGAAACCGAAGGCAGGAGATGATTTCTTTTAACCCCTCGCGGCCCTATTCCCTGGCCTAAAGGCCAGGGAATAGGGCGCCGCTCGGGATCAATTGTAAACATGCCCCGGTTTTTAAGCCTGGGTAGATGTGAATTGACAGGCGGTCAGGACGATGAAGCTGAAAGCGTATCTGGAACGTTCGGCGCGGTCGGTCGACAAGGCGCTGGGCCGGTATCTGCCTTCCGAAAAAGAGGAACCACGGGCCATCCACAGGGCGATGCGCTACAGCGTCTTCTCGGGGGGTAAGCGGATACGGCCGATCCTCGCCATCGAGGCTGCGCGGACATGCCGTGCCCTTCGACGGGCTCAGGGCACAGGCAGGCCGAAAGACGCCATGGTTGCCGCATGCGCCATCGAACTCATACACACGTATTCACTTATACATGATGACCTGCCATCCATGGACAACGACGATTACCGGCGTGGCAAGCCGACATGCCACAGGATGTTCGGCGAGGCCAATGCGATCCTGGCCGGTGACGCGCTGCTGACGCTCGCGTTCAACATCATCGCCACCGGCATGTCCCCGGAGAGGGGCGCGGGCTGCGCGCGGGAGCTTTCGGAGGCCGCAGGCACGCGCGGCATGGTGGGCGGGCAGGCTATCGATATCGAGTGGCGGGATGATGATGTCGGCGCGAAGACGCTGAATACGATACACATGCTGAAGACGGCGAAGCTGTTTGAGGTCTCGACAAAGCTCGGGGCTGTCTCGGCGGGAGCCGGCAGGAAGGCCGCCTCGGCGATGGCGTCGTTCGGCGCGTCGGTCGGCATGGCATTCCAGATGGTCGACGATATCATCGACGGCGACGGTTACGCGAAGCTCTACGGCGAGGAGAAGGCGCGCCGGGATTGCGAATCCGTCGTGCTTGAGGCGAAGGCCGCGCTGGCCGTATTCGGCAGGAAGGCGCAGCGGCTGAAGGATATAGCGGATTACCTTGCGGAACGGCGGAAATAACGTATAGTCCGCAGTCAACAGTCAATAGAGAACGATGGAAAGATTGCTAGAAAACATACAGGGGCCGGCCGACCTGCGGAAGCTGAACCTGACTGAGCTTCCCCGGCTCGCCGGCGAGATACGCGGGGAGATCCTCAGGACGGTCTCGAAGACCGGCGGCCATCTCGCCTCGAGCCTCGGCGCCGTCGAGCTGGCGATCGCGATCCACTATATATTCGATACGCCGAAGGACATGGTCATATGGGACGTGGGCCACCAGACATACGCCCACAAGATCCTGACCGGCCGGCTGGCACGGTTTGCAAGCCTGCGGCAGCTCGGCGGTTTAAGCGGTTTCCCGAACAAGGACGAGAGCCCCGAATATGATCTCTTCACCTGCGGCCACAGTTCGACCTCGATCTCAACGGCGCTCGGTCTCGTCGCGGCGCGCGACATCAGGGGCGAATCCCATAAGGTCATCGCCGTGACGGGCGACGCGGCGCTCGCCGGCGGGATGTCGTTCGAGGCGCTGAACCACGCCGGGCACGCCGGGAAAGGCATGATCGTGATCCTGAACGACAACGAGCTTTCGATATCGCGCTCGGTCGGCGCGCTCAGCAAGTACCTGAACAGGATCCTGACGGCGCCCGCGTATAATAAGATCCGCAGGGATGTCGAGCGGGTCGTGAAGAGGATACCGCGCTTCGGGTTCCGCGCCTACCGGGCGGCCAGGAAGCTGGAGGAGGGGCTGAAGAACCTGCTGATACCCGGCATGCTCTTTGAGGAGATGGGCTTCAGGTATTTCGGCCCTATCGACGGCCATAACATACCGCAGCTCGTATGGACATTTAAGAACCTGAAGGACCTGCAGGAGCCGGTATTGATCCACGTGGTGACGAAGAAGGGCAAGGGCTATAAGGCCGCCGAGGACGACCCTGCCGCTTTTCACGGGACGGGGCCGTTCGATCTCGCGACGGGAGTGAAGCTGCCTTGCGGCGGAGGGGAGACGTTCACCGATGCCTTCAGCGAAAAGATAGTCGCCCTCGCGAACGAAAACCCTAAGATAGTCGGCATAACGGCCGCGATGATAGACGGCACCGGCTTTAACAGCTTCGCCGCGCTGCACCCGAAACGGTTCTTCGATGTCGGCATCGCCGAAGAGCATGCCGTCGGTTTCAGCGCAGGGCTCGCGCGCGGGGGCTTCAGGCCGGTCGCGGCGGTCTATTCGACGTTCCTGCAGAGAGGCTACGACCAGATCATACACGACGTCTGCCTGCAGGCCCTGCCCGTGGTATTCTGCCTCGACAGGGCGGGCCTCGTCGGAGAGGACGGGCCGACGCACCACGGCGTCTTCGACATAGCGGCATTGCGGCATATACCGAACCTCGTTTTTATGGCGCCTGCCTCGCCGGCAGAGCTCAAGGAGATGCTCGCGTTCGCGGTCGGGCTGGACGCGCCGTGCGCGATCCGGTATCCGAAGGGATCGAGCGCCCTGCCCGGGCAGCCGGCCTCACCCGTCAGGATCGGGAAGGCCCAGATCCTGAAGGACGGCAGGGATGTCGTGATAGTCTCGATCGGCAGCATGGCGGAGGTCGCCTTCGAAGCGGCCACACTGCTGGGGCGAAAGTCGGTCGACGCGATGGTGATAAACGCGCGGTTCATCAAGCCGCTCGATGAGGAATTGTGTGCAGATGCGTTCGGGAAGATAAAGAAGGTCGTGACGATAGAGGACGGCGTGCTGGAGGGCGGTTTCGGGTCGGCGATACTGGAGTTCATAGAGCGCTCCCGGATACAGGGCATCAGGGTCAAAAGGCTCGGCCTGCCGGACAAATTTATCGAACACGGCACAAGGGCTGAGTTATTTTCAAAGTATCGCTTGACACCCGACGCTGTTTGCGATGTAATTGTGAGAGAGGTACTGTGATGAGTTTCCTTCGGGGCCGGTATTTCGCGGGAACGCTCGCCCGGCCCCTCGGAACCTCTTCTATTTTTTTTTGGGGGGGGGGGTGGCAGCAGCAACTTTTGCGCTGCCGCCGTCAGAGGAACTATGGCAAAGATAAAGATAGATACAAAGCGGTGCAAAGGCTGCTACCTGTGCGTTGCCAACTGCCCGAATAACCTTATCAAGATAGCCCGGGAGCTGAACGTCAGGGGCGTGAAGCCCGTCTATTTCTCCGGGGGCAAATGCACTGGCTGTACCATGTGCGCGCTCGTCTGCCCGGAGTGCATCATAGAGGTGTATAAGTAATATGGCCCATACAAAAGTGCTGATGTGCGGCAATGAGGCGTGCGGCGAGGGCGCGGTGCTCGCCGGCTGCAAATTTTATGCCGGCTATCCGATCACGCCGCAGAACGAGCTGACCGCCTACATGGCCAAGCGCATGAACGAAACCGGCGGCGTCTTCATCCAGGCCGAATCGGAGCTCGCCGCCATCAACATGGTCTTCGGCGCTGCCGCCTCAGGCGTCCGGGCGATGACGTCCTCGTCGAGCCCCGGCATGAGCCTGAAGCAGGAGGGCATCTCCTACATCGCCGCCTGCGAGCTTCCCTGCGTCATCGTCAACATGCAGAGGGGCGGGCCCGGCCTCGGCAACATAGCGCCGTCACAGGCCGATTATTTCCAGGCGGTGAAGGGCGGCGGCCACGGCGACTACAAGATGATCGTGCTCGCGCCGGATTCGGTGCAGGAGCTTCTCGACTACACGTTCCTGGCGTTCGACCTCGCCGACAAGTACCGCACCCCGGCATGCATCCTCGGCGACGGCCTGCTCGGCCAGATGATGGAGCCGCTCCACATACCAACGAACCTCCAGCCGAAGACAGTCGAAAAACCGTGGGCGCTGACCGGCTGCCGGGGCAGGCAGCCGAACATCATTCGCTCACTGTTGCTGGCCGAGGGAGCTCTCGAGGAGCACAATAAGAAATTGCAGGCGAAATACGCCGCCGTTAAAGCGGCGGAGGTGCGCGCGGAGGTCTTTAACGCGAAGGACAGCGACGTGATGCTGGTCGCCTACGGCTCCATCGCGCGGATGGCGAAGGCCGCGATGGACGACGCACGGGCAAAAGGATTGAAAGTGGGATTGATACGGCCGATAACGCTCTGGCCATTCCCGGAACAGGTCATCGCAGACGCTGCCAGGCGGGCCGGAAAGTTCCTCGTCGTCGAGATGAGCGCGGGCCAGATGGTCGAGGACGTGAGACTCGCCGTAAACGGCAGGGCCGAGGTCAATTTCCACGGCAGGATGGGCGGCGGCATCCCGTCCGAGGCAGATATCGTAGAGCGGATCGAGGCGCTGTATGAAAAAAAGTAAGAACGCGAAAAAGGCCGCGGAGAGCGGCGCCGCGCCGGCCGGAAAGGGAGGCCCCTCCGGTATCACGCAGATATTCGGCCGTCCGGTAAGCCTGCGCGATGTCGACAACCACTACTGCGCCGGCTGCGGCCACGGCATCATACACCGTCTGGTCTGTGAAGTGATCGACGAGCTTAAAGTACGCGAGCGGACGATCGCGGTCGCGCCGGTCGGGTGCGCCGTCATCGCGTACGACTACTGGGATTTCGACGTCACGGAAGCGGCGCACGGCAGGACCCCCGCGGTCGCCACCGGCATAAAGCGCGTCAGGCCCGAGACAATCGTCTTCACGTACCAGGGCGACGGCGACCTGGCGGCGATAGGGACGGCGGAGATAGTCCACGCGGCGAACCGCAGTGAGAACATAACGGTCATATTCGTCAATAACGGCGTCTACGGGATGACCGGCGGCCAGATGGCGCCGACGACGCTGGCGGGGCAGAAGACGTCCACCACGATCCACGGCAGGAGTCTCCGCCGGGAAGGGTACCCGCTCAAAGTGCTCGAGATGCTCGCCGTCCTTCCGGGGACACGGTACGCTGAACGCGTTGCGGTCAGTTCGGCGCAGGAAGTGATCAGGGCCAAGCGCGCGATCAAGAAGGCGTTCACGATGCAGGTCGAAGGCAAGGGGTTCTCGATCGTCGAGGTCCTCTCGATGTGCCCGACGTACTGGGACATGACGCCGATCCAGGCGGCCGACAGGATAAAGAACGACGTGACGACGTTCTATCCGCTCGGCGTGGTAAAGGGTTGATCGATGACTATGAAGAAGAGTGCACAGCGAAATAGTTGCGAAGAGATCCTCTGCGCGGGGTTCGGCGGCCAGGGCATCATGTTCATGGGCAAGCTGCTGGCGGCGGCGGGGTTATTGGCCGATCGGCACGTCACATGGATGCCGTCGTACGGCGCCGAGGTCAGGGGCGGGACCGCCTATTCGATGGCGAAGGTGTCGAAAGACCCTATCGCCAGCCCGATCGTGACGAATCCGGACATCCTGATCGTGATGAATAGGCCGTCGCTTCTGAAATACGAAGCCAGCGTGAAGCCGGGCGGCATCCTGATAGTGAACAAGTCGCTCGTGGACATCGTCCCGAAAAGGAAAGACATCAAGATCGTCACTATACCCATGACGGAGCTGGCCGTAAAGCTCGGCAACGCGAGATGCGCGAACATGATTGCGCTGGGCGCCTTCGTCAAAAGGTCGAAGACGCTGTCGCTCAGATATGCGGTAAGCGCCCTGAAGGGCGCGTTAAGGCACAAGGAAGAGCTTTTCCTGCTCAATAAGAAAGCGCTCGAGAAAGGGTACAGAATTTAGTCCACAGCCCACAGTCGGCAGTCCACAGTAAAAGCTTTATCTGTCGACTATGGACTATTGACTATTGACTGTGGACTAACTAAGGGTTTGTAAGGAAAAATGGTACGAGTAAGATTCGCCCCCAGCCCGACCGGGTATCTCCACATCGGAAGCGCGAGGACCGCGCTCTTCA
>CAYGRZ010000007.1:0-5426 GCA_964352425.1 uncultured Planctomycetia bacterium | reverse complement strand
GCCCCCAGCCCGACCGGGTATCTCCACATCGGAAGCGCGAGGACCGCGCTCTTCAATTGGCTCTACGCCCGCCGCCACGGCGGGACATTCCTGCTGCGCATCGAAGATACGGATATCGCGCGCTCAGAGCAGCGCTTCCTCGACGAGATAATGGCCGACCTGAAATGGCTGGGCATCGGCTGGGACGAGGAACCCATCCACCAGTCGAAGCGGTTCGATATCTACCGCGCCGCGGCCGAAGGACTGGTCACAGCGGGCAAGGCCTATCGCGAGGGCGAGGCGTATATCTTCCGGATCGAGAAGGGCCGCGCGATAACATTCGACGACATGATCCATGGCACGGTCAGCGTCAATACCGATGATATCAAAGACCAGGTGCTCATCAAATCCGATGGCTCGCCGGCGTACAACTTTTGCTGTGTTATCGACGACGCGTATCTCAAGATCACGCATATCATCCGCGGTGACGACCACCTGTCCAACACGCCGAAGCAGATCCTCTTCTACGAATCTCTCGGCCTCGCCTCGCCGCAGTTCGGCCACATGCCGCTCATCATGGGCGCAGACGGGGCGAAGCTCTCCAAGCGCCACGGCGGCGTCGCGGTCGAGGAGTATAAGCGGGACGGCTTCCTCCCCGAGGCGCTGGTCAATTACCTGCTGCTCCTGGGATGGTCGCCCGGCGGAGACCGCGAGATCATACCGCTCGCCGATGCCGTGAAGACATTTAACATCGATCACATGAAAGGCGTCCAGGCGAAGTTCGACCTCCAGAAGCTGCGCTGGATGAACGGCGAATATATTGCGGCGAAAAAAACAGACGAGCTCCTGCCGCTCATCAAGAAGCAGTTTGCCGACGCAAGCCACGCCGTCCCGTCCGACGGGTTACTTGCAAAAGTGATAGAGCTCTACAGGGTGCGGATGAAAGCACTGTCCGAATTTATCCCGATGACCGACCATTTTTTCTCGGACGAATATTCAGTCGATGAGAAGGGTGTGGAGAAACACCTGAAGAGCACCGAGTCGAAGGGAATCCTGCGCGAATTCACAAGCCGCCTGGAGAAGGCAGCCGATTTTTCCCACACAAACCTCGAAGAGATATGCCGCGCGATGGCCGAAGAGAAGAAGCTGAAAGCCGGCCAGATCATCCATCCGACTCGCGTCGCGATAAGCGGCAAGACGACGGGCGCCGGCCTCTTCGAGATGATAGAGGTCCTCGGAAAAGAGAAGGTCCTCGAGCGTATGCGCAGGGCCCAGGCGGCCTGACCGATCATGGAAAAGACCGTGACGACAAATTTTGTACGGGAGATCATCGACGAGCACCTGCGCACCGGCAGGTTCGAAGGGAAGGTCCACACGCGTTTTCCGCCCGAGCCGAACGGCTACCTGCACATCGGCCACGCGAAGGCCATCTGCATCAGCTTCGGGATAGCGGCCGACTACAACGGCCTCTGCAACCTCAGGATGGACGATACGAATCCTGAGAAGGAGGAGGCCGAGTATGTCGAGTCGATCATCGAGGACGTCCGGTGGCTCGGGTTCGACTGGGGTGACCGCCTCTACTACGCTTCTGATTATTTCGAGCGGATCTACGGCTGCGCCGTCGAGCTGATCAGGCTGGGCAGGGCCTATGTCTGTGACTTAAGCGCCGACCAGATCCGCGATTACCGGGGCACGCTTATCCTGCCCGGCAAGGACTCGCCGTTCCGTAACCGCAGCGTGGAGGAGAACCTCGACCTGTTCGGCCGGATGCGGAAGGGGGAATTCCCCGACGGCAGCCGGACCTTGCGGGCGAAGATCGATATGGCCAGTTCCCATATCATCATGCGCGATCCCGTCCTCTACCGGATCAAGCGCGAGCACCACCACCGCACCGGCGACGCGTGGTGCATCTACCCGATGTACGATTTCGCGCATTGCCTTTCCGACTCCATCGAGGGCATCACCCATTCGATCTGCACGCTTGAATTCGAGAATAACCGGCCGCTGTACGACTGGATCCTCGACACCCTGAAAAGCTATCACCCGCAGCAGATCGAATTCGCGCGGCTCAACCTTTCGAACACGGTCCTGTCGAAGCGCAAACTCCTCCAGCTCGTCCGGGAGAAGCTCGTAGACGGCTGGGACGACCCGCGCATGCCGACACTCTCAGGGTTCAGGCGGCGCGGCTATACGCCGGCGTCGATCAGGAATTTTTGCGAAGGCATAGGCGTGGCGAAGATGGATTCGATCGTCGAGATCAATGTGCTTGAGAATTCCGTGCGGGAGGAATTGAATAAGACGGCGCCCCGCGCCATGGCGGTCCTGCGGCCGCTCAAGGTCGTTATCGCTAATTATCCCGAAAGGCAGAGCGAAGAGCTCGACGCCATCAATAATCCGGAAGACCCGTCGGCGGGGACGAGGAAGGTGCCGTTCTCGCGCGAGCTCTATATCGAGCGGGACGACTTCCGCGAGGTTCCGCCGCCTAAGTTTTTCAGGCTTTCGCCCGGCAAAGAGGTGCGGCTGCGGTATGCCTACTTCGTGAAATGCACGGATGTCGTCAAGGACCCGAAGACCGGCGAGGTGACGGAGGTCCATTGCACGTACGATCCCGCCACGCGCGGCGGTGACGCCCCTGACGGCCGCAAGGTGAAGGCGACGCTCCACTGGGTATCGGCCGCCCATGCCGTAGATGCCGAAGCCAGGCTTTACGGCCCTCTTTTCACCAAGAGGGATCCCGACGATGCCCCGGAGGGCGCCGATTACAGAGCCAATCTCAACCCGAATTCGCTCGAGACGATCACGGCCTGCAGGCTCGAACCGTCGCTCAAGGATGCGACGCCGGGTAGCCGCTACCAGTTCGAGCGGCTGGGGTATTTTTATCTCGATCCCGTGGCGTCTAAAGACGGGAAAAGGGTCTTCAACCGGACCGTCAGTTTGAAAGATACCTGGGCGAAGGAATCGAAAAAGGGCGCCTGAAAATCGTTGAAAATCGGACGGGTTTAGTATAAGATTTAGAGGCGAATTTTACGCCTCGTCGCTTTTAGTGCAGTTTTTGCGCAGAAACGTCTACGTAGCAATTTTTGCGCCTCGGCGGCTAAAATCCTTCCTTAGGTCGGATTTTTTACGCCGCCGATGCATCAATTTTTCTTTTGAAAGTTTTGCGCCGGGCCAGCTAAAACGCTCCCTTGGGTCGCGTTTATTAACGCCGTCCCGGCATCAAAATTTCTTCAGAAATTTTGACGGGTAGTGTAACGGTAGCACAGCAGACTCTGGATCTGCTTGTCTAGGTTCAAATCCTAGCCCGTCAGCCATCCTTCGACGCGGCCTTGCCGTCGGCAAGGCCTTGCTCAGGAGGGTGGTGAGCAAGCGAGCCCGTGTTTCATAAGATGCGAGCGCGTCGAACCACCAATATAGTCAGCGCGCTTGCGCGGGGCAGCCATCACGGTTATGGAGTAGCGCTAGAGACGCTAGGATTTGAAGCGAGTGAGCGCCGACAGCCATCAAAGATTCTATGGAATTCATCTACACGAGTATCGACTTCATCATCCATATCGACAAGCACCTCAATGCGATAATACAGAGTTGGGGGGCATGGTCGTATCTCCTGCTCTTCGCGATCGTCTTCGCTGAGACGGGGCTCGTCGTAACGCCGTTCTTGCCCGGAGATTCGCTCCTGTTCGCGGCCGGCTCGTTCGCGGCGCTCGGTGCTTTCAATATTACCTACCTCTGCATTGCCCTCATCCTTGCCGCCGTCATCGGCGACAGCGTCAATTACGCCGTCGGTAATTTCTTCGGCGAGAGGCTTTTCAGTAAACCCAATTCACGCATCTTCAGGAAAGAGTATCTCGACCGGACCCACGCCTTTTACGAGAAGTACGGCGGCAAGACGATCGTGCTGGCCAGGTTCGTCCCCATCGTCAGGACCTTTGCGCCGTTTGTGGCGGGCGCCGGTAAGATGAGCTACGGCTCTTTTCTAATCTACAATGTCACCGGCGGCGTGCTGTGGGTCGCCCTTTTCGTGCTGGGCGGCTTCTGGCTCGGCAACGTGCCGATCGTAAAGAAGAACTTCACGCTCGTCATCTTCATCATCATCTTCGTTTCGATACTGCCCGGCATAATAGAGTACTGGAAGCATCGCAAGCGCGGCGGAGCCGCGATCGGGCAGTCCGATAAATCTGCTTGATATTTACCTTCGGCGTCCATATAATAGCTATGCCCCAAAAGGCCGGTGGAGATTTATGATAATCTACGAAGATATATTGAGAGCGTTTCAAAAGCAAAAAGTAAGGTACGTGCTTGTCGGAGGCATAGCTGTTAAAAAATGAACAATACAAGCATTAGAGAAATTGTAAGATTTTTTGGATTTAGGAGCGAAGCGGTTTTTCTTCAAAAATCAATCAACGTTCCGGCAATAACAAAACTGGAATGGTTAGAAGAATATAGAAAATTCCTTTGTCTGCTTCCCCCGGAGCGAAGAAAGCAGTTAATAGGAGAATTAAAACATAGATAGCGATTTCACGCGGAGATGGCGGAACTGGCAGACGCGCATGTTTGAGGGGCATGTGCCGCAAGGCTTGGGGGTTCAAATCCCCCTCTCCGCACCATTATAGTTTATTGCTCTTTCGAGCGGTATGGGGGTCTCCCGCAAACATCTTAGAGGGTATCGAGCACCATTTAGGGGAGGTTTGCGGGATTAATTCGCAGACGGCCTTCGGCCTATACTTTATGTCGTCCTTCGGACTCCATAAAGTATCTGCTCATTAAAAATCCCCCTCTCCGCACCATTATAGTTTATTGCTCTTTCGAGCGGTATGGGGGTCTCCCGCAAACATCTTAGAGGGTATCGAGCACCATTTAGGGGAGGTTTGCGGGATTAATTCGCAGACGGCCTTCGGCCTATACTTTATGTCGTCCTTCGGACTCCATAAAGTATCTGCTCATTAAAAATCCCCCTCTCCGCACCATACTACGCCTTCAACTCGTTGACAAGCGGGGCTTCGTATGGCAAGCCCTGAAATATCTTGTCGAGGCACAGTAGGAGCAGGAATCGATTAATTAAGATGTGGTATGTGTATATCCTAAGAAGCAAGGGCAATGCCGCCAAGACGTACACCGGCATTACCGAGCATTTAGAAAAACGCTTGGCAGAGCATAACGCCAATACACAGCCACATACGAGCAGATATTCTCCTTGGAGAATAGAAACATATATTGCTTTTTCAGATAAGGAAAAAGCATTTAATTTCGAAAAGTATCTAAAGGTTGGTTCGGGTAAAGCTTTTGCAAATAAACGATTGATCGGGAGAAGCTAACAAGGCTTGCCCTACGAAGCTTCTTCCCTAAACAACCCAACCAATCTAGCGAAGTAGGGCCCCATCGTCTAGCCTGGCCTAGGACATTAGGTTCTCAGCCTAAAGACTGGGGTTCAAATCCCCATGGGGCTACCA
>CAYGRZ010000006.1:44585-55244 GCA_964352425.1 uncultured Planctomycetia bacterium | reverse complement strand
CCGGCCCGCGGCACGTTCTTCCCTTGTTTTTATAAGCATATGTGATATAATCATTTCACTGACAGAAGGAAGATATTATGAAAAGGACAGTCGCGTTGATACTGGGAGGCGGCCAGGGCAAAAGGCTCTTCCCGCTCACGATCTACCGCTCAAAGCCCGCCGTTCCGATAGGGGGAAAATACCGCCTGATCGACATACCGATATCGAACTGCCTCCATTCCGGCCTGAAAGACATATATGTGCTCACCCAGTTCAATTCGGAATCGCTCAATAACCATATAAACAACACATACCGCTTTGACTACTTCTCCCGCGCGTTCGTCAGGATACTCGCCGCCGAGCAGACGCTTGATAATACGAACTGGTTCCAGGGTACCGCGGATGCCGTCAGGAGGAATATCCTCCATCTCGACCTCAAGGGCGACGAGGAGATCCTGATCCTGTCCGGCGACCACCTGTACAACATGGACTACCGCGAGATGATCTCGTTCCACCGCAGGCACGAGGCCGATTTCACCGTGTCGGTCCTGCCGGTGCGTGAGGGCGAAGCGCACGAATTCGGGGTCTTAAGGATAAACGACAGCAGCAGGATCGTCGGGTTTAAAGAGAAGCCGAAGACGAAGGCTGAGCGCAGGGGGTTTGTGCTGTCGAAGCGGGACCTCGGGTTCGACGACCTGTCCTACGATAACTGCTGCCTTGCGTCGATGGGCATCTACCTCTTTAACGCGCGGGTCCTGATAGAAGCGCTTGACGTCATCGGTGACGCCGATTTCGGGAAAGAGGTCATCCCCCATTCGATTAAAAAGTTCAAGGGCCTGGGGTACCTGTTCCACGATTACTGGAGGGATGTCGGGACCATCAAGTCATACTATGATGTCAGCATGGACATCGCCGCGCACAAGCCGTATCTCTCGTTCTTCCACGAGGGGTCGGTCTTCACGAGGCCGCGCTTCCTGCCCTCGCCGAGGATATCGAAATGCAGATTCTCGCAGGTCGTCATCGCCGAAGGCTCGGTCATAGAGGACGCGGATATCAGGAATTCCGTCGTCGGCATCAGGTCATTGGTCGGAAAAGGCTGCAGGATCTCGAGGAGCGTGCTGATGGGCGCCGACTATTATGAGGACATGAAGCTCGGCGAACCGATAAAGGTCGGCATCGGCGACAATAGCGTGATAGATAAGGCGATCATCGACAAGAACGCCAGGATCGGCAGGGACGTCGTGATCAGGAACACGAAGAATCTCAGGAATTTCGACGGAGACAATTACTACATCAGGGACGGCATCGTAATAATACCTAAGAACGCGAAGATCAGGAATGGAACTAGGATCTGATGATAACAAGTAAGGCAGGAGGAAAAGAACAGATTACAAAGAACAAAGAACAAACAAAGTCAAAAGAACAGGATTGAAATAGCAGTTCCTTTATTTTGTACTCTTGATTTTGTTCTCTGTTTGTACTCTGTTTTCTGTACTTTGTTCTTTAGTTTGTAATTTAAATCCCTGACAACTACCCCTCACCCGTAACTCTCCCCGGATCTTATTGATCGTCCCGATCTTATCGAGCGCCCAGGCCGGCGCGACATGGTCATCCCTGCTCCCCTGCCCTGTCAGTCTCTGGATAATTATATCGGGAGAGAGGTTTTCAAGGAAATCACACACCAGCTCTATATATTCGTCCCGCCCGAGGAGCCTCATTTTTCCTTCATTGTAGAGCTTTTCGAGCTCGCTTCCCTTGAGTATGTGTAATAAATGTATCTTCACGCCGGCCACTTTGAGTTCTGAGATCTTTCTGGCCGTCCTCATCATATCCTCTTTCGTTTCTCCCGGCAGGCCGAGTATGACGTGGACGCACGCGCGTATGTCGAATTCTTTTGTCAATCTGAGTGCCGTCAGGAAATCATCAAAGCTGTGCCCCCTTTTTATATACGAGAGGGTCCTGTCGTGTATCGATTGCAGGCCGTACTCGATCCATACGTCGCGCCTGTCTTTGTATGATGATATCAGTTCCAGTTTTTTCCGGTCAACGGCATCCGGCCTCGTCCCTATGGTGAGCCCTACGATATCTTCGAAAGCCAGCACCGTATCATAGGCGTCTCTCAGCCTGTCAACAGGGCCGTAGGTATTGGTGAACGCCTGGAAATAGGCGATGAACTTTGTCGCTGCCTTGGTCTTTTTCAGGAGGTCGATCCTGGTAGATAGCTGCTCTGCGACGGAGAGCGACGGGTCCGTATATGCGGAGCGCGACCCTCCGGCGTTACAGTAGATGCAGCCGCCTTCGCCCTTCGTCCCGTCGCGGTTCGGGCAGGAGAACCCCGCGTCGAGGCCGATACGATAGACCTTGCAGCCGTATCTGGATCTCAGGTATGAATTATAGTCATTATAGAGTTTCATATTTTAGAGTACAAAGTACAGAAAACAAAGAACAGACAGAGACAAAAGTACAAAGTTAAAGATCGTTACGCGTCTTTTGACTTTGTTTGTACTCTGTTCTTTGTACTTTGTTCTCTATCCCCAACTCTCCTGGTTTTCTCGAGATACACCATCAATATCGATACGGCCGCGGGCGTTACGCCTGAGATGCGCGCCGCCTGGCCGAGATTTAAAGGCCGGATATCGGAAAGCTTCTCTTTGATCTCTGACGAAAGGCCGTGTATACCTCTATAATCTATCGTCTCCGGTATGCGTATCCGCTCTATCTTCCCGAGCCGCGCGACCTCATTTAACTGCCGCGCGATGAAGCCCTCATATTTTACCTCTATCTCGACTTCCTTTGTCTCTTCGGCCGACAGTCCGCCGTCCGGGACGACCTCAGCGTAACCGACGCCCGGGCGCCTCAGGACCTTTTCGAGCCTCGCGTCTTTCAGCCTCCGGATCTCCCCTTCAACTCTTTCCTTCTTCCCGAGCATTGCCCGGTATGCGTCTTCTTTCAGGAGCCCTATCTCATATCCGATCGGCATCAGCCGTCTGTCGGCATTGTCTTCTCTCAGGATGAGCCTGTATTCGACACGCGAGGTGAACATGCGGTATGGCTCGCTCGTCCCTTTGGTCACGAGGTCGTCTATCAGGACGCCGATGTAGGCCTGAGAGCGGCCCAGGACGAGAGGCTCCTTTCCTTTTACCTTGAGCGCCGCGTTTATGCCGGCCATGAGGCCGAGGCTGGCCGCCTCCTCGTATCCGGTCGTTCCGTTGATCTGGCCGGCGAGGTACAGGCCGGAGACGCTCTTTGTCTCGAGGGTGGCGGACAGCTGCGTCGGGTCAACGTAATCGTATTCGATGCCGTAGCCGGGCCGCACTATCCTGGCCTTCTCGAGCCCCTCGATCGAGTTTACTATGCTCTGCTGGACGTCGACCGGAAGGCTGGTCGATATGCCGTTCGGGTAATATTGGGTCGTGTGCAGGCCTTCGGGCTCGAGAAAAATATGGTGGCGGTCGCGGTCCGGGAAACGGTGCACCTTATCCTCGATCGACGGGCAGTAGCGCACGCCGGTCCCTTTGATCACGCCGGTGAAGAGCGGCGAGCGGTCGAGGTTGGACCTGATGATATCGTGAGTCCTTGCGTTCGTGTAGGTGATGTAGCACGGCAGCTGGTCGCGGTTGATCTTTTTGGTCTGGAATGAGAACGGGGCTATCCGGGTATCGCCGTGCTGGACCTCGAGGACATCAAAATCTATTGTCTTGCCATCGAGCCTGGCGCAGGTGCCGGTCTTGAGTCTGCCCGTCCTGAAACCCAGTCCTCTGATGGCCCGCGAGAGGCCCCCGGAATTACGTTCCCCGATCCTGCCCCCTGTCCAGTGCTCAAGCCCGATATGTATGAGGCCGTTCAGGAAGGTGCCCGGGGTTATGATGAGGCACCGGGTCAGAAAGGTCTCGCCCAGGGCCGTCTTTATGCCTGTCACTCGGCCGTTCTTGACCAGGATGTCCTCTACCATCCCCTCCTTGATCTCGAGGCCGGGCTGGCCTTCGACGACCGATTTCATGTGGAGGCGGTAGGCCTGCATGTCTATCTGGGCCCTGGTGGACTGTACCGCGGGCCCTTTTTTTGTGTTGAGAAGCCTGAACTGTATGGCGGTCGCGTCTGCGGCCCTGGCCATCTGGCCGCCCAACGCGTCTATCTCCTTTACCAGCTGCCCCTTCGCGAGGCCTCCGATAGCAGGATTACAGGACATGAGCCCGATCGTGTCGGCACTCATCGTAAGGAGGAGCGTCCTGCAGCCGAGGCGGGCGCAGGCAAGGCTCGCCTCGCAGCCGGCGTGGCCGGCCCCCACCACTATGACATCGTATGCGCTGGCCATGGCGGTATTATACCATATATGTTAAGAATGAAAACTTTCCGTTTCGGAGCCTTGTTTTTTGCCGAAAATAGGGTATACTGATATATGGATGACAACGGCTTAATGACCCGTTCACGGGCCTCTGGTACTCTGTACCGCTAAGCGCTGTTGCCATCCTTTTTTTGTCTATATTATTTGGTACGGCAGGCCCTACTTCTTCCGCAGCGGCGCGAGTGAAAGCATTATCTGGATGGCCTTCAGGACTTCGTTCAAGTCGACCGGCTTGGTGATGTAGTAATCCGCTTCCAGGTCGTACCCTTTCATTATGTTGGCAGGCTCAGTCAGGGCCGTCAGTATCACGACCGGCACCCACTTCCGCGAATCCCTCAACTCTTTCAGGAATTCGAACCCGTCCTTTATAGGCATCTTTATATCGCAGATCACGATATCGGGGTTCTCGGCATCGAATTTCCGCAGGCCCTCCTCGCCATTTGACGCGCTGGCGACGGCGTACCCGCGCGGCTCCAGGAAGCCGGCCAGTATATCGCTTATGTCATTTTCGTCGTCTATTATCAGAATCTTCTGCATGGGAAGCGCCTATTTTGTCTTTCTGTAATATTTGTTTATCGCGGTCACCACCTCTAGAGCGGTATCGACCACGGTAAACAGGTCAAGGTCAGACTTGTCTATCATCTTATTCGGCAGCAGCGTAGTATGTATCCAGTCGCCGAGCCCCTTCCAGAACTCGCTGCCGACCAGGATCACCGGCAGCGGGTCGATCCTTTTGGTCTGGACGAGCGTGATCAGCTCGAAGAACTCGTCAAGCGTCCCGTAGCCGCCGGGGAACGCGACGAGCGCCATAGAATATTTCGCGAACATGACCTTCCGGCAGAAAAAGTACTTGAACTCGATCAGCTTCGTGACGTACTTGTTCGGTTTCTGCTGGGCCGGGATAAGGATGTTGAGCCCTATCGAAGCGCCGCCACCCTTTTTGGCGCCTTTGTTGGCCGCTTCCATTATGCCGGACCCGGCGCCCGTTATGATCGAGTAGCCGCTCTTGGCCAGGGCCGAAGCAGTCTCCTCGGCAACCTTATAATATTTGGCGGAAGGCAGCGTCCTGGCAGAACCGAATATCGAAACGGCCTCTTTGACGTCGGAGAGTTCCTCGAAGCCGTCAACGAACTCGCTCATGATGCGGAAGATGCGCCACGGGTCTTCTTTCGTGAAATCCCCTTTTAATGTTGCCATTACACGCTCTCCTTAATGTCACGCGATATCAACCTGTTCTCGAACCGTTTTGCAACCCTGAACGTCAGGAAATACGCGAAACTATTCAGCGGGTTTGTTAACTGGTCGAACAATAGATGCTGCGTGGCCCCGATCGCCAGCGCTTTCCAGATGTTCGACAGCGAAAACGTATATATGACAAGCCAGAGGATTATGACCAGTTCATAGGAATGCAGAAGGATGAAGATCCTCTTCATCTTGTTGTCGGCAAGGGCGCCATAAATATCCCGCACGCGCAGAGTGAAAGGATGCTGCGCATAGTAGTCGACCAGGTGGTCGATGTCGATGAGCGTGCCGGCTAGAAACGCAGCCGCGGCGCACGCTGCCGATCTGAAGTACAGCCCGACGGCAATGCTTACCGCGCCGGTGGTGACGGCATGAGCCAGCGGTTTCAAGAAAGCGGTCCCATCCCTATCCCTGCAGGTTCATGATCGAGTCGAATGTCCCGAACTGGTTCTGCTCCCTGTCGCCGTTCTGCGAATCGAGGACCCACTCCCCGTCGACCACGAATTTATATTTATACCTGCCGGGGGCCATGCCGAACTTCTTTTCCCACCTGCCGTCTTCGAGCCTCGAGAGCCGGCTCTCCTCGTTTATCTTCCAGTGGTTGAAATCCCCTACGACGAATATGTCCCTGGCGTCGGGCGCGGTTATGTTGAACGCGACTTCCCTTACGATGGGCGCGCCGGATTCGGTCGTGTGGCGCGGCGTATTGATCACCGCGGCGGTCTCGGCGGCCGCGGGCACCTGGCTTAAGGCCTGTTCGAATTCGAGGGCGCCGTCCGCCCTCAGGATCTCCTTGCCGAGGGCCGTGTAGTCTATCGCCCCGATCGAGTCCTTGTTGAATTTCACGACGGCGACTCCCTTCGCGGCGGCCTTCTTCAGGTCGACGTTCATCCTGATGATGGTGGCCAGCATCTGGTTCCTGAAGAACGTGCTTATCTCGTTGTACATCAGCTGCGAGTATTTCGTCCTCCTGTCGTAGAGGGTCGCCAGCGCGTTGACCTGCGGGGCATGGTGTATCTTGATCTTGATCAGCTCGAGCATGCCGAGGAGTTTTCCGACGCCCATGAGCGAGAAGGCGCTCATGTCTATCGGGACTACGATCTGATCGGCGGCCCGGAGCGCGTTAAAGGTCAGGAATCCGAGGCTCGGCGGGCAGTCGATGATGATGTACTGGTAGTCGAGCTGGCTGCCGGAGAGGGCCTGGTGCAGTTTCGAGACGGCGTCTTCCTTGTCTTTCAATTCCTGCTCGAGCGTACTGAGCAGTATGTTCGATGGGACGATATCGAGGTTCTCCGAAACCTTCACGATGCAATCGTGTATCGGGCGGGCCCTCTCGGTGTTGTCGGTCAGGACGTTGTACGTTGAGCGGTCCATGCTCTGGTTGTTAACGCCGAGCCCGAAACTCGCGTGCGCCTGCGGGTCAAGGTCCACGATAAGGGTCTTCTTGCCGAGTTCCGCGAGCGCTCCCGCGAGATTGATCGTCGTTGTGGTTTTGCCGCATCCGCCTTTCTGATTTGCTACCGCTATTTTTTTCATAGAAGTCCCTTCCTCCCCTTTTGTACTTCGACTGCGCTCAAGACAAAATCCTGAGCGAAGTCGAAGGATTGTTATGAATATATACTACCGATACAAAATTTACAAATGTTTTCTGACATACTCCACGCCATTCTTGAATATGATAAATCCGTCGCCTGTCCTCTTCTGTTTCGACCTGGTCCAGCGCGGATGCTGGTAAGGGCTTATGTGCCGTTCCGGGTGCGGCATGAGGCCGAATATGCGCCCGGTGGGGTCGCATATCCCGGCAATATTCTCGACGGAGCCGTTCGGGCAGTACGGATAACCGGCCCTCCTACCTTCCCCGTCGACATACTCGAACACGATCAGCCCTTGTATTTTAAGTTTCTTCAGTATAGCCTTATCGCGCGGGATGAATTTACCTTCCCCGTGCGCTACCGGCAGTTCAATGACGCCGTGTATTCCCTTGGTCCACACGCACTTAGCTCTTAGCCCTCCGCCCTTAGCCCCTTTTAAATACACCCACCTGTCCTCAAACTTATCTGAATCGTTCAGTGTGAGGGTTGACTCTATGGTCTGGAAATCTCCCGACAGGTTCGGCAGAAGTCCGGCCTTCACCAATATCTGGAACCCGTTGCATATGCCGATGATGAGCTTGCCCGCTCGTATGAACTTCTGAAGCTCCGATTCGATCTTGAACTTAAGTTCATTTGCCAGGATCTTGCCGCTCGCGATGTCGTCGCCGTACGTGAATCCGCCGGGAAGTACCAGTATCTGGTAGTCCTGCAGGCTGCCCGCTCGGCGGGTGACCTCGTTGATGTGGACGAGGTCGGCCTCGGCGCCGGCAGACTCGAACGCGAACGCGGTCTCCCTGTCGCAGTTCGTTCCGGCGGTCCTGAGCACAATGACTTTCGGTTTTGGCGTCACAGGTCCTTAAACGGCCTTTGCCAGGCGGCCTTCAACTCATCTATATCGGCATCGACTATAGTTTTTCCGGTGAGGGTGCGGATCGTAAACTGGCCGCCTTTGACGACATGGCCAAGCTTCCATACCGGCAGGCGTTTCATCGACTGTAAAAATCTCTTCTCGTCCGACACTTCGACTATGAAGCGCGTATTGGATTCGGAGAATAACAGGACGTCGTTCAAGAGAGGCTCCTGGCCCGCCGGCATATGGCGGGGGCTAAAGGCAATGTCCATACCAAGTCCGCCGGCGAACGCCATCTCCGCGAGCGCCACTGCCGCGCCGCCGTCCGAGCAATCATGGCACGACGCTATTGCGCCGCTTTGCATGGCGCGTGAAAGCGTGTTCATCAGGCGCTTGCCATAGGCCGGATCCACACGCGGCACATCGTTTCCGATAAAGCCCCGCATCTTGTAATATTGCGAGCCGCCGAGCTCGTCGTACGTGAGCCCGACCAGATACACGGCGCTGCCTGCCTTTTTGGCGTCCATCGTCACCGCTTTTGAGACATCGTCCATCACAGCTATGGCCGAGATCAGGAGCGTCGGGGGGATCGAGATGGTCGACCTGCCGGTCGAGTATTCGTTATTAAGGCTGTCCTTTCCGGAGATGAACGGCACGCCGTAGGCCTTCGCCATGTCGTAGCAGCCGTAGGAGGCGCGCACCAGGCCGCCGAGTCTGTCCGGCTTATTGGTATTACCCCAGCAGAAGTTGTCGAGGATGGCGCACGTATGTATACTGCCACCGACAGAGACTATCTGCCGCAGCGCTTCGTCGATCACGCTTGCCGCCATCCAGTACGGGTCGATCTTGCCGTAATCAGGGTTGATGCCGCATCCGAGGACGATGCCTTTCATCGAATCGAGGATCGGTCGCGTGACGCACGCGTCACCCGGCCCCTCGTTCGGGCCCTGGAGCGGCTTAAGCACGCTGCCGCCCTGGACCTCATGGTCGTATTGGCGGATGATCCATTCCTTGCTGGCTATGTTCGGGCTGGACAAAAGTCCGAGAAGATCCGCTGTGAGGTCTTTCTTGTGTGTTGCGGGAGGCTCTTTGTGGTCAGGTTTCTTCCAGACGGCCTTCCTCTTTACCGGCGGTACACCGTCGTGGAGGAATTTCATATCCATATCGCAGACGAGAGTGTCGTTATAGAAGAGGCGCAGGCGCTTCGTATTGGTGAATTTCCCGATCACAGTGGCTTCGACGTTCTCTGAGCCGAAGACCGCTTTCAGTGTATCGATCTTTTTCGGGTCGACCGAGATGACCATCCTCTCCTGCGCCTCGGATATCCATATCTCGGTATAGCTCAATCCCTTATACTTCAGCGGGACCTTCTCGAGGTGGACCTCGGCGCCGAGTTTCTCGCCCATCTCTCCTACCGCGCTCGACAAGCCTCCGGCGCCGCAGTCCGTGATCGCGGTATAGAGGCCCAGGTCGCGCGCCTTGAGGATCGTGTCGGTGACCTTCTTCTCCTGTATAGGATTGCCTATCTGGACGGCGGAACCTGACATGTTCTCCGATTTGTGGGTAAGCTCGCCGGACGAGAATGTGGCCCCGTGGATGCCGTCGCGGCCGGTCCTACCGCCGACGACCACGATCAGGTCTCCCGGCCGGGAGGCCTTGTCGCATTTGTTGCGTGGCATGATGCCGACGTTGCCGCAGAAGACGAGCGGGTTGCCGACAAAGTTCTCATCGAAGAGCACCGCCCCGTTCGATGTGGGTATGCCCATCCTGTTGCCGTAGTCGCGGACGCCCGAGACAACGCCCTTCATGACGCGCTTCGGATGGAGGGCGCCTTTCGGCAGCCTGTTGTAGGGGTGATCGGACGGGCCGAAGCAGAAGACGTCGGTGTTGATGATCGGTTTCGCCCCGAGGCCTGTGCCGAGCGGGTCGCGGATGACGCCGCCGATGCCGGTCCCGGCGCCGCCGTACGGTTCCAGCGCCGACGGGTGGTTGTGCGTCTCGACCTTGAAACAGATATTATTTTTTTCGTCGAACCGTATGATGCCCGAATTATCCTTGAAGACCGAGACGCACCAGGGTTTTTTGAGCTCGGCGGTCACTTTCATTACGGTCTGTTTGAGAAGGTTATCGATAAGCTGCGGCTTGTTGTCCGCTTTTTTTGTTTTCCCTTGGCCCTCAGCCCTAAGCTCTTGGCCCTCAGCCGAGTATTCTATGAGCCCCCTGAAGGTCTTGTGCTTGCAATGCTCGGACCAGGTCTGGGCGAGCGTCTCGAGCTCGCAGTCGGTGGGGTCGCGCTTCAGCTTTCTGAAGTACGCCCTGATCGCGCGCATCTCATCGAGGGACAGGAAGAGCTGGCCGGCTTTCGACAGTGCTTTAAGCTTGTCGTCGCCTGCGGTACGGATGGCGACGCGGCGCAGTGCAAATGTGTACGGCGGCGGTTCGGGAGCGATCGTCGCGGCGCCCTTCACGATATGCTGGATCACTTTATTATAGAGGACCTTATCGGCGATCGTGTGTATCTGGCCGTACGACAGGCTCCCCCTGATAAGGTACTTCTTTGCGGTCTTGACGGTGCGCACGCCGCGGATGCCGAGGTCGACGATCGCCTTCTTCGCGCTCTCCTCGACCGGGTCCATCACGCCGGGGTTGTA
>CAYGRZ010000006.1:0-44485 GCA_964352425.1 uncultured Planctomycetia bacterium | reverse complement strand
CGACGATCGCCTTCTTCGCGCTCTCCTCGACCGGGTCCATCACGCCGGGGTTGTAGGCGACCTCGACGACTTTGCAGCCTTTCTCATCGAGGACGCCGCCGCGATAGTTATGATCCTGCGTGACGGGGTCGATCAGGAGGTTCTCGCAGATCCTCTTTACGTCGTGTTCCGGCACGTCGCCTTCCAGGAGGTATACCTGCACGGTCTTGACGTCCTTCACCTTGCCGTGGAGGCCCAGGTCGTGGATGTCACGCTTGACGCTCGCGCCGACGGCGTCGTAGTAACCTTTTTTCTCTGCTACTTCAACTCGCCAGATCATCTACTCCCACTCTATCGTCGAGGGCGGTTTCGAGCTTATATCATACGCGACTCGGTTGACGCCCCTGACCTCATTGATTATCCTGTTCGATATCTTTCCCAGTATGTCATACGGGATCTTCGCCCAATCGGCCGTCATCCCGTCGACAGACGTCACGGCGCGGATCGCGACGACCGACTCATACGTCCGCTCGTCGCCCATCACTCCCACGGACTTTATCGGCAGGAGCACCGCGAACGCCTGCCATATCTTGTCGTACTGGTTCTCTTTCCTGAGTATCGAGATGAACCGGTCGTCGACCTCGCGCAGGATGTCGCAGCGCTCTTTCGTGATGTCGCCGATTATCCTGACGGCGAGCCCCGGCCCCGGGAACGGATGGCGTCCCAGCACCTCCTGGGGGATCTTGAGCTCTCTGCCCACCCTCCTGACCTCATCCTTGAAGAGGTATTTGAGCGGCTCGATAAGCTTCAGGTTCATCTTCTTGGGCAATCCGCCTACGTTGTGATGGGTCTTGATAGTCGCGCTGGGGCCGCCGAACGCGGAGCGCGATTCGATCAGGTCCGGATAGAGCGTGCCCTGCGCCAGGAACTTCACGCCGCCCGTTCTTTTAGCTTCCCGGTCGAAGACTTTAATGAACGTGCGGCCTATTATCTTGCGCTTCCTCTCCGGGTCGGTAACACCCCGGAGGGCCGCGATAAACTCATCCGATGCGTCGATGCAGCGCAGGTTGATCTTGAAGTGTTTCTGGAATACTTCCCTTACCAGCCGCGCCTCGTTCTTCCGCAGTAACCCGTTATCGACAAATATGCAGGCGAGCCTGTGGCCGATGGCCTTATGGATCAGGACTGCGGCCACAGACGAATCGACGCCGCCGGAGAGGCCCAGGATGACCTTGTCATGGCCTCCGACGGCCTTGCGTATGTCGCTTATTGTTTCGTGTATGAACGATCTCATCGACCAGTCGCCGCGGCAGCGGCAGATGTCCTTGACGAAGTTCTTCAGGATCGTCGTGCCGTGGTGCGTGTGCGCCACTTCGGGGTGGAACTGGACGCCGAAGAACTTCCGTTCGAAATCCGCGAATGCCGCTATGGAGGCGTTGCCGCTGCGGCCGATGCGCGTGAAGCCCTTCGGCATTTTCTTCACTTTGTCGCCGTGGCTCATCCATGAGACGCTCGTCTTCGGCACATCCTTGAAGAGCAGCCTGTGGCTGGTTACGGTCAGCGGAGAGCGGCCGTATTCCCTGTGGGGTGCCCTTTCGACGTTGCCGCCCAGCATTTTCGCCATCAGCTGCATGCCGTAGCAGATGCCCAGGATCGGAATGCCGAGAGAGAATATCCTGGCGTCGCAGTGGGGCGCCTTCGCGGAATATACGCTCGCCGGCCCACCTGAGAATATTATGCCCTTGATCTCGCCCGGGTGTATGGAATGTATCGGCACGTCGGGTGTGACTATTTCGCAGAAGACGTTCAGCTCGCGCACTTTGCGGGCGATCAGCTGGTTATATTGCGAACCGAAATCGATTATCAGTACTTTTTCCCGTGACATGTCACACCTTCTTTACGCCCGGGCAAGCTTTGCGCTCGAGCATCTTTTTTGAAAGCGGCTTGCAGATTTGCGTGGGGTAGTCCCCGGTGAAGCACGCCGTGCAGAATTCCTCTTTAGGGAGCAGCATCGAGCCCAGCAGCCCTTCGAGGCTCATGTATTTTAAGCTGTCGACGCCTATGAACTGGCGGATCTCCTCCACCGTATGGCTGGACGCTATCAGCTCTTTCCTGGTCGGGAAGTCGATGCCGTAGAAGCACGGTGATATGAGCGGCGGGCAGCTGACCCTCATGTGTATCTGGCTTGCCCCCGCGGCCCTGAGGGTCCTGACCCTGCCCTTCGACGTGGTGCCGCGCACGATAGAGTCCTCGACCACGACGACGCGCTTACCTTTAAGGAGGTCGCGGACGGGATTCAGTTTCACCTTGACCTTGAAGTCCCTGATGAGTTGGCTCGGCTGGATAAATGTCCTGCCGATGTAATGGTTCCTGACGAACGCCATCTCGAGCGGTATCTTCGACTCCTCGGCGTACCCCATCGCGGCATAGGTGCCCGAGTCAGGGACCGGCATGACGAGATCGGCGTCTACCGGATGCTCTTTCGCCAGCGTTCTGCCGAGGTTCTTCCGCGACAGGTACACGCTCTGGGTGAATACGTTGGAATCGGGCCGCGCGAAGTATATATATTCGAATATGCAGAACGCGTGTTTCTTGACCTCAGGCTGTTTCAGCGACCGCAGGCCGTTCTTGTCGATGACGACGATCTCGCCCGGCTCAACATCCCTGACGTAGGCGGCCTGGATCATGTCGAGGGCGCAGGTCTCGCTCGCAAGGATATACGCGCCTTCAAGCTTTCCTATGCAGAGCGGCCGGAAGCCGTGCGGGTCGCGCATGCCGTATATGCCGTCATTGATCATGAGGACGAATGAGAACGCGCCTTCAAGGCGGCTCATGATAGGCAGGAGCTTGCCCGAGTAATTATTCTGGTGGTCTTTGACGAGATAATGCAGGATGAGCTCCGAATCCATCGTCGTCTGGAGGATGGAACCTGAGTCCTCGAGCTCGTTGCGTAAGCTCACGGAGTTCGTGAGGTTGCCGTTATGGGCGACGGCGATGAACCCCTTCTTGTGGCTGATGAGGAGCGGCTGGACGTTCTTGGCTGTGCTCGAACCGGTGGTGGAATAACGGACGTGTCCGACGGCCAGCGAGCCTTTGAGCTTCTTCAGGCTCTCGGGCTTGAATACGTCGCCGACCAGGCCCATGCCCTTGTGCTGATATATCTTCTTCTTATCGAAGCTGACGATGCCGGTCGACTCTTCGCCACGGTGCTGCAGCGCGTACAGCGCCAGGCACGCAAGCTGCGCGGCGTTCTTATGGCCGTATATTCCGACGACTCCGCAATATTCTTTCATAGCTAACAATGAGATTTGTTATGGGTATTGAGTATTGGGTATTGAGTTTGAGACAAATTTCTCAATACTCAATACACACGACCCCAATACCAGGGGTCATTATTTAACCGCCTTATTGTACTCCTGCAGCGACTTGACCGACATCTTCGGATGCTTCTTCAGGTTCTCGATGCCGTTTACCGAAGCCTGCGCGCCGGAAACGGTCGTGATCAGCGGCACGTTATAGAGGATCGCGTTCGAGCGTATCTTCATCTCGTCCTCTTTTGTCGCCTTGCCCGCCGGCGTATTGATGATCAGGCTCACTTTGCCGTCCTTTATGAGGTCGATGATGTTCGGCCTTCCCTCAGTGAGCTTCGGCAGCGCCTGGACATCGATGTCGTTCGATTTGAGCGCGTCGGCAGTGCCGGCGGTCGCCATGATCTTGAAGCCCATGTCCGCGAGCTTTTTTGCCACGAATATGATGTTGCGCTTGTCCTGGTTCTTCACACTGATAAAGACGGTGCCCTTTGTCGGCAATTTCTGGCCTGCCGCTATCTGGCTCTTCGCGTACGCCATGCCGAACGTCGAGTCTATCCCCATGACCTCGCCCGTCGATTTCATCTCGGGCCCGAGGATCGCGTCGGTGCCCGGGAAACGGATGAACGGGAAGACCGACTCCTTGACGGCGACGGCGCTGCATTTTTTCTCCTTCGTAAAGCCCAGCTCTTTCAGGGTCTTGCCGAGCATGACCTTTGTCGCAAGTTTCGCCAGCGGCACGCCGATCGCCTTCGAGACGAACGGCACCGTCCTGGACGCCCGCGGGTTGACCTCGAGGACGTAGACGATATTGTTCTTCACCGCGAACTGGACGTTCATGAGGCCCTTGACCTTGAGCTCCATCGCCATCGCGTAGGTGTTCTTGCGTATCGTCTCGAGGATATCCTTAGCGAGCGTGTGCGGCGGAAGGACCATCGCGCTGTCACCCGAATGTATGCCCGCCTCTTCGATGTGCTCCATGATTCCGCCGATCACGCACGTCTGTCCGTCGGCTATCGCGTCGACGTCGACTTCTATAGCGTCCTCGAGGAATTTGTCGACCAATATCGGCCGCTCCGGCGATGCCTCGACCGCCTTCTCCATATAATCTGCCAGGCTCTTCTCGTCGTAGACTATCTCCATCGCGCGTCCGCCCAGGACGAACGAGGGCCGTACCACCACCGGATAGCTTATCCGCGAGGCGACTGCTTTTGCCTCATCGTACGATGTCGCGGTGCCGTTATCCGGCTGGATGAGCTTGAGCTTCTTTATCATCTGCTGAAAGAGCTTCCTATCCTCGGCGATATCGATCGATTCGGGGCTCGTGCCGAGTATCGGCAGGCCGAGCTTATGGAGCGCGCCCGAGATATTGAGCGGCGTCTGGCCGCCGAACTGCACGATCGCGCCGATCGGTTTCTCGATATCGACGATATTCATCACGTCTTCGACCGTGAGAGGCTCGAAGTAGAGCTTATCGGAGGTATCGTAGTCGGTCGAGACCGTCTCGGGATTGCAGTTGATCATGATCGACTCGTAGCCGTCTTCGCGCAGCGCGTATGAGGCGTGGCAGCAGCAGTAGTCGAACTCGATGCCCTGCCCTATCCTGTTCGGGCCGCCGCCGAGGATGAGGACCTTCTTCTTATTGGACGAGGGCGCGCTCTCGCATTTGGTCTCATAGGTGGAATAGTAGTAGGGCCGCTCGGCCCTGAACTCGCCGCCGCAGGTATCCACCACCTTGTATGCGGCCTTAATATTTTTCTTCTTTCTTTCGTCTCTCACGTTATTCTCCGTTGAATTGATAAGGAACGCGATCTGGACGTCCGAGAACCCGTACTTCTTCGCTTTGAGCAGCAGGTTCGCCGGCAGCCTGATATCGTCGGCTTGTTCATTGTTCCTGTATTTCTTCAGCTCTTCTTCGGTTTCCACGATCTGGCGCATATTGTCGATAAACCACCTGTCGATTTTTGATATCTCGTATATCTCCTCATTGGTCATGCCGAGCTTGATCGCATAACGGATATAGAAGAAACGGTCGTCGCTGGGGATGCGGATCTTCTCCTTGATCTCGGCGATGAGGTCGCCCGATGCGGTCTTCAGCATCGCGTCGGTAACCCTGTCGCGGCCGTCAGAGCCGAGGCCGAAGCGCCTGGTCTCGGTCGAGCGTATGCCCTTCTGCAGCGCCTCGCGGAAGTTCCTGCCGATCGACATGGCCTCGCCCACCGCCTTCATCGACGTGTTGAGGACGCGCGCCGTTCCGGGGAACTTCTCGAACGTGAAGCGGCAGATCTTGAATACGCAGTAGTCGACCGTCGGCTCGAAGAACGCGGTCGTCTTGCCCGTGACCTGGTTCAATACCTCCGGAAGCGTGAGCCCTATCGCGAGCTTTGTCGCGACCCGTGCGATCGGGAAGCCGGTCGCCTTCGAGGCGAGCGCCGAGCTTCTCGAGAGCCTCGGATTCACCTCGATGATGACGATGTGGCCGTTATCGGGGTTCTGGGCGAACTGGATGTTCGCGCCGCCGCCTGTGATGCCGATCTTGCGGATGATCTTCTTGGAGAGGTTCACGAACCGCACGTACTCCTCGGCCGTCAGCGTCTGTGAAGGCGCGACGACGATGGAGTCGCCGGTATGGACGCCCATCGGGTCGACATTTTCCATTGAGGTTATCATGATGACATTGTCGACGCAGTCGCGCATGACCTCGAACTCTATCTCTTTCCATCCGAGGACCGACTGCTCGACTAAGATCTGGTGGACCGGGCTTATCTCGAGCCCTTTACCGAGGAATACCTCGAGCTCTTCTTTATTGTACGCGATGGAACCGCCGGAGCCGCCGAGCGTGTATGCCGGCCGCAGGATGAGCGGAAATCCGATCGAAAGGCCTATCTTCATCCCCTCTTCGGCCGTGCGCGCGATGCCGCTCTTCGGCACGTCGATGCCTATCTCGATCATCGCCTTCTTGAAGAGATCCCTGTCTTCGGCCCGCGAGATTGCCTGGACGTTCGCGCCGATCGACTCGACGCCGTATTTCTTGAGGACGCCTTCCTTCATGAGGAAGTAGGCCAGGTTCAGGCCCGTCTGCCCTCCCAGTGTCGGCAGGATGGCGTCCGGCTTCTCTTTCTTTATTATCTCGGTGACCGCCTCGACCGTCAGGGGCTCGATATACGTCACGTCGGCCATGTTCGGGTCGGTCATGATCGTCGCCGGGTTGGAGTTGACGAGGATCGTATAATAGCCTTCCTCTCTCAGCGCCTTGCATGCCTGCGAGCCG
The DNA here is from genome assembly GCA_964352425.1 of uncultured Planctomycetia bacterium. Lineage (GTDB taxonomy): Bacteria > Omnitrophota > Gorgyraeia > 2-01-FULL-45-10 > 2-01-FULL-45-10 > JAMWCX01. The sequence continues at coordinate 37,927 of CAYGRZ010000006.1, read as the reverse complement.
GAGTAGTCAAATTCGCACGCCTGGCCTATTATTATCGGGCCGGAACCTATCATCAGTATCCTATGGATGTCTTTACGCTTTGGCATAGGCCGCCTCACTCGATTGCTTGGGGTTCTTCTTCAGTTTAATGCCTTTGCCGCCGCCGGCCATGGCAAGGAATCTACGGAACGCCTCATTGATCTCATCGAAGCCCGGGCTGGCCGGATTGTATTGGACCGATATGAGTTTGAGGGTTTTGGATTCCATCGCCTCGATGGTGTGGTCGTTTACGTTCCGCAGCGTCACGGCAACGTTCTTACTGTTCTTGATCGTGCTCTCGTCTATGACGTACGAATGGTTCTGGACGGTGATATCGCCCTTGAACGAATCGGTGGCTCGCACCGGGTAGTTAACGCCGTGGTGGCCTATCTTCATTTTCGTGAGCCTGGCGCCGAGGGCTATGCCGATCACCTGATGGCCTGTCGCGATACCCATCATCGGTACCTTGCCGAGGAGCTCGCGCACGGTAGAGGCGACCTTGGGCAGGCTCGCGTCGTCTTCCGGTCCGTTCGAGATGATGAGGCCGTCGGGATGGCCGGCCAGGATGTCGCGTGCGCCTGTGTCGTACGGCAGGAGCGTTACATTGCAGCCGAGAGTTTTGAGTTGGTGGGCGAAGCTGTGAAGGAACCCGAGGTCGAGCACCGCTATATTCGGGCCCGAGCCGACTTTCGTGTGCGCCGCGTGCTTTACCGATATCTCCCTGATGAGATCCTTCTTCGCGGCTTTATGCTCTCTCAGTTTCTTGATGAGCGACTCTTTTTTCAGGTCGGTCGTTGAGATGATGCCGAGCATCTCGCCGTTATCGCGTATGGCAACCGCAAGGGTCCTCGTGTCGACGTCGCTTATCGCCGTCACCTTCTCGTCCTGCAGGAAGTCCTGGAACGAACCTTCGGCCTGCCAGTTCGAATATATCCTCGAGGCCTCCTTGATCACGAGGCCCGCGATCCAGCATTTCCTCGATTCGTTGAACTTCTTCGCGACACCGTAGTTGCCGATGAGCGGATACGTCAGGACGAGTATCTTGCCCGCGTTGGTCGGGTCGGTCATCATCTCCTGGTATCCTACGACCGCGGTATTGAGCACGACCTCACCCATCTTCTCGCCCGGCACGCCTATCGAAATGCCTTCGAACGAGGCCCCGTCTTCCAGTACGATCATTGCTTTCATAAGTTTCTCCGTTAAATTGTGCCTAAAAACAAAAAAGCCAGCAGGGACGACTGTCCCTCTGGCTACAAAAAGGAGCCATTAAGCAGATTACTCGCTCTGTGTCCGCTCCTCTCTACTACCGACATTAATCTTTTTTTCCAGCATCTGTATTATCATATAATAATCTCACACTCTCGTTACAGGGTGTGGGCTTTCTTCATTGCGCAGATTCTAACACAGCCGGGTCATTGTGTCAATAGTAATAATCCTAGAAAATGGAATTTCAGGCCCTATGCTGACTGCATGGCGATGAGGCGGCTGTGATTCGCATGTGTCAGGTCATCATAGTCGATCGGTTCCGCTGCCGGCGCGAATATGACCGTCCGCTCCTCCCGGTTGTATTCTGTCACGATCGTAAGAGTATCCGGGCTCATCTTTCCCACGGCAAGTTCCAGGGCTATGGAGAGCATTTCAAGTATCCTGATATCGAGCTGTTTCCCCGACCCTTTATTTTTATCATACCAGTCTTTGAGCTTGGAAGCGTCCACTGCCGCAAAAAACGGCATCTCCTTGCTGTTTCTCTGAAGAAGAGATATCCTGAAACTGAAGACCGTACGGGAAGACGCAAGCAGTATGACATTGGATAATCTGGTATGTGTAGATTCAGCTTTCGCCAGCACCGCCGCGGCGACGTCATCCATATGTTCATGGACTATTTCGACATTGTCTATGCCCAGAGAGCGCAGCGTATCGCCCAACGAGTCGATCTGCTTCATTATGGCGTTGATCGCGTCGTGCTGGCTGCCGTATCCTTTTTCGTCGATGCCGGGTATCCAGTCGGTTTCCAGCCCTATGATCAATTTCTGGTTCTCTCTTTTGGCTCTCACTGCAAGCGTGACGATGGCACCGATTATGCTCTGGGCCTCCAGGCTATCGAAATTATCAATGAGGTATGTCATGGCTTCTTGTGCAGTACTATGGATGTTTACGTATTCGCGTTTCTCGTATAATTCTTCCAGTACCGACCTGGCGGTCAGCATGATCTCTGCGGTAACGCGTCTCGTGTCAAGGCCGGGAAGCCTCATTACGGCCATGCACTTTGGCGGCAACAGGAGGTATGAAAGACCCTTCACGGCCTTGATAAACCTCGACCGAGTGTCAGTTACGGTGCCGCCCAGCGTCTCCGGTAATTGATTTGCCGCGGCTTTTACCTCTTCAGGCGCGGCAGGTTTCTGACTGTTGGCCTGCCTTGTCAGCGGAGTGACTATGCTTACGCGCGAGCGGTTATCGATGTCGTCGAAACTGACCACTATATCCGCCCGGGCAGCCGGATCGTTCGTCTGTATATATCGCGCAAGGGCAGGACGGTAAATCTTGTTATCAAGAACGGCTATGTCATGCTGAGCCCGCCAGCGGTCCCTCCCCAGCTTGGTCTTCATGGACTCGCCCGGGCTCACCCCAAGGTATATTGACAGGTCCGCGGGGATATCGGCCTTGCCTTTATCTGAAACATAGAAACCCGAGTATATGCAGACGGCGCCTTTTGTCATAGTAAGTTCAACGCGCCGTGTCAGCTCGCCGTGCGCGTCCCTGTCGTAAAGCCGGTCAAGCACCAGCGTCCCTTCGCGGGCGCCGCGGAGCTTTTCCAGGTCGCCGCGCAATCTTTTCCAGTCATGCCACAATTCGAAATGTTCCATCCACCGCCGCTCCCCGAGGCCGGCATACATACTTCTCCTCGCCTCCCGTGTGGCGCGGTCCAGGTGATACCAGTCCTCTTCCATGACCACGACGTTCTTTCCCCGCGACCGGAGCGATTCTGTCAGCGCGTGTATGAGGTGAGTCTTGCCTGAGCCCTGCAGGCCTTCGAGGGTTACCCAGTATTGCCTGTCATCCCCGGAATGTTCGCTGATGATCCTTGAGGCAATCATCTCGACCAGCTCATCGTACCGGACCTCTTTTCTCGTCTCCTCGACAACAGCGTCTTTATGAAGCGGGAATATATTGGGCATGGCCGCGAATTCATCATTAATCTTCTCGGCGAGCATCTCCGTCCTCAGCAGGTTCCCCAGGATATCGGCGTCTTCCTGCAGGTGCATGAGCCTGTAGCCGCCGAACCGCATAGCCTCAAGGTCGGCCCGCTTTGCGTCAAGAGGGATCCCCACCACCACCTCCCGGCCCCCAAGGGTTGATACGACGGTGGTGACGTTCTCGCCCGTGAATTCCGCGTGTAGAGGCAGCAGCCGGCTTTGGCCGCTGCTGATGAGAGCGGCATTTATCAGATAGCCGTTCTCATTCTTGAAAAAGCAGCTTCCCTGTATATAGGAATTGCTGATAGTCCAGTAATCGGGTATGAAGAGCTCTTCGCCGTCCATCTCGATGACCACATTCGACAACTGAACGTTCCTGCCGAATACTATCCTGCCCCTGCCTTTTATGACGACCCTGTCGAGGCTGGCCGCCGCCGCGTTGCAGAGCACGACGTCCGGGCTCTTCTTTACGGTGTTGAGGTCTTTCCTGACGAGTAGCTTGAACCGCGGCATTGCCCTCCTGAGGATGCCTTCGTCGGTAAAGGCCGCGTTCGCTGCCATCTGTAGGAGCGTGACATTGGCGATCTTCGGGCCGAAGAATTTGAGCGCGATCTCCCTCATCGTAAGCCAGTCCGGCTCGGAAACCCCGCCGGTTTGGTCCTGCGGCCTGTAGGATAGCCATTCGTCTGCGGTCATGCAGGTGCTCTGGAACAGGGACATGAACATGTCGCTGGGGATCTCGAGGAACGGCCTGCCGTCCTCCATCGTCGATGTTTTCATTTCCAGCAGGAACCTGTTAAGGAACCCCTTATTCCAGATGGTAAGGAAATGCAGGCCGTACAGGCTGGCAGGCGGGTACCTGGACATATAGTCGAACGAGGCCCGCTGCGTCGGCTTGGCCAGCACGAAAAGCGCTTTCCTGTCGCCGTCTACGCCGCAGACGATCTTGCCTTTCATCTCCTCCCCAAGTATGGGAACGCCCGGGACGCTCATCGTCTTTACCGGGGGGATGGCTGCAAGGGGCCAGTCTGCGCGCAGCGTTGATATCTTCTCTGTATTGAAAACGCTGTCGCTGGCCACGATGATGCAGTCGTTTCTTCCGAAATCCGGCATCTGCAGCATGAGGCCGCCGGAGCGCACGAATATTTCATGGAGCCTGGACCTGTCGCGCGAATACGGCATCAGCCCTTCGTACAGGTATGCGAGCGTCAGCGGCATGTTCCTGAGTTTCCTGCCTCCGTCCGCTATCATGACGGTCGGATTCCTGTAAAAATCGTCCCCCAGCACCTCCTTCGCTTTCGCAAGCGCGGTGAACGAGCTCGGCATGTCATTACTGAAGTGATATATATCTTCCTCGACCACGAGGACAAATGTGACGTTTCCGTTGTAATGGGAGGATATCTCTCTCAGGGCATCCATGTACACGGAGACGGCGTTCGGGCTGTAGTTCTTAATATTGATGACGACATTCGGCCTGATGTCCCCCTTCTGCACCAGCGCCTCAAAGAGCTTTTCGAGTTTTTGCCTTGCTTCGGGCGTCTTGATGATGAAGGGGATATTTTTCCTGAACCGCGCCTCCCAGAGAGGGTCTATTTTCGTTTGACGGTTGGCTCCTCCGGACTTTATCACATAGACATCCTTGGCCGCGCTTTTTATATCACCCGTGCTCTCCTGCCTGATTCCGAACATCATCAGTTTGTCGGGGGTCGGCCTCATGCTTGTCATGACGATATCGGCCCCCGCATCGATAAGCTTCTCGCCTGATGCCGTATCGGTCGACACTCCTATAGTGAAAGCGCCGGGAACCTGTTCCTTGACCATCTTCATGATCTTGTATGAATCATCTATGAATACCACCTGAGACGGGTCGAGGCCGCGTTCCCTGATCAGGGCCATGCCGTTTTTCACCTTATTGGTATTTATCGTATCCCCGGCCCTCTCTTCCCCGGTCAGGGCCCGCGCGGCGCTGAAATATCCCCTGAATCCGCGTTTCATAAATTGCCGTTGGAAAAAATTCTGGTCGAGGGCGGTGTTCACGCAGAATTCAACCCGGGGGTTGAGAGCCCGCACCGTGTATATAAGCTCCCTCATACCGGGGTTGAAGAATTCGGAGGGCGTAAGGTCAGTGAATATCCTCTCTCTTTCAGATTCGAACTCGTGGTAATATTCGTCCGCGCTTTCAAGCTCTGTATCCGGCCTGCCGTCCTCTTTCGCTTTTTTTATTGCCTCCATTATCGTCAGATAGGTCGCCCTTCCCGGCAGGAACCCGTAATACAGCTTCTTTCCTTCCTGGAAGATCGGGTCGTCAGCAGGCGCGCCGGCCCCTCTCTTCGCCCCTTTCCGTATCCTCCAGTAGACTGTCGCCGTGGCGTGCGCGTAATATTTAGGGGTGTCCGCTATGACGTTATCGAAATCCCACATCACGAGCTTCACATCGTGCGGTATCCTCCCCGTCACCTTTACCGTCTTATCGGGCCTTCCTGAGGCGGCGATGTCCCTGAGCTGCTTTTTTGCTTTTTCTTTCCGTAGGACGTCGATCTTCTCTCTGATCAACGATATGAGCTGCGCGTCGCTTTCCGGATGCAGGCCGCATATGCCGCATATGACAGCATCTACAGGATCCCCGGCGGCCATCCGGTTTTGGATATAGTGCGCCTGCGTGTCATCGGGATTATCGTAGAGCAGCGCTGCGGCGATGCCGGTCGCGTATGCGCTCGGGATCCTTTTATTGGCCATGGCGAGCCTCGCGGGGCCCACGAGGCGGTCAAACGTCGAGAGCTTTCTGGCCGGGTCCTGGCCGACCCTTGAGACGTCATCCCGGATGTGCTCATCAGAAAAATCTTTAATGACTTTTTTGATATACTCATCGTAATCGTCCCACGCCCCTAACAGCCCGCGCATCTCTTCGAGGGATCCCTTTACCAGATCTAAGATAAGAGGGTCTTTGATAGCATCCTGTATATATACATATCCCTTCAGGTACCCCGTGTATGCGCAGATGGCATGGGCGCCATTGTAGGTGTAAAGCTTCCTCAGCTTCGCCTGCTCAAGGTTGTCTGTCATCTCGATGCCGGCCACGTGTATCGGCGGCCCTTTGAACTTTGTCGTATCGGCCAAAAGGCCCGCGTCGCTGCCGATCTGTATCAATGCGGGGTCAATTTTCCGGGCCGCTTCGGGGACGTTCGGGACTATATTGAACGTCACCGTATCTATGACTCCCAGCAGGCCGTCCGCCTCTCTTCGGATGAGCGGCGGAAGATTCCGCAGTATCGCCTCCCTGACGATGTACTCAGTGGAAAATTTATTGGAAACGACCACGACATTGACTGGCCGTTTGATATTACCGGCGATCCTTTTTTCGATACCTCGTGCTATAAGCGATGCGACATTATCAAAATCCGCCTCGAAGACAGACATGAATACCGTGTCCGCCCGCAGCATCGCGTCCGTTATTTCGCCCTCGCGTGCCCTGTGCAATGCCTCGATCCCGCTTATCCTTTTTTGATTGATCCTGCCGTCAGGTGAGTAAATGTTTATGGTGTAAGCATTGCTTCTCTGCAACGCGTTAACAATGTCGGCGTCTTTATCCACGAAGGTGATCCTGTAACCGGAATCGGACAAGAGCTGCCCCACGACGCCTCTTCCGATCTTCCCGGCGCCTATAACAAGGACGTTCGTATCGGCGTTGGCGCGGGCCGGATCCACTGTTGTGGCAGCGTCATGCGGAATGCCCGCGATCTGCGGGATGAGAGCGGCGTTCGGGCCTTCTTCGAGGTCTGCGCCGGGATCCTTTGGCTCTATATCGGCCGGGACGAACGCCGCGGCTTCCTTCTTTCCTTTATGGATGACCTTGACAGCATATTTGCCCAGTCTGCCGGTATCCGAAAGGACAGTCCATTCGGGGCCGGCTGCTGCGGGATCTTTCCTTGATGATATATGGATATCATAGAGCTCGCCGCTGTTTTCATACGGCACTATCACCGCCCCGTTTTCAAATCTCGCGTTCGGCACGTCGATGGCTTCCAGCGAGCCGCCCAGATCGGTCAGCGCGGGCTCGAGGTAGCGCAGCAGCCGCGCAGGCTCAGCGCCGTCCTCTATCCCCCGGAAAAAATAGTCTCCTATGCAGCAGACGGAATTTATGAGGCCGCCGGCTGAATAGAGCAGCTTCCTGTATTTTGCCGCTTCCGGATTTACCGGGTCTTTCTGAAAGCCTGAGTATGCGGCAAGACCGGAACCGCGTGCACCATGGCCATCGCCCGACCATGCAGCGTCGGGAAGGATCATAGCGCAGATGATGATAGCGCATATGATCTTCATGGGCCGTAACCGGGATATATGTGTCAGATTCATCATAGTGCACCCACTCATATTACGCGAACTGTTCGACAGGGTAGAGCTTTTTGAATTTCGTATCGACCGGTATCTTCTCGGCCGCAGGCAGGAATCTGTACACATTTCTGAAGGCCTGAATCGCCTCGGCCTTCACCGCGGGGCAATCGAGCGGAGCTGAGTTGACGAACAGGTCTCTGAGGCCGAGCCGCAGGGCCATCATCAGCATTTCGGTGATGCGCATGTAGCAGGTCTCGTCCAGGCCGCTTGCATTGACGCCCGCCAAGAAGGCTTTCTCATTATCGCGCAAGGGCGCGAACTCTTTCGAGGTGACGGTCTCCTCTTTTGCAAGCACGACCACACGCGCGTTGGGGTGAGCAGCCCGCGCCTTTTCGATCTCGGCGAGGAGGGCGCTATCATCCCTATCGATGAAGATGATGCCGTGGTCATTGCAGTAGTTGCGTATCTGGGATATGTGCACGTTCAAGGCCCCGCGCAGTTGACTGTCATCCGACGAAAGCCCTTTTATCCAGCCGGTACCGAGCGCGAGTATGACCGGCTCTTTCTGCTTCGCCCCTTGCATGATCTTGACCGCATCGGTGAACTTGATGGCCTGGATGCGCGCGGCATCGGCTTTCGCGGTTTTTCGGGTATGCAGATCTATCAGATCGTCCGGGCCGGGCCACATCGGCGTATCGGGCGAAGAAACCTCCGGGTTGAAACTTTTAAGATTGACGCCTGCCATTTTCGGTGCCGGCGATGCTTCCGATTCGGCGCCATGGCCTTTGACTGCGCCGAGTACGCGCGAAGAGTCGTAAACCCCGCTTGTTACACGCGCATCCCATGAATCCGCGAACATGCCCGCGTCGGCAAGGCGCTCAAGTTCTGCGAGCGACTTTTCCGATTCGGTTATGGCGCTTAGCGCTATAACCTTATCAGCTTTGTCGAGTCCCGGAAAAGATGAAATAGAGAATAATCCTGTAATGGCATCGAGAGAAGGTTCGTTGGCAGGGCCCTGATTGCGATGGTTGAGATAAAGTCTTGTATGCGCTTTTCGTATATCTTCGAGCATAGCAACTATCCTGGGCCTGTCGAACCTGCCATTTTCTATATCTTTTCTGCAGGAAGCGATACCTGCCCTGCAGACGGCGGCGAATTCCCTGAATCCGGCGTTTATATCGTCATTGAAAACTATGGATGCGGTATGCAAAATATTATCGGTAGAAAGCCGCAGCTGCGAACCGAGGTCGCGCCACATCCGGTTAGCCCGGCTCTTCAGCGATCTCAGGCCTTCCCACGTAAGCTTCGGCCGCTTGAGCAGCCCCCTCATCTGGTCGAGATCGAGCCTGAGCAGCCCTTCTTCCGCGGAACCTTCCGGCGGCTGTCCGGCCGGGGCGTATAGTTCTATGGCGGATATAAATAACGCGAGCTCATCCTTCTCCCTGGGTTCGTTTCTCCCAAAGCCGCGTCTCTGCTCTTGAGATGCGGCATCTTCCGAAGCGGACCTATATTTCAATTTGTTGAGCTTGGACGACGCCACTCTTTCGATAGTCTTAAATTTTGCGATAAGATCCGCACGTTTTTCCGCGTTCCCAAGCTTCGCCGCCTCCGCCTGCCCTGCCTTGGCCTGCTCTACCGCCATAGTGAGCCTCTCCTCGGCTTGTTCGGCATTGCGCAAGGTATCGGATTGATCAAGGTACACCTCCGCAAGGTGGCGCCTTACGTCAACATTCTGCGGGTCGAATTTCCATGCCATGCGGCAGGCCTCGATCGCCTTGCTGAACTCGCCTTTATGAATGTAGCAATGCGTCTCAAAGCAGAGGAGGCCCGCCTTAAATTCAGGTTTATTCATACCGGCGCCGTGTGTGCTCCTGTCCGGGATATGCAGGCCCGCTTCGGCATACATGAGCGCGTCATCGAACCGATCGGCATCGATCAGTGCGGGGACCAGGTAGAGGAGAGTCCATATATTTTGCGGAGCGAGCGAGAATACTGTCTCAAACTCGTCGATCGCCTCGGCGGTCCGTCCCTGCCTGTAAAGTTTTTGCCCTTTTACAAAATGTTTTGTTATATGCCGCGCTTCACTGCGCTTATTTTCCCTCGCGGTAATCTTTCTCGCTTTTGCCGGCCGCGGGGCAGTAGTCTGCGCGGCGTTCCTTTCCCGGAGAGCTTCGGAAGCTCTCCGCGCGCGCATCCCGATGATCTGATCCGCCCACGCCGCCTTCTTATTATCCGGCATGAGCGCCAGGATATCGGCCGGCAGGGCCTGCAGGAGGTCTGCCGCGGCCATGTCCGGCGTGATGAATGGCGCGGCCTTTGGATACAGCCAGCTCAAGTCCTCCCCGCCGCTCGGTCCGCCGAAGCGCCTGTTCCCCGCTGCCGAAACGGCGGCGAGCTCTTTCTGGATCTGTTTAAGCAGGTCGATCGCCTTCGCGTCCTCATCAGTGAATGTCTCCCTCTTTTCCAGCGATCCCATCAGAGATGCCTTTACTGCCTGGAAAGAGTCCTCGAGGCTCTTGAGCCTCTCTTCAGGCTTGAGCGCCTCGCCCTTCGCCAGTTTCGCTCTGGCGGACCCGATCCTCGCGAGAAGCTCGTTCGGGTCCATCGTCACGACGGTAATAAGCTCATCCTGCTCCCGACGCCATTCTGCGTATAACTCCTCTATTGATCGTATTACTGACTCGAGCTCTTCGAAGCCGGCCGTCAGCACTGCGTCGTCCCCAAATTTCTCGCCGAACTCTTTAAACGCCTTTATCGCGGAAGCGGCTTCGCGTATATCGCGTATATTATTTATTCCCGGGAAATCTTCGAAGTCCAGGCTATTTAACCGCGATTCGGCTTCTTCGAAAAGCGCGATCACCTCGGTTTTCCTGGTTACGAGCAGCCGCTCCTGAGCGGGGCGTGATTCCTGCCATTCTTTCGCCTGCCGGCCCCTCTCCGCCTCATCCTTAAGCGCCTTTTGTCTCTCGGCTTCCTGATACGCCTCTTTCTGTTCGCTCCTCAGCTTGTCCTGCAACCTCTTATCCTTGGCAACCTGCAGTTGCCTGGCATTTTCAGCTTTTTCGATATGGAAATCTGCCATCTTCTGCAGCCTGTCCTTGAGCGATGGTTCATCCGCGTGGTCAATAGCCTCTTTTGTCACTGCTACGATCTTTTCATTCAGGGCTGCCGCATCCGCGAATCGTTCCCGGCTCATGGCGAGCCCGGCCTCTGTCCTTAATCTGTTGATCTCTTCCCGCGCCATGCCAATGACCTTTGCAGCATCGGCTTTGACCTGCGCAACCGTCTTTTCCGGCACGAATTTCTTTTGAGGGCGCGTCCCGTCTTTCGCAAGAGCATCAGCAAGTTCGCGCAATCCGCCCTTACCCCGTTTGGCCGGGACGATCTTTATGCTGTACTTCTTGAGTACGCCTTTAAGGCCGGCGGTAGGCGCCGACATCGACTCATCGTTCTCCATAATATATTTTGTTACCGCCCTCTTCCGCCCATCGAACGACATGCCCGTCTCAACGGAAGCCTCGGCCATGTCGTCCAACATCCCCGGGCCGTCGCCCTCGCCCGAGCGCGGGTACTCGTAGGCTCGCCGCGTCGATTTTGAGGACGCCGCGCCAGGTTGTGCGCCGAGTACGCGCGAAGAGTCGTAAACCCCGCTTGTTACACGCGCATCCCATGAATCCGCGAACATGCCCGCGTCGGCAAGGCGCTCAAGTTCTGCGAGCGACTTTTCCGATTCGGTTATGGCGCTTAGCGCTATAACCTTATCAGCTTTGTCGAGTCCCGGAAAAGATGAAATAGAGAATAATCCTGTAATGGCATCGAGAGAAGGTTCGTTGGCAGGGCCCTGATTGCGATGGTTGAGATAAAGTCTTGTATGCGCTTTTCGTATATCTTCGAGCATAGCAACTATCCTGGGCCTGTCGAACCTGCCATTTTCTATATCTTTTCTGCAGGAAGCGATACCTGCCCTGCAGACGGCGGCGAATTCCCTGAATCCGGCGTTTATATCGTCATTGAAAACTATGGATGCGGTATGCAAAATATTATCGGTAGAAAGCCGCAGCTGCGAACCGAGGTCGCGCCACATCCGGTTAGCCCGGCTCTTCAGCGATCTCAGGCCTTCCCACGTAAGCTTCGGCCGCTTGAGCAGCCCCCTCATCTGGTCGAGATCGAGCCTGAGCAGCCCTTCTTCCGCGGAACCTGCCGGCGGCTGGCCGGCCGGGGCATATAGTTCTATAACGGACATAAATAATGTGAGTTCATCTTTCGGAGCCGTCCTGCCTGCTGAAGCAGATGCCAGGCGTTCCGCGGCTGCGTTCCACCTGTCGATCTCCCGAGGGGCCCACTCGACGCTAATGATGTCCTTCCCTTTATATTCGTCGGTGTCGATAGACCCCGCCTTGAATACCCTTGGCGCGCCGTTATCTCTGGGATACGCATCTATAATATAGCCGTCATCGGTCAGGACCCACACGTGATGCTCGTCGCCCCGCACCCCATGCATCACCGTCGCGCCGATGCCTTTCTCGGCCAGGCGCCTTTTTACTTCGTAGGCATGTCTTTCGCATGAGGTTATTCTCAATCCCCTGTCCCAGAACGCCTGCTTATTCTTCTCGATAAATCCTCTCGCATCGTGCGCTATTTTTCGACAGACCTCGGCCTGGCCGGTGTCGCCGCGTCCATTCAAGCGCGCATCATCATTTTCTGAAGATGCGCCGGATATCGCTGATATCGCCGCTGCCCCGAGAGCAAGCGTTCCTGGAGCTCCTCTTTTCGCAAGATATTTTTCGCGCTGGCCGCCGGACCTTGCGGCGAGAAGATCAAACGAACTGCCTACAGTCATTACTTTGTAGAAGCGTGTGTCGGGATAGGTCGGGCCGGGGTCATTCCAGCTCGTTACAGTGCCGGAGGCGACTATGCCGGTCTGGGCTGTCTGCCACGTTCCTTTCAGGTCGCTGGTGTATTGGACTTCATATACAAACCAGTCGCGGCTTTCAAATCTGAGTTCATATCCGTTCCGGGGAGACGGCGTTTGCAATATCCTCGCCGGCGGATACGGCAGGTCGCGTTTGCCCTGGTCAGGAGCGAGTGTAAGTGATGGTTGCGCCTGGACGCTGACCGGCACATGAGAAGCGGAATAATTTTCTGCGAGCTTTCCCTGGCCCTTTATCGCGATCATCGCCCATCCGCCGCCGTATCCGACGCTGCGTATCATGGTGCTGCCGAGCGCTTCGAGTGCCTGGTATGCGCTCTCAACGACCGGTTCGTTCCACGGCTGATTGCTCGCATTCACGAATCCGCCCTCGTCGCCTATCGCGATCGATATGACGGCGCCGTTCGGGAGGCTGTTCAGGTAATCGATCAGGGCCTGGAAATGCGTGTGGGGGCCGCCGTAGGGATTCCACGTATCGAATGAGCGCACTTCCCTCATCCTGATGCCGGTCGAGTCGTCTAGGACGGCCACGTTGACACCGCGTGCACCCTGGCCGCTTCCGCCGTCGCGCGAAAAAACCGTTTTGGCGCCGATGTTGAATTTGACCCATGAGCCGCCCTGCTGCGACGCTGCCGTCAATAGCGGTTGGCCATCCGTCTCGACGTTCGACGATGCCTTCATCAGGTAGCGGTCCTGCATCGAGGTGAAGACGCTCCTCGGGTTGCGGTTTATATCGACGACGCCGAACCACTCCTCGTCATTGTATCCGTCGGGCTGGCCGCTGTTGGTCTCTGCAGTGATCGAGTGTGCGGACGGCGTGCCGTTCTTCCACCACTCGTCGTTCCAGGTGAACCTCAGCGCCCCTATAGCGGCGCCTTCGGTGCGCAGGGCCGAAAGGTCGAAGAAGGCCTCGTCCCAAAGCCCTTTGTCCATCGCGTCCTGCATGGCCTGATTTTCTGACGTGACTCGGTGGTCATACGCATCGCATCCGAACTCGCCTATGAACATCGGCTTGTTCGATATCGACTTCCACTGCTGGAAGACGTCCGTGAAACTCGAATTGCGGTAGATATTGAGGCCCCAGACGTCGATGCTCGGCGCCATGGTATTGACGATATCTTTCGTATACGGCCCGACAAGGAACGGGAAAGCCTCCTGGCTCAAGGGATGGTACGGCGCAGTATCGCTGTATTTAGGGATGTGAGGGTCGCCGATGAGCGTTGCAACCGGATGGTTCGCGTCGAGCGACTTTATGAGCTGGGCAGCGCTTTCGGTGAAGGCGGCGGCATCCGTCAGCGTGGTATATGTGCCGTAATAATAATTCAGGTCCCATTCGTTGCCGACAGCCCACATGAGGATCGCGGGATGATTTTTATAGGCGTTGACTACCGCGCTCACATTGCTTAGGTTGGCGACATTGCCGTGATATGGCGAGTCGACCGGCATGATGACCTTTATACCGTGTTTATATAATTCATCGAGGATGGCGATCGCTTCGGAACCGGTGCCGAAGTCGTGATAGACGCGCACGACATTGACGCCCATCTCAGCCATCTTTGGGATGTCGGTCAAATACCAATTGTAGAATTCCTGCCTGTATCCTGTCGGGTTCGAGTCAGGATCGATGCCTATCGATGCCGGCGACCAGTTCACCCCGCGCGCCACGAAGCCGTACGTGTCTGTCAGGCTTCCGTCCGGCAGCCGGTCGCGCATGAAGAGGCGCCTGTCACCCGCCTGGGCCGTCACGATGCTCGGCGAATTTGGGACGCCCTGCACGTCCGCCAGCGCCTTTCGTGACGGGAGGCCTATCGCAAGCGCTGTCGCCGCCAGTAGGGTTCCCTTCAGGAAGTCCCGTCGCGTAACGCCGCTCTTTTCGTCCTGCGCAGGCGGCGCCGCGATCACCTCCAATTTATCGGCAAGGCCCGAATCATGCTCTTCAATGGCCCGGAACCCGTTCCGCAGCGTTATCGTGCCGTGCGCGTCGATGTCGTACCAGTTCTTGTTCCGGCTGAAGTCGGCATCAGAGACGGGCGGGCGCTCGGCCTGCGCAGTCATTGCGGGCCGCGCGATAGACTTCTTCCAGCGCTCGGCAACCGTCTGGCGCTTGCGTACTTCCTCCGCCGACGACCAGGTGCCCGTATTCGCGTACTGCGCATTATTGAACGCGAGCGAGAACGTATTAAGAGGCCCTTTACCGATATCGACCGCGTGGTGCGTGTGGCCGAAGAATATCGTCAATCGCCCGTCGGGGTCTTGAGCTATCGTCCGCAATATCGCTCCCAGCGCCAGGACGCGCTCGGCATACGCTTTTACCGGCCCTGTGGCTATGCCGGGGAAGATCAGCGAGAAGACGGCGGATACCTTGTCGAGCGCAATTGAGAGCTTGCCCCCAGCATTATTCCACCCCATCTTTTCAAATTTTCCCACAGCCCATGCGATGCATCGTCCGACTATACTCTGGTAATTGAACGGATCGGGGATGTGTCCGTGCTCAAAGAAGAGCCCCCGGAAACGGTCGTGATAGTACGGGACGATCTCAACGCTCATGAGGTTATTATCATCCTTCTGTCCCAGGTCCACCGGGATCATGGCGCTGAGGTTCTGCTGGATGTCCATGAACGATTTATTCAGTATGAAAGCGGCCAGGTCTTCCCCAAGCTCCTTTTTCAGGCCCAGTATCTTCCTGTCGATATAATATGTTTTACCGGAGACCACGATACCGTTTTCGGAGAAATCTTCGCTGAGCGCAAAGCCGAATCTCTGGCTGATAAGGTCGTCTGAGGCCGCTTTGACCTCGGGGCGACTGAGAAGCTCCTTGAGCTCCCCGTTGAGATCGTCGTCGTTTATCCTGTGTTCTTCCGCAAGCCGCATGGCATTGCCGCGCTCAGCGTCATGAGCGCTCTTGAGGACCGCGGCATCATGGTTACCGGCTACATATATGACGCGCCGTGCATTCCGTAGCGCCTCAAAAAGGCGCTGGTACTTGCGACGGATATTGCCGTACTTTTCCTGCCAGAGCTCGAGGAAGTCGCCGTTTATGACGATGAGAGAGCGTCGTGCGGCCGCGCGGTCTATGAGCCGTATCAACTCCTCTTCCTTCCCGGAGCCGAAATTATCTTCCGGGCCTTTTGCCGCCGCATGGATGTCGGAGATGGCGATGATTTCATAGAATCCTTCTATGAAATCCAGGACATCTGCAGCGGCCCTCTCGTCCTTGACATCGCTTTCGACGGAAATATCACCGCGGGCGAATATCACCTCGATATTGCCGAGCTTCTCCAGCTCCGCGTGGCGGTACCGCATCAGATCCCTGGCCAGGCTGCCGGCCTCTTTCTCCTCGATGGCTCCGCGGATGACGAGCTTCCTTCCGGTCCCGGTCACGTCCGCGGAAACGTATGTCTCGGCATTCCTCTCGGGCGTCTTCCGGACGAGCTTATCGACGATCTTCTGGGCCTTAAGGCTGAGCGGTATGTTGTGCGCTGCCGCCTTACCCGTATAGGCCCTGACGTAATTGCCGTCTATCGCGAAGAACAGGTCTTCCCGTATCGAGCGTTTCCACAAGATACCGGTTATGATGAGTTGCCGGAAAAATTCCATCGCCAGCGCATTACTATTTCCTGAAACTCCCGTGAATGTCGGCAGTAATCCGACCTCCTGCGTATATGTGACGGGGCCTGGCGTCTTTGTCGTCCATCTATGCCATAGCTTTGAGTCCGGCTTGAGGACCGGCGTATACTTGATGCGCAGCTTGACCGTGCGCGATCCTGATTCGACCTCCGCAGTCACGGCTATAGGCCTGGTACGCGCTGCCCCGCCCGATACAGAAGGACGCAAAACCCTGGCCTGGGCGTCGTGAAACAGGTACGACCTGCCGTCACGTGCGATCTCGGCGATCTGAAAGAGGCGGTCATAGCCTGCCGGCTTGGCGTCTTTCATCAGGCGCAGTTTCTGATAGATCTTATCGAGTTCCTTATACGCGGTTTCGCGCGAGATCCCCTTTAACTCCAGGATCTTTACTACGGCATTGAAATAATATTCAAACGCATGGCCCGTATTCCCCTTCGCCTGAGCCTCTTCAGCCTTTGCCATATATGTCGTATAGTCCCACCCGTCTTCATCGTTTGCCGCGAGCCCTTTATAGTGGATGCCGTACATGTGATCCCTGTCCGCGAGCACCATCTCGAGATTTTTGAACGAATCCTCTACAAAGAGCGACGCAACTTTTCCCGGTTCTCCATCCTTTTTCGTTTCGTAGGAATCCAGGACCTCGCCCTTCTTCGGCGCGCCGGACGCATAGATGACATCGTTCAGCCAGACGTCGAGTTTGTTCAGGATATCCTTCGTACGGAACTCGTCCTTATCGAAATTGCGAGCCGTCAGGCCGACGACTTCAAAACCGGCCTTCTGAAGCTCTCGGATCATATCGGGTATCGCCGGGTCCATAATGCGGTAGAAGAACCCGTTCTTGATCTGCCGCGATTCATGGCCCATAGTACCCCACCACTTGAATGCCTGTTCCGCGCCGTATTCCCGCGACACGTCCTCGAACCATTTACTTGAGGACAGATACCCCTTCGATCGGAATACGGTAAGGTCGAGATCGAAATAGATCCTCTTTATACCCTTCTCCAGTCGCATTTTCTTCGCATATTCGACGAGATCGACCCCGCCGATATTCCTGTAATCATTCGTTCCGGCGATGCGTCCCGCCTTCACCAGCGGATGCTCCGGATCAAAATCCCCCAGCCCGAAGACGCTCTCTGTCACGACTTTTTGCGGCGCGGCCATGCCGCCATCCACCGATGCCGATGCTCCCGCGTTTCTTCTCGCAGCTTCCTCATCTGCCCATGCCTGTATCATGCCTTCTATCTCGTCGGCAGCTGCCTGGTCGAACGGCTTGAGATCTGTCGCGGCAGAAATGCCGTTGTATTTAGGATGAAGGATGTCGATCCTCTTGTCGGCGGTCACGACCTTCACAGGCCAATACTCGCTATCTACGCTGTGATTCTCGACTGTCCAGGAATCCAGAAACGTGTCGTCCAGACCTCTGAAGTATCCCTGGAACATGGCTTTCAGCGCCTCAAGAGGCTCGGGGAAAAGGTCCTTTTCATTATCATGAGAGCCTGAGCAACGCGCCGCCGTCACCATCTCAATAAGTGTAACAAGCTTTTCCTGCAGGCCATGTACTTCTATAGGTAAGTATAATTCGTTACCTATGGTGAGCGGATCAAGGTTATGGGATACGAGGCCTCTACTCATTAAATAGGCGTGATAGCTGGAAAGGTTGCAGAATTCCTCATTGTCCGCTTCTTCACCGGCAAACGTAAGGTCCTGCGAGTGTAACGTGTATTTGCGCATCCTGAGGTTTTGCTTGATAGCTTCTTCGCGGCCGAATTCCCGCATGGCCATCACAATCATCTCGTCGGGGGACAAGACTGTTCCCTCGGGCAGATGGCCATAGCCGGCAAGGGAGCGTGAGATATTTCCCGTAAGCCGCTTCAGCCCCGGGTCCGCCTCGAGTAATTGCGCTATCTTCATAATACGATGGGGAGATGCTACCCGCTTGAATATGAGCACCGGTTCGGAAAATTTTCGGTAACCCGAATCTAATGCAAGCTCGTTCGTGCTGTTAAAACCGCCTTTGCCGTCCGGGGCGGCATAAATACGCCTGTAACCGAGATACTGGGCGAACCGGGCATTGTATCCTTTCAGCTTGCGGGCTGCCTCTTGGGCTGACTCAGCCTCCTGTTTCCAGGCGAGAGCCTCCCACCTTTCGGGGTATCCGGCCTGATTCCTGAAATAGAATGGCGGCTCTGTTTCACTGTTAAATTGACCCGCACCTTTTATCCCAAGCCAGGTGCCGTCCGGAAGCGGGAAATACGCCTGCCTGCCGTTGGCTACCTTATTCACCGGTATAAGCGTTTTGCTGCTTGGCTTGTCGGTAACGCCTACTACTATTCTATGGCCCTCTCTCAATAACCGCTCTGCCGTATCGGCGCCGCCGACCAGGAATACGCTATGCTCTTCAAGGATATCCCGCACATCTTTGCCGGCAATTGTGATTGTCTCATCTATTTCGAGCGGCCCCATATTCTCTTGTGGCAGCACCTGCAGGAACACGGGCCGCAGCGCGGGGTCGTCGATGAGCGCAGCCAATACTTCGGAGGTAAATGCTTTTTTCAATGCAGGGTATCCTGTGAGGCCATTCGCGCTAAAATACTCTTCGGCCTTGTTAGCTTCTTGAGTGGCGGATGTAATGGGAGAGGATGCATCCACCGTTGGCGAACCGGATATTTCATCGGCCTTTCCGCCTTCCTGCCGGTGCTCTATCGCTCCGTCCGGGTGGAGAACCGGGAATATCGGATTCGGTGCGCCGTGGATATTCTCTCTCTTCTGTTTATTGTAAAGTATTACGACATCCGCCTCTTTGCCGGAGGTCCGGTCGCGTACGACAACCCTTCCTCTGTCAAGGGCCGGAACGAGGTGAGCCGGCAGGTCGAATGATACGATCTTGCCGTCCGAGACCTTTACCGTTCCGAGTTCGCTTCCGGAACTTCTGAACGGATCAAAGTCGGCTCCCATCACCGCATATTCGACGGCGGCCGGATCCATCTCTTCAGGCTTCATATTGGCGGGTTCTTTTATGAGCTTTCTGCCTATATGGTCGAGCGCAGGATTGGCGACGCCGGATATCCCCGCGCGTGAGGCGCCGCGCCTCTCGGCCGCCTTGAAGAACCAGTTCACTACCGTTTCTCCCACACCCTTGTCCCTGTCGTTTATACGGATCGTTGTTATGGTATTGGCGTCCGTGTAATAATCGACGGAACCGGCTGATTTGCCCTTCACCATTACCTTGCATGCCTCGATAGCGTTTTCTCCGGATGGGTACCTGACCTTTATATCCATCTTCCCTGTCTTTAAATTTCGCAGCTTCACTACGTTCCGGAAGGTTCTGTAATGGTATTCTTCCCAGACGGTCCCGAACCTGTCTTTTACCGCCCTGATCCTGCCGCGCTTATCTTTTTTGATAAATTCCGGCGATACTTCTTCGGCGCTTCGGAGCGGACCGCTTTCCGGAGCGAACATTTCACGGGCTACCTCCGGCCCGTCGCCGCCGTCCCTGAAGATGCGCGCCTGCTGGCGGTTGAATTCTTTTTCAGCTACGTTCGGGCCTTTATCTTCCGGCTTTGAGCCCAATATCGTCTCCGCATCCGCGTCGGTCAGAGCGCTGAGGACTTTGCATGCCACCCTGTTCTCGAACGGCACCTCGCTTCCGTCTTCAAGGTGTCGCGGGAAGATGGTTTCTTTGATATAGCTCAGGCTCGGCGTTATCGTGCGGGGAAGCGATGAAAAGCCGGCCGCCTCTTTTGGACCCCAATGGCGGGACGCCCATTCGAGCAGGATACCCGTCTTTGCGATGTAAGATACGATATGTTTGACCGCCGCGCGGTCCGATGCCGTGTCGAAGACATAGAAAGAAGACGGATGGAGGAACTGAAACGTATCGCTCAGGCAATCGTTGACCGAAAGAAGATAGAGCGGGTCATTTATATATCCGGCAATGGTGCCGACCCTCTCCCATTCGCGCTGAAGCTCTCTGGAGGACATCCCCGAGAGATGCCTTGCGTAATCCCTCTCCCATTGCCCGACGAATCTCCGTTTTTCCGGTTCGACGCAGAGCCCGAAGAACTCCCGGGCCACTCTGGCCTTCTGAGGCGACCACGTCATAAGAGAGGCGATATTCGTGTTGCCGGCTCCGTAGTATTGGGCAACGGCGAACGCGCAACGCCTGTCCGACCGGAGCACGACGTGTTCAAGTTTATCCAGGGTTTTTTTCGCATCGTTGGTGAGATCGGCGATCAGGCCCTGTTTGAGATCCTGCATCTCTGATGGCTGCACCGTCTCCTTAAATGAAAAACGTATGGTGTCCTGTCCGCCCCCCCAGATCGCCAGGCAGAAGATGGCGAGCTTCTCATCCTCTGTCGTACCGAGCTGCACCATTCCGGGATTGTGCGCTTTTACATATGCGAACAAGTCTCGCAGATTCACTTTGTCAGCCGGATAGCCGTCTGATGCGATAATACCGGCTATCTCGTTCTGCAACCCGGCTGCGCTGATGGTTACAGGCTCGGAGGGCCTGTCGGCGGCCACAACATTGCTGCCGGCTGCCTGTGGCTTTTCGACTGCCTGCTTTCGGCTGACCGGCGGCTCATATCCCGGCACTACGTCGACCTTCACATAGACATTCGTCCCATTCCCCAGCGGAATGGTCCAACCTGTATCGGTGCTCCCGCCCTCGATTAAAAATGTATATACGTACGCCTTTACTCTCTTTCCCTGCGCGTCCCTGCGATAGAGCGGCAGATAAAACGCCTTTTCGTCCGCGCGGAATGACAGCTCGTCTATAGCGCATCCTGCGAGAAGAGGGTCTTTCTCCCTGGCCCATGCAAGCTCGGTCTTGGATATCCGATGTTTGATGCAGGGGATCAACGTGTACTGGGATATACCGTCGCGCAGGTATTTGCCGATGATTGAGGAGATGACCATAAATGTTGCGGCTTCAACGAAAGGCTTATTCCTCTTTTGACCGAGTATGGAATTGAAGCGGCTGGCAGCGGCGAGATGCTGATCGTTTTGAGACGCGGCAAAACTTAAATCATTTAATATCAGGACGCAGGCTAATACTAAACAAATAACCTTGAATATCCGCTGCCTAAATTTACTATTACTTAACATATATGTGTACAATTATACCATACCATCATGTTAAGTCAATAGAAACATATGTAGCTTTTTTATTACCTAACAGAAGCACATTTATGGGATTTTATGGATAGATTTGATCCGTTAATCAGGTTATGAAGAGATTGTGGGAGGAGAATTTTCCATCGGTGGTGAGGTTTACGCCTATCATTTTCAGGCCTACCTCATCCCCCGGCGTCGGTATGTGGGTCATGTGCATCTCGCAGCCGCGCAGTTCGATCAGCTTTTTCATAGCCAGCTCGGCCGTATGGTTCGTGGTGGCGCTTATGGACAGCGCTATGAGCGCCTCTTCGAGGTCGAGGCTTTCGGGTTCGCCTTTGAGCACGTCCTCTTTCAGGGTGTTGATCTGGTTGATGATCTGAGGAGATATCAGCAATATTTCGTCGGGTAATTTTGCCAGCGTCTTGAGGGCGTTCAGGATGAGGCTCGAAGCGGCGTGCATCAATGTCGAGTTCTTCCCCGTTATGGTCAGGCCATCCTTCAGCTGCAGCGCCGCGCCGCAGAAGATCCCGGCATGCCCCTTTCCGTTGCGCTCGGCGTCTTCAGCCGCTTTCCTGGCGACGGCGACGACTGCCCTGTCGGTGACCTTGACCCCCGTTTCCTCCATCAGCATCGCGACGCGATCGACAGCCTCTTTCTTCTCGATACCGAGGACGTATTCCTGGTTATAGCGGAAGTACCTGCGGATGAACTCCTGTTTCGACGCTGCACAGACCACCTCGTCATTGACGATGCCGAAACCCGCGCGGTTGACGCCCATATCCGTCGGAGAATTATAGACCGGCAGGCCGGCGGCCCTCGAGTCGAGTATCCGCGTGAGGATGAGCTTTAGTATCGGGAAGCACTCGACGTCACGGTTGTAATTTATCGAGGTCTCGTTGTACTTGGCCAGATGGAACGGGTCAACGAGGTTGAAGTCGAGGATGTCCGCGGTCGCTGCCTCGTATGCGATATTGACGGGATGCTTGAGCGGCAGGTTCCATATCGGGAACGTCTCAAACTTCGCGTAGCCGGCGTTGATGCCGCGCTTATGCTCGTGGTAGAGCTGCGAAAGGCAGACCGAGAGCTTGCCGCTGTTCGGGCCGGGCGCGGTGACGACGACGATCGGTTTCTTCGTCTCGATATAACCGTTCCTGCCGAAGCCGTTGTCGCTGACCACGTGGTCCACACTCGTCGGGTAGCCGTCTATCGGATAGTGCAGGCAGACCTTGACGCCGCGGCGCTCGAGCTTGTTCTTGAATATGACCGCCGACGGCTGGTTCGCGAATCTGGTTATCACGACCGATGATATGTCGAGGCCCCACTTCCTGAGGTCATCGATCAGTTTGAACGTGGCCGCATCGTAGGTGATGCCGAAGTCGCCGCGGACCCTCCCCTTCTCGATGTCGCCCGCGAAGATGGCCAGCACGATCTCGACCTTGTCTTTCAGATGCTGCAGGAGGCGTATCTTGACGTTGGGGTCATAACCCGGAAGGACGCGCGCGGCGTGGTAGTCGAAGCAGAGCTTTCCGCCGAACTCGAGGTAGAGCTTTGAGTCGAATTTATCGGCACGATCGACGATCGCGGCGGTCTGCTCTTTCAGGTACTTTTCGTTATCGAAACCGACCCGCGTGATCGGTAGTGCGGACTGCTTAATCATCAGGCAAAATTATACTACTAAGCAGGCAGAGAGTAAATACAAATCTATTTGACTATTTTAACCTGCGTGCCGGAAGCTTCCGTCACCTTACGGAAGCCGTCGTTTGCCTTTTTGAATATGACCGGATTCGATTCCCATCCCCTGTATTGCGGCTGCGCCTTCACCCACTGCTCAAACAACGCCCACCTGAACTGCGCGAGCGTCACCTCTTCGCCGGACAGGCCTATATTGCCCGCCTTCCGGTCCACGACGGTCTTTTTGATGTCCCTGCCCTTGTAGTTCAGTATCGGCGTGACTGTGCCGGTGAGCGCGTTATATTTCGACGGTATCTTGATGCCGCCTATCTCATAATTGACGGTCCTGACGAATGCGATGCGGTAGATGAAGATGAGTGCAACGATGACGACGGCTGCGATCAGTATTCGTTTGATGAATGTTCCCACAGCGACCCTCCTGTTAGTCAACGACTTTGCCTTCGACGTCTATCACATTATCATATTTCTTCCGGTCCGGCCCCTTGCGGCCGGATGAGCCGAACCGGATACGGAGCCCCGTGCTGAATATGGTATTCAGTATGAAGCTCGTTAGGCTGAAGAGAAGCGCCGCGAAGAAAGCGCTCCAGAAGCTCGCCACGACAAATCCTTTTACGACCATCGACGCGAGGTAGAACATGAAACCGTTTATGACGAGGGTGAAGAGGCCGATCGAGAGTATGGATATCGGCAGGGTCAGCAGGATCAGGACGGGCCGCAGGAACGTGTTCAGGAGCCCGATGATGACGGCGGCGACGACGAGCGCCTGCCAGCTCGAAGCGCTTATGCCCGGCACGATGTTGACGACGAAGAAGAGCGCGATGATATTTATTACCAGCTTTATGGCGAAACCCATATCATTCCCCTAGTATCTTTACGAGCGCCCTCTTGCGCCGCCGGCCGTCGAACTCGCCGTAAAAGATCTGCTCCCACGGCCCGAAATCGAGCTTGCCGCCGGTGACCGCACAGACCACCTCGCGGCCCATGATCGTACGCTTAAGGTGCGCGTCGCCGTTGTCTTCGCCGGTCAGGTTATGCCTGTAGGCGTTCTTCCCGTACGGCGCCAGCTTCTCGAGCCACTCGATGAAATCCCGGTGCAGGCCCGCCTCGTTGTCGTTGATGAAGACGCTCGAGGTGATGTGCATCGAGTTGACCAGGCAGAGTCCCTCCTGCACGCCGCTCTTCTTCACGGCGTCTTCGACCTGGGGTGTGATATTTACGATCGCGTAGCGCTCTTTCGTATTCATCCAGAGATATTCGGTGTGGGATTTCATGGTAAGCCTCTCCTCCGTCATTGCGAGGCCGCTGCCGAAGGCAGCGAGCCGAAGCAATCTCTATAGTTATAGATGTGGATATTGTAGCAGATTGGTGATTTTTGTAAAGGGTGATAGTGGGATTATATTGTAATTACGCTGCGGTCTTGATATTTTTTTCAATTAAGGCGTTGATTCTGCCGAGTTCATCGACATTCACTTTCGGCATAGCGAACAACTTGGTCCTGGTAAATTTGGCAATATTTTTAATCCCCGAACCTGCCCTATTCCCGGTAATAAAAACATAGGCATTGATAAGGATTTGAATATCGTTTGTTTCCATGGATATACGGAGGGCCCTTAATGCAAGCATGATATTTTCCGCCTGGACCATGTTGCCCCCGCCTTCTTCCGGAGCGAACGCAAGGGCTGGCAGGCCCAATTCGACCTGGACTCTTCTTACAAGATCCAGGTTTGGACAGGCGATGTCAAATTTAAACGTGTAATTGACGTAATCTTTACCGTAAGCTTTCTCGTATATCTTTTGCGTTCTCTGCATTGTATCCTTTATCTGCTCTATAAAATCACCGGAACCGTCAGTCTTAAGCTCGAGCATCTTTTCAATATATTTCCGGCTTCTCATTCCGCTATCGAGCCTATTCAGCATACCTCTCTGGCCTTCTGGCAGTATTGAGGGCGCGACAATATGGCAGAGGACCGTATTGTTGGCAACAGGTGGTGTATATTTGAGATTTTCGGCATGAATTTTGCGTTCTTCATCACGCACCAAATTAAAAGGAGTATTTTCCAAGTACGGCCTCTTTTGCGGGTTTACACCCGCTTTTCCAACCTCGGTATCCCCAAAACACAACAGGGCGGGATAATCGGTATCGACTGCTTTTTTTAAATCATCTTCAATATAGCGGTTTTCATCGCCAAGCATCCTTGAACCATTTAGGTAACCCACAATTACAACATTTGCCTTTGTGCGGGTAAGTATCGGCATATCATCTCGGCTTCTTATATTAACATAGATCGGCTTGATCCAACCCCTTATTATAGGATCAGCCTGAAAAGCAAAATCAAACTTACTGCGTCCGCTTGCCTTAAGAGCGTTTAGGGCGGGCTCCCTGAACGGCAACATCATGCCTTGAGCTGCTCTTTTACTCCATGTCTCGCCCGGATCAAGGCCGTTTATCAGCCAAGGATTGTCATAATAAGGGTCTGCGTTTTCGGTCAACGGTTCATCATACTGAAAATCAAATAATCCGTTACGCGCAAGACACAAGCTCACCAAGTCTTTGTCATAGGCCTCGACTCTTATTTTCCATTTTAAGAGCCAGGTCCGAAATCCGTCCTTTTGCATATTATGACTTTGGTAATATTTCTTCATCGCGTAATAAATATGCATGGCAATGCTGTAAGGCTCCTCGCCGCTCGAGATACCCACGCTTTTCGCTGTTACTGTAAGGTCATTTTTTTTGACTTTTTCGTCTATCAGTTTGGCAAAATACTTCTGAACTGTTTTTTTATCATGATCAAATCTGAAGAACTTCGTAGATTCCCGACAATAGCCTGGAATCGCCATTAAAGACGACCGGATCTCCGGGGCTGCATTCTGACTGTTAAACCTCCCTTTTCTGACAAAAAAGTAATTTTCAAAAAATTTGTACAATTTAGGAAGCAGCCTCTCTGCCTGAATAGCGCCAAAAAGCTGCCTTATCTCTTTCTTGGTTTTTTCATTCAAGGAATTCTTATATACAGACTCAACGAAAACACGGCTGAACTTTTCAGGGGGATAATCAAGCGGATCCGGAAGCGCATAGACGGCGGAATTGGTTTCCAAAAACCAGTTCCCCTCCTCCCTAAGATCAATAAACCCGTGAATTTTAGATTCTGTCCTTTTGTCATAAGCCTCATACGAAGGTATCAATGCCAGCTTATAAAAAACTACCTGGATATCGGCATCGTCCGGGTTATATTTCCTTGAACGGATCTGAAAACGCGCCTCGGTGCGGTCAGGGGAATCATGCAAACGAAAACGCAGATCGTAATACGGTTGGAGCTCTTCGGTATTCGCGTATTTGCCGTCAAAAATTATTACCTGCCCTTTTTTTAAACCTATAGACACGTCTTCCCTTGTGCCCTTTTCGCGGATATAAGCGTCTTTAACGGCCATGGTATGCGTATCGGAAGAAGAATTTCGCCAGTTATCCAATTCCTTTACAGTTGCTAAGATCTCCTCATTCTTAAAAAATCCTTCTTCACCGAAAAATATCTCTCTAGGCTTAATTCTGTTTATCAATTCTCCTGCAATTTTCATTTCTTCCGAAGTTAGCCTGTCGCCTTTAACTAACTTCTGTATCGCTATCCGCCATTTCCTGTCTTTAAGCCACATATCAAAACCTATAATCCTGGATTCAAGGCCGTATTCTTCGGAGAGAATCTTTGCGACTTCTGCTCCGAGAGTGCTTTTCCCGGAGCCTGAGCCTCCGTCCACAGATACAAATGGAGTATCGCCGGCGATTCCCGCCTTAATTTTTGCATATATCATTGCGGCCAATTCTTTCGCCACAGGACCAATCTTCTTCCTGAAAGATTCTTCCTGGGAATAAAACGGCTTTCCGGTTAGTGGATCTATGGGTGAATGGCCGTAATAACCAAAACGCTTTGAGAATTCATGCACCGGTTTTGGCACAAAAGCGCCGTCCTGCGTAACACGGTAATAGGTCGAAGCTACCCCCAGATCCATATGGGGGTGCTGGATCAGGGCGATATCAAGAAACTGTTCGCAAGCTAGCTCTTTCTGCGCTTGGCGGGATATGGCAAGCAGCTCTTCGAGGGTAACCCGCTTGCCATATTCGCCTCTTTGTGTAACAGTAAAGGTTATTTTATGGTTCGGGTTGTGACCGAAATTATTCTCCTTAAACATCTGATAGTGCTGACGAATGTATTTGTTCATCCTTGCTTCACTTTCCGCTCCAATAAGAAAGAAAATATGTACCTTGCGGTTAGGATTTAACGCTAAAAGGCGGTGCATTTGCGCGGCTGCTTCAAGCGAATCATCGTCTTCGCTTCCTAAATCCGTATAACGCATAAGAGGGGACAATCTGTCGATCGATTCCCGTACCATATGGTGGCGATGCGCTACGGAAACGCGTTCAGAAGGATAAAGTTTTTCTTTGTGCTCCATCTTCCCATGCGCCTGCAGAACTATAAAATCGGCATTAAGTTCGTCCATGGCAACTAAAGGGGTCAGGATGTGCCCCCAGGTCAGCGGGTTAGCAGTGCTGGTCATCAATACCACCTTAATTTCCTCATCAGGGTAATCGAGCTCTCCGCTTTGTTTTTCCGGCGATAGGTTCATCAGGTTCATCCGCGCGAAGATTTTTAGTTTTCCCTTCGCCGTTTTACTCGCGATGCTATCAAGCCTTTCCTGCGCGGCATGATAAAGGATAGCCAGGAAGGACTCTTTCTTTTGCGCAACCTGCGGGTCAAAATCTCTAATATCGCCTATGATGCAATTACGCGCGTTTTCTACAACCTCCGCGGCGCGCTCCGACCATATGTCTTGTTGCGTTTTAAACCATACTCCCTTTAAGGCAGGATTCTCCGAAGAATTGAAATACCGCTTATCTTCGGCAGTCTTTACTCCAAACTCTCTCAGCTCATCATCAGTAAGCTTGTCATAGTCCTTAATGAATAGCGCATTGACTGTCTTGTTCTTTTTTTTGAAGTGAAATACGGCGTAATCATATGTCCTGCCGGAGCATCTAAGATTACCTTGTTTGATATCTTTCTCTATTTCTACTTCGCCGCCACTAAACAATTGATTCAATCTCATAATGTTGCCCTGTCCTGCGCCACCGGTTGCAATCATATTTCGCAGTTGTCCGGCAGCCAACATTACTGTGGCGGTATTTTTGAAATCTAAGCCATGTCTTTCGAAGAAGGACTTAAGTCGGGACTCCGGGGCAAGTGTGGCACTTTGTAAAGGATTAAATAAATCGGGAGGCGAGTCTGCCCAGGCTATATCATTAACCAAAAATGTACACACTACCGCTGCCGCTATAGCCTTTAATAACCTGCCATATCTGATATCAGATATAAACATACGTGCCATTAGCTTAACACATAAACATGTTAAGTCAATAGAAATTTAGCTACCTTTTTCCTATCTAACATGCATGCATTATGTAGGGTATGTGTGCACTAGGGGTCATTATTTGGGTACTATAGGCAGGTTTCTATGCAATCTGAAAGGAACAGGATGTTGGAATTACGCCGCCTGTTTGATGTTGGCCGTGATGAGGTCGTTTAGCCTTCTGCGCTCATTGTAGTCCTCTACCTTCGCGGCGGGGAGAATAAAGGACACGGTTTTGATGAATTTATCGATATCCATTATGGCCGACTGTTCCGGGGATAGCCTATTCCCCGCAAGGAGGATGAATACGCTTTTAAGTTTTTCTATATCGCCGGAATCGAGCGCTCTCAATGCCAGCATGATGCCTTCGACCTGCACAAGATCAAAATCAGCCCCTTTACAGGGTTCAAAGGCAAGGGCTTTTATCCCAGGGTTACTTCCAAGGACCGCGCTGACGAGCCCGGTGTCCGGGCAGGCGACGTCGAACCGGACGTCGGTGTAGCCCAGGGCTTTGTAATCATCCCGCTTCTTTTGCATTAAACTTTGCAGGTCCTTGATATATCCGCCGGGATTGCCCGCGTTGGCGCTCGACAGGCAGGCGAAGCCTTCTCCATAGTCCGTACCCTTCTCCGCTTCTTTCTCCATATTTTGCTCAAGCGCTACTTTTAACATATTCTGTTGTTCGGCGGGGACTATCGAATCCGTGATGATATGGCACAGGATCGTCTTATCCGGGATGGTCGGCATATATTCGGCCTTGAGGTTCTCATCGTGGATTCTGTCAGCTTCGGCTTGCGCTATCGCGATGGGAGTTACGGCGGGTTCCGCCACAAACTGGTATGCACTCCTATCTGCCTGAGAATCGAGCAAAAACTTAGATGCCGCCGCGGCCGCAGGCTTGGGCAGCCGCGCAGAGGCCTCTTCACGCAGACCATCCAGAGCGTTGTACATGCGGCGGCGCATGCTCATCTTCGCTCTCTTGACCTGATCCTCGCCGATCCTTCTCTTCAGGCGCGAAAGTTCTTCGTTTATGGAATCGTTTATCGCGTCCTCCATGGCCCCGTAAAACCGCGAATCGGCGATCTCTTTGCATAAAGCCCGGCATAATAACATCATCTTTTCGTCTTTAGAGGCTGACGCGCCAAACGTTTCCGGGGCATATCTTTCAAGATATCCGAGCAAATTATCCACTTTAAGCTTGCCGGCCGGGGCGTCCGCGGAGACTTTTATGCGGAGGGCTATCCCGGCAAGCGCTTCATCTACCGAACCGCCGCGGGATAATAGCGCCGGCGCTGTTAAAAAGGGGATGCCTTTTTCTTCGCGTCTTGCTAAGTCCGGAGTAAAAATGAAATCCCTGGCTTTTTTCATTTTTGCTTTTACAGTCTCATTTGGGGCCTGTGGGGACGCTCCTGCCGGTGCCGCTCTATCGGGAGCCGCCCCTGAAACTTCTTCCCCCTCCGCGAAAAGATCAGAGAGCTTCGTCTCGAATTCCGGCCCGTCGGCGCGGGCGGCGCCGACGCTCCATGATTTATCCGGCCGGTCGTCGGATTCTGCGACAAGTTCCTTTAACTGGGCTCGCAGGCTCTCGAGATCCGCCGCGGCCGCTTCCCCTTCCGCCTCATCCGTATCGGCGATTTCCTGCTCATGAGAACTCTCGGCCTCGTCAAGAAGGTCTAGAAGTCCTTCGGCGTGCCCGGCTGCCTGTTCCGCGCTAAGCCCCTTATCTTCTCGCAAAAGCGAGATGATCCTATTGGCTATCCTGATCACGTCCTTCAGGTCTTCCGTGTCGATCACCGCATTCATGAGTTTTTCGTATTTACCGCGGAGAGCTCCTTCTGTACGAACTGAGGCGGCATCCGGTTTCTTCGTTCCGGTTCCGGATCGGGCATCGAGGCGCTGTAGCACTATCGGCCTGATCTCATCGAAAAGCCCGCGATCGGCCCCGGAGATCTGCAATAGTGTAAAGACCCGCACGTAAATGCTGCCGGCTGCATCTTGCGCCGCTTTCTTCTCTCCAGAGGTCTTGGTAGTAGATGCCCTTCTATCGAGCTCCCTTGCTTTGGTAATGAGGGCGCAGGCGCCTTTCTGTATATCTCCGGGACTTGCCGACGCGGCAATCGCCTCTATCCTATCGCGGGTAACATGCTCCGGCAAGGACAGCTCATTAACTATTGCATCAACAGCCCGCGCCGCCTCCTCTCTTTTGCGGGCTTCATCCAGGAACTTCGCCCTCTCCTCCTCGAAATCAAAACGATGCCGGTATGTCCATGTATTCCAGGCGTAGCGCGAAAGCCCGGAGCGCCTGCCAAGCGCCGCTTTATCCAATGAAGCAAGCTCCGCGGATGTCATCCTTCCAAACACTGCGTCAACCCTGTCTCGTATGCTATGCCGGGTCTCCTGTATTTTTTCGAGAAACCGCTTCCCCGCCGGACCTTTTAACCATCTGTTGAAATTCCCGTACGTCATATCGTACAAGCCCATTCTCTTTAGAGCGTCGGCTACGAGCTTTATAGTTATGCCGCTTGACGGCATATGCTTCGCGATCTCTGCAAGCGCCTTTTCGACGCTTGCAGACATTCCGCTCGTATCGTGCTCCTTCACCACTCCGAGCTTCTCTGCGCGCTGCCATCCGATAAGTTCAACGGTATCGTTCACCTGGTACCTTGTAAGATGCGGCGAAGCGCCGGTTATATTAGTTATTGTAGGTATCTCTTTCTTCTCTTCGAGTTTCGCGGTCGCGACTACGATAATCCTGAAGTTTATCAGTGAACGCAAGCCCAGCCGGAGCGCTGATGTAGGCATGCCCAGTCTATCCCGGCAACGGCGCTCGGCAAAATTCCGGAACGCCTCGATCGACATGTTCCAATGGCCGGCGGCGCCTTTTTCGGGCGCGACCCTGGAACGGCTTATCCCCTTCCGTATCTTCTTTGCCACAGGGCTGCGCTGCCGTTTAAACCAAAGCCATAGCGCCTGCCAGTCAATCTTCTCGCGCATTTCACTTGCAATTCCGGCAAACGATATCGGTTTGCCGGGATGTTTCCGGGTAACCTTTGTTACGGCAAGAGCCATGTCATCGAGCCTACCCGACGTATCCTGCTCATCGAGCACGAGACCGAGTGTCTGCGCATGCTCATTGCCGAGCGGCCCATAAACGAGATGGCGCAGCTGGTGAATAGTAATACCCGCTCGTTCCGCAACAGCTGAAGCGGTCGGTGCGACTCCGGTCTCTTTGCACGCGACGATACCCCGCATCATCGCCTCAAGGTGCGCCCGACTACGCGGGCCGGGCATGCGGGACATCAGCTCGGCGATCGCAGACCGTAGGAACTTTACATTCGGTGCCGCCCCATCCGCCTTTGCCGTCACGCCTGGACCGGATGAGGCTTCGGCGGACAGGTCGGCGGACAAGTCCGCCGTGTCCGGGCCATCGCCCCAGGTGTATGGCATGTCGGGCGCTGGTATAGCGGCTGGATTTACGAACCATATTCCTTCCAGGCCCGGATAATCGAGATGATATACTTCATCCTTCCTGATCCTAAGCTCTGAGAGTTCATCGTCGGTAAGCTTATTATGGTCTTTAATGAATAACGCCTTGATAGTTTTCTGTTCTTTTTCAAAACGAAACACGGCATAGTTATAGACCTTGCCAGACCTTAGAGCGCCTTGTTTAATACCCTTGTCTATTTTTATCGCGCCATCGGGAAACAGCCTGTTCAAATTCATGATGTGGCTCTCCCTCAGGCTTCCGGACGTAACTAAATCTCTCAACTTGCCGGCTGTATAAACTACCGTGGCGAGGTTCTGGAAGTCTAAGCCATGTTTCTCGAAGAAAGGTTTTAGTCTGGACTCTGCGGCAAGAGTAGTGGCCGAGGAAGGATCTGCCCAAGTTATACTGTCAGCCAGAAATAGACACCCCATGGCTAGCGCTATAGCTTTATATAAAAGACTATACCCATTCCTATAGACACACATACGTAGTAGAATCATACCACGTAAATGAGTTAAATCAATAGAAAGGAAGCTATCTTTTTTCTACTTAACACCGGTGCATTTTTGGTCGGGAAACAATTGGCAGGTTTTTGTAGCAGCTAACAGGTATTCTGTAAGAGATCTCATGTGTCGCCGATCGAGTCGATAAATTTTAGCATCTTTTCATAGCTGTTGACAACACATATCTTCTCGCGGATCCTCCTGGCGTTCATGAACGACTTCAGGTACCAGAGCGAGACCTTGCGCATGATGCCCACCTTGACCGTCGGACTGCAGTCGTTGTGCCGGTCGATGTACGAGAGGTGGCGCTTCAGGACATCCTTCCTGTCGGCCAGTGACGGCCCCAAGACCCCTTCGCCGCCAGCCAGGCGTGATTCTATCCCTTTAAATATCCACGGATTGCCGAGCGCGCCGCGCGCAACGAGGATGCCGTCGCATCCGGTCAGGTCGAACATCTTCTTCGCACCGTCCGGCGAAAGGATATTGCCGCTGCCGAAGACGGGTATGCGCACAGACTCTTTTATCGCCTGTATGGCTCCGTAATCAATTTCCCCGGAGTATTGCTGCAGCCTCGTGCGCCCGTGGACAAAGAGCGCGGACGCGCCGGTGTCCTCGCACCGCTTCGCCAGTCCTATGATGTCCTGCAACGTTTCATTGTGGTGGCCGAGCCGTATCTTTACGGTCACCGGGACGAGCAATGAAGATGTAAGCTTGCCGATGATCCTGTAGAGCGCGTCGCGATCCTCGAGCAGATATGAGCCGGCCTTCTTCCTTATCACCTTCTTGGCCGGGCACCCGGCGTTTATATCGAGGAACGAGACGTCGATCATCGACAGGATATCCTGGGCGGCCTTCAACATGATGTCAGGGTCGGCGCCGAGGAGCTGCAGCGCTATCGGTGCGTCATCGGCGAGCGTCTTCAGGAGCGAGTATGTCTTTGTGCGGTGGTAGAAGACGGAATGCGAGTCTATCATCTCGAAGAAAGCGAATGCCGCGCCGTGCTCCCGGGCGATCAGCCTGAAGGCAAGGTCGGTGCATCCCGACATGGGAGCCAGGAAAACGTTGGTGCTGAGTGTCCGGTTTCCGATCGCGGTCATAGTATTGTACGTGTATCGAGCAGCTTCAAGCCTATTCTACTATTAACTTTTTTTAGATGCAATTTGAATTTTACCGAATATATGATATAATCTAATGCAATGGAAAACTGTACAAAGACGATAGTCCCTGTCCTCTGCGCCATGCTGCTGGTAGCCTCATGCGAACTTCCTGCCTTCGCCCAGGAGCATATCCGCAAGCTCGACGCTGTCAGGACGTCAATGACCAAAGTCGGCACCGCGCTTCCCGATCTTATCCGCAAGGCGCAGTCTGCCGACATCAGGACCCTTGAGCGGCTTTTCGAGATAAATAACTACGCGCTTGTCACGATAGAGTCGTACCTGAAGATGATCAAGATAGCGCTTGCCTCCGGCCAGGGCATAAATAAGGACGTGCTGACTGTCCTGAACGGATGGCTTAAATTCATTACGCACTACTGCGAATACGATATCAAATATTTGAGCGAAGCGATCACCGAAACGAAGGATGCCGCGGTCATCGATCTCCTGAAATCCGAGAAGGGCAATATCTCGGACCTCCGCGATACGTCGCAGTCCGGCATAACCGAGAACACCCAGCTCTCCGCTAAGTTATAACATTCCGAAGTATTGTGCGCGGGGTCTGCATCTCTACCGGCGGGATCTGGCTTCGCTTTTCTTCCATATCCTGAGGCCTGATTCGGGCGACAGCATGTGATTAGTGGCGGTGAACGCCACATTGATCTTTTCTACGGAAGGCATCAATTCAACGAGGTTGATATTTTCCATCCTCAATGTGCTCGTCTTGGCATCGTCTGCGGCCTTGATCATGTCGACATTATCCTTTACCTCGGCCCCGGTCTTCTCCGCGTCTTCCTTAATCGAGTCGAGGAGCATCTGCTTCTGCTCCAGGTCGAGGGCGTACTTCCCTGAATAGGTGGCCATCGTCTCGGCATGGCACGCGGACACAAAAAAGCCCGCCACGAATAAGGTTAGCAACACCATTTTTGTGAAACGTGTCAATGTCAACATGTTTACCACCGCCTCTCAATTCCAGGAAAAACTTTTACTATCTGGTCAAAAAAATACCCCTACTCACCTCTAGTATATCACTGAATGCGCCACTAGACAAGTCCGATAATCAAACTTTTTTATTACTTAATTATCGGGAAGAGAGATCGTTTTCTCGACGGAGAAGTTCTTATCGAAATCCTGGTCGGATGTCAGCTGGGGCGCTTTGAACTGTCCCTCCTTCGCCCCCTGCAATATCTTCTTTGAACGGTAACTCTCGAATGAACCCTTGCGGGCGACCTTCATGATCGGGCTCTTCAGCACTTGCGACTGCCGGGCGAACCCGTATTCCCTGTTGCGCGCGTAAAGCTCCTTCTCTACCGTCTGCAGGAAGGTGATCATTTTCTTATCCGAAGGCGCAGTTCCGGAGAATTCAACGAGAAAATCGTAGCGCGGGCCGTCCATCGGTTTTGTGACCGCGCAGAAGAAGTCGACGAATATTCCCAATTTCCCTGTAGCCGCGTTGACCGCGTCGGTCACGTGCGATTCATACAGTTTCTCGCCCCCGAGCGACGTCGCGCCGCGCCCCTTCTGGACGAACTCGATCATGGGCGTCGAATTGAAGAACCCGTACACCCTGACAATGTCGTCGATATTGTACCTGTACAGGCCGCCGGCGGTCGTCACGACGATGCAATATTCCTTCCCCTTTTCGAGCTGGTCCGAGAGGAGCACGCGCTTCTCTTCCTTGTCGGCGTCATCTTTCGGGATGAACTCGTAGAAATTGGTCTGTATGGCCAGCACTCCGCCCGGGTCATTGTCGCGCACGGGTATGGAACTGCGCGCCTCGGTCGAGACACAGCCCATATCACGTATCGGGACAGGGCCGAAGTATGCCTCGAGTTCTTTGAGATAGAGCTTCATCATCCCCCCCACCCAGCATTCGATGATCTTCATATTGGGCCAGAAGTCTTTGGGGAGAAGCGTCCCTTTAGCTGACAGGATCGCCTTAAGCTCCTCGGCGCGCCGCTTGTCCGGCTTCAGGTGCCTGCTGATGATCCGGCGTATGCGCTCGGGTATATCGAACTTTTCCGAGAGCGTTCCGGCAGCGATATCGGCTATGATAAGGTCCTGCCACCGGGCGATCTTCCTGCACAGGAGGACGATGGTGTTGGGGTTGAGCGTCGCGACATCGGTTATGTCCTGGCCCATGCTGATGCGCAGCATCGCGTAATGGCGTGCCTCGTAGTCCGGTATCTCGAATACCTCATATGGCAGCGAATACAGGAGCATGACCGTCGCGGGAAGCTGGCGGTAGCTGTGGCCGCTCTCGGCGCCCAGGAGCGTCCCATCGGGAGTATGCCCCTCCTCCTCCGGGCTCACGATAGCGAGGATCTTTCCGTCGAGCACATCGGGGTGGTCGCGCGCTATATAGTAGCTCCAGAGGTTGAGGATCTCGTCTTTCTTCTTTTCGGAGTATCTGGTCGTGGGGATGAGTTTCGGCTTATCGGTGGTGCCGCTCGTGATGCCGTAAAAGACCGGGGTGTCCCTTATCAGGATATTCTTCTCGCCGGCGGCCATCCTGTCGACATACGGCCGGATCGACTCGTACTCTACGAGCGGCACGCTCGAGCGGTAGTCCTCTATTGACCTGATGGCGGCGAAATTATGGGCCCGTCCGTATTCGGTGTTCTTATTGCGCTTCAGGTATTCGAGAAGGACCTTCTCCTGCGCTTTGATGGGATCCTTTGTGGCTGCCTCAAATGACCTGCGGTTGGGTTCGAGGACCTTAAGCGAGAGATTGATGATATTCATTGCACTATTGTACTATTGAGCGGGGGGTGAGCGCAAGATAGATTATGGGCGGTCGTATACAGGGACTGTCCCCGGCTTATTGTCTTCTTCGAGATGGGGACTGTCCCAAAGCTACGGCCGGTCGTAGGTGGAGTAATAATACGGCGTGAACGCGCGGAATTCGGCCGCGCAGGTATCGACGAGCTTGAAGTCCGGTGTTATGTTGTGGGATTTCCGAAGTGTGCACATATCCTCTTCGGTCGTGCCGGTCAGGTGCGCGAGCTGAGCGTCGCTGAAACCCATCTCTTTGGCGCGGGCGAGGAGCTTTACGGTGATACCGCCCTTCTTCAGGGCGATCTGGCGCTCAAGATCGATGATCTCCTGCATGTTATGCAGGAACCACCGGTCGACCTTCGTGAGCTCGTATATTGTATCGACGCCGATGCCGGCGCGCAAGGCGTCGCCGATATAGAATACTCTCTCTGCGTTTGGCAGCCTCAGCTTCTCGTATATCGTGCTCACCGTGTCTTCGTCCGCGTTCACATTGGCCAGGAAATCCTTGAAGAGGAGGCTCTCGAGGCCGCTCTTCTTTATCTCGAGTGAACGCAGGCCTTTTTGCAGCGCCTCCTTGAATGTCCTTCCGATCGACATCGCCTCGCCGACAGACTTCATCGAGATGGTGAGCGTCGGGTCGGAGCCGGGGAATTTCTCGAACGTGAATCGCGGTATCTTCACCACGCAGTAATCTATCGACGGTTCGAAACACGCGGGTGTCTCTTTCGTGATATCGTTGGATATCTCGTCGAGCGTATAGCCCACGGCAAGCTTGGCCGCGATCTTGGCGATCGGAAATCCCGTCGCCTTCGAGGCGAGCGCCGAGCTTCTGGAGACGCGCGGGTTCATCTCTATGACGACCATCCTCCCCGTGTCGGGGTTTACGGCAAACTGTATGTTCGAGCCTCCCGTCGCGACCCCTATCTCGCGTATGCACGCTATCGCGGCATTACGCATCAGCTGGTATTCCCGGTCGGTCAGCGTCTGGGCGGGCGCGACGGTTATGGAATCTCCGGTGTGCACGCCCATCGGATCGAAATTCTCTATCGAGCAGATGATGACGACATTATCCTTCTTGTCCCTCATCACCTCCAGCTCGAACTCTTTCCAGCCTACGACCGACTCCTCTATAAGGACCTCGCGTATCATGCTCGACTCGATGCCGATCTTGGCGAGCTTCTTGAACTCTTCCATATTGTAGGCGATACTGCCGCCGGTCCCGCCCAGCGTGAAGCTCGGCCTGATGATGATCGGGAACCCTATCCCCTCGGCCGCGGCGATCGCCTCTTTGAGCGTGTATGCCCTGCCGCTCTTCGGAAGATTGAGGCCTATCTTCTGCATGGCTTCCTTGAAGAGCTGCCTGTCTTCGGCCTTCTTGATGGCCTTAATGTCCGCGCCTATAAGCTCGACTTTGTATTTTTTGAGGATACCCGCCTCCGCCAGTCCTACCGCGGTATTGAGCGCCGTCTGTCCGCCGAGCGTCGGCAGGAGCGCGTCGGGCCTCTCCCTGGCTATTATTTTTCCCGCGACATCGACGGTGATCGGTTCAATATAGGTGCGGTCGGCCATGTCGGGGTCGGTCATGATCGTGGCGGGGTTGGAATTGACGAGTATTACCTTGTACCCCTCTGCCTTAAGGACCTTGCAGGCCTGCGAGCCGGAATAATCGAATTCGCACGCCTGGCCTATCACTATCGGGCCGG
>CAYGRZ010000005.1:0-61206 GCA_964352425.1 uncultured Planctomycetia bacterium | reverse complement strand
GCTCTCAGCTCTGAGCTCTTAGCTTCTCTTGCCTTATTGATTATCTTGTCGTCCACGTCGGTGACATTCCTCACGAACGTCACCCGATAGCCTTTATATGAGAGGTACCTGCGCACCACATCGAAGATGTATGCGCTCCTGGCATGGCCGATGTGCGGCTCGTCGTAGACGGTCGGCCCGCATACGTACATGCCGACCCTGCCTTCTTCAAGAGGGATGAATTCGTCTTTCTTTCTCGTGAGGGAATTGTAGATCTTCATATTCATTGAATGACAAATGTCAAAGCACAAATGACAATTGAAGTCCAAAGTCCAAAGTTAAAAATTAAAGTAAAAAGTTTTAAACTTTTGACTGTCACTTTGAACTTTGACTTTTGAACTTTAAACTTGCCTTGTCATTCGAATTTCGTCATTTGTCATTTCGCTTCTCGATATTATCGAGGCGCTTCTTCAGTTCTTCCATCTCCTGCAGCAGCGGGTCGAGCACGTGGATATGGTCGAGGCTGAAGTCTATTTTTTTGCCGTCCTGTTTTGTGACCCTGCCGGGGACACCGACGACTGTGGAATTCGCAGGGACATCCTTTATTACGACGGCGTTCGCGCCTATATAAGAATTGTCGCCCACGGTGACATTGCCGAGCACCTTGGCGCCCGTTCCTATGACAACATTATTGCCGATCGTCGGATGGCGCTTTCCCTTCTGCAGCCCGGTGCCGCCCAGCGTGACACCCTGGTACAGAAGCACGTCGTCACCGATGATCGTCGTCTCCCCTATGACCACGCCCATCCCGTGGTCGATGAAGAAACGGTTCCCTATTTCGGCTCCCGGATGTATCTCGATGCCGGTCAAGAACCGCGCCAGCTGCGACATCCATCGCGGCAGGAACGGCACGCTCATCGCGCGCAAGCTGTGTGTTACCCTGTAGAAGATGATCGCGTGGAGGCCCGAGTAGGTAAGGAGCACCTCCAGGAAATTGACGGCCGCGGGATCGCGGTCGAAGACCGCCCTGATTTCCT
Organism: uncultured Planctomycetia bacterium; assembly: GCA_964352425.1. Classification (GTDB taxonomy): domain Bacteria; phylum Omnitrophota; class Gorgyraeia; order 2-01-FULL-45-10; family 2-01-FULL-45-10; genus JAMWCX01. The sequence goes on along the minus strand of CAYGRZ010000005.1, from coordinate 60,190 downwards.
TCTTGAACAGGACCGCTATCGCCGTCCAGAACACGGCGAAGGCTATGATAAGCACGAGCAGCGCTTTCAGGAATATTGTCATAGTGTCACCTCAAATTTGCGTGCAAATTTGATCCTGAGATTGCGACGAAGAGCCCGCCTGCCGGCAGGCAGGGCGCAATCGAAGGATCTTATCTCTTCTCTTCCAGCGTGACGACGGCAAAGGCCGCTATCGCGTCGCCCTTTCCGATGGAGCCGACGCCTTCGTTGGTCGTCGCCTTTATGTTTATCCGCTCTTTCGGGATCCCGAGCGCGCCGGCAAGAGAGTCGGCCATCTTATCCCTGAACGGGTAGATCTTCGGCTCTTCGGCAAGTATCATCGTATCGACGTTGTTCACGGCATAGTTCTTTTCGGCTATCATCGCGGCGACCGCCCTCAGGATCTTGCCGGACGATATGTCTTTGTACTCGGGGTCGGTGTTCGAGAAATGCGTCCCTATATCGCCGAGCGAGAGAGCGCCCAGCATCGCGTCCGAGACCGCGTGCATCACAACATCGCCGTCCGAGTAGCCCAGGAGCCCTTTAAAAAACGGTATCTCGACACCGCCCAGGATGAGCGGCCTATCCTCAACAAGCCTGTGGATATCATATCCTATCCCGACTCTCATAACAGCACCTCCCAAATTTGCGGTGTAAATTTGATCCTGTGGTTCGACCTTGCTCACCATCCCTCGAATGCTTCGACTATGCTCAGCATTCGCACTGAGCAAAGTCGAAGTGCGGACCATCCCGAGCGCAGTCGAGGGAAAGCGCCGTTAAACAATGCGACGAACAGGAGCATTGTAGGCGCTGAAGGACTACCTCTTTTAACGATTAGAATATTTTAAAAAATACTTCGCTATAGCCAAGTCTTCTTTGGTGGTGACCTTTATGTTCCGATACGGCCCGGCAAGTATCTTCACCCTGCCGCCGACCGCCTCGACGAGACTGGCGTCATCGGTGACCGTATCGCCCCGTAACGCGTACGCCTTCTTTATCAGGCCCGCCCTGAATGCCTGCGGCGTCTGCGCCCTGAATATGCGGCTCCTGTCGAGCGTCTTCTTTATGTACAACGCCTTATCGACAAGCTTGACGGTATCGCTCTCCGGCACCGCCACGATACACCCGCCGTACGCGCGCGCCAACCGTATCGCATCGGCTATCGTCTTCTTTTCGACAAGCGGCCTGGCCCCGTCGTGTATCACGACGATGTCGAACGACGGGCCGACTTTGCCCAGGCAATTTCTTACGGACTCATACCGCGTTGTGCCTCCGGCCACGATAGCGGCGACCTTGCCTATCCTGTATTTCTCAATAAGTTTTTCAAAAGAACGGACCTGTGACGCCTCCGCCGCGACTATTATAGCGTCGATCGATGCGCAGGCGTTCAGTGTCTTCAACGCATGGACAACGAGCGGACGGCCGCCGAGCATCACGAACGGTTTCCTGACCTTCGAGCCCAGCCGCTTGCCGCACCCTGCCGCGGGCACGATCGCGACTACCCTGCACCGTGCCTTGCTGATCTTTCCGGCCGGAAGGATTGCGGGACTCATCCCGTTAGAGATTCCCCTTTTCGCCCCCGCCAGATTCAGATCTCTAACGGGAATCATTTGCCCTTCCAGGGCCCGCCCTTCGACTGGTCCTCGAGCTTCGCGAATATCATCCTGCCGGCGGACGTCTGGAGGACGCTGGTCACGACCACCTTCACGGCAGTCCCTATCATCTGCCTGGAGTTGTCGACCACGACCATAGTCCCGTCATCGAGGTACGCCACGCCCTGGTTGTATTCCTTGCCCTCTTTCGTGATCCTCACGTCCATCGACTCGCCGGGCAGCATCACCGGCCTGAGCGCGTTCGCCAGCTCGTTGATATTGAGGACCGGGATACCCTGGAGCTCGGCTATCTTGTTCAGGTTGAAATCGTTCGTAAATATCTTCGCGCTGAGAAGCTTGGCGAGCTTCACAAGCTTCGCGTCGACCTCTTTTATGTCGGGGAAATCCTCTTCCTGTATCCGCACGTCGAAGGCCGCTGCCTTCTGTATCTTGTTCAATATATCGAGGCCGCGCCTGCCGCGGTTGCGCTTCAGCGCGTCCTGCGAATCGGCTACCTGCTGCAGTTCCTTCAGGACAAAACGCGGTATGACGAGCCTGCCTTCGATAAAGCGCGTCTGAAGCATGTCCGCGATCCTGCCGTCTATGATCACGCTCGTGTCGAGCAGGATCACGTCCTCCTGCTTGTCCTGCCTGACGAATTTTACGTACGGGATGATCAGGTTGAACTCGTCCTTGCCGCGCATCGCGATGATCATGCCGAGGTAGCAGAAGATCAGGATCAGGATGATCTGGAACGAGGCGAAGAGCTCGAGCGACATCGGGATCAGCCGGAGCACGCTCGTCAGGACCCATGCCATGAAGAACCCGAACAGGAGCCCGAAGACCGCGGCGGAGAGGTTACGTATAGAGAACCGCCTCATGCCGAGCTCCAGCACGATTATCAGGAGAGCGCCGACGAAGCCCATGATCGAACCCGCGAAAGCCCATGCGGGAGAGAACCCGCCCAGCAGCGACCCGACATAATACCCGACTACCGTGCTTAAAAAAATGAAAAAAAGCCTTAAGAAAGTGGTTGTCATAGCCTATCCCCCGATCGTTATTCTCCCCTGGGCTTGTTCAATAGTTTCCAGGGGTGCCTTTTCAAGTCCTCGCTGAAATCTTTAAAATTCGTGCCGGTCGCCTTGAGATCACCTCCGACGGCCTTGAGATCGGCGCTGAAATCCTTAAAGTTCGTCATCATCACCGTGAAGTCGGTATAGGCGCCCTCCTCGGTCAGAAGCTTGCCGACGAAGCCCTCCCCCTTCTTCAGCCTGTCGACGATCGTCGTGGCTGATTCGGAAAGGTTCACGAGGTTTTCGGTCAGCTTTTCCATGATGACGGGATCCCGTCCGACGATGACGTCGCCGTTCTTCAGGAGCGGGCTGCCCGGCGTGCCGGGATATACCTCGAGATATTTTTCGCCGAGGAGGCCGAGCGTATTGATCGTGACCTTCGCGTCCTTCTCGATCTTCGCCTCTTCCTGTATGAACGTGTATACTTCCGCGTATGACCTCGCTTCCTTCTCGCTGAAGATGATCTTCACGCCCTGGACATTGCCGACCCCGACGCCGGCGACCCGTACCGGCGCCGATGAGCCGAGACCGCCGGCGAAATTGAACCTGACCGTTACATGATATCCCGCTTTGGAGATATTGATATCCCCGATCGAGAATACGATGGCGAAGAGTATCGCGATCCCTATAAGTATGAACATGCCGACCTTCACTTCAAACACCCGCGTCGTTTCCATGTAGCCTCTCCTTGTGTCTACCCTGTTTATGGTTATATCAGATGCTCGAAATCGATGCCTTCGGTAATGGGCCCCTTGCCCGCGCCGGTGATGAACTGGCGCACCACAGGGTCTTTCGTGCCCTTTATCTCGTCGGGAGCGCCGACCGTTATTATCTTGCCGTTATACAGCATCGCCATCCTGTCCGCTATCTTGTACGCGCTCGTCATGTCGTGCGTGACGGCGATCGAGGTCACCTTCAGCTTGTTATGCAGCTCCACGATAAGGTCGTTGATCGCGTCGCCCATGATCGGGTCGACGCCGGTGGTCGGCTCATCGTATAATATTATCTGCGGGCGCAGGGCGATCGCCCTGGCCAGCCCCACCCGTTTCTTCATGCCGCCCGAGAGCTCAGCCGGCTTCTTGTGTTCTATTCCCCTGAGGCCGACGAGCGCCAGGCACTCCTTGACCCTTTTTCTGATAGCTTCCTGGCCGGTATTGGTATGCTCGATCATCCCGAAACCGACGTTCTCGAGGATGTTCAGCGAATCAAAGAGCGCGGCGCCCTGGAAGAGCATCCCGAATTTCATCCTCAGGGAGCTGAGCTCCTTCTCGTCCATCTTCGCGACATCTTTTCCGTCGATGATTATCTGCCCGGAGTCGGGTTTCAGGAGCCCTATGATATGCTTGAGCAGTACGCTCTTCCCGCAGCCGGAGCGGCCTATAATAACGGTCGTCTCGCCTGTGTTGATTGTGAGGTTCACGCCGTCCAGCACCTGGTGGCCGTCAAACGCCTTATAAAGGTCTTTTATCTCTATCATCTGATCTGCTCTATCTTCCTATGAAATAGAAGAGCGCCGTGAAGAGGCAGTCCGACGCTATGATCAGGATGAAGCTTACTACGACGCTCGCCGTCGTTGAACGGCCCACGCCCTCGGCGCCGCCTTCGGTCTTCATCCCTTCGTAACAGGCGACGATGCAGACTATCACCCCGAAGAAGAAGCTCTTGATCAGCCCCGTATATATGTCCTTGTACTTGAGCGGGTTCCACGTGTTCTTCATGTACACGGCATGGGTTATATTGAGCTTGTATACCCCTACGATGTAGCCCCCCATGATACCTATGAGGTCGGCATAGGCAGTTAAGAGCGGCACCATGATGATGAGCGCCAGGAAACGCGGCACGACCAGGTACTTGACCGGGTTCGTCGCAAGCGTCTCCAGCGCGTCGATCTGCTCGGTCACCTTCATTGTGCCAAGTTCCGCCGTGATCGAGGCGCCGACCCTGCCCGCGACGATCAGCGCCGTCAGGACCGGCCCGAGCTCCCTGGTCATCGAGAACGCGACCAGCGACGCTATGTACATCTCCGCCGCGAAGCGCTGCAGCTGGTACGCGCTTTGCAGCGCGAGCACCATGCCGGTAAAGAGGCTTATCATCGATACGATCGGAAGGCTGTCGACGCCTATTTTCGACATCTGTTCGACGATCTGGCGGCCCCGCGCGGGCGGCATCGGTATCCAGAAGAGCGTCTGGCCCATCAGTATCGACATGCCGCCGGCGTACCTGACCGTCTCCATGCAGCGGTGGCCGAGCATCCCGGCGAACCTGACCGTCTTCAATATCATCATCTTCATCTAGAACTTGTCCTTATGCTCAAAACCGAAGAAATCGTTGTCCTGCCCCACCATCACCTTCAGGCTGTCGGTCGGCTGCAGTTTGTATTCGAACCTGACCTCATCCTTGTCCCTTGAGCTTTCGTCGATGGTATTTCCGTCGATGACCTTCTTATACTCGATCTCGATATTGTCGTACAGCTTCTTCCTCATGCTGACGTTCTGGCCGTCACGCGAGCTGGTCGTATTCCAGTCGTCCCAGCTTATCGCCCCGTCATCGGTGATGAGCCTGATGCTGTCGAACATGCTGTCTTTTCCCGCGCGCCTCACATCGATCTCGCCGGCCAGCGCAAAGTACCCGCTCTGCCTGGTGATGCGCGAATCCTCTATCTTCAGGAAGGGTAGCTCCCCCTTCACGCTCGCGCTCAAAGCGTCAAAATCGAGCGGCCCGATCGTCCCTTTCCGTATCTCGAAACGGGAGCTGACCTTCATCTTCTTTACCGGGCCTTTCATCTCGAATTTGCCGCTCATCGTCCCCGTAAGGATCGACATCGCTTCCTTCTGCCCGAATGTCAGCATCAGCCAGCTCAAGGAAACGTTGTTCGCCAGAAGCGTCAGGTCGACGGTGGCCGGCTTCTTAAAATTAACCTTTCCGTACACCTTCAGGATCTCGCCGAGGCTCATAGCCGGTATCTCCAGCACGCCGCGGGATACCCTGTACGAGGCCTTCAGGTCGGCGAACGGTTTATAGTTCAGGATGAGCTTGCTCGTCTCGAGTGAGCCCTCGATATATCCGTCACGGGTCTCCGACGCGCTCACCTTCCTGTTCCGCAGCTGCGCGTCGCAAACGACATCGAACCCGCCCAGCTTGAGATGCACGGCCTTCAGGTGTACGGCGAACACGCCGTCATCCGATATGCCGCCGGTAGCCCTCAGGGATCCGAGATCGGACCGGTCCGGCCTGATCTCCATGTCGAAGACATCGCCCTTGACGGTCCCGCTGAAGTATATCTTGTGTTTCCTGTAAAAGACGAGATACCCGCTCACCTTCGAGTCGGTAAGGTCTCCTTCGAGCCCGACGAATCCCCTGACATCGGCGCTCGGCATCGTAAAGGTCGCGTAGATCGACGAGCCCTTCTCCAGCGCCTCGGGCTTGTCCCTGGCGCTCTTCAGGAGGTCCCAGACATGGTAATTCGTCCTGATAGTGCTGATCAACAGTGACTGGAAAAGAGCCGAGCCTTCAGCCTGCTGTATCCTGATATCGTTCAGCACGATCGGTTGGAGTATGCCGCCATCGACCGAGCCTATGAAGAGCTTCATCCTGCCGCCCATCATCTGCTCGATATGCGTCTCCGCCAGGCTCTTCAGCTCCGGCACGAGGGCCTCTATCCTGCTCTCAAGGAACATGGTAAAGCAGAGCGTCAACAGGACAAAAAGGACAAACTTGAAACGCTTCCTGCTCCTTATGCGTCTCATATTTTTAAAAATTTAAATGACAAAGCGCACATGACAATTGAAGTCCAAAGATCAAAGTCCAAAGTTCAAAATTAAAGTAAAAAGTTTTAAACTTTTGACTGTCACTTTGAACTTTGACTTTTGAACTTTGAACTTGCCTTGTCATTCGCCTGCCTGCCGGCAGGCAGGAATTTCGTCATTTGTCATTTAGTAACCGCGAATTCTAAATGGTCAACTTTAGCGGTCACCATCACCTTCCCGCCCTTCTTGAAAGAGCCTTTGATGATCTCTTCCGCGAGCGGGTCTTCCAGAAAACGCTGGATCGTCCTCTTCAGGGGCCTGGCGCCGAAGGTCTTGTCAAACCCCTTCTCTATCAGGAAGTCTTTCGCTTCCTGGCTCAGCTCGATCTTTATATCCTGCTCTTCCAGGCGCGACTCGACGTCCCTGATCTCGAGCGAGACTATGCGCCCGAGATCTTCTTTCGTCAGGGACCTGAAGACAATGATGTCGTCGACCCTGTTCAGGAACTCAGGCTTGAACGCCTTCTTGACCTCGTCGAGAAGCCGGTCTTTCATCGATTGATATGACGCGTCCTCTGTCTGGGCCTTGAAGCCGATCGAGCCCTGTTTCTTCAGCATCTCCGCGCCGATGTTCGAGGTCATGATGATGATCGTATTTTTGAAATCAACCTTCCTGCCGAACGAATCGGTCAGGCGGCCTTCCTCGAGCATCTGCAGCAGCAAATTGAACACGTCGGTATGGGCCTTCTCGATCTCGTCGAGCAGCACGACCGAATAGGGCTTCCGCCGCACCTTCTCGGTCAGCTGCCCGCCCTCTTCGTAGCCGACGTACCCCGGAGGCGCCCCGACGAGCCTGGAGACATTGAACTTCTCCATGTATTCGGACATGTCTATCTGGATGATCGCGTCCTCATCGCCGAACATGAATTCCGCGAGCGCCTTGCCGACCAGCGTCTTGCCGACGCCGGTGGGCCCGAGGAATATGAACGACCCGATCGGCCTGCGCGGGTCCTTGATGCCGGCGCGCGAGCGCCTGACCGCGTGCGCGATCGCCGATATGCTCTCGTCCTGGCCGATCACGCGCTTGTGCATCGACTCCTCCATCTTCAGGAACTTGTCCTGCTCTTTCTCCTCGAGCTTCACGATCGGGATGCCGGTCCATTTGGAGACTATCGTCGCGATATCGTCGTCGGTCACTTTCGGCTCGAACTTTCCTTTCGATTCTTTCCACTCGCGCTTGGTCTTGTTCAGGTCGTCTTTTAATTTCCGTTCCTCATCCCTGAACTTTGCCGCTTTTTCAAAATCCTGGTTTTTGACGGCGGATTCTTTCTCCTGCCGCACGACCGCCATCCGGTCCTCGACATGCTTCACGTCGGGCGGCGCGGTCATCACCGAGAGGCGCGCGCGGGCGCCCGCTTCATCGATGAGGTCGATCGCCTTGTCCGGCAGGTAACGGCCGCTGATATACCGGTCGGAAAGCTTCGCCGCCGCTTCAAGCGCCCCGTCGGTGAACTTGATGCGGTGGTGCGCCTCATACTTGTCACGTAAGCCCTTCAATATCTCTATCGTTTCGTCGACGCTGGGCGGCTCGACCATGATCGTCTGGAACCGCCGCTCGAGCGCCGCGTCCTTCTCGATATGCTTCCTGTATTCGTCAAGCGTCGTCGCGCCGATGCACTGTATCTCGCCGCGCGACAGCGCCGGTTTCAGTATGTTGGAGGCGTCTATCGCGCCCTCGGCGCCGCCGGCGCCGATCAGGGTATGCAGCTCGTCGATGAATATGATGATGTCCTCGGACCGCTTGATCTCGTCCATCACGGCCTTGATCCTCTCCTCGAACTGCCCCCGGTACTTGGTGCCGGCGACCATCAGCGCGAGGTCGAGTATGATCAGGCGCTTGTCCTTCAGGCTCTCGGGCATCTCTCCGGCCACGATCATCTCGGCAAGCCCCTCGACGATCGCTGTCTTGCCGACGCCCGCCTCGCCCAGCAGCACCGGGTTATTTTTCGTCCTCCTCGACAGTATCTGTATCACGCGCTCGATCTCGTTCTTCCTGCCGATCACGGGGTCGAGCTTGCCGTCTTTCGCCAGTTTCGTCAGGTCCCTCCCGAACGCGTCGAGCGCCGGCGTCTTCGCCTGCGAGACCTTCTGGCCCATCTCGTATCCCGGCACTTCGGAGCCGAGCAGGTTCATCACCTCTTCCCTGACCTTCTCAAGTTCCAGGCCGAGGTTCATCAGCACCTGCGACGCGACACCCTCGCCTTCCCTGATCAGGCCGAGCAGCAGGTGCTCGGTACCGATATAGTTGTGCCCGAGCGCGCGCGCCTCGTCTATCGAGAGCTCGATGACCTTCTTCGCCTTCGGCGTGAACGGCAGGTCGCCCGACACGACGGTGCTCGGCCCCGGCTGGACCAGCTTTTCCACTTCGAGCCGTATCTTTTCGGGGCTCAAGGCAAAACTCGCCAGGACTGCCGCCGCCACGCCCTCGCCTTCCCTGACGAGCCCGAGCAGGATATGCTCGGTCCCGATGTAGTCGTGATTAAACCTCTTCGCCTCTTCCTTTGCGAGCAGTATCACTTTTCTTGCGCGCTCGGTAAAACGGTTGAACATAGGCATTGCGTTCAGTCCTCCGTCTGTAAGACTGGGTAATAGGGTCTTAGGGTCATGGGGTCATGGGGTCATGGGGTCATGGGGTCATGGGGTCATGGGGTCCTTGTATCTTTGCCCTATTACCCTGTACTACTATGACCCTAAACCCTATGACCCTACTTCAGTTTCTCTCGAATCAGATCCGCCCTCTTCACATCCCGCTCGCCGGAACTCAGCATCTTGCCTTCAAGCTTCTGCAGATGCGCCGGCTGCGTCAATATGAAGAGCTCGTTGACCATCGTCCTGTCCAGGTTCTTGACGATCCCCAGGTCGACGCCCAGCCGTATCGCGGAGATCAGTGTTATCGTCTCGGTGCTCGATATGATATGCGCGCTCTTCAGCGTCCCGTAGGCGCGCGAGACCCTGTCGACCAGCGCTTCCTTGTTCTTCAGGATGATATTCTTTCTCGTCGCTTCCTCGCGCGAGATCGCCTGGTTCACGATCCTCTCGATATTATCGACCATCTCTTCTTCGGTCATGCCCATCGATGCCTGGTTCGATATCTGAAATATGTTGCCGGTCGCTTCGGTTCCCTCGCCGTAGAGCCCCCTGATGTTCAAGCCCAGCTTCGCGATGGCCTGAAGTATTTTCCCTATCTGGCCGGCAAAGACCAGCGCGGGCATATGTATCATGACCGAACCCCGCAGTCCCGTGCCCGCGTTCGTCGGGCAGGCGGTCAGGTATCCCCACTTGGCCGAATAGGCGTACGGCAGCTTCTTTGAAAGCGCGGTATCTATCTCGTCGATTATCCGCCAGCACTCCCTCAGGTTCATGCCCGACTGCAGCACCTGTATCCTGAGGTGGTCCTCCTCGTTTATCATGATGCTGACGATCTCTTTCGGATCGATGATCAGGCCCTTGAACTCAACGTCCCTGGCATGCTCGGGGCTCATCAGATGGCGCTCGACGAGAAAGAGCCTGTCGACCTCGCTTAAATCCTTCAGCCTGAAGAAGAGGGAGTCCTTCAGGAAATTTACGGCCAGCGCCGCCTCCGCGACCCGGACGAGGATGTCCTCGAGCTGCTGCTTGTTCGCCCAGTTCGAGAACGGCACCTTGTCGATATTCCTGGCCAGCCGCGTGCGCGACGACATCACGATATCGGCGCTGGGACCCGTGCCTTTCAGCCACTCGCTCGACTGTTTCAACATGTCATTCAGCGTCATTCGCCTTTAGCCCCCGCTCTTATGTTTACTCTCAAGCTCCCTGACCTTATCCCTGAGCCTTGCCGCTTCTTCAAACTCCTCAGCCTGTATCGCCTTCTCCAGCTGCATCTTGAGGTCCTGGATCGTCCTCGTCTCCTTGACGGTCTTGCCGACCGTGAGCGGGACCTTGCCGACATGGTGGCCGACGCCGTGTATCCTCTTCAGCAGCGGCCCGAGCTGCTTCTTAAAGGCCTCGTAGCAGTCGCTGCAGCCGAGCCGTCCCATCTTCTTGAAATCGTTGTAGGTGAAAGCGCAGGTAGGACATTTTGTCGTCCCGACCAGCTCGGTCTCGACGCCTGAGCCGAGGTCGCTTAAGCCCGCCAGAAGGTCGCTTAAGCCAAAATGCTCCTCCATCTCGGCGCCCTTGGCCTTCGCGCACTCCTCGCAGATATGGAGCTTCGTTATCTTGTCGTTGATGATCTCGGTAAGGTGGACCGTCGCTTCTTTTTTACCGCAGGCGTCGCAGAGCATATCAGTACCTCACTCCGTCTGTCTTCGTCAGCTTTTTGAACTCGTCCCACAGCTTCAGCGTCACCTTCCCGGGCTTGCCGTCAGCTATCACGCGCTCGTCTATCTTCACGACCGGTATGATCTCTGCGGCGGTGCCCGTCAGGAATACCTCGCGGGCGCCGTAGACATCCTCCATCCTGAGCATCTTTTCGAAGACCGGCACGTCCGTGCGGCGCGCGATGCCTATCACCGCGTCGCGGGTTATGCCTTCGAGCGCGCCGACATCGGCCGGCGGGGTTATGAGCTCGCCGCCCGCGACGATAAATATGTTGTCGCCCGTGCACTCTGCCACATAATCGTCATGCGTGAGCATGATCGCCTCCACGGTGCCGGCCTTTATCGCGTCTATCTTCGCGAGGATATTGTTGAGGTAGTTGAGCGATTTTATCCTCGGATCGAGCGCCTGCGGCAGGTTCCGCTTCGTCGTCGCGGTCACTATATCGAGGCCCTTCCGGTAAAACTCCTTCGGATAGAGGACGATCTTGTCCGTGATGATAAATATCGTCGGTTTTTTGCACTTGCGGGGATCGAGCCCGAGGTCTCCGGGCCCCCGCGTCACGACAAGCCTGATATAGGCGTCATTGAGCCTGTTCGCCTTCAGCGTCGTTATCACCGCTTCCATCATCTCGGTCTTGTTCAGCGGTATCGTAAGCCCTATCGCGTCCGCGGACTTGTACAGCCTGTCGATGTGCTCTTTCAGCCTGAAGACGAGGCCATCGTAGGTACGTATGCCTTCGAACACGCCGTCTCCGTACAGGAGGCCATGGTCGAAGACCGATATCACGGCATCTTCTTTGTCGACCAGCTTGCCGTTAAGGTAGATTTTCATAGTATTTGCCCATGATATTTCGATTCAATTATATATAAATGGTAATAGTATGTCAATTAATATGAATGGCTTTTCCCCGGTAGCTCCGCAGGCAAAAAAACGGCCCCGGATCTCTCCGGGGCTATGGTACCGAACTTGCGCCCTGCGATAACCTACACCCTATGATCCTGACACAGTAGGCGTAGCGGAGGTTTAAACCTCCGCTACGCCTTGTTTAGAATTTACTATATGCTACACATTACGCCGCAGTCCAGAACGCCTTGAGCATCCTGAGCTGTTCGGCAATGACCTTGCTGAGTTTCACGATCTTGCCGAGGAAGTAGTTGACGCGCCTGGCGACCGCCTCAGGGGTCGCGCTCGTCTCGTCCTTGGCCAGATTATCGATGAATTCTGCCGGATCGCCTTCAAATCTTCCCTCAAGTTCTGATCGTAAGGCCGCTCCCACGACCGGCGCGTTACTCTCCGTAAGAAGACATGACAGTATCGAGACCTTGACCAACCATGCCTGGAAGACAGAGTTCTCGAGCTCGTCCCTGCCCTGAGGGATAGTGGTCGTGAATATGCGGTTACCTTTGAAGAGCTCAACACCGTCAGCCGACCGCAGGACGTCCCTGAAATACTGTGTCATCGACAGGTCATTGATGAATATCCGCCGCACCTTGTCACTCTTCTGGGCGAGTTTCTTCGAGAGATTTGCTCCATCATACGGTTTGATGGTGATGGCGTCTTCTTTGGAGCCGCTGCGCTCCCTGATACGCTTATTGAGCTTCGCGATCTCGGCGCGCACCGGGGCGGTCAGCTGTTTCTCGACGCTCTGCGGCAGCCAGATCTCGACCGGCTGCGTTTCGAGCAGGCCGAATAAAGGATAGAATGCCGCGATCTCGCGGGGCGCCGGCTCGACGACGCCGGGGCCTTTATCTCTGGCGATCCGCGCCGCGTAGTCGGATATGATATCGGCAATGTTCGGCGCTACCACGATCCGCTTTGGCGCGAGATCCGCCGCCGGCTGACGGCCGGCTTCGATCATTTCGCGCGGCGCGGCGCTCTGCGCAATGGCGCCTGCGGTTATCATCGACGATTGTTTCAGCAATTTCCCGTCGGGCGCTTCATAGAGCGCTTCTTTGTCTTTCGCTGCATCTTGCAGAACTTTCTTGCGGTCCTTGATCGCAACAATGATCCTTTGAAGGGCCGGTCGCAGCGCTTCGAGATCCTGGACGACGAAAGCGCGCTTGAGCATATCCTCCTGGTACTGGTCGAGACTGCTCTTTCCGTTCCGGAGCAGCACTTCGACCGCGTTGATGAAGCCGAGCGAATCCGAGTCTGCTATGATGTTGATATTTGCCAGGTCTTCAGCCTGCTGCGCTTCCTTATCCGCGGCTATCCTCGCCTCCGCCTGCTTGTCGAATCCGAGGTCCTTGCGCAGCTCCTCCTTCGACGTATCGAAGCCGGTCCCGTCCCCGCGCTGCTCGCCGGACACGTCTGGAGTACCGCCCTGCTCTGCTTCGATCAGGCATGACAGCATGCCGCGCATCGTCTCGGCATCCATCGATTTCAGTACAACCGATCCCTTACCCGCCGCGCTTACGGGGCTGCCGGAGTCGCCCGCCGAGGAGAATCCAGCCTTCCCTGTCCCAATGGAGACACTGCCGTTGCCATATTTCGAGTCAAGGTATTCGCGGGCCCTTGCCAGCATCGGGATAAACTGATCCTGCGGTATGCCGGCCTCTTTCAGGGCAGCCCATACTATCTGCGCGGATGCATTGTTAAAATTCTTGTCATGCTCGCAAATGACCTTGCCGCTAATTTCGCTGATCCCGAACATGCCGTCGAAGCCCGTCGGCGTCTCACCGGCGACATTGCGCGGGAAGATGAACGCGTAATAGGCTTTTTCTCCGGGGACATATCTGAACATGAGGCTTGCCGAATAGTTCTTTGATTCCATATTGCCGATGACGTTAATCATCTCTACAATGTTGGCGGCCTGCCCGGCCAGGGTTTTCCTGTCCTTGCTCTTGACCACGACCGCCGACGCAGGATAGCCGGGGAGCAAGGTCACGAACGAACCCTTCCCCGTGTCGCCCCACCTGAGCCTCTCCTCGCCATCCAGCCTGTTCAATAACTCTTCTACGGGCATCGTCTCCGTAAATCCCTGGAAGTGAGTGTGTTTAGGTATGGCGGCGCCGGCGCCGACACCGTTGAAGACGATGCGGAATGACGGCATCTCTTCAATGAGCCTGAGCATATCGAGGATCTTGGCCCGGTCGGCCTTTTGAGAAACATGGTCCTTATATCCTATGGTTATTCCGTGCTTGGCGAACGGGAAATAGGTGAAGAATATATTGTAATCCCCCCACGGCAACCCTCGCTCCGTTTTCAGGTCCTTGACGACGGTGGGATAGCAGAGAGTGCAGAATTCACCGGAGACATCGCCTCGTTGATTCAGCAAATGCAGGCCGCGCACCGCTTTCGGATGTTCAAGATCGTAAAAAACCCCCCTCAGTCCGTCATAGCCCTCCACAAGCTCACCGGCGATCTTGTCAAAATACGGATCCAGGTCCTCGGAAGGATGGAGCTCTTTCACCCTCCTGCAGACAGCCTGCTGCAGGCTCAGCGACGGCAGCCAGTCCTTAGCATCTCTCATGTCTTGCAATATTTTCACGATCTCTTCAGGGGTCTTTGCAGCCAAGACGCCGTTCTTCCAGGGCTCCTGTTTTTTGTCCAGCCTCCTTGTACGTTCACGGTTCAGCACCGCTTTCAGGGCGATGTCTTTTTCCGATGTCCCGAGCCTCATTTCCTTGGGCGTTTCGCGCTCTAATGTATCGCGGATAAAACCGACTTCCAGCTGCTGCGCAAAAAGCGCCATGGTCAGGTCTTCCATAGTAATACCCAAGTCACGCCTTATCGCCACGGCCTCCTCTATCGGTATATTGGACCGCCTCTCAATTGCATCATACACGAGTCGTCCGCGTTCCGCCGCGTCAAGCCTGCTGTTATTCCGGATCTGTTGCAGGGCGTTTCTCAGCGCCTGCTTCGCGCCGGTTTCGGGGACACCCGTAACGGTGACAACCTGCGCCGGAGTAATGCCGTGGACCGTAGCTGATCTTACCGCAGCCTCCGCGCCCGCGGCCGGCTTGTCGAATCCGAGGTCCTTGCGCAGCTCCTCCTTCGACGTATCGAAGCCGGTCCCGTCCCCGCGCATCTCGCCGGACGCGGCCGGCGCTTCGGAAATAGGGCGCTGTCCCCCTTTTACCCTGGCCCATCTGCTTAACGGCCAGACATCCCTCATCTTTCCTGTCTTAATATCGCTGAGCAATTCCTGCATCTTCCCGATGAATGCCGCATCATTACCTTTGGAATTGATGCCCGTCGAGATTTCCATGCCGTTAATAATACTAAAGGAATGGATTATTTCCGGAGAATGCCTCTTTATCTCAACCTTCAGGCGCAGTGTTTCATTCTCATTATCAGGATTCCGTACCATCACAGTTACTGTGTCACCGAACATGCCCTTGTCAACGGACGGTTTCAGGCACGCGATATCTTTGTTCGATAGCATCCACATGACAGCTTCCTGCAATGTGCCATAGATCGTATCAAAATAATGATCGGCGCTGCCGTAATACTTCTTGCCGTTAATCGTGAGGGCACGGCCGGGGAGGTGCTTCGTAATGATCTCCTCTTTCCCCGTAGCGGACAGCGCTTCGGTGACGGCGGACTTCCGCATTTCGTAATCATGCTTGAGGCGCTCCATCCGCGCGCTTTTATACTCCTCATCCGGTGTTTTCCTGTAGTGCGCATAAAACTGGCGGTTGAGGGCAAGCGCCAGGCCGATCGCGGCCTTGCGCGCGGCATCGTCCCGGAGGAGGTTCGGGAATTCGAGATTCAATTTCATGTCCCGCGCTTCCTTACCCGCAAAGAACCACGTGAGCCTTTCCTTTAATATGTCATTGTTACGCTGCGTCGGTGAGCCGAACGCGTAGGAGCCGAGGAACCACATCCATACCGCGTCATTGATGATGTTATAGCGTCCGCCGATCGTGTTGGCGGCAAGCTCGCCGCCGATCTCGCCGTCGGTCGCCTCATTTTCTGTAATGTGGCCGCCGCCTTTCGGTGTCCCCGTCTTCTTCTGCAGGTCGGCCATCTCGTGTTTCGCGATCCTGTAAAATACAGCCCAGGCGAGGCTGACGGTACGTTTCTCGCCGTCAGGGAACGTATATTCGAACCGCACGTCATTGGCAAGGATGTTATTCCACATCTGGACGAAATCGTAATGCACGACGAGGGTCCAGCTATCTTTCTGGGCGTCATATTCCCACCTGCTGATCGGAAGCCCGCCGCCCGCTTTGTCGACTTCATAATAACCTTCCCTGATATCATATGAAGCCGGCAATTTTGCTTCAGAATCGCGAAAATACGTAAGCGCCTGGATCAGGTCCGAGACGCCCGCATTGAGCAGCTTGTTATTCTCCCAGCCCGCAGGCGCGACGTTCATATCGCCTGACTGCACAAACTTTAAACCAGGAATATTAGGGATATCACCCTGGAAACCATCCCTGTTGATATACGATTCCCAGTTGATCGATCCCGGTCCGCGCCTGGCTGCGAACAGTTTTTGGCCGGCAGCGTACATATCGTCCCTGGTATCGCTGCCGTTCGGACGTAACTGGCCCGAGACAACACCGGGTCCCAATGCAAAAGCTGTTTCATTGAGAAGGAAAGTAATAGCAACAATGATGCGCACGAATTTCTTAAACATTGTTTCCTCCGGAATTGATATTTACTTTTGAAATATTATGATAAACAAAAGACACCTTGCGCGCGGCAAAGTGTCTGGCTGCAGGAGACGATAATGGAATTAACATATGCGAAAGTGAGTATACATCATGTAACGATATCTGTCAATTGCTATATCTGACTTTTTTATGTTTAACATTTTCTTCATGTATGTACAAGTCCGAAACTGCGATGACTATTTCTTGGACAGGAATCTCTGGGGCTGAGTTATCCACAGCGTAGGGCACCTTTAAAGGTGCCCTACCGATACTAACATAATGGATATTCTTATACGATGGGAATTATACTACGCTGCCGTCTTTGATGCGGAGGACCTCGTCAGTCCTTTTGGAGAGGCTTTCATCATGAGTTACTATGACTATAGACATGCCTGTCTTCGCCTTAAGGCCGAATAAGAGTTCAAATATAGATTCGCTGGTCTTTGAATCGAGATTACCGGTCGGTTCGTCGCAGAGGAGAACCTGCGGGGCGTTCATGAGGGCGCGCGCTATCGCGACGCGCTGGGATTCTCCGCCGGAAAGTTCACCCGGCCTGTGGCTTGCCCGATCTTCCAGCCCGACAGACTTCAACAGATTTCTCGCTTTTTCTTTTACCCCATGCGCCATGCCCCATGCGCCATGCCCTCCGATCATCCCCGGCAACATCACGTTCTCGAGCGCCGTAAATTCGGGCAGAAGATGGTAGAACTGGAACACAAAACCGACGCGGCCGTTCCTGAGCCGCGCCCGGGCCTTGTCGGAGAGCCGGTACATGTCGGCGCCGTCCATCAGGACCGTGCCCGCGGTCGGCCGGTCGAGCCCGCCCAGAAGGTGCAGGAGGGTGGATTTGCCGGCGCCCGAGGGGCCGATCACCGCGACTGAGGCGCCTTTCTTCACGTCGAGGCTGACGCCGTTCACGGCCCGGACTTCCTTCGATCCTTTCCTGTACACTTTCGAAACATCCCGCGCCGTCAATATCACGTCACTCATAGCGCAGGGCCTCCACCGGGTCGAGCCGCGACGCCTTGTACGCGGGATATATCGTCGCGATAAAGCTTATCAATATGCTCGAGGCGATTATGAGATAGATGTCTCCCATGTCGATCTTGACGGGAAGTTTATCGATATAGTATATCTCCGGCGGGAGCGTGATGAATTTATATGTCTTGAGGCACCAGCAGACGCCGAGCCCCATCGCCGTTCCGAGAAATGTGCCGATGATGCCGATGAAGCCGCCCTGCATCGCGAATATCGCCATCGTGTTGACGTTCGTCGCCCCGATCGCCTTCAGGATGCCGATGTCTTTCGTCTTCTCGAGGACCGTCATGATGAGAGTGCTGGCGATATTGAAACAGGCGACCATGACTATAAGAGCCAGGATGATGAACATGACCGTCTTTTCTAATTTAAGCGCCGAAAGCAGGTTCCTGTTCATCTCCACCCATGTCCGGACGACGTACTCGGGGCCGAGGCTGACCTGCAGCGCCCTCTTGATGCCGTCCGCCTCTTGAGTGTCGCCGACACGGACGGAAACACCGCTTGCGATATCGCCGGCGCCAAGCAGGGCCTGTGCGTCGGCGAGATCGACATAAATGAGGTTGGCGTCATATTCATACATACCCGAGGTGAATATGCCGGCCACCCTGAAAGGTTTCGCCTCGGCCTTCAGGCGGCCGGGCAGGATCATATTCTTCACGGTAATGGATGCCGGTGACAGGACGGAGATGGTATCCCCTGTCGTTACGCCGAGCTTATGGGCGAGCTCGCTGCCGAGGACCGCCCCGCCGCCGGCCACATTGAGAGAACCTGTCTTCAGGTACGCTCCGAGCTTATTGACCTTCACCTCGTCGGAGATCTTCACGCCTTTCACGATAACGCCGGTTACCTTGTCGCCGTAGGTGATGAGCGCCTGCCCGTTCAGGAAGTACGCCGCCGCCTTCACGCCGCCGCACCGAAGGATCTTCGCGGTGAACGCGTCGGAGGGTTTGACGCCGTAGTCGGAGATCACCTCGATATGCGAGTACGTGCCGATGATCTTCGACTGGAGGTCCTCGTCGAAGCCGCTCATGACCGCTATGACGATGATGAGCGCACCGACGCCGATGGCGACGCCGAAGATCGAGATGAGGCTTATCGCGGATATGAACTTTTCCCTGTGTCGGGAGGTGAGATACCGCAGGCTTACTTTGAGCTGCCAGTTCATCTATTCTTCTTTGACCTGAGGCCGTAACTGCGGGAACAATATCACATCGCGTATCGACGCGGCGTTCGTCAGTATCATGACGAGCCTGTCGATGCCGATACCCAGCCCGCCGGCGGGCGGCATGCCGTATTCGAGCGCGGTGACGAAATCCTCGTCCATCACGCGCTTGTTGCCTGTCCCGGGCGCGGTCGAGGGATCGTTGGCCGCTTTAAGATCATCGAGGAACCGCGCCTTCTGCTCGATCGGGTCATTGAGCTCCGAGTAGGCGTTGGCGATCTCCATCCCGCCCATGTAAAGTTCGAACCTGTCAGTCAGGAGCGGATTGTCCTGCTTGACCTTGGCAAGCGGACACATCTCGCGGAACATATCGACGACGAAGACGGGGTGGTTATGCGCTTTCGGCTCGACGAGCTCGCCCACGATATTTATGATCTGGGTCCGGGAGACATCCTTGCCTTCTATCTCTATGCCTTTGGCCTTCAGCTTCTTTACCCATGCTTCCTGCGGGTCTTCCGGCAGTATCCCGAACTGGTCCTTCATGAGCTCGGCGAACGATACACGCTCCCACTTTGAGAGGTCTATCACCTTGCCCTGGTATTCCAGCGCCGTCCTGCCGAGGACGTCTTTTGCGATGCCGGTCACGAGCTCCTCGGTCAGAGCCATCATGCCCGCGCAGTCGGAATACGCCTCGTAGACCTCGAGCATCGTGAATTCCGGATTATGCTTTATCGATATGCCCTCGTTGCGGAAGTTCCTGTTTATCTCGTAGACCTTCTCGAACCCGCCGACGAGGAGCCGCTTGAGATACAGCTCCGGGGCTATGCGCAGGTAGAGGTCGGCGTCGAGCGCTTCATGGTGCGTCCTGAACGGCTTGCCGGCCGCGCCGCCCGGGATCGCCTGCATCATCGGCGTCTCGACTTCGAGGAAGCCCTTCGAGTCGAGGAACGCGCGAATATGCGAGACGATTTTCGAGCGTTGAATAAACGTCTGCTTCACCTCGTCGTTGACGATCAGGTCGACGTACCGCTGGCGGTAGCGCGTCTCAACGTCCTTCAGGCCGTGCCATTTCTCGGGGAGCGGCCTCAAGCCTTTCGACAGTACCGTAAATTCTTTCACGACGACCGTAGGCTCGCCCGTGCGCGTTGTGAAGGTGTCGCCCTTCAACCCCGCAAAATCGCCGATGTCGACATTGGCCTTGATAAACGCGAACTTCTCCGCGCCGACGGCGTCGGCTTTGATGTAGCCCTGCATTGTGCCCGTCGAGTCCTTGATATCGAGAAAGCAGCTCTTGCCGTGCAGCCTGACCGCCATGATCCTGCCGGCAACCACGACCTCCCTGCCTTCGGTAAATGCGTTTTTCAGCTCGCCTATGCGCGAGGTTACCTCAAACCTGCCCCCGTACGCGTTCACGCCGGCGGCCGTCATGTTCTCGAGCTTCTGCCTCTTCTGTCTTATCAGTTCATTCTCTTCACTATGTTCCTGCATCATCGCCTTTTTTGAGCCAATCGCGCTACGTATGGTTGTGGTTCTTCTCTTTCTTCAGGATCCCGAGGAATACTTTCACTATCTCCGGGTCGAACTGCGAGCCGGCGCCCTCCCTGAGGATGTTCATCGCTTCTTTCTTCGTGAACGCCTTCCGGTACGGCCGGTCGGACGTCAGCGCCTGGTAGACATCCGCTATCGATATTATGCGCGCGCCGATCGGTATGCCCTCGCCCTTCAGGCCCTCGGGATATCCTTTCCCGTCCCACCGTTCATGGTGGTAGAGGATGAGCGGTATTATCTCCTGCATGAACTGGATCGGCCGTATAATGTCGGCTCCGATCTGCGGATGTTTCTTTATCTCTTCGAACTCGCCCTTCGTCAGCTTCGCCTTCTTCAGCAGTATCTTGTCGCTGATGCCGACCTTGCCGAGGTCGTGCAGTATCGACGCCTTCCTGACATTGTCGATATCTTCCTGGCCCACGCCGAGCGCCCGCGCCAGCTGCGTAGAATACCGGACGGTGGAATCGGCATGTTCGCCGGTATAATGGTCACGCATCTCGATCGTCTTCGCAAAGGCGAATATTGCTTCCATCAGGCTCTGCTTGCCGCGCTTGTTCAGCCTCGTTATCTGGTCTTTGAGGAACCTCACGTCGGTGATCTCGACGCTTTCGGCGACCGGTATTGTGCCCTTCTTTATGTCCACCATCGAATATACTTTCGCGCCGCCCGCCTCCTTGACCCTGGCCAGGATCTTGTCGGTCAGGTTTATCAGGTCCATGCCTTTCGACACCACGTCGTCCGGGTATGACGCGACTGCCACGGAGAGCTTCAGCTTCACAATATGTTTCTTGTCGCCGAAATTATACAGCGTGAGCGCCTCGAGCAGCCGCTGGCCTAAGACGAGCGCCTTGGCGCGGTCCGCGCCCGACGATATGATGACGAATTCCTCGCCGCCGTACCGGATGACGATATCATAGCGGCGCACCATCCTCTTCAGCTGCACGGCCAGCTGCTTCAGCACGAGATCGCCGAACTCATGGCCGTACAGGTCGTTCACAGACTTGAAATAGTCGATATCGATCATGATGACCGAGAGCGGATGGACGTAGCGCTTGGCGCGGTAGTACTCCGGCTCTATGATCTCGGTAAGGTAGTGGTAGTTATAGAGTCCCGTCTGGGAATCTTTCAGCGCGAGCTGGTTCAGCCTCTTGTTGAACCTGACGAGCTCGTTGTTCAGGTGCTCACGCTCCCTCTCCGCCACTTTGCGGGCCGTGACATCGTCGCCGACGAACATGCTGCCGACTATCTTTCCGGAACTGTCCCGTATTATCGTGGACGACCACGCGATCGTCCGCTTGTCGCCGCCGGCGGTCGTTATCTCGGTCTCGAGGTCCTTGATCGTCTTGCCGGCCGCGACCAGCTTCCTCATGAAATTGAGGATCCTGATCCTCTGCTTCGGGTCCGGATAGATCAGGCCCCATACCTTAATGCTCCCGATGACCTCTTCCCGCTTGTACCCGGTGATCTCTTCGGCCTTCTTGTTCCACAGCAGGACTTTGCCATCCCTGTCGATGACGTCCGTCCAGATGTTCGCCTCGTCAAGCAGCGTCTCGTAATAGTCCTTCTGCCACGCCAGCGCCTTCTCCGCCTTGTCGCGCTGGTCGAGGATATGCGCGTTCTCGAGTGCCACGGCCGCGCTCGCGGCAAGCCCCTGCAGCATGAAGACATCCTGCACGTCGAACGGGCGGCGGTCTCTCTTGTTGTGGAGCTCCAGGCACCCGAGCAGCTTTCCCTCGCGGTCCAGGATCGGGATATTGACCAGGTTGTACAGGCCGAAGGCCTCGCGGAACTCCTTCGACAGGTTCGGGTCATGTTCGGCGTCGTTGCAGATATAGGTCTTCAGCGTCCTGGTGACGCAGCCGCAGACGCCCTCGCCCGCCTTGAAGGCATAGTCGACCGACTCCACCTTTCCGTTCTTGTTGTATTCCTTGAATACCATCCTGTCGCCGACCGCCATCCCGGCCGTCCCTGCCGTCGCGTCGACGAGTTCTATCGCCGCGGTGATGAGCGTGCGCAGGATGACCGGCGCCTCGAGAACTGCGTTTATATGCTGGCTGGTCCGCGAGAGGATCTCCAGCTGGTAGTCGCGCCGCAGAAGGTCCTCCTCCTGTTTCTTTCTCATCGTGATGTCGCGGGCGTAGGAAAAATTGTACTCATTGCCCTGGAACTCGAGGTAGTTGACCGTCATCTCGACGGGTATTGCGGTCCCGTCCTTCCGGCGGTGCCTGGTCTCAAACGTGAACGAGCCGCGCTCCTTTAATTCCTTCCAGTGGTTCGGCCAGACCTCCCGGGTGAAATTCACGTCTATATCGGGGATGCTCATCGAGAGGAGCTCTTCACGCGTGTAGCCGAGCGATATGCAGGCCATCTCGTTGACATGCATGATCCTGGCATCCGGGCCGACCCAGAAGATCGGTTCCGCGGACCGCTCGATCGCGAACTGCGCGATCTGGCTTATCTCTTCGGCGCTCTTACGCTCCTCTTCGACGCCGATCGCGAGCGCGAGGAAGCTCATGATCTCCCTGTCCTCTTCGGTCGGCCCGAAGTCGTGCTGGTATACGGCGCAGAGCGTGCCGATGTACTCATCGCCGAATTTCACCGCGCGCCCGATATACGTCTGCAGGTTATATTTGACGACATTCGGGTCGGTCTTCGCGTATTCGGTCTCCTGCAGGTTCCTGATGATCGTAACCTCGTCGGTCCCTTTCTTTATGACATCGTAACAGATATGCCCGTCGGGTTTGTCGATTGAGACGAAGTCCGGCGGCACATTCCACTGGCCGCAGGCGCGCAGCTGATACTGGCCTTCCTCAATGCGGTTATACAGGGCGCAGTCGGCTCCGAGCAGCTCGCCGCACAGGGCCGTCAGCCGGTTGATGTTCTCATGGGGATCGGCCCCGAAACTCAGGAAGACCTCGTTTATCTTCGCCCAGCGCTCTTCCCGCTGCTTGCGCTCGGTGATATCGCGCACGATCGCGACGATGCGGTATTTCCCGCCGATCACGGCGCGCTTCAGGTTCACCTCGACCCAGAAGAGCCTCTCGGCGCGGTCCTTCGCCACCCACTCGAAGAGCTGCGGCTCACCGGACGCCGCCTTGTTTATATACCCGATCATGTCTTCCTGGCGGTAGGGCGCCTCCCCGAGGCTTATGTCGGCAACGCTCAGGCGGAGTATCTCCTCTTTCGGATACAGGTACATCTCGCAGGTCTTCTGGTTGACGTCTACGATCTGGCCGTTCTCGATATCGTGGATGAATATGGCGTCATTCGCCGTGTCAAATATGGCGCGGTAATTCGCCTCGGAGACCTTGAGCGCATCCTCCGACATCTTGCGGCTGGTGATATCCTTGATCATTATCTCGACGATCCTCTTACCGGTGGCGGGGTCGGTGGTCGTGAAGGCGTCGGCGATGACCCACTTGTCTTCGCCCTTCAGCGTCTTGAAGTGGTATTCATAACCGTGGAGCTCGCCCTGCCTGTCGAGCATCTCGCGTATATGGCCTTCTTTTTCGGTGTATACGATAAGCTCTCTCAGCAGTTTTCCTTCCACATTTGACGCTATGCAGTCGAAGCCCAGCATGTTGACAAAGCCCTGGTTGGCGATAAGGACCCTGCCCTCGTCAAACGTATAGCGGAATATGCCGTCATTTGTGGATTCGAATAGCCTGTTATATGCCGTGTCCATATGCCTTTATACTGTAGTATATCGGTAAAATCATCCCGCTGTCCGCAGCCGTATTAATTTAAGTATACTATTATTATCAGAATAAGTCAAATGGGAGACTATCTGCAGAGGCCTGTGCGGCTCCTGAAGGAGCGCATCAGCCGGGCCGATTATTTGATGATTTAGCAAATTTATATTGACTTTATACCATATAGTATAGTATCCTGCCGGCATGGCACACGGCCCTTTCGAAGACGACGCGGATCTCTTGCGCGGATGCATAGAGCGCGATGAGGCGGCCTGGTCCGCCTTCATCGCGAAGTACTCTGCCCTCATATCGATAGCCGCAAAGAAGCGCCTGAGGAAGTACGGCTTTACCCTTCCCCGCGAAGATATCCATGACATCCGGCAGGACGTGCTCGAATCGATATGGAAATCCGATATGTTTAAGAGCGTCCGGAACGCAAGCAGCTTATCTTATTGGCTTGCAATAGTTTCCGGAAATGCCGCGATGCTGCATATGCGCAAAAAGCGGCGCCTTGAAGGGCCTCTGAGGCTGTCTCTATCCGATAGTATCGGAGGGCAGGAACTGGCGGAACTCCTGGCCTCTACCTGTCCTGACCCGGCCACCGCATTAGAAAACGACGAGCTGTCGGATGCCCTTGACGCGGCGATAGAGTCGCTCCCGGAAAAAGAGAGATTGATCATAAAACTCAACCTGATCCACGAGAAGAAATACGAAGAGATTTCCGGAATGCTCGGCCTGCCCATAGGCACCGTCTGCAGCTACGTCAAAAGAGCCCGGGAAAAATTGAAAAAATATTTAAACAAGGTGCAATAATCCGGCGCCTTTTAGCATCTTATATAGTAGGAGGACTCATGACAACAGTAAAGATAAAGACGCACGCCCATCCGGCCGAGGCCGACCTCGCCGCCTATTTAAGCAAGTCACTGCCCGGGAAGGAGATGGTGCGAATAGAGGAGCATATCGCATCCTGTGCCGGATGCCTTGAAACCGCGGTCGCCGCTTATGATTCGGTCAGGGATTTCAAGCCGGCGGCCCCGCATAAGAAAAGAAGGACGAGTGTTATGAAAAAGATCAACCTGTACCTCATATTGGCAGTTATCGCATTTGCCCTGTCGTTCACTACCCCCCGGTACTTCATACAACTACTGGTAGCTACTCTAATTTTGGGCATAAAGTGGGTGGTAGATGCTAAATCGACGAAAATGCTCGTAATGATCTACGAGGCGTGGAAGTCGGGCGGCGAGAGGGAAGCCTCGCGCATCCTGGAAACGCTCGACGCTAAGTCTAAACCCCGCTTTTGACATATCCCGAAAGAAAAAGGCCCAAGTCTTTTCGGCTTGGGTCATTTCCGAAGAAAGAGTCCAACCTTCACGAAAGAAAGCGTCAAGACCGGCCATTTCGGCTTTTCATCGCCCCCTTTTACGGGTTTTCTGGCTGGCCCCGGTGGCCGTTATCCCAACCGCATAGCCTCTCGGCCATCTTTGGATCGGCCTTCCCCTCACAAGGTTTCCGCCCGCGTGCTTTGCACCTCGGCGGATCCGCCGCAGCACACCTGCAATAGCGGGAAGCTCTCCCTTCCTCTGCTTTAAGTATAACACAATCCCCCGCCTTTGCAATACCGGGGCGACCTCCTTTTTTATTGCTAACCGGAAAGTTCCATAAAAATATTTGCAATAATTTCAGGGGCTTTTGCATCTTATATAGTAGAGACGCAAAAGTCCCGCAAAACGGCTTTAAAGCAACCGAACACCATTTAGAGGAGTTTTGCGGGATCAATTCGGCCATATGACTTACGTCGCTAATGCTCCGTAAGTCATGGCCTCATTGAAAGGAGGTGATAGCGATGGTAGCTGAGGATCTTAAATTGGCGGTAACGCGCATCCACAAGCTGGATGGCGACGGAGCCCTGAAGGCCTTCTGCGACATATCGGTGCTCGACAGCCTGGTCATCAACGGGCTGCGGGTCGTCGAAGGCAAGGACGGGCTCTTCGTCGGCATGCCGCAGGAAGCCGGCAAGGACGGCAAGTGGTATAACACGGTGATCCCCTTAAGAAGGGAGATCAAGGACGAGATCGAAAAGGTCGTTCTGGAAGCATACGGAGGATAAAGGATGGGCCGGGAGAATAAAGTGACCGGGGCAATAGGCGAAAAGATAGCACATGCGTTCCTGAAGAAAAAAGGCTACAGGGCGATAGCGTCCAACTACAGGACGCCCCTGGGCGAGATCGATCTGATCGCAAGGAAAGGCAGCGCTCTCGTATTCGTCGAAATAAAGACCCGGACCACCTCTTCTCTCGGCCCGCCCTTTCTGTCCGTAACCTGGAAAAAGCAGCGGCATATCGTACAGACAGCGCTCATGTATTTAAAAAAACACGGCCTTCTCGAATCGGATTGGAGGGTGGATGTCGTGTCGGTGAAGCTGAATAAACAATATGAAGTGGAGAATATAGAAATAATAGAGAATGCGGTTGAAGATAACGGCTAAAGGAGGGCTGTAATGATAGCGAAGGTCTATTCCGGCTGCGTCATAGGTATAGACGCATATGAAGTCACCGTCGAAACGGACATGGGCGGAGGTTTGCCGGGATTCAATATTGTCGGGCTGCCTGATACGGCCATCAAAGAATCCCGGGACAGGATAAAGGCGGCAAT
This sequence comes from uncultured Planctomycetia bacterium, assembly GCA_964352425.1. Classification (GTDB taxonomy): domain Bacteria; phylum Omnitrophota; class Gorgyraeia; order 2-01-FULL-45-10; family 2-01-FULL-45-10; genus JAMWCX01. The sequence goes on along the minus strand of CAYGRZ010000005.1, from coordinate 33,708 downwards.
AAGGAATTCCGGATATTTATTCCCGTCGAAAAAGATCACCGTGAACCTGGCCCCTGCGGATATCAAAAAGGAAGGCGCGGCATTCGACCTGCCGATCGCCCTTTCGATCCTTTTGTTCGAGGGCGCGCTGGAGCGTCCCGACCTCGGAGAATTTCTCTTCTGCGGCGAGCTTTCGCTCGACGGGAGGCTGAAACCCATACGGGGGGCCTTGCCTATAGCGATGGGCATCAAGGCGATGGGCAGGCAGAAATTCATCCTCCCGAAAGAGAACGCGAAAGAAGCGTCGACGGTCAGTGAGATAGAGGCCTACCCTGCCGGCTCCCTGAAAGAGGTCGTTGATTTCCTCAACGGAAAGACAGCCCTGGAGCCGCAAAAACAGAATACCGAACAGATCCTGAAGCGCAGCTCAAAGTATAAAGCCGATTTCTGCGACGTCAAAGGCCAGGAACATGTCAAGCGCGGGCTCGAGGTCGCCGCCGCCGGAGGCCACAACGTCCTCCTGATCGGGCCGCCGGGTTCGGGAAAGAGCATGCTCGCCAAGCGGCTTCCGACGATACTCTCGGAGATGACGCTTGGTGAGAGCCTGGAGACATCAAAGATACACAGCGTGGCGGGGCTCCTGGCGCCGAACAAGGTACTCATCGGCACCCGGCCTTTCCGCGCCCCGCATCATACCATATCGGACGCCGCGCTCGTCGGCGGCGGGACAAATCCCAGTCCCGGCGAGATAAGCCTCTCCCATAACGGCGTCCTTTTTCTGGACGAGCTTCCGGAGTTCAAGAAAAATGTCCTCGAGGTCCTGCGCCAGCCTATGGAAGACGGGCACGTCACTATCGCGCGCGTCGCCAACACGTTTACGTATCCTGCGAAATTCATGCTCGTCGCCGCGATGAACCCCTGCCCGTGCGGCTACTTCACCGATCCGAAGCGCGAATGCCACTGCTCGCCGATGCAGATACAGAATTACCTCTCGAAGATATCGGGGCCGCTCCTCGACAGGATAGATATACACCTTGAGGTGCCACGGCTGAAGCTCGAGCATCTGACCGATAAAAGACGCGGAGAGCCGTCAGAGGCGATACGTAAGCGCGTCGACAACGCGCGCGAGGTACAGAAAGCGCGTTACAAAGGCGACGGGATAAATTTCAACGCGCACCTCGATCCGAAGGAGATGGAAAAATACTGCGTGCTCGATAGAGAAAGCGAGGAACTCTTGAAGCTGGCGATACTTGAGCTTGGGATCTCTGCGCGGGCTTACGATAAGATCCTGAGAGTATCGAGGACTATTGCGGACCTTGATGGCAAAGAGATCATCGAAGCGCATCATATATCGGAGGCGATTTCTTACAGAAGCTTGGACAGGAATCTCTGGGGCTGAGTTATCCACAGTGTAGGTCACCCTTAAGGGTGACCTACTTCTACTTCAACTTTAAAGTTATCCACAGCGTAGGGCACCTTTAAAGGTGCCCTACCGATACTAACATAAGGAGGGCAACAATGAACGGGGCTACACCTTTATCCATGCTGACACAAGTATACGGGAAAAATGTCATGGTTTCCCGAGTAAACGGCTATAACATAATCCATCAGGACGATCCTACGGAAGAACAGATAAAACAGAGAATTAAAGAGATTCTCGATGGTCATATTGACGATGACCTTGAAGACGATTACCCCTTATGCCAATCGATGAAAAACGAGCCATGTGATATTGTATATTTCAAACAATAATAATTATAAAACAACCTAATAAAACAACATAATAAAATATCGTAGGTCACCCTTAAGGGTGACCTACCTTGTGGATAATTCCAAGGCGTGTATATCTTTATGGGAAATATTAAACGGCATTTTGAAATTGGATATTCATACTTCGTAACAACTGTCGTTCAGGAAAGGCGACCAATTTTTACAGATGAAAAAATGTGTAATATTCTTCTGGTCAGTATAGAATATTTTAAATTAATTCTCGATTACAAAATATACGCTTACTGCATAATGCCGGACCATTTGCATCTCATATTGCACCCTATAGGAAAATACGATCTTTCATACATTATGCAGATGATCAAGGGAAGTTTCGCCAGAAAGATAAACAGAATGAGCGTTTCAACCGGGAAATTATGGCAAAAGAGATATTATGATGAGGTGATCAGGGATGAATTAATGCTTATCAGAAAAATAGAATACATACATAATAATCCGCTGAGGTCAGACATGGTTACGTCATTAGAGGAATATAGATATTCCAGTTACCAATTCTATTTTAATAATAAATGCGACATTTTAACCATAGATAAATTTATACTATAAAGTTATCCACAGCGTAGGGCACCTTTAAAGGTGCCCTACGCTGTGGGGGTAATATTCTATCCGGTTAACCTGGCAAATCTAACCAGGTTAGATGATCTAATTCTCGAGATCACGATACCCGCGACAGCGACCAGGATGCAGAAATACGCGAAGAGATCGCCGTAGACCGTATAGATCGTCCTCGTCTTTGTCAGCACTATGTCGTGCACGGCAAAACCGTCAAGAAACGTATCCTTACCGTCCCGTGCGACTTTCTCGGTGACGATCCCCTTCTGGTCGATGAAACAGGATACACCCGTATTGGCGGCCCTGATGACATTGACCCGGTTCTCGACAGCCCTGAAGACCGAGGCCTGCGCGTGCTGGTGCGCGGCGTTCGTATTGCCAAACCACGCGTCATTGGTCATATTGACCAGGAAGAGCGCGTCCCGGCTGACAAACCCCCTGGCAAGCTCGGGGAATATGTCTTCGAAGCATATCAGGCTCGAGAAACGCACCTTCTTGAGAAGCCGCCAGGTCGCCTCTTTTCCCTTCGACTCGCGCTCGATGAAGAATTTAAAGACGGTCCATTTCTTCCCTGCCGAGAAATCCCCGATCGCTATCGGCGCGATCTTTTGCACGAACCCGAAGACGATCTTGAGCGGTATGTATTCCCCGAACGGGACGAGATGCAGCTTGTCGTAACGATCTATCACTCTGCCGTCTTCGCCGAAGAGGATGGCGCTGTTGAAATAGGCGTCCTTCTCGCCGCGCGCAAGGGCCGGGGCGCCGACCAGCAGCGGAGCACCGGTGCTCTTGGCCAGTCCCGTAACCTTATCGAACAGGTCGCGCTCGGCATCGAGAAATCCCGGCACCGCGGTCTCGGGCCAGATGATAAGGTCAGGCTTTTCCTTAGCGGCTTCCAGCGTAAGGGCCGCGTATCTTCCCATGATCTCTGCGCGGAAGTCCTGATCCCATTTCTGGTACTGCGGGATATTGCCCTGGACGACCGCGACTTTCAGCATATCGCCGGCAAAGATATTCTTCAGCCTGAACACGCCGTAGGCGAGCGAAAGAAATACCAAAAAGAGCGCGACGGCCATGTAATAGGTGTAATAGTTCTTCCTGCGCGCTTCCCGGATGGTCATGAAAACGGCCGCATTGACCAGCATCACCAGGAAACTGACGCCATATGCCCCCGTCATATCCGCGATCTGGATCACGGGCAGGTTCGAGCTCTGTGAATACGCCAGGAGCGCCCAGCCAAAACCGGTAAAGAGGTGCGCGCGCACCCATTCAAGCGCAACCCACGCGGCGGGGATCACCAGCAGGCTGACTATCGACGGGCGGTTTACCGCCGGCAGTACGATGAGAGCGAATACAGCGACGTAAAGCGCCAGATAGAGCACGCCGCAGATCATGCCGGGCAGGGTGACGTGGATCAGCCAGTAGACGGTGCCGAGGCCGAAGATGATCCCTGTCGACAAGGATATGAGGAATGCCTGCCACGGCCGCCTGCCTTCGATCGCCATAAACAGGGGAACGAATCCGACCCAGGTAAGGAACCAGAGATTAAAGTTTGGATAGGATAAGACGAGGAAGGTTGCGGAGAGAACAATGAAAAAAATAGATTTTGTATACTGGAATTTGCCCGCCCCGGCCATGGCTATCGGCGGGCCGGCGTGATTTTTAATTTGTGATTTTTTTTTATTTTCCACAGCACTTCTTGTATTTCTTGCCGCTCCCGCACGGGCACGGATCGTTCCTGCCGACCTTCGGCTTTTCCCTCTTGTAGGTAGGAATATGTTCGGCAGGAGGAAGCTGCCCCTTATACTGCCCGGCAGCCGACTCTTCTTCCCGGGAGGGGACATCCTGGAACTGGGTCTTCTCTTCATGCAGGAGCTGCTGTCTTGAGAAATCGAACACCGCCTCCGGCGCCTTCTCTTCCCGTATCGCTTTTATCTTGAACAGATATTCGAGCGTCTCTTCCTTTATGCGGCTTATCATGTCCATGAACATCGCGTACGCCTCGTGCTGATATTCCACAAGAGGGTCGCGCTGCCCGTAGGCGCGGAGGCCTATGCCTTCCCTGAGATTATCCATCGCGTACAGGTGGTCTTTCCACCGCGAATCCACGACCTGGAGGAGTATCATCCTCTCGAGGTGCCGTGCCATCTCCGGCCCGAGCTCCCGCTCTTTAGCCCCGTAGGCCGCTTTAAGAGATTCGATCACGGTATCCTGCACCTCCGGCCTGCGCATCTCCTCGAAGTTTACGTCCTTCGTCTTCAGGCCGAACCTCGATTCGAGATACTGCCTGAATCCGTCGAAATCCCACGTGTCGACGCCCACCTTCTCGTTCAGGTAGGTATCGAGCGCATATTCCACGACCTCTTCCATGATCTCGTAAATATAATCCTTCATGTCACTGCCGAAGAGGACCTTGCGCCGCTCCTCGTAGATGACCTCCCTCTGCCTGTTCATGACATTATCGTATTCCAGAAGGTGTTTTCTTATCTCAAAGTTGTGCGCCTCGACCCTTTTCTGCGCCGTTTCTATGGCGTGCGTTATGAACGGGTGCTGTATATCCTGGCCTTCCTCCATCCCAAGTTTGTCCATGACGCCCTTTATCCTGTCGGAGCCGAATATCCTCATCAGGTCGTCTTCGAGCGAGAGATAGAACCTGCTCGAACCCGGATCACCCTGCCTGCCGGAGCGGCCGCGCAGCTGGTTATCTATGCGGCGGGCCTCGTGGCGCTCGGTGCCGAGGACATGGAGGCCCCCGAGGCCGGCAACGGTTTCCCCGAGGACGATATCGGTCCCGCGGCCGGCCATGTTCGTAGCTATCGTGATCGCGTATTTCTGGCCTGCCTTCGCGATGATCTCCGCCTCCATCTCGTGGTATTTGGCGTTCAGCACGTGATGCGGTATGGTCATCCGTTTTAAAAGGCTCGAAAGGCGCTCCGACTTCTCTATCGATATCGTGCCGACCAGCACCGGCCTGCCCGCCTTATAAAGCTCGGCGATCTCGGCGCATACGGCATTGAATTTTTCCCGCTCGGTCTTATATATGACGTCGGGATTGTGGCTCCTCTTCATCGGCCTGTTGGTCGGTATCACGACGACATCCAGGCCGTATATCTTGCTGAATTCCGCCGCCTCGGTCTCGGCCGTACCCGTCATGCCCGCGAGCTTCTTATACATCCTGAAGTAGTTCTGGAACGTTATGGTGGCGAGCGTCTGGTTCTCCCGCTCTATCTTGACGCCCTCCTTCGCCTCGACGGCCTGGTGGAGGCCGTCAGACCAGCGCCTGCCGGGCATCAGCCTGCCCGTGAACTCATCGACTATCAGCACCTCGCCATCCTTCACGACATAATCGACGTCTTTCTTGTACAGGGCGTGCGCCCGTATGGCCTGCCTGATGTGATGCTCCCATTCCGACTGGAGGTCTTCGTAGAGGTTCTTGACGCCGATAAGCTGCTGGCATTTCACGATGCCTTCTTCGGTCAGGTTCACGGTGTGGTTCTTCTCGTTAACTATATAATCGATGCCCTTTTCCAGGTCGACCCCTTTATATTTGGCGTCTATCTCTTCCTTATCGGTGATGACCTTGCCGGACAGCCTCGGGACTATCTTGTTTATTATGTAATATTTGTCCGTCGACTCTTCGGCGGGGCCCGAGATGATGAGCGGCGTCCTGGATTCATCGACCAGGATAGAGTCGACCTCGTCGACAATCGCGTAATTCGACCCGCGCTGCACCATGTCGTCCTTGTGGACCACCATGTTATCCCTGAGATAATCGAACCCGAACTCATTGTTCGTCCCGTAGGTGATGTCGCACGCGTATGCCGCCTGCCTGGACCGCTGGTCCATGTCGTGCTGTATCGCGCCGACGGTGAGCCCGAGGGATTCGTAGACCGGCCCCATCCAGTTCCGGTCTCTCTTGGCCAGGTAATCGTTGACGGTCACCACGTGCACGCCCTCGCCCGTGAGCGCGTTCAGGTACGCCGGCAGTGTGGCCACCAGCGTCTTGCCTTCGCCCGTAGCCATCTCGGAGATCTTGCCGCGGTGCAGCACGATGCCGCCCATGAGCTGGACATCGAAGTGGCGCATATTGACGCTGCGCCTGGCCGTCTCGCGCACCACGGCGAACGCCTCGGGCAGCACGTCCTCGAATACCCTGTTCTTCACGTCGCGCGCCTTGCGCTTTATCTTCTCCTTCTCGTCCGGCGAGGTCGAGTCCCTGAAAGCGCCGTCGATCGCTTCGAGTTCATCCTTATGCGCCGCGTAGGCATCGGCTATGCGCTTCCTGAATTCATCGGTCTTGGCGCGTAAGCCCTCGTTCGACAACTTCGAAACGTCAGGCTCGAAGGCGTTTATCTTTTCAACAAGCGGCCTCAGCTCCCGTACGATGCGCTCGTTCTGCGTCCCGATTATCTTTTTGAGTATAAAATTGATCATTCTTATCCTTAGCCCTTAGCTCTTCGCTCTTAGCCCTTGGCCCTTCGCCCTTCGCTCTTCGCCTTTTTCAGATACGCCTCGATGAACTGGTCGAGCTTACCCTCCAGCACCGCCTGGGCGTTGCCGGTCTCGTGGTCGGTCCTGTGGTCCTTGACCATCGAATACGGGTGGAGGACATACGAGCGTATCTGGCTTCCCCACGCTATCTCTTTCTTCGCCTCGTACGCGCTCTCGATCTGTCTTACCTTCTTCATCCGCTCCTTCTCGTAGAGCTTCGCCTTCAATACCTTCAGCGCCGTCTGCTTGTTCTTGAACTGGGACCGCTCGCTCTGGCACTGGACGATGATGCCCGTAGGCTGATGCGTGATACGGACGGCGGAGTCGGTCTTGTTGACATGCTGCCCGCCCTTGCCGCCGGCGCGGAACGTATCAACCTTCAGATCGTCATCTTTCAAGTCTATCTGTATGTCATCGGATATCTCGGGGATCACGTCGATGGAAGCGAACGAGGTGTGGCGGCGCTTGTTCGAATCGAACGGCGAGATCCTGACCAGGCGGTGGACGCCCGACTCCGACTTCAGGAAGCCGAACGCGTAACCGCCCTTAATAAGGATCGTGGCGTTCTTGATGCCGGCTTCCTCACCCGTGAGCTGATCGATGATATCTACCTGGAAACCCTTATCCTCGGCCCATCGCGTATACATCCTGAGCAGCATCGCCGCCCAGTCGCAGGATTCCGTGCCGCCGGCACCCGCGTTCACGCTGAGGAAGGCATTGTTGCGGTCCGCCTCTTCGCAGAGCAGGCTGTTAAACTCCAGCAGGTCGAGCTTTTTCCGCAGGGCCGCGAGGTCCTTCTTGAAATGCTCCAGAGACTCCCTGTCTTCCGGCCCCGCGATGCCGACGATCTCTTTTATGCCGTTTAACTCGGCGGAGAGCTTCACGAAGGGCTCCGCAACCGCCTTAAGGTCCTTGAGCCGGCCGATGACTTCTTTGGACCTGGCTTCATCTTTCCAGAAATCGGCCTGCGATATCTCCGTCTCGAGCAAGCCTATCTTCTTAAGCTTTTCGTCGACGTCAAAGATAACCTCTGAGGGTGCCCAGCTTCTCCTCTACTACCTTTATTTCCCCGTTAAGCTCTTCTATCATAGTCTGCGCCTTTTGAATGATTATAACAGCCGCCCCTGCCGTAAGTCAACCCTTCGATGCGCTCACGTATTTCTTAAAATACGCGATAATATTTCTCGCCGACTTTTCGTCAAGACCGTCCACCTTCAGGAGCTCTTCGACGCAGGCCGCGCTGACCTTATCGACCGAGCCGAAATGGCCCAGCAGCGCCTTCTTCCTCTTCGGCCCTATGCCCGGGATCCCGTCGAGTTCGGAAGAGCCTATCTTTTTTGAACGCAGGCTCTTATGGTACGTTATCGCGAACCTGTGGGCCTCGTCCCGTATCCGCTCCAGCAGGTGGAGCGCCTTCGAATCCTTCGGCAGGATAAGAGGCTCCGCCCTGCCTTTCATATAAACATGCTCAAACTCCCCGCCTGCCCGAGCGGGAGCTCCATGCAGGCGGGCAGGTTTAGCGATGCCGATAGTCGGAATGTTCGAGAGGCCGAGCTTCTCCAATTCTCCAAGAGCGGCAGCCAGATGCCCCTTCCCGCCGTCTATCAATATCAGGTCGGGCAGGGCCGTCTTCTCCTCAAGCGCCCTCGCGTATCTCCTGCGGACTATCTCGCGCATCATCGAATAATCATCGACGCCCGAGACGGTCCTTATCCGGAACTTCCTGTACTGGCTCTTCCTCGGCCTTCCTTTATGGAAACAGACGAGCGACCCGACCGCTTCCTTCCCCATTATATTGGAAACATCGAAGGCCTCGATCACCTCGACGGGTGCGCTTAAGGCCAGCATGGACTTAAGCTCCTCGACCTCATCGATGGGCCTGTAGATCACGGCCTGCTCTTTCATCGAGCTGAACGCCTCGATCCTCTTCCTTAAGCGCGCCGCTTCCTCAAAATCTTCGCGCGTCGACGCGGCCATCATCTTCGCAGTGATGAATTTGAGAAGCTGAGACATCTTCCCATCCAGGAACAGCCTCAGCTCCGCGACGATATCCGCGTACTGCGCCTCGCCGATTGTGCCGGCGCACGGCGCGAGACACTGGTTGATGTGGTAGTTGAGACAGGGCCTCTTGGCCATCGTGCCGCAGCTCCGTAAGGGGAATATCTGCCGCAGTTCTATCACCGCCTGCTTCAGGAGCTTCGCGCCCGTATAAGGGCCGTAATACGCGGCGCCGTCGTCCGCCTTGCGCCTGGTGATGAAGAGGCGGGGGAACTTTTCATTGATGGTAAGTTTTAACCTCGGGTAGCTCTTGTCGTCCCTCAGCGCGACATTATATTTCGGCGCAAGCTGTTTTATCAGGCTGTTCTCGTAAATGAGCGCCTCGGCCTCCGTCGACGTCGGTATATACGAGATATCCGCGATCTGCGAGACCATGATCCGCAGCCTCTCCGGAAGGTTGCGGCTGCGGTAAAAATAGCTCGAGACCCTCTTCTTTATATTGAGCGCTTTGCCGACATAGAGGACGTCGGCATGCTCGCCCTTCATGATATAGACGCCCGGGGAGCCCGGCAGGTCCTTTATCTTCTCTTTATGATCCATGCCGGGATGCTCCTAACCTCTTTCACATTACATATATAGGCGGCGGTGAAGAACGTCGCTATCGCCGCGGCGATCGATACGAGAAGTCCCGCACAAGACGCTGCCGGGAATACCAGCGACACTATCTTGAGGGCTGCGCCCATGACGATGCTGGCCAGCAGCACGCGCAGGAACGAATCGATGATGGCGCTCGTCCCGAAATCGCCTATCTTTCTCCGAAGCACTTTGTAGAGGGCCAGCATATTGATCGTCGCCGAGATGGACGTGGCAAGCGCCAGGCCGCCCAATTTAAGCGGCCACATCAGGATGATGCTCAGGAGGACGTTTACGATGACCGCGGCACACGCCGTCCTGACCGGTGTCATCGTATCATGCATCGCGTAGAATGCCGTGACAAGCAGCTTTATCCCGCCGTACGCCAGGAGCCCGAACGAGTAGAAGAAGAGGGCGCTCTGGGTGATCGACGTCGAATACGCGGTAAACTGGCCCCGCTCAAACAATATCTTTATTATCGGTGCGCCGAGCATGGCGAGCCCAAAGCTTGCCGGCACCATGATCAGGATGACCATGCGAAGCGAAAAAGAGAGTGTGTCCTTCAGCTTGTCTATGTCATTGGCGGCAAATTCCTGGCTCATCTTCGGGAGCGCGGCCTGGGCGAGCGCAAGCCCGAATATTGCGAGCGGAAACTGCAGCAGCCTGTTGGCATAATAGAGGGCCGCGACCCCGCCTGCGCCGACTATCCATGCAAGCGACGCCAGTATCATATCGACAAATATGTTGATCTGGTAGACGGCCGAGCCGAGAGCCCGCGGCACCAGGAGCCTGCCTATCCGCCCTACCGCCGCATGGCGGAGGCCGTCGCGGAAACTGAGGCTTACCCCTTCTTTATACATGTACGGGATATTCAGCAGTAACTGGAAAACCCCTCCGGCCAGGACGCCTATCGCAAGGCCCATCACGCCTATCTTCGGACACAGCCATAGCGCCGCCGCGATCATCGCGATGTTCATCAGGGCCGGCCCGAACGCCGGCGCGGCAAAACGCTTCAGCGAGTTCAGGACACCCATCGAGTACGCGGTAAGGCCTACCAGGATAAGGTAGGGAAATATGGCCCTGTTCAGCTTCACCGTAAGCGCGAACTTCTCGGGCTCACTCATGAAACCGGGGGCCAGTATCCGCACTATCAGGGGCGAGAATATGACTCCGAGGACCGCCAACACCGACAGTATCACGAACGATATATTAAAGAGCACGCGCGAGACGTGCAGGAACTCCTTCTCATCCTTGAGGGCCTTATACTCGGAAAGGACGGGGACGATCGCGGCATTCGCGGCGCCTTCGCCCACCAGGTCGCGGAGGCTGTTGGGGATCCTGAACGCCACGACAAAGGCCTGGGCGCCGATGCTGGTCCCGAACAGGCCGGCAAGCACTATGTCCCTGACGAAACCCAGCACCCTGCTCACCACCGTGGCGGCGCTTATGACACCGGTCGATCGTATCAGGCTTTTTTTGCTCATATAAAAAAGTTGACCTCACCTGTTCGAAATGCTATAATAACCGGAAATTTGGAGGAGTACACATTGCCGATAAAAAGAGCCGCATATAAAGAGATCAGAAAATCGAAGCTGAGGCACTTCAAGAACATCTCTACCAAGACCGAACTGAAGACGCTGTTAAAAAATTACGACAAGTTTATCTCGGCTAAAAAGGCAGATGAAGCGAAAAAGGCCCTCACGCTTCTTGTCTCAAAAATAGATAAAGCCGCCTCAAAAGGGGTCGTCAAAAGAAATACGGCGTCCAGGAAGATTTCCCGCCTGATGAAGAAGCTCTCGTCCCTATCCAATCCTTCGACGTAATTTGCGGTCTTTAGGCCGCAAATATGCTCAGGATTGGTACTGGGCGGCGCCAAGCGCCGTCGAAGTACCAAGACATAACCTTATAATAGCAAACTCCAGGACCAGGTTCGGATCGACCCTGGTCCTTTTTATATCCAGGTCCGCCTCCAGCAGCGCCTCTATCTTTGACCGTATCTGGCCCATCGTGAGGCCTGAGACCTGCCTGAAAAACTCGCCCTGATACTGCCGGCCTATCCTCAGGGCGCCCGCAATCTGGTAATCGCTCATCCGCTTTGCCTGCATGCTCTTCGCTTTCAGGACCCGCTTCAGGTGCCAGCACAAAAGCCCTACGATCTCGTATTCCTTCTTCCCCGACTGTATCAGGTCAAAACACACCCGCAGCGCGTCGTTCACCTTTTTCTCGCCTATCGCGTTCGTGATATCGAAGGCCGACAGCGTAAGGCTCCTGCCGACGATCTCTTCAACGTCGCCGATCGATATCTTCTTCCGGTCGCCGGTGAATGAGGCAAGCTTCTCCATCTCCCGGGCCAGCGAGAGAAGGCCCTGCCCCTGCAGCTCCTTCAGCAGCATCACGGCATCCGGGTCTATCTCCTTGCCGATCGCGGATAGAAAATCTTTTATCCACGATACGAGCTCGTGGCCTGCCACCTTGCCGAATCTCCTGACGCTGACCTGCCGGATCACCTCGCCGTAATCTTCGAGCGTTCCCTCATCCGCGATCTCGAGCACCAGGCACGTCGACTTTGACGGCTTCCTGATATACTTGACCAGGCTTTCCTGCAGCTCGGCCGTTACCTTGTCGGCGTCTTTTATGACGGCGAGCCTTTTATCGGCAAGGAACGGGACGGTATTTATGTAATCGAGGACTTCTTTCGGGTCGGCATCGGCGCCGTGGAACACTTTATAATCAAGTTCTTTGGAGGGGTCGCCGAGGAGGGATGAGCCGAGGTCTTTTAAGGCTTTTTCTTTTAGATACTTATCTTCGCCTACAAACGCATACACCGGGGATCGTGCTGATGGCTCGCCTACCATGCCTCAACGGTTCTTTCGACTATGCGCCTGGCAAGGTCCTTGACCGCGTCATTCACGGCGCCACTCTCGCTTTTGGCGTTCGTGCCGGTCGTATAATATGTAGTCTCGCCCGCGAAGCTGCGCTCTTTCCAGAGCGTCTTTCCGGTCTTCGCGTCCCGCAGCTCCATGTTGACTATAAGCTTTATCCTGTATTCGTCTATATTGTTATTTGCGTCATACCGCAGCGGGTCCCTTACGAAATCTATCAGCTCGCTCTGCAACACAAGATCTGCGCTGCCTTCCGGTGCGATCTTGAGGTTGCCGTCGAAGAGATACCGGTCTATGATCGCCTTCGTCAGGTCGACTTCCATGCCGGGCCTGTACCCCCTGTACATCCTCAGGTCATTCTGCTCCGCCGTGACATTGATGCTGTTCTTGACGTTTTCTACGCGGATCGTCTTGTATTCGGAAGGGAGCAGCGAACGGGTTGTATACCCGCACCCGGCGGTAGACACTACGGCAACCAGTGATAAAATAATAAACGATTTATTCATTTTTACCGCCCCCTTCTCCTGACGTTCCTTTCTTCTCAAAGTTTAGAGGCTTCCACCCCTTTTTAACGGGCTCTTGCGCGCTCTTCGGCTCACCCTTTTGGCCCTCTTCCTTGCCGCCGAACGCGAACGGAAGCCACCCTTTCCTGGCTGGCTTCCCGATGTCCTTCTTCGGTTGCGCTGCCGGCTTTACCGGCGCCGGCTCTTTCGGGCCCTTATCCTTCTTGTCAAATTTGAACGGGAACCAGCCTGAATCCCGGCCCTTCGCTTCTTTCGTCTCTTTTATCTTTTTCGTTTCTTTTACCGTCTCTTTTACGGCAGCTTTCTTTTCAAATGTGAATGGCTGCCAGCCCGTTTTCACTACATCGCGAGGCGGCTCCACCGGTCGTGGCACGAGCTTTTCGGCCGGCTTCTCCTCGAAATAGACCTTGACGCTCGTCGGGCCGGCCTGCGCCCTCTGCGGAACGGCCGGCGCCGGCTCTTCTATTTTCTCTGCAACGGGTGCCGGTGGCGGTTCTGAAGCCGTAACTGCCGGCGCAGGCGGCGCAGCAACTTCTTTCTTCTCTTCCACTGTAATAGGCATAGGTGCCGGCTGGGGAACCTCTTCAGCCACACCGGACAGCGCCTGAGCGGGCACCTCGGCAGGCTGAGCAACCTCACCGGCTGCTTTCTTTTCCTTCTCACCCTTGCCGAACCAGGGGAACCATCCTTTGCTTTTTTCTTTTTTAGCCGGCGCGGGCTGCGCCTGACCTTCTTTCTGCGCCTGCGCGCCCTCGACCTTCTTCTCCTGCTTCTTACCGCTTCCGGGCCACGCCAGCCAGTTCTTTCTCTCGGCAGGGACCTTCCTGGCCTGGATCTCCTCTATCCTCTTCTTCGCTATCGGCGCGATCGTGCTGTCGGGGAACCGCTCCAGGACATCCTTATAATAGACCGCGGCGCTGTCATAATGCTTCGTCCTCTCATAGAACTCGGCGGTCATCATCGACTTCTCGGCGGCCTTGTCCTTAAGGCGCAGGAGGGTCTGGTCCGCTTCCTTCGACAATTGCGTGTCTTTATTTGCCTCGGTGAATTCTTCGAACGCCTTTATCGCCTTGTCGGTGGGCGCCGCGTCATATGCCGGCTGCAGGGACGCCCTGTACGCGCAATTGGCCACCTCATACCGCGCCTTTTCCGCCAGCGGCGAGTTGGGATAATCCTCTACGAACTTCTGGAATACCACCGTGGCCTCGTCGTACCTGCCGGCCGTCTTCATCGTCTCGCCGAGCTTGAACTGCGCCTGGTCCGCGATCTTCCCGAACGGCGCGTTCTCAACGACCTTCTTGTATATCTCGATGGCCCTGTCGAACGACGTCATGATATCGGTGCCGAGGACCTTCGGGTTCTCTTTCTGCGCAAATATGTGCCCTATATTGAACTCCCTGGCGCTGATCTCATCTATATTGTCGATATGAGGGAAATTGTCTACCGCTTTCTGGTAATTCTGGAAGGCAAGGTAATACTTCCCCTCGCTCTCGTAGCACAGGCCGACGTGATACTGCGCCTTCGCCGCATATTCGGAATACTCGTAGTTCCTGGTGAGCTTATCGAATTCGAAGGCCGCCCTCTCGTAGTCCCTGGCGTCATAGAAAGTCATCGCCCAATCGAACTGCTCTTTGGGGCTGTCCTTAACGGCGTACTTGGGATTTATGAATTTCTTGGTCTCCGGCGTCCAGACCCAGTAGGCGGAGGCGGTACTGAGGAACAATAGTGATGATACGATCGCGGCCGAGGCTATAATAAGCAGTTTTCTTCTCATATGATCAGGGGAGATTATACCACGTACGTGCGCCAATAGTCAAAAAAAGAAATCACTCATTGGAGGGATGATTTGAAGCGGCAGGAGGCTTGATCCTAGAGGGTGGTCTTCAGCGACTCATTCACGAAATTCATGACGTTCGCCTTATCTTCCCTGGTGATCTCGAGGAACTGGTTGCCGAGCTCATACTGGTCGCTTGACGGGATCTTCCTGATCCACGCGACCTTCGAGATCGCCTTGATCGGCTTCGGCGAGTTGGGGATGCTGATCTCCAGGACAAGGCGGCACGCCAGAGAGATGAACTTGCTGGATTTAAAGCAGACCCCACCCTCGCTCACATTCTTCGTCAATGAGCCGACGGGCAATTCGCTTGCCTGTCTCAGATTTTTATACTGGACCTGCAGGCCTGAATCAACTCTCTTGAACTTCCTCTTCTCTTCTACGTTCGTGAAATTTTCCACGTTTTGCATCCGTTTCTCCCCGAGTTATAAATTATATATTATTCAATTTGTGCTTCAAATGTATCATAATTCAAAAAGTTTGTCAAGGTAAGATATAAAAAAGTTAGTTAAGCCTCGCAGGCGTGGAAATTTCGTAAAAATCCGGTTTCGCGATCACAAGGATAGCGCCGTCATCTTTAGTGATGTAACTCTTTGCATTTAAGGTACTTAAGATATGCAGCATATTGCTCGATGGCATCCTGTAACGGTTCGATTTGCCTACGCTGATCACAGTAACTTCCGGAGCGATTGTAAAATAAAATTTTTTAATTGTTGACTCGTCGCCGAGATTTCCGCCGTGATGCGGCACTTTTATGACATTTGATTTTAGAAACGCGCCGTACCTGGTGACGATATTTTCGACCGACGCGGCCATGATATCGCCGCAGAAGAGCGCGCTGAAATTCCCGTACGATATTTTCAGCGCGATCGTGTCATCGTTTAAGCCCGACGAGGTTCCCCGCACCGGATTCAGGACCGATACCCGCACGCCGTCGGAGATGCCGATCGTATCCCCCGCCCCGACGGTAATATGCCGGACGCCGCTGGCTTCGATCGCCTTCACATACGCTCTGTAAACATCGCTGCCGGCGGCCGATGAGCCGTCGTCGATGACGGCACCGATCCTAAAATTGTCCAGCATATATATAACGCCGCCCACGTGGTCGGCATGCATGTGCGTCACGACGATAGCGTCGATCCTCGAGACGGACTTGTTCCAGAGATACGGCGCGACGACGGACCGGCCCATATCAGATCTCCCGTCTTCCCCTGCGCTCCCCGCGTCGATAAGCATATTCCCTTTGCCGGGAAATTCGATGAACGCGGCATCACCCTGGCCGACGTCGAGGAAGGTGATCCGCATGGCATCGCGCACCGGCGAGGCGGCTTCTTTCCAGGCCAGGATGTTGAGGATCACCAGGACGGTTATAAGGATCCTGCGTTTACCGATCCGGATGTGCCGCAGCGCCGGCGGCGGCGCTATCCATAAAAAGACGAGGGCGTAGTAGACGGCCGCCAGGGCCGCCGACACCGTCGGGATCCTGAAATACGAACACGGCAGCCGCGCAAGGAAGCCATTGACCGAAAAAAGCGCCCGGCACATCATCTCGAGCGCGTACGCCAGCGAATTCGCGCACAGGACCGATATGGGGCTGACAAAGAGAAAGAGCGCCGAGGCGACCGTCAGCACAAAGAGCATCGGCACGACGAAGAGGTTTGCGACGATCGCGACAGGCGACAGTATATTGAAGTACGCGGCGACGAACGGCCACGTCCCGATCCATGCCGCTATCGAGACCGATATGCCGCTCAACAGGTAAAACTTCGCCCTGCCGGAAAACCGGTCTCTCCGGATGTCGTCGGCCTTCAGCGCCGCGTTTATCCGCGGCGCGAATATGATAATGGAGGCGACGGATACGAACGACAGCTGGAAGCTCGGGTCGAAGAGCCCCTTCGGGTTCCAGACGAGTATCAGGAATGCGGCGACCGCAAGCGAGTTCAGCATGTCGGTCTGCCTGCCGATCATGTAGCCTACAGCGATGATCGCGAAGATGATCACGGCCCGTATGATGGGCGCGCCGGAGCCCGCCATGAACGAATATACGACGAGGAAAGCGATCGTCAGCACGAGGTTGGCCTTCTTCGGGATCCTGAGAATGCCAAAGGCCGCCAGGACGAGGGCCGCTATCAGCGTGACGTTCAGGCCGCTTATGGCGATGATGTGGACGGTGCCCGTCTTCACGAAATCGTCTTTGATGTCATATTCGAGGCCGACCCTGTCCCCTATCATTATGGCTTTCAGGAAGCCACTGTATGGTTCGTCGATATACCGGTCAAACAAAGCCCTGGCCCTGCCCCGCAACCTGTACGCGAGGCCTTGCACCGATAGCACGCCGGCACGCTTCATAACGGACGCGCGGTTCCCGTCTTTGACCCTGAGGACGACGTAGATATTCTTTGTCTCCAGATACTTTACGTAATCGAAGAGCCCGGGGTTCTTCAGGCCCGACGGCCTGGAGATGAGAGCGTCGAGCAGGACGGTGTCTCGGTATCGGAACCGGGCGGCCTCCTCCGGATAGGCGCTGACCGCGATAAGCCCTGTTCGAGCGCGCACGGTAGAATCATCTTTGACGTAATCGGCCTTCAATGTAAAACGCGTCCTCATGCCGTATGGCGTCCTCTCGGTGACCGGGTCGTCGACGATCGTACCGATAACAAAGGCCTTGCGGGGCTCATCCGATATCAGGTTATATATGTGGTCGCGCGCCAACGTGCAGGAATTCTGGTAATGCGCCATGCCGAGAAACAGTATGGCGAGATACAGGCTCGCGTGCGCGCGCGAGACCTGAGCCCTGAAAAAAAGAGCCGCTCCCAGAAAGACGGAGCTTAACGCAAGCGGATAGACAATCGGGATGCTGAGAAGACGGGATATTATTATGCCGAGGCAAAACGATATGGTGATGCCGAGAAAAGGGCGCTTCATTCCGTCGAGATGCCGTCTTTTATCTTGTCAAAAAGTGTGCGCCCTATGCCTTTTACCTTCTTCAGCTCTTCGGCTGAGACAAACGGCCCGCTGGCGTCGCGGTACGCGACGATGCGCCCTGCCAAAACTTTTCCGATGCCCTGTAAGCGCATCAGGGCGTTCATATCCGCGTCATTAATATTGACCTTTGCCCGAGCGCCCTCGGCGATCGCGGCGGGAGCGGCATCAAACGTCCCTATCCTGACGTCGGCCGCGGAATGGGCCTTCCTGTACACGATGACGCCGGTGCCGAGAAGGAGCGTGCATACCAAGACCAGTATCACTGCCCGTTCGGATCGTTCCAGGCTGAACATATCAATATCCCGCCTTTTCGAGCGCCTTCACGGACTCCGCGAGGTCCGCCCCCGCCCGGCCGCCGCGGATCACCCTGAGCCATGCCTGTTTCGCCTTCGCGAAGTCGCGTTTCATGTAATACGCGTTGCCGAGGTTGATCGACGCGTTCCGATGGCCGGCGTCTAGCCTTAGCGCCTTCCTGAACGACCCCAGCGCCGCGTCGTACATCCCTTTACGATAGTACGCGACGCCGAGGTTATTGTAGATATCGCTGTCCTCTTTGATGGCGGCGGCCTTCCTGAAATTTTTTATTGCGAGGTCATGCCGTCCCAGGGCATTATACGCGTTGCCTAACGCGTAATAGCAGACCTGCGAATCCGGTTTAAGCGCGATCGCCCTTTTGAACTCCTCTATCGCCAGGGAATAATACGCCCCGGCCGTCTGCTTATCCGACCCGGCGGCCTCCGAGGCCTTCTTCGCATAGACGTACCCGAGATTGTAATGCGCCTTCGGATGCGACTGAGAGAGCGCGGCTTCGCGCGTATAGAACGAGATCTCGTCCCTCCATTCGATATTGCGCGAGATCGAAAGCATGCCGTAGGCGACCATCACGGAGACCAGGATAGAGACCAGGCAATATTTCACCGGGGGCGCTATTCGCTCCGCCGTGTTCACTTTCGAGAAAAGGATGCCGAAGAGCGCGGCGAAACCGATCAGCGGAAGATAGAGGAACCTCTCCGCCATGACCGCCTTGAACGGCACGATATTGTAGACCGGTATCAGGGTCACGAAGAACCAGAGGATGTAGAACGACGCCTCTTTTTTCCATCGAAGAAAAGCGTAGAGCAGCGCGACCGACGCAAGCGTCATGAAGACCGCAAGCGCCTGGGTACCGGCTATCGCCGTCGGGGGCGGCGTCATGTACTCAACCCTCAGATTAACCGGGACGATCAGGAGCCGCACATATTCCGCGACGGCTTTCAGCGTCACGAAAGCGGTATCCGGGATGCCGCTTCCCCACCACTCGCTCTTTTGCGCAATGACACCGAGCACGGAGAACCGCGTGAGGATATACGAGGCGGCGACCAGAAAAAACGGGATATAGTACCCTATACCTGCCCTGACATCCTTCCTGAAAAAATGCATGTCATACAGGATCAGGACGAGCGGCAGGACGATCGCCATCTCTTTCGACATGAGGCTGCACGAAAAGAATATCAGCGAGAGGCAGTAGTACAGCGTGCGCGCGCCCTTTTGCCTGTTCTGTACGTGCGCCAGGAATGCCAGGAGGAAGAAGAACAGGAACAGGACATTCGAGCGGCCGGAGACCCATGTCACCGCCTCCGTCTGGACGGGATGGATAGCAAATACGACGGCGGCTATGAACGCGGTGAAGCCGTCGCCCATCACAAGCACAGTGGCTATATAGATGAGGATGGCGTTCGCGATATGGAAAAGGACGTTCTCGATGTGGTAGAAACGGGCATTCAGCTTCCAAAGCCTGTAGTCGAGAGCAAAAGACAGCGTCATGAACGGGCGCCAGACATCCCGGGCAAGCTTTTCGTCTGACGAGACAGCGTTCATCTCGGTGAAGTCCGCGAGGATATTCTTCATGTCGAGCTTCGTTACGGAAGGGTTCTGGACGAGGAACGGGTAATCGTCATAGACGAACCCGTTATTGAACGAATCGTAATAGACGAGGAGAGTTATCGCGGCGAGAATGAATATGAATACGAGGTGGTCTCTATTGGGCATCGGACACCGGCTAGACGACGATATTTACCAGTTTCTTAGGGACTACGATGATTTTTTTTACAGTTCCGTCTTTTATCCACGTCCGGACTTTGGGGTCCGCAAGCACCGTTTCTTTAAGGGCATCTTCCTGTATATCGACAGGGACGTCCACCTTGGAACGGAGCTTGCCGTTTATCTGGACCGATATCGGGATGACATCCGCAACGATGAGGGCCGTGTCGTACGACGGCCACGGGCACCTGAAGATACTGCTCTTTTTGCCGAGCGACTGCCACATCTCTTCGGAAACGTGCGGCACGAACGGCGCAAGGAGCATCACCGCGCTTTCGACCGCCTCTTTCAAGACTTCAGTCCCGCACCGGCCGCCTTCGGCCAGCGCCACGACATCGTACGCCTGGTTCACGAGCTCCATCACCGCGCTTATAGCGGTATTGAAATGGAATCCTCCGTCGAGGTCTTCGGTGACTTTCTTTATCGTCTGGTGGGTCTTGCGCCGCAGGGCCTTTTCCTCTTCAGTGAGGGCGCCTTCCCTGCCGGCTCCGGACAGCTGGCCGTGGACTTTTTCCACCAGCCGCCACACCCTTCCTAAAAACCTGTACGCGCCTTCTACGCCCCTGTCCGACCACTCGGCGTCCTTCTCCGGCGGCCCTATGAAGAGCGTGTACAGCCTCACCGTGTCGGCGCCGTAGGCGTCTATAAGGTCATCGGGGCTGACCGTATTTCCCCTGGACTTCGACATCTTCACGCCGTTCTTCGTGATCATTCCCTGGGTGAAAAGGTTCCTGAACGGCTCATCGAAGCCGACCCATCCGATATCGTGGAGGAACTTGGTGATGAACCGCGAATAGAGAAGGTGCAGTATCGCGTGCTCGACGCCGCCTATATACTGGTCGACCGGCAGCCACCTGTCCACGATCGCCTTGTCGAACGGTTTGTCACCCAGCTTCGGCGTAATGTAGCGCAGGTAATACCAGCTCGAGTCGACGAACGTGTCCATCGTGTCGGTCTCGCGCGCCGCCGCGAGGCCGCACTTCGGGCAAGCGGTGTTGACGAAATCTTTTGAGAACTTGAGCGGCGAGTCGCCCGTGGGCCTGAACTCGACATCGTGCGGCAGGAGCACCGGCAGGTCCTTTTCGGGAACGGGGACGACGCCGCACTTTTCGCAGTAGACTATCGGGATGGGCGCGCCCCAGTATCTCTGGCGCGAAATGAGCCAGTCGCGCAGCTTGTACTGGACGGCCCGCGTGCCGAACTTCTTCTCTTCGAAATAATCCGCGATCTTTTCGACCGCCTCGCCCGACGGCATTCCGTTAAACTGCGCGGAATTTGCCATCACGCCTTCGCCGACGTACGCCTCTTTCATCGTCGCAGGGTCGAGCGCCTTTCCAGGGTCGTCGATGACGACGACTATCGGGAGCTTATATTTCTTCGCGAAGTCAAAGTCCCGCTGGTCGTGCGCCGGCACGGCCATGATGGCGCCGGTGCCGTACTCCAAGAGGATGTAATTGGCGATGTAGACCGGTATCTTGCTGCCGGTGACCGGATTGATCACATGCCGGCCGGTAAAGATGCCTTCTTTCTCGACTTCGGCGGCCGAGCGCTCTATCTTTGACTCGCCGCGCATCCTCTGGACCTCTTTCAGGATGGCGGCCTCGGTCGTCGCGCCCTTGACCAGCATCGATACGAACGGGTGTTCGGGGGCGATCGCCATGAACGTGGCTCCGTAGATGGTGTCGACCCTCGTCGTGAAGCACCGGAGGACCTGGTCGGAGCCGTCGATCCGGAAATCTATCTCGACGCCGTGGCTCTGGCCTATCCAGTTACGCTGCATGGTCTTGACGCGCTCGGGCCAGTTGGTGAGCTTTTCGATGTCCTTGAGGAGGCGCGGGGCATAATGGGTTATCCTGAAGAACCACTGCTCGAGGTCTTTCTGGGTAACTTCCGCCTGACAGCGTTCGCAGGCGTTCTCGACGACCTGCTCGTTGGCGAGGACCGTCTTGCACGACGGGCACCAGTTCACGAAGGCCTTCTTCTTGTAGGCGAGCCCCTTCTCATACAGCTTCAGGAATATCCACTGCGTCCATCTGTAGTAGTCCGGCAGGCAGGAGATGACCTCCCTGTCCCAGTCGTACTCAACACCCCAGCGGTTGAACTGCGATTTCATGGTCCTGATGTTCTTGAGGGTCGACTCCTCCGGATGCATGCCGCCCTTTATCGCGGCGTTCTCGGCGGGAAGGCCGAACGCGTCGAAGCCCATCGGCGTGAGGACCGTGAAGCCTCGCATCATCTTGTAGCGCGCGACGGCGTCGCCTATGATGTAATTGCGCCCGTGGCCGACGTGGAGCGCCGCGGACGGGTACGGGAACATCATCAGGCAATAGTATTTGTCCCTGGCGCTCTTCGTGTCGACATTGAAGAGCCTCTTGTCGCGCCAGAACTTCTGCCACTTTGGCTCAATAGTATTGAACGGTATGAATCTCTCGTCGTCCATATCAGCCTTTATAGATCTTCTTTGCCGCCGCCAGATTGCGCTTATCGTCCTTATCCGTCTTCTTCGGCGTTTCCATGATGAACGCCGCGCCTTTGAGCTTCGGGTGATTTATGATCCGCGACAACGCCTCTAGCCCAAGTTTGCCCTTGCCTATGTGCTGATGCCTGTCGACATGAGATCCCCGCGGCGAGAGGCTGTCGTTAAAATGCACCACTTTTATCAGGTCCAGCCCGAGCAGCCTGTCAAATTCCCTTAACGTCGCCTCAAGGCCCTTTTTGGTCTTCAGGTCGTACCCCGCCTCGAACGTATGGGCGGTGTCGAAGCAGACGCCGACATTTTTTGCATCGTCCAGGCTGTCGATGATACGCTTCAGATGCTCAAACCTGTACCCTATGCAGGACCCGGGACCGGCGGTGTTCTCGAGGAGCACCATCGTCTTCGGCCTTGCTTTCTTTAGTATCTCGCGGAGGGCCGCGGCGAACCTTTCTATCCCGCCCTCCTCACCGCTTCCGACATGGCTGCCGAGATGGGTCACGAAATATTCGGCGCCGAGTTCATCGGCGCGCCTGATATCCTCGATATAGGCGGCTATCGACTTCTTATATAATACACCGTCGGGCGTCGCGAGGTTGATGATATACGGTATGTGGATGACGACCGGACGTATGTCGTATTTGATCTTGAGCCGCCTGAACTCCGCGACATCGTCCGGATCGAGCTTCGCGGCCTGCCAGCCGCGCGGGTTCCGGCTGAATATCTGCATCGTGTTGCAGCCCAAAGATTTAGCTCTCTCAAGCGACTCATATATCCTGCCGGCTATGGAGACATGGACCCCGATGCGCATAGACGTGATTTTAGCACATAAACACCGGAAGGGTCAATAAAGAAAGCTGCTCCGGGCTACCGTTTAATGCCGCCGAGATCCCAGTGGGCGCTTTCTTCGGTCAATACCAGATCCGCGTTGAGGCGGGAAACGCTCGATCCCGTGAGCTCCTCTATCGACCCGTCGCCCGACAACGCCGTCACCATCGCCTGGGAATATTTTCCCTTGCCCACGAGGCTGCGCACCCTCACTATGCTTGCCGGCCCCGAGAGCTCTACGCGGAACAGCCTGAAAGGGCTGCCTATCTTCAGAAGGACTTTCATAACCCACCTCCCACCATGGAAGTATATCACAATTTGTGATAATTGCAAGAAAATATTTTCACATTTTGTGTTGACTTCGCCGCGATGCGTGATATATTTTATGTATGAGTTTCGCGGATAACCTGAAGAACGCCCGCCTCAACCAGAAGGTCTCCCAGCAGGAGCTCGCCAAAAAACTATCCGTTGCCCAATCGACCGTCGGGATGTGGGAATCCGGCAGGCGCGTACCGAAACTCGACGAGCTCAAGCGCCTTGCCAGAGTCCTCGGCATCACCATCAGCCGCCTCTTGAGCGGGAAAGAGCGGAATATAGAGATAACGAAGAACGAGATCTACATAGACGGCGAAAAGGTAAGCGAGCTGGCACCGACCGATGTGGAAGGCATCATCGAATACATCAATTTCGTCAAATCAAAAAAGGGCGCTATCCCGACCGCGCCCCCTCCCGCGATGGGCCCGCACCTGAAGAAGATCCTGATCATCGATGACGAGCAGGAGATATGCGAGATGCTCTATTCCTTCCTCGTCCCGCATAATTATAAGGTGTTCCTGGCATTCAACGGCCAGATGGGGCTCGAGTATTTCGAGGAGATAAAGCCGGATATAGTGCTCCTGGACCTGAAGCTTCCGGACATAGACGGCGTCGAGGTCCTGAAGATACTGCGGAAGGTAAGCTCTGTCCCGGTCGTCGTGATCACCGGCCATCCCCAGGATGTGGCCGATATCCACGTGAACGACCTCGCCATTGAAGGATATATCGAAAAGCCTCTCTCCCTCAAGGAAATACTGAACACGCTGAAACATATAATAGGTGAATGATGAAGGAACGGCGCGCGCATACGAGAGCCAGGAAGTACTTCGCGATCAATATCGTCGCGGTCGATAGCGGCAAAAAAACCGTGAAGTTCGATGCTATAAAAACCAACCCGAAGTTCTACGACGAGAGCGGGGTCGATTTCACTCCTGACGGCCTGAAGATAATGTGCTCAAAGCCCCTGCCGCCTGAATCCAAGCTCCAGATGAAGCTTCTCATACCGGATGAGGAGAGCCTGAACCTGATCAGGGCCAGCGGGACGGTCAAATGGTTCAGGCAGGTCAAGGGCAGGTATAAGAAATATTTCCTGATCGGCGTCCACTTCAAGGAGTTACGGAGCGAGGATAAAGAGAAGCTCTTCCGCCTGTGGAGAAAATATAAAGAGTAATGGTGCCGAGGGAGGGAGTTGAACCCTCATGCCCGTGAGGACACCGGTTTTTGAGACCGGCCTGTATGCCAGTTCCAGCACCTCGGCATTAGAATAAAATTCCCTCTGATGGTTAAGAGGGGGGCGGCTGCTCAGGGCTTCGCAAGGCCTGCTCATACTACGCCGCTATGCGATAACTCAGGGCTTCGTAGGGCTAGCCATACGAAGCTCCTCGAGTCAGCTTATACAAGCGAAGTATGGTGGAGCTGACGAGAATCGAACTCGTGACTGCACAATGCCATTGTGCTGTGATCCCTCTTCACTACAGCCCCGTAGTAGATATAATTATCCCAAATCCAGCCATTAGTGTATAACAAAGCTCCGGCACAGTCAATAGCATAGGGTATAGGTTCCAGCCCCCCCTACGTTCTTGAGACCCTACACCCTCTTATACTTCCACTTATCGATGTTGCGCAGGAAATCCCGCAGCCGGCCCTGCCAATACGGCGTCTGCGGCGTGATCTTCTCAAGGATCCTGAAATCACCCAGGCCGTTGGCGACATACGAAAAGACCTGGTTGGCGTAATCGCGATTCAGCTCCAGGGAATACCTTAAGCGGTAGATGGCAAAATTCCTGTCTTTCACGCTTATCCTGTTCCTGAAAACAAGGATATAATACCCCGAAACCGCGTTGACGTAATAATCATTGGGGCTAAGTTCCACCGCTTTCCTGAAATTGTCGACATACGCGCCTAATTCTCCATCGGAGAAATCCTTCTTACCGGACAGGAGAAGCGCCTCCGCGGTGCCCCAGCCGATCCGGTATCTGCTGTTCGTGGGACTTAAATCTATCGCCTTCACGTACGCGTTCTTTGAATCGGTCCGCAGGCCCGTATCCGCAACACCAGCGGCCTTCTTCAGGTATAGGCGGCCTATCTCGCCGTAATATTTCGCGTTGAGAGCGTCCAGGCGCAGGGCCTTCCTGTAAGCGGCCATAGCGCTGTCCAGCTTCCGCATCTTTTCCAGCCGGGCGGCCTGGCCGGCATACAGTTCGGCCGCGAGCGGCGCACAAGCGAAATAGCATCCGGCGATGAAGACGAGCGCGACAAGTAGCGCACACAACCGCTTAATCATAGCGCCTCCTGCCGTGCATCGCCATTATTATGCCGATGAGCGTCACGAACATGATGGCATTCGCCGGAATATGCAGGTTGAAATCTACCAGACTGTGGAGCGCCATGCTCATTACACCTATAGTAGCGCCGAGAGAAATAGCCCGCTTGAACGGGCCTTCGCCGATCCGGAACCCCGTAAGCCCCGTCCAGACAGCCGAGGCGATCACCCACAGTATCAGGAAAAGCCCGGCGATCCCCAGCTCGGAGGTCAGCTCCAGATAGTCATTGTGCGCGTGATCGATGAACCAGTATCTGTATATGCCTACGGGCCTGTACTGCGGGAAGACATGCATGAATGCGCCTATCCCATACCCCAGCCACGGCTTTGACGTTATAAGGTCGGTGGTGCCGAGCCACATCTGCGCGCGCGTATCGTCTATGCCCACCCCCTCGATGATCGTCCGTGCCCTCGCCGCTGCCACGGTAAGGTCAAACTGGGACAGGGTAAAAAACAGGATTATCCCGAAGAGGACAGCCGCAAGCGCGATGCGTTTTAGGAGCCGCTTCCCGGAAAGGAACGGGATCGCTATGAAAGATGCGGCCACGAGCGAGACCCACGCTCCGCGCGAGGCGGCGAGCACGAACGCCACGAGCATCATTATCACCAGGAAGGCCGCCAGGACCTTCTTCTCCTTCGAGGGCCGTGTAAAGAGGAATCCTACGGCGAGCGGGATCACCATCTCAAGGTACCCCGCAAAATGGTCGCGGTTTATGTAAGTGGCGCTGAGCGTCGAGCCGGGAAGCCAGTAGCTGTAGTACCTGTGTCCGAGATACAGGATGATCCCGAGGAGCGAAAGAACGGCGCCGATCCCGACGATGATACTGACGAGGCGGAGCATGCTTTCCCTGGTATTGAACGAATTGACGATACAGTAGAATATCGCGATATACGTGATAACCCTGTACAGCGCCATGATACTGTCGTGAGGATACGCGGAAGATAGACACGACGCGCCCGCAAGCGCCAGAAATAAGAAGAGCGGCACACCGAGCGGCGTCCGCCTGAAACCGGAGGCGCCCTGCGCGTTCAAGCGCACTACAAGGGCGCATAGGCCTGTAAGGGTTACGATAAAGACGGGGGTAATGGCCCACAGCCTGTTGGCGCCGAGGGCGAATGGCGTAAAAATGAGGATAGCTACGAGGCAGGCCCGGACGATACGGTCACTCACGTCTTCTTCTTGCGTTCCCGTTTACCGCCGTCTTTAGAGTCTTTCGCATAGTAGTAATGGGAATAGTAGTAATAACTGCCCCGCTCTACGCGGTAGTTGTTGAGGATGACGCCAAAGACGTTAGCCTTTGCGTTTTCCAGGAGCTGTTTCGAACGGGTTACGGCAGAGCGCGTCGTCTTCTTGGAGTTGATGACAATGACCGTGCCGTCTATGATGCTCGAGAGCACCACCGCGTCCGTCACCACCGCGAGCGGCGGTGAGTCGAATATCACGCTATTGTACTTCTCTTTCGCCTTCTCCACGAACTCCCTCATCCGCTTGGTGCTCAAAAGCTCCGACGGGTTGGGCGGAATAAGGCCGCACGTGACGACGGAGAGGTTCTCTATGTCGGTCTTCTTGATTATCTCGTCGAGGCTGGCCTGGCCGGTGAGGAAATTGCTCAGGCCCACATCCTCCTTCTGCTTGAAGACCTCGTGGATCCTCGGCTTTCTCATGTCGGCATCGACCAGGAGGACGGAATTACCGCTATAGGCCATCGTGATGGCGAGGTTGCACGCGGTCAGGCTCTTCCCTTCCTGCGGGCCGGCGCTCGTTATCAGGACATCCTTCGTCGTCTTCTCCTCGGAGCTTGAGAACATGATCGCCGTCCTTATCGACCTGTATGCCTCGCTCACAGGACATGTCGGCAGGAGGTTGACAAGGCGGTCCCTCTGAAGCTCGGTGAAGCTCTTTTCGATCACAGGGATATAGCCGAGGAGCGGGAGCTTCACATAGCGCTCTATGTCGTCCGTCGTCTTGATCGTGTTATCGAGGTATTCTATCAGGAAGGCTAAGGCCGTCCCGCCTATGAGCCCGACGATCATCGCTATCAGGATGTTCTGCGCCTTCTTCGGCCTCTCAGGCGCCTTTGGCACTTCTGCCGCGTCGATTATCCTCACGTTGTTCGCCTTCAAGCCCGTCGCCTTGAAAGGATCGGCCTCTTCTTTCCTCATCCGGTCTTCCAGCTGGGCGATCTCTTCTTTCAGCCGTGTCATCTTGGGGTGCTTGGATTTAAATATCTTTGTATACTCCGAATACTTTGCCTGCAGCTTCAGGTACTCGTTCTTTATGAGGTTCACGTTCTCGTTCTTCGAGATACATACGAGGTTTCTCGCCGAATAAACGGTGGCCATCATGTTGACTATCTGAGTCGCGAGCTCCCTGTCCTCATCCTCGTAATTTATATAGACCAGCCTGGTATTCCGGGACGGCTCAACTTTGAGTTTTGAGAGGAACCGCTTTATAGGATCTATCGCTCCGACATATTTCGGGCTTTTCTCCAGCGCAAGCGCTGAGAAGACGTCTTTTGCTATGGCGCGGCTCTTTATTATCTCGAGCTGTGTCTGGTAATACTCGCGGTATGAGACATATCCGGGCGAGCCGAGCGAGAGGCCGTCTTTGGCGGCGAGGACATCCGGCGTTTCCTGGTCAATGAGGACTGTCGTCGTGGCGCGGTATACCGGCGTCTGCAGGTACGTCCACACCGTGACGACGGTCGTCACCACGATGAAGAAGGTGAGGATGACCCAGCGCCTGCGCCGGATTATCGTGATGTAATCCTGCAGGTTTATCTCTATTTCCTGTTCCTGTACAGGTATTGATGTTTCCATATCAGAAAAAACTCTCCGGAACAAATACGACGTCATTGGGCTGGACCGTGACGTCCTTGTCCTTCTGGCCCTTCTGCGTTATGTCGTCTGCCTTCACCTTTATCGTCTCTTCCTTGCCGGCGGCGGTCTTGCGTATCACTTTCGTGCCGTTCCGGTCGGCCACCTTGCTGAAGCCTCCCGCCATCGTGATGGCTTCGATAACGGTGGTGGGCCTGTTCGCCGGCAGTTCATACGCGCCCGGCTTGTCGACCGAGCCCAGCACAAAGACCTTGCGGGGATTATATTCTTCGACGACAACGTTAACCTTAGGATTGACCAGGTAATCCTCACGCAGGCGGTCTTCGATGGTCTTGGTCAATTCCCCGACGGTAAGCCCTTCGGCCTTTACATTGCCTATGAGCGGAAATGATAGCTCGCCGTTGGTAACGCGGACTTTCGTGGTAAGGTCGGTCTGGTCATAGACGGTGATAAGGAGGAGGTCTCCCGTCTCTATCTTATATTCGCCGCAGGACGCGGCCGCAAAAATGGCGAGTGACAATAAGGCAACTGAAAAAAATATTAATCTACGCATATCGTTCTTTCGCAGGTTAAAACGGCAGGATATTAATACGTCGCCTTGACCGAGACCGTGGCGAGATTATCGTTATAATCAGAGCTGCCAAAATTGGACTGCCTCTGGATGAAGGTGTATCCGGCGTTACAGACGAGCCATTTCTGCATGGCATACTCGACGCCGGCGCCGACATTCCACGTATTATCCAGCCTCTTCTTCCACGTGCCGCCGTCCAATGTCTCGGTAGGATACTGGGTCAGCCGGTAGAGGCCGCCTATGTTCCCGGACAGTTTATCGGTGAATTTGTGCGTATGCCTGAGGTTTATACTGTTGTCTACGTAGTAGTTCGTTCCGCTGTAGAGCGACTCGTATGGCGAACGTATCCAGTTTATCTCCAACTTGTCGCGGTCGCTGAATTCCTCGAGGAGGCCGGCCATCGTCACCGGGCTGTCGTAATCCTTCATCGTTCCTCTGGTATAGCCGCGATATTGCCAGCCGGCCTTTACCGTTCCCGTGAGCTTTGCGGTAAGTTTACCTCTTACACCCACCAGGCCCTGGAAGAAATTGGCGTCGGAGTTGACCTTCTTGACATAGTCAATATTGCCATAGTTGAATTCGGTGAAGACATATGTCTTCGTATAAATGCGGTAGCTGAGGACGATGCTGGCGTCATTTTCCCACCTGTTCTCGCCCTGCCATCCGTCGGTCTGGTAATTATAGTAGATAGGCCTATATTCGGCGGACCAGCCGAACCTGTTGTATTCAGCCGACGCCTTAAACCCGAGATCGTTTTTGTTCCACAGGACCCTTTGCGTCGTTTCCGAGTCGGGCCTGCTATACGTGTGCTGGAACGAATCATCGGTTTTGAACGTGATATCTTTAAATTCGTGTTCTATCGCCGCGTTGACGTATTGGTTTAATGCGCTCTGCTTGGGATAGTTGGCGAAGAGATTATACTCGGCAAGGTAGCCCCCTTTAAGAGCGGTATCGGCCATGACGATGCCTTCGCCCTGGAATCCGCCCCTGAAGGTCGTGATCCAGTCTTTATTTGTATTGTCAGGCTCCTGGAATATATTGGAGTCGAACTGTTCCTGGATCGCGCCTACGGGATGAAGTTTCCAGTTGCCGTGCTTTATGCCTTCGCCGGGCTGCGCGAAAAGGCACGGAGCCATCACGAGGCTAAGAGCCAAGAGCCGACAGCTAACGGCTACTATCTGTCTCTTCATTACATGCTCCTACGATTTGCTCGGCGGCGTCGGTTCCGGCGTCGGTTCCGGCGGCACCACCGGCGGCGGATTATCCGTCGGCGTCTGCGGGCTGTCTACCTGCGACGGCGCATCAGGGACATCCTGATCGATATCCTCATCTGTATCGGAATCGGTGGCCAGGCTCGCCTCGTACGCGGCCAGGACAGCCTCTTTATCCGCGCCCGTCAGCTCGACCGGCTCTGAAACGCCGGCAGCTTCAGACAGCGCTGTCATGTTCTCGACGACGACGAATGTATCTCCGGAGTTCGGGTTCGAGAAATCGACCGAACCGCTCACTACAAAAACGCGCGTCTCGGTCGCGGTGATGATAAGATAGAAGACTGTCCCCCTGGCGCCGCTTATCGCGGTGGGGGTCTTTATCCTGAATGTGGATTTTCCCTTTACCTTCGCGACAACGTGGGCGCGTATCGTCCCGTACTTGGATTCCATGAGATTCTCGTAGTCACCGGTTTTCGGGTTTGAGGCGAGCCTCGACAGGACGATCTCGGAATTCGGGGTGAGATTGATGAGATTGCCGTTTTCCATCTTTATTCCGACCTTACCGTTATCCTTAGTCTCGATCTTGTCTCCGGAACCGAGGACATCCCCTATCTTCAGCGGTTGGACTGCAGACTGACCGGCTTTTGTCACAAGGACCTCACCCTGCATCTTCGTCACGGATGCCGTCATCTCTGTCATCCCCTGCAAAGGCGTGGGAATCTGCACCTGGGCGAACGCCGGCATTGCAAGCAAGCCAAGTATAGCGATAAAAGCAACTGCCAGAGCGGCTTTCTTCATCTCATTCCTCCGTTGATCTTGATATTAATACACTATAGTATATTTAAGTATACACGCCAGTATCATATCTGTCAAGATAATACATTTAAGTACGCACGCCGGTACCATATCTGTTAAGATAGTACGGATAAGTATACACGCCGATATTATATCTGTCAAGTAAATTTACCTTTTTTCTTGGGAATGGGAAGATAGATCGTACCCCCACCCCCCCCACTCACTCCGCCAGCCCAATGATCTCCCTCATCTTCACAATGATTGTATCCTTAAGCCATGAGCTTAAGCGAAGCGGTGCAGTTCTTTGAGATGCGTGCGCAGCTGTGCCGGCTCCAGGCTCTTTGTCTTAGCAATGAAGATAAAGGTGACGGCCTTAACTTGCCGCTCATTAAACCTCTAACTACTCGAAGCTTTTCAGAAAGCGCCGTATCTCATCATGATTGCCATAGGCTATAAATTCGATAAGATCTTTATACTTACGTATCAGAATTCTCCTGTTCGAAGAGGTGTCGATTTCGAAGAAATTTCCTCGGCCACTTAGCTTTTTTACCCTGAGCTTGGCAAAAAACGTGCGTTTGCTGTAATAATCGAAAAGCTCGGCGATCTTGATATCAATTACCTGCTTTTCATATGAGGGAAGTTTCTTATAAATGCGCCCAAAAGAAGGCTTGAGATTAAAGTTCATTGTTCATCATGCCTTGTGGAGATGCCTTAGCAGGGCCTCTTTCGTCCTGAATGTCCTGCCCTTTTCTGACGCAAGCTTCTTGATCTTCTCCCACTCTTGGGATGTATACGGATCCGCTCCTTTGATAGTGGTGGTAACCCTTATGAGCATAAAACCACCCTTCTCAGGCTTAAAGGCTATCTCGGACCCTTCCGCCAACCCAAGAATAGCTCGCACCTGCCTGGGAATAGTGGTCTGGCCTTTCGATGTCACATGGGAAATATAGAGCCTGCTCCCTGCCGTCGTCTTCATGATGCCCTCCTGGCTATGCATTTATTCCTTACTTCCTTACATTCTTACAATTCAAGTATATCACAAAATGCATAGTTGTCAAGACACCTGATTATTAGTACATCTAAGAGAAACGCCCCGTCTTATGGGTGCCATCCCACTTGGTGCTACCCTGCGACCTAGGGTAGTTGATAAGAAAACTTTAGCCCTCTGATGCGGTCGCATTTTGCGACCACATCACCTTTCTCTGTTTCAGTCATTTGAAACATAAAATCCGCGGGGAACCGTTTTGAGTTCCTTTTAACCCGCTCATTCAGCCGTTTTGTAGGAACCCCGTATAAATGAGTCAAATCTCTATCCAACATCACCCTCATCCCGCCAGTTTGATGATCTCCCTCATCTTCACAATGATTGTATCCTTAAGCCATGAGCTTAAGCGAAGCGGTGCAATTCCTTCTTTATACAAGAACATCGAGGATATCTCCTTCTCCGGTCTCCTCCAGGCCATTAATTATTTTCGCCTGCCATTTTTTAGGCACGGAATGAAAAACTTTTTTGATCGTGCCGGTTTCGCCGCTTTTTATAAGAACTTTCAAGACCTCCAGTGCGGTATTCCGGTCCTTTAACGCCTTTTCCTTTTTTAGCCTCCGCTTGTACATTATGAGTTTGTGTAAAGCGAAGTTCGCGGGGTGCGGCATGGTTACATAAAAGTCTTCGACTTTTATCTTGATGGTATTTTGCGAAAGAAAAGACAAAAATCTTAGAGAAACAGCGTTCATCCCCAACATCGGCAATGGATATGGCTTATGCGTTCCCTTCCCTATTTCCGGAACTAAAAATTCCAAGAGCAGGTCGGGATGATCTAGCTTAATATATCCTTGGCTGCCTTTAAAAATCGTCACGAACCCAAGGTCCCTTAGAAGAAGAGGGATGTTTACCTCTATTTTTATCCGACGAGGATTGTCTATCAAAAAGTCGATATCCCTTGTTTTAATCGTGACATTCTCTATATAGGAAGCTGTTTTAAAGTAATCTTTGTAGAAATAGACACACCAACTCCCTATAAGTATGAGATCGCGCAATATGCCTTCTTTGTGGAATCGCCTTAAGATCTCAAAACATAGTTCAGATTGCTTCTTTTCCACGCAAGGCTCCTTTTAAAAACCTGATCTGCTTTTTTACCTGAGACAGCAGTTTTCGGTACTTTGCCCGCAATAACGTAGCTTCCTTATATTTTTTTACCTGCTCCTCGGACACTCTGCCCTTATAGACCCATCGTACTTTATCACCCTTCCTCTGGGCCAAATAGATATATTTACGACCTCCTCTTTTCTTTACCGATAAGCATCCTTCAGGTAATTTTGCCAAAGCAAGCTCATACTCTTTCTTCATTCTGATAGAATTATCGAGCTCTTCCGCAAGCGCCCCTTTGATCACCCCTCTCATACGCCCTCCGATCCTTCATATTATAAAATTGCCTAACAAACTAGCAAATAGTATAACTTGTTAGGCAAGCCATGTCAATACTGTTTTTTTGCTTTGTCAATCCCCATCAAACCCACAAACATTCCCCTACCACATAGGATGCCAAAAGTACCAAAATTATTGCACGGTATTTTAAATAGAGTAGGAAGAGATTTTACAATCTCTGTCC
>CAYGRZ010000004.1:70827-76619 GCA_964352425.1 uncultured Planctomycetia bacterium | reverse complement strand
GAAAGAAAAAGAAAAAACAGTTGACTACGGCGGGCGAAAGCGCAAGAATATAACCGATGCACGGGAGAAAGGCATAATGAAAAATATCACTGTGACCGTATCCATTACCTTGATGTGCGCCCTGATCTGCACCGCGGGCGCGCGCGCCGCAGAAAAAGCAGCCGAAAAAGCAGTTTCCAAAGCGGCGGCGCCGACGGCGGCAGCGGCAGTGGACAAAGCGGCAAAGCCGGCAGAGAAGAAGCCTGTCCCGGCAAAAGAGCTCTCAAAGGAAGAGCTCGTGAAACGCCTGAACGAAAAGGCACAGCACAATCCCGACCTGCCTTCGGCGGTCCAGGGCCTGGCGATCAAGGAAGCGGACGGCAAGAAGTATATTGAGTTCAACGGAAAGAAGCTGGAAGACATCGACAAGGAAACACTGCTGAAGCTCTATATATCGGTCAGCCG
This sequence comes from uncultured Planctomycetia bacterium, assembly GCA_964352425.1. Classification (GTDB taxonomy): domain Bacteria; phylum Omnitrophota; class Gorgyraeia; order 2-01-FULL-45-10; family 2-01-FULL-45-10; genus JAMWCX01. The sequence continues at coordinate 76,175 of CAYGRZ010000004.1, read as the reverse complement.
CTACCTGACGATCCGGAATACGGAGCGGATACAGAAGCAGTTAAGGTCTATCAAGCAAATCGAAGATATAAACAGGGCGCAAAGGAACATCGCGGGACCCGGAGTGCCTGTAGTGCCGAAGATCCCGCAGGCGCCGCCGCGCGCGCAGACTCCTCCGCGAGCGCCGACAGTGCCGACCACATACAAGACCCCAGGAAAGTAGGGGAGCAGGGTATTGTAGTTAAGCGAATCTTCAATTAAGCACTGAGACCCGGTTGATAGCATCGGTATCGACCGGGTTTTTTTGCCTTCAAAGAGAAGAACAGAAAGTAAGGTTTACAATCAGAGAAATTCTAATTAACATTTGGTTTACAATCGCTCCATAGAGGAGTAGATGAGATTTTATGTAAAGATTTAACGGATAATAAATGTGACAAAAAGGTTGAAACGATTTTATGAATTTCATATCCAAATTACATAACACCATAATATATTGGCCATCAAAGTGTTATGAATGTGTAAACATACAAAAAAGGCAGTGATTAGCTATTGACAAGTCTGATTTGTGTGATATACTATAGACGTAAATATGAAAGTAAAGTCAGATATCACATATGACCTGTTGGCGGACAGGCGCAATGCTTGGAAAAGAATGAGTGTGTCTTCTCTTGTAGTATAGTAGTAGGATATAATTAGTTTAAGGGTGGGGTAATCTCCGATGAATGCTTGGCTGAAGACAGAGGCTACCGGTTCGACGAGAGATGAGCTTGCCTCGGCAGAGCTCGGCACAAGCGGATCCAGTTCGCTTATTATGGACTGGCGAAGCGCCCGCAACAGAAAGTGGATCCGCGCGGTCTCCGTTTTACTCATAATAACTTTTATCAATCAGGACATTGTCTATGCGCAGGGCGGAACTCCCGCATGGCCGAGAGGCCAGAACGGGAGTTTTTCTTTTAAGCCGCCGGTGAGCGCCAACGGTACTATTACTATCCCGAAAGATGTCGCCGTCACCAAGGAAGTATATACCGCACCCGGCGATAAGACGATCATCAACATCCAGGATGCCCACTCGTCACTCGGCGCGCAGGAATCAATAGCGTCCGTATTAGACTCATTAGTGACCAATTATGACCTGCAGCTGGTAGCCGTTGAAGGTTCCACGGGCTACATCGACACCTCCATCCTCAGGACATTCCCCGATGAAGGCATCAGGAAAAATACGGCGTACGATTTCATGAGAAAAGGGAAGATGTCCGCCGGAGAGTTTTTCGCCGCCACATCCGGCAAGCAGATCGTCCTCTACGGCATCGAGGACAAAGGGCTGTATCTTGAGAACGCGGAACAGTTCCGGAAGGTCTACAGGATCAGTGAGACCGTCGGCAGGGACGTCGTGAACCTAAACACCGCTTTACGGTCGCTCCAGGATACAATATACAGCAAAGAGCTTAAAAGCCTTACGACAAATTCCGTCCTGAACAAAGACGGCAAGATCTCTTTCAGCGAGCGCTGGGAATTCGTCAGGACGCTCGCGGAGCGGACCGGTTCCGACTACCGCAGGTACGAGAACCTCACGAAGCTCGTCGAGTCGCTGAAGCTCGAGAAGGCGATAGATTTCGCGAAGGCGAACCGCGAACGTGACGGGCTCATAGACACACTCTCGAAAAAGTCGGCGAAGCAGGACCTCGAGCAGATCGTCCTGAAGTCGCTCTCCTTCAAGACGGGCAAGATGTCGCAGGGCGAGTACTACGTATTTCTCCAGGAGCAGGCGCAGCGCGCGGGCGTCTCGCCCGAGCCGTACAAAGACCTCATCGCCTATACCGACTACATCACGCTCTACGAGTCGATAGACTTGACCGCGATCTTCGAAGAGGCCAGGGGTTTCGAGGACCAGATCATGGAAAAACTTTTCGCGAACGACGACCAGAGGAAGCTGCAGCAGATATCGAAGTGCATGGAGTTCGTGAAGGACCTCTTCGAGCTCAAGCTCACCAACGGCGATTTCGCGTACCTGGCAGGCCACATCGAGACCTGCAATGCCGCCTTTGTCGCGGCGTTCGTGCGCGACGCATCGCAGAAGCACGGCATTACTATTGAAGGCAATTACGATCTGGGCGCGATATTCGAGAATGTGCCGGTGGCAATGGATTTCTACACGACCGCCGAAAAACGCAACGAAGTCATGCTCGCCAATACGGTCAAGCGCATGACCGAAGAAGGCCAAAGCGTCGCCGCGCTTATCACCGGCGGCTACCATACCCAGGGCATTACGGAGCTCATGAGGCAGAAGAAGGCCTCGTACATCGTCATACTGCCGAAATTTGACGCCTCGAAGCCGGAAAGGCCGTATGTCGCGATACTCACCAACAAGAAAGACGCCTACGAGAACCTGCTCGAGTCGGGCAAGTATCAATTGCTGACGGACGATTATCTTAAGGACGGCATCGCCGACCCGAAGAAAGTCCGGGCCTTCATACAGGACATCATCATGACGAGCCTTGCCCAGGCCGCGATGGACTCAAAAGATATAGACAGCGTCAAGAAGCTGTGGATAGAGAGCTACAGGAGCGCGTACGAAAACATGAAAGCCCGCGGCGTTATTACCGAAAACGCCCAGGCCGTTTCAAACGAGAAGCCGATAACGCGGCAGTCTATAGACGCGAACGGCAGGATAGGTGATACGCATCTCGGCGCTACGGCGAACTTGCCGACGGCTGGTGCCGCGATGGATCCTGCAGAGGTAGAGAAACTTATCCTTGACACAGATCCCGTTGCCATAGATCGCAATACGGCGGTGGTAGAGGCCGGAGGGATAGAAACGAAATTTATCAGAGAAGATGGCGGTGAGTTGACCAAGGATCCCGCGACTATAACTGAGTACGGCACGGCGGCAAGAAAGAGGGGTGCGCGCCGAGGCATACGACCGAAAGCAGTGCCGGCCGTGACACCGGCACCGGCCGCGCCGGCTGAAATCTCCGGTACGATACTTGATAAGCTCACTCCGATCGTTTCCGAGGCCGAGAATATAGGCGATATCTATGAAAAAGATTTTCTGGCATTCGGGAAAGAGATCTCGCAAGAAACGCTCTTGACGGTCCTGAGACGCAGTTACAACACCCCCATATTTAAGCGACACGTGGAGAAGGAAGGGCCGATCAAAGAGAAGTTCCAGGAACTGTTGAATGCCCTACTTGCGAAGCGCGCGGAAGCTCTAAAGGCCGAGGCCGCGAAAGTTGCTTTGCCGACCGTGACGACGCCTAAGGCTCCTGCAGTGACGCCTCCCGTTGAAAAATCGGCAGTGACTGCTCCGGTTACTCCTGCAGCTCCCGCAAAAGTGACGGCGGCGGAAGCGCCCGCTGCCGGAAAGCGGGGCATACGGTACGACCTGGGGCCTCTCATGATATTATTGGCGATCGTGCCGTCCATCGGGATTACGGTCATCGGATGGCTCTTATACGGACAGGGAAAGATCAGGACAACGACCTTTGCGGCCATGGCGATCGCGGGTGTCGGCTCGGCCGCGATCCTCGTGGCGACGAACACCTTAAGCCCCTCCCTGTCGATATTCCTGCTCTATTCAATCGGCGGCATCCTCGCCCTCGCAACGGCGACAGCGATCTTCCTCTATATAAGGAGCATGAAGCAGAAACTCGAACACGCGGAAGTCTCTTTGGCCGAGAAGGACAGGAAGGCCCGCGAGGCAGCCATCATAGACATGTACAGGCGGTCGCTCGGAAAGGTAAAAGGTCCCGTTAAAGATAAGGAGCTGGATGATCTCATGCAGGAGATCAGCGCCCTGAACACTAAACCCGTAGCGAAAGAAACGAATGCCGACGGGAAGAAGGTCGAGAAGACGATACCCGCCATAATACGGCAGGAGTTACAGAGAGTCGTCGGCGAAACGATAGAATCTCCCAAGATCCCCACGGTGATCATCCTTGATACGGCGAAGAGGCTGGAAGCGTGGGAAGACGGAACGCATGCTGTCAGGACCGGTGAACGCGAGTTCCTCTTCAAGCTGGTGACACTGGAGAACGGGGAGGAATATTTCGTCGTTGATGCCAGCGCGCTCAAGACAAGCGTGGCCGACATGCAGAAGGCGCACCAGGCGGGCAGGGACCTCACCTATGCCGACATCATCGATACTGCGAAATCCGCCAATAAGGACATGGAGATCCTCACCCACGAGGCTATGCACCTCTGGCTGAAGAAGAACATTCTCCCGTCCCAGCCGAACGGCCGGCTCATGCCGAAGGGGTATTCACTCGAACAGGAGAAGCTTGCCGAAGAACTCTTCGTGAGGGTCATGACGCGGCTTATCATCATCGCGCATAAGCGGATGGCCGGCGAGATATCGGAAACGGCGGCGCATGCGTCCGTGGCCGCCATCCTCGACGAAGAGGTACGGGACATCCTGAAGAGCAGCGACCCGGCCATGAGGCGTTATCAGGAACCGCTCAGCGGTCCTGCCGCATCGGTCGATGCTATAAAGGCCAGGGCCATCGATACCTATAAATACATGCTTCACAAGGCGGTAGGATATACGGTGAGCGAAGGGGTCAACCTTATATCCAACAGTGTGATCGAATACGCAAAGATGCTGCTCGATCCGGATACGGTTGCGAAGTCCGATATCAGGGACCTCAAAGGGTTCTACGGTGATATTCTCGAGAACCTGAGCAGGATCAATGCCATGATTCATGATCTTAAGTCCGAAAAACCTAATGTGAAACGCGTGCTACGGGGAGTCCTCGGCCAGGCACAAGGGACCCCGTCGGCGCGGATGGCGCCGGCCCCCCGCGAAGGCCTCCTTCTTCTGTATGAGATCGACCAGGAGATCTTTGCAGATGTTTTAAAGCAATGGGGCGATAAGATAGACGAGATAAGCCTGCCGGAAGAAAAAGCGAAAGCGGAAGGCAAGCCCACGGGTATCCTCGCCGAGATGTTGGAGCGGCGCGTGTCTATATCCAGCATGTATATTGGCCAGGAGGGCCTGACGAAGGAAGACCTGGCGCGTAAGGAGGTCCGGGAGACCCTACAGTTTATTGCCGATAACGCGCGTTTCTCCGCTCTCAGGTCCGAGACTGCAACAGGGGAAAAAGCAGGGGAAAAGATGGGCGCCATCGTTGCCGTCGGCGAAGGCAGGATCAGCATCGACGGGATGGCCGAGGTCACCAAAGGCGGCACGATCGATTTTAAGAAAGTTAAAGAGATCACTGACGCCAAAAAGGCAGCTGCGCTCGCTGAGAAGGCGAAGGCAGACACGGCGCAGGCTGTCACGACGGCTGCGGAAAAAACGCTCGGCCCGACTGCCGGGAGGATACTGCTCCCGATCATACTCGCTATCGTCCTCTTTGCCGTAAGCGCGAATA
>CAYGRZ010000004.1:0-70727 GCA_964352425.1 uncultured Planctomycetia bacterium | reverse complement strand
GAAACCCGCGGCTATTGAGGACTTTTTTGCCCCCCAGGTATCGCCGGTCGTCACCGAGCCGGCCCCGGCGCGCCCTCTCATAGAGCGCGTCATCGAGCGCGTCATCACTGCAGACGGAGAAAGGGCTCCGGGAAAAGCGGCTGTAACCGCTGGAGAAGAGGCGCCTTTACTGGAAGCGGCGACCGTCAATATTCTGGACCTGCCGGGTGAAGGGGCGGAGCCGATCTCTATACAGGGAATAAACGAAATAGCGTTTCTTGTCACCACGGCCGATAACAAGAGCCGCATCGTCAAGGCCTCCGGTATCACCGGCGAGGGCTCGGATCGCATACGAAAATTAAAAGGAGCCAAAGCGGAAGCAGTCCGCAGCTTCCCGGGCTCGCGCATCATGGTCATCTGCAGCGGCTTGATGTCGGCGGATGTTGAGGCTGCCGGGATCACCGAAGATCTGATGAAGACAGGGAGTTCAGGTTGCGATATTTATGCGGGTAAAGAGCCCGGTTCCATCGAAGTGTTTGATATCAATTTTGACGGAACGCGGCTGGTCAGCGCAGAACACACAGTAACTACGCCCGTGCCCTGGATAGGACTTATAATAGTGGCCTCACTGCTTTCATCCATTCTCATCATCCTTGGTTACAACAAGATACGGAGGATGAGGGCGCGCCGCGAGATAGAGCGCAAGCTTAGCAGGCCGGGCACCTTTCTGAAACTTATGCTGGGCCTGATCGTAGCCGGCGCCATATCGCTCTCAGCGTCTGCCCAGAACATCGGCGAGGAGTTGACGGAGCTGAAAGCAGTCGAGGTAAAGGAAGCGCCGGTTCCGGCGAAAATCAAGGCGCCGATAAAGATAACGAAGAATTTTGTCGATCTTCTTGATGCGTGGAATTTCCCGGCAAAAGAGGTGTGGGTAGACGATCCCGCCAAAACCGTGGTTTCAGTGCTGGAAAATAACGGCATAGCGGTGAAATATGACACAATATTCGGCGGATGGGGCTGGACCGGCGGGTCCCTGAAAGGACCTCTTTCGCCCGCGCGTAACTCGGCTATCTACATCAGGGGCTCGGGGTACTTCTTCTTAAAACTGGAAGGGGAGGACGCTGATAATATAGTGATGCTGAGCGGGATCAACCTGAATAAAGGCAGGGGCGGGTGGGTGAAAGTGCCGCTTACCAATGCCGCGGGCAAGACATTCACCAAGCTGATCATAGACAATATACGCTATGGAAAGGGCATAACGATAGAAGGCGCGTTCTACAGCCCGGACGGTACGATCCCTGCGAACGTGGTGAGCGAAGATAATATCCGCAAAGCACGAGAATTAAAGGATAAGGTCAAGGTCGCTAAGGCGCGCGCTACCTTCGCCGCCAAGGCCATCGCCGCGTTGCTGGCGATCCTGGGGGCGATAGTAATTATCGTGAGAAGAATTTCCAGGTTTTCCAGTGTCAAAGCAGGCAGAAACTTCATGACCGAATTCATTACGATGAAGTTAACCAAGAAACCGGTAACGCTGATTAAGCTTAACGATACGCAGGAGACAGAGCTCGACGCTATTCTTAAAAAGCTTGGGGAAAGCCATGCGTTCCTGAAAGACATAACAACGAGCGATATCCGGGTATTTGAGAACATGAAGTGGCTTGCCCGCATCTGCATAGATGAGGGAAACAAGCCGGGAATAGAGCTGGACGCCTTTGCGCTCAATAATCCAACCGCTACCATGCTGGCGATATATCACGAAAAATTGCACGATCTATTGCGGGAGATAAAGGTGGTGAAAGGGACTCCTCAGCCGGAACGCTACTCGGCGGATGCGTTTTATGAAGAGATCTTCGTTATCGGCAAGGAGCTGGAGTATCTCTTCACCCTTGATAAGTCAGAAAGAGACGCATACCTGCAGTTCCTCAGGGACAATAAGTCGAAAATAAATTACACGTATTATCTCCAGCTGGTCGCCGCGTATGAAACAGCAGTAACGGACAATGCCAGCCCTGCCGAAAAAAACATACTTATTACTGAATATCTCAAGAAGGCATTTGCGCGTGACTGGGCGGATGCGGTAGACGAGAAAAGACTTTCGGCTGAAGACCTGAAAAAACTTAGATATGACCTCAGGCTGAGCAGGACTGTGGCAAAAAAAGGTATCGATGAAGGCGTCGTCAAACTTGAAAATGATTTCAAGCCCGGCCTGGAAGCGGTCGCGCGGCAGAAAGAACACGACAGGCTTATCAAAGCAAACGAAGCTGTCATCGAGATACATAAGGCGGGGGACCTGAACGAGCTGGCGGCGATCAAAGCGGTTTATAAAAACATTTTGGGAATCTCTGAAAAGGACGGCGGCCCGACTGTCGGCCAGATACTTGAAGCAAAAGTTGCCGAACTCGGTGGATATAAAGCAAAGCAGCTCGGCGTGACGAATGTACAGGAATTTATCAAGACGCTGGTTGATGCTTTCCGAACCGCCGGGCACAAGTACGCCGATATCCAGAAGGCGCTGTCCGATGCGGTCGCGGCGTATATGAAGAAATCGAAGGATGAGGCTGAAGCCAGGGCCCGCGGGATACAGCAGGTCCTGGCCCTGTTGAAACAGAAACTCGAGGGAATGGCCGCGAAAGAGAGGGAAAAGCCGAAAGTTGTGCGATTTGTGACAAAAGCACCTGAATTGTCGGAAAAAGAGATCGCGGATATCCACGCGGCGCAGGAGGCCGCCGTTCAAAAATATCTGCAGAAAACCGCAGCGGAGCGCGAGGCCGAAGTCTCGAAAGCCGCGGCTCTGGGGGTGACCCCAGCCGCAGCAGCATCGGAAGAAAAGGCAAATAATGAGCTGATAGAAGCATTAAGGCCCCGACTCAGCAAGATATTAATGAGACAAGTGGATAAATATCGGGATAAAAAAGACCCGCACTGGGTAGGACTCGTCAAAACGAAAGCACCACGGGAATTGCTCGAAAAGCATCCCAACAGCACGCCTGCCAGGCTGTTGAAATATGAAAAGGATCTCAAGAGGGCGAAAGGAATTCCTGCTGTGCCTGTCACAACGCCTGAAGCGGTAAAAGCCGAAGAGACCCCCGAACAGTATATTGTCAGAATAGCCATGGAGGCGCTTAAGAGCGACAAGATTACCCTTGAAATCGCCCAGCAGATACTCCTTGTTCTCCAGGTTAATGTCGAGCCGTCGGATCCTCGCAAAGTCGATCTCATATTAACAGCCCAAAAGAAAATTAGGGAGCTGGAGGCAGCGGCTGCCGCGAAGAAGGCTGCGGAGGAAGCCAAAGCCCCTGCAATGGTAGCTGCCGTTCCGGAGGAAGTCCCCGCGGCTCAGTTAATACCTGCCCTGGTTGCAGAGCCAGGCATGTCATCAACCGACAGGGCTATACTACAAGCGTTCAATCAACAGCTTGCCCAGGCGCTCCATCAAGAGTATTCCCTGAAGGAGCTTAGTCGCCTCTACATCATATATTCCGAAGATTCCCGAATAAAACCGCAGCACGAAAAACTTTATTCGCAAATACTTATGACTATAGAGAAGGCGCAGGAAATTGTGAGAAAGCTGGAAGAAAAGAAACACGCTGCGCCGACGCCCGAAATAGCTGCTGTTCCGACGGAAGCGCAAATAGCCGCGGCTACCGCGAAGAAGGTAGCTGAGGAAAAGCGGATAGCAGACGAAACAAGGAAAGCAAAAGAGGAGCAGATTGTCAAGGAAGCTGAAAAACTCAGGAAGGCCGAGGAACTCAAAGCAGCAGAAGTGGTTTTACCCGCGCCCAAAGCCGCCGAAGCGCCCACGTTTGAAAATTGGTTAGAAAAAAATCCTTCTGCGACTCAAGATGAAGTGTCGAGAAAAATAACAGAAATAGAAAGAGCGCAGCCCGCGGAATATAGAGGAATATTTCTGGATTCGGCATATAAAATTATAAAGGAAAACGTTCACCGATACGATGCCAAGAGACAAGCGCGGTATCAGCTCGGAGCGATACTGGCTTTAATTGACAACAAGATTGTTTTACTTTCTGATAGAATCCACTATTTCTATATGTTGAATCCTATCCAAAGATGGTGGTATCGCGATGAGATAAAAGCCTTGGAGAATCTTTCTTTACAATTTAAAGAGCTTAGAACGATACCGGCCGAAGATAGAGAAATAGTCATAAAGCTATTAAAATCGCTCGCAGCTAATATGTCGTATCTTATTAATGCCCCTATAGTACAAAAGTCGATAAAGGAGGGGAAAGACTACTATCTAGCGAGCGCCGAAATAAATAGCTATAAAGATTTTATGAATAAAGTTTCTGACCTTGCTAACGCCCTGTTGATTACCACGGAAAAGGCCGCCATCACTCCGCCGGCAGAAGTTGCTTCCCCGGATATAATCGCGGCTGCCATGGCTACGATTGAGGATAAAAATGTCACCAAGGAGAGAGCAGAGCATGCGCTCGGCGTCCTCCTTAGCAATATCAGCAAAAGGCCTCCCGAAGAGGCCGAGCGTATCGCCGCGTATATCAAAAGAGCCCGGGAAGTCATTGCGCAGAAGATCGAAGCAGAGCGGGTAGCTGAAGAGACAAGGAAGGCAGAAGAGGCAGCCAGAGAAATAGCGCAGAAAGCCGAGGAACGGCGCAATGCTGAGGAAGCGCGAATAGCTGCGGCTGCCGCGAAGAAGGCCGCGGAGGAAGCAGAAATAGCCGAAGCGGCACGCAAAGCCGAAGAGACCCGTAAGGAAGCGGCGCGGATAACCGAGGAAAAACGCAAGGAAGAAGTGCGGATAACGGATGAAGCAAGGAAAGTCGAAGAAACACGTAAAGAAGAGGCGCCAGCAGCAGCGCCGGCGGTTAAAGGCTATATGCGCTTGTCGCCGGAAGGTATCAAACTGACAGAATTACAAAGCGTTCTATACGAGAGATTCGCGGACGCAAACAATATTCCCACAGATAAGAGGACAGGCTACAGGGAAGGTCAGATCCCGACCATGAACGCGCTGAAAGACGGCGAGTCCACAGAGCTGAGAGCAGGAGGCGGCAAGGCGCTCGTCCTCGGAGGCGCCGGCCTTATGAAATTTGAAGAGCAGGGCAAGAAGTCGATCATCATGCTCCATGAAGAGAGCGCTGTCCAGCAGGCTATAGATGAACATTATGGCGAGATCCTGAGCGGTACGTTGAAGGGCGGTGTCATCGGCTTCATACTGACCGGTCCCGACGGCGAAGAGCGGGGGGTCATATTTGAGAATGGCCGGCTTGTGACAGACAAGGCGTCCATCGAAGATGTATTCGAAAAATGCGCGATCATATATGGTAAATGGGATTGGTTCCTCCACAGGGACTTACGAGAGATGCTCGGCAGGGCGCCCAAGGCGCTGCGCAATACCAAATATTTCGATCTGTTCGATGAGGCGGACCTCATGCTGGTATTCGGGTCTGCCACGCCCTGCATAATCTCCGGTGACGCGCTCCCGGATTCCGAGGACAGGATACGTATCCGGAAAGAGATAGATGCGCTTGTGCAAAAATGGATGGAGAACGGGAGCTCCTTTATGGAACCCAACGACGACCCGCAGCAGGCGTTATTTATGGAAACGTGGTTGAAGAGCCCGGGGGTCAAAGATGAGATAGGGAAGCTTACGGCAAAATATCCCGACCTTACGGCGTTAATAGACGACATGTGGGAAGAGTTCGCGGTAGATGCCCTGAGGGCCCACAGGTTCTATGTCCGCTACGGTTCCGGGCGGAACCTGTATATTGATCCAACGACCCGCAAGATTACGGTCCGCGACGAGGTTACGGGGTTCGAGAAGATCGGGATGAATTTCGGCGAAGGGCTCCAGCAGGCTATCGAAATAGCGCTGAAAGCGGAGAAGATCTCGCCTGAGACAGAGACGCTGGCGGCCCAGAACATAGTGCAGTACCTTACCCAGAATGAGATGACGGATGGTTTTGCGGCCACCAGCGGTACCCTGGAGGGCTCGCGCTTTAAGGCTATATTCGGAAGAGAGGTGCGGCGCGTCGAGGGCGTGAAGATAACGCTTAAGGATCTCGGCCACGAGGGCTTCGCTACGCGGGATGAGAAGTGGTCGGCGTCTCTCGCAAAGCTTCGTGACAGGCTTGCGAACAATCGGCCGATCCTCATAAAGCTGGGGGATGATGAGGAAGCCAAAGACTTCAGGGACTATATAGAGAAAAATCTGCACAATGAGCTGGAGGCCCGCGGAATAATCATAAACATGGCGAGCGGAGAAAATCCGGAAGAGCTGCGCAGGGCGGTGGCCATGGGCGGGTATGCCAATGTGATCACGATCGCCACTAACGTACTCCACCGCGCTATAAATATAGGTATAAAAGGACGGTATCTTGAAAAAGGCGCTGACGGCAAAGCCGTATTGGATCCTGAGGGCAACCCTGTCGAGCGGACCGAAACGGCTGCCGACGGTAAGCAGGTCCCCGTAGAGGTGCCGCCAGTAGGAAAGCTTGCCCCCGGGCTTGCTGTCCTGTCACTTGACCTCGACAAATACCGGGCCCTCGCGACGCAGACTAAATTGCGTGCGGACAGAGGAATAAACGAAGGCACCTACGAGTGCCTCTTCTCGTTCGACGAGTCGGTCTTTAAGGAGAATAAAGAGACGCTGAAGTCGGTATACGACGAGCTTGCGGATGCGGCCCGAAAAGCGAGGGCGACAGGCTCTGCAGAGGACAAAGCGTATTTAAGCGGGCTTGTTGGCACGGCGTGGGACATGATAGTGAGCGCCGAGAACAGGAACGACGAGAGGCGCCGCGAAAAAGAGAAAGAGATCTTCGACTTACAGAAACGGATCGCGCATATCATAGACGGCACCAGCACACCGGAAAAATTCAAGTGGCTTGTTGAGGCATCGTTAGGAAAAGACGAGAAGGGGGAATCGGTATACGAGAAGGTAAAAGCCGGCCTGAATCCGGTGGAGCTTGAAACGGCCAGGCAGGTCACGAATGAGAAGGCGGTACGCGCGGTCGCCAAATTCCAGACAGGTCAGCAGAAGATAAGAAAGCGGATGGGGTATTTGTCCCAGAAGCTCGCCCGCGGCATACAGCTCGCCCAGCCGCCGACAGAGTTTACGGAGTTTGATGCCGTGGCGGTAGAATTCAGGGCGATTTTAGATGGTCTGTGGCGTGGCGCGGCCGATAATATGGCGGGTGCTCTAAAGGGCAGTGTCGCGGATGTCAAAGATGTTCCGAGGCCCGGTTTCCTGAGCCCATTCCTGGCGAACTTTATAAAGTCGATAGCCATGATAACTTTCATTCTGGGGGTCGGCATCATATTCTCTTATTACGGCGTACGGCCTTTGACAGATTCTCTTATTACGCCTTTTACTGCGACGTTGAACAGCGATCTTATGGGCGCGGGCCTTTCCATAGGTGCTATGCTGATACCGGCCCTGGTGCTTCGCCTTGCGACCGGACTGAAGATATCGGCCCTCGACAGGACCAGCGACCACTTCATGGCATATGTACAGGGCAGAGGCAAGGGCGGCTTCACGGGCGGCACGGTGGCCGCCATAAAATGGATCGGCATGATGGTCGCGCAGGTACTGGCGCAGATGGGGATCCCGGCATCGATAGGCGCGCTCGCTATCGCGGTCGCGCATCCCGGCATCGCCCTGGGCGGCATACCCATCATCGTCCTGGCATTCGGGTCGAGCCTGTTTGCTTTGATATCCAGTATCATGCTCGCGATGATTTATAATAAAGATTTCGAGTCAAAGGCAAAGGATATAGCCCCCGGCAGGTTCGGCAGGGCCGTCAATGCTTTTATAATGGCGCTTACCGTTTCAGTTGTAGTGATGTTCCTGGTTCAGTTCGGGGCGGACGAGATCGCCGCCTCGATCGCGGCTAAAGGCGCGGCAGGCGCGTCCATGGCCGTGATGCTGGGTGCCAGCACGATGTCCCAGAAGGCCGAGGCCGACAGGGCAAAATGGCCGGTCCTGGCCGGAGGCGTGCTGGGCCTGGCCGCAGGTATCGGGCTTGTCGGACTCCTGTCGGTCGTTACTCCCACCGCCATAATGGGAGGGATGATAGGGCTTCCGATAGCGATCATAGGCATAGCGATGCTCACCATGCAGACGCTGCTGGCCGTGCGCATAGGCCGCGAGACGGAGAAGCTGGGACAGGGATTCTGGAGGCAGTTCTTCATGTCTTTTATACCGAATTCGAGAAGTGTGATAATGTACGCCTTCACGATCGGCGGTTCGGCGTACTTCCTCTTCGGCGCCATGGGCGCTACGCTCACAGCCCTGGGCATCTACCTGATCGCGGCTACGGTCACGGTCATCGCGGCGTGCGTGATCTACGCGTATAACATGAATATCGAAAAACGCACAGGAAGGGAGTTTACGCAATCCTTATCGCGGATGCTCGGCATGGCAGTGGCAATATCCGCAGGCATTACGCCGACGCTCGTGTATCCGCAGGAAGAGTACAGGCTTAGAGCGGAAGCGCTGGTTGCGCAGGCGCGCGGCGAAAAGCTGAATGAAGCCCAGGCCGCCATGCTTAAAGTGATATCGAAGTATTCTCCTCAGGAGCTTGACGGATTCAAGCGGCTGAGGAAAAATGTACGTATCATATTTGACGCTCTCGAGAAGAGCGAACTCGTTGTGCCGCAAGCGCCGCAGGTTGCGATCACTAAGCCGGAGGCCGCGCCGCACACCGGAGTCGCCCCGCCTGCGGCAGCGATCCCTTCGCGCGAGCAGCTTCCCAGCGAAGTGAAGACGCTTGATACGGCACAGATAGAAGAGAACGGCAGAAAAGCAGCAATAAAAGAGAACCTGAGGTATTTTAAGGACAACATAGACAGTTCTACGGGCCTGCCGTACAACCACATCCTGCTGGACAGCAGCAGGAAGTCCATTGACAGTACCGGGAAATATTTTAACCCGACGGATGCGGGTGTATACCTGAACTGCATGATGCTGGTCGCCTCGGGCGACGCCGAGATGGAAGGCGTTACGCCTGCCGAGGCCCTCACCAGAATAAGAAAAGCCTTAGGGTCCCTGCAGGAACTGCAGGCGGATAAGAGCCAAAATATCAGCGGCTTGTTCTGGTGGTACCAGTTTAAACACGGCACAGCGGTCAAGGATGAGGCGCGCGGCGTGTCCGCGGTAGATAACGGGAACCTCTGCTGGTCCCTGGCCGCTTTGATAGGAAGATTCCAGGATGACGGGAAGAATAAAGATATAGCCGCGGCCGCACAAAAGATCATAGATGCGCAGAAGAAGGGTTGGGCGGCATTGTATGATGGAAACAAAAAGACCACAATAGGCAGCGGATTGCTGCGGGCCGGCTATAAACTGAAAACCGAATATCACCTGGACAGAAGGTACAATGAGAGCAGGATAGCACCCCTGTGGGCGATCCTGTTCAGCGACGGCCAGGTACCGGTCAAGGCGTTCACTAACATGGAATTACCGGTAACCAAGACTCCATACATTACGCGGGAGGGCGAGGAGATATACGCCGTCTATACGTGGGACGGGACGGTCTTCCAGGCCTTGCTGCCGAACGCCTGGATCAACGAAAGCGCCTTATCGCCCGAAGGCTATGCGAAGGCCAACCTCAACACTATTGCAATTCACATCGATTATGCGCTTAACGTCAGGGGATTGCCGGCCCTCCTGTCTACGGCAAGCGGGCTCAAGCGCGGCACATATCCGGTATTCGGCGTTCCCGCGATAGCCGAGACGGTAGCAGTATTCAATAATACTAAGGATGTCTTTACCAGCGCAGGATCGCCTCATGCTTCCGCGCTTACAGGCCTTGTGATCCCGCGGGTCGGATCCAGCCTTATCAACAGCCTGAAGGCGGCGTATCCCAGTGTAATGACGCCGCAAGGATGGGTCGATGTCATAACGAAAGAAGGGACAAAGGGCAGGACCATACTCGCGTTTGACCAGGGAATGCTCGTATTGGGGCTCGCAGGATCGAAGAACTCGGAATATGTCGAAAAGTATTTAAAATCGGTCGGTAAATACAGCCTCCTGGCCGAGATCTATGGCGCTCAGAAGTTCGATTTTGCCGGGGTAAAGCCCGAGAATATACTGCCTGAGAAGGCAGCGCCGGCGCCGGTACCGACAGCGCCGGTACCGACGGCACCCGCGCTTTCAATGCCGAAGCCTTCGGTGCAACTGCCGGCTACAACCATCCCCGCGCCGGCGCCCTCGATGCTCGACCGCGTCAAGGCCGGCATACGGGGCATAGTCAGACAGAAACCCGATCTCGCCGCCGCGCGCGCCGCAGCCAAAGAGGCCGCCGAAAAAGAGTTTGCGTTCATGATCAAGGCCTCTGAAAATGAGCTTAACGCGAAGCGTACCAGAGCCGCAGAGGAACTGAAGAGGAAGGAAGCCGAGAGCCTGCGCCTTGAAGGAGAGCAGAAAGAGCTGCAAAGGTCCGTAGATTCCGAAATAGAATCCGTGAACAGCGAGCTCGGGCTTCTTACGACGGGCGCTGTCGAGGCTCAGAAAAAAGTCACGCTCGGAGATGTGTACAGGCATGGTATGGAATCGGCACGGGCGGAGGCCACGAGGTCGAATACAAGGATACAGCGGATACTGGCGAAGAAGCAGAGCAAGTGGGCGCAGTATGCTCCGGAGCTTACGCTGAGCGCCGGCATAGGTTCGTCAGCGACGGGGAATTTCGTATCGTACGGAGCCCAGCTCGATTGGGTCGTATGGGATGCCACGAGAGATATAAGCCGGGTCATCGCCAGACAGAACATGGAAGGCGGAGAGCTCGAAGAGTATCTCTACTGTTACGATCTCCTGTTAAACATCAGGAAGGCGATGGATATTTACAAGGCGGCCGGGACCGCCGAAGCGCTGGCAAAAGATGCCTACGAGAAGAATCTCCGGGCGCTCGGGGAGGCATATAAACAGGCGAGAGCCCGGCCTTCCAAAGCGTGGCCCATACAGGACCTGACGGCCAGAAAAGAAGACGCCAAGCGGCTCTACGAGGTCGCCAGGCAAGCGCGGGAGCGGTCTCTCGCCATGATACGGGACCTGGGTGATTACGACGGCGCGGACGCCGTAGCGATAGACACGGACGATATGACGGCTGTGAACCAGGCCCTGCAAAGCGAACTTCTTGCCCTGAAAGAAAAGGCCGTGCGGTCAAGGGGAAAAGAAAGCGGCGGGGATGCCAGGGCGCTGCTTAAGGCATTCGGGATACAGAGCAGCATATTGAATGAGATATTTGCCGATAAGAACAGCAATTTCAGGCTGGCATTACACGCAAAATTCAGCACGACAACCAGAGACGTTGACGCGACAGCCACGGAAAAGGCATACTCCGTTACGACAACGACGCCGCTCGGGGTGGGCCTTACTATAAAATTCCCGACCACCTCAACGGCAGAGATACAGAAGCTGAACACGGCTCTTTCCAGGACGGACCTGATGGAGGAGCTGGGGGCGAGATATGTGAATAGCGTGCGCCTCATGAAATTGCTGTCGCTAAGCCGTGCCAGGCTTGAAGTTTTACAGGGGATCGAGGCCGATGCCGCCGCCTCCGCCAAGATAGCTAAGGAGAGAGCGGACAAAGGAATCATCTCTCAGGTCGATTATGTGAAGGCAGAAATGATAGCCGTCTCGAGCAGGGGAGATGCCGCGCGCATCGCAGCGACAATCGAAAACATCCTGAGCGCGCTGGAGGAGATGGGTTTTGACAGGGCGGCTATACCGGCAGGCGCGCTGAATGATGAAACCATAGACGCGATCGTCGATAAACGCATAGACACGATGAGCAGGGAAGTGGTCGCATATCTGCGCGCTTTAAGCGAAAAGATAGGCGCCGAGAAGACGTGGCTTTTATTCCAGAACACCAGAGAATATGCTGACAGGCTGAAACAGGCGGCCGATACCCTCGAGCAGGATATGGAGAGGCTGAAGGAGGGCCAGGATGCCAGGGCCAGGGCCGAGCAGAACAGAAGGGCGCTGGAGCGGATCACGGTGGCAGGTGCGATACAGCAGGCGCACATCGACGAGATCAATAATAAATACAAGATCTGGAAGACGGTAATGGTGCCGGGCATGTCGGTTTCAGCAGCTCCTTACGGCACTAAGGCAAAAGACGCGATGCGATACAGCGTAACCTTGACCAGTCAGAAGGAAGGGCCCCTGCCGCAGTCTGTTAAAGATGCGCGGGAGCAGTTCATGGCCGAAGCGGAAGGGCGTCTTACGCCGGAAACGCGCGCTATTCCGCCGAAAGACCGTAAAGTCCTCAATTTCGTGTACGATTGGGAATCGAAGCCTATAGGCGCGGGCCTCGATATACGGATAGAGGGATTGCCGAGCAAAAAGAAGCCCATGGTCATGCAGAGGGTTGCCTTCCTGCTGATGAAAGAACGGGAGCTGGTCGCCGCGAAGAATGAGCTTATGCACAGGGAGGAGGCTGCCGGGGCGGCGCTTGAAGCGAACACAAAAAGGATAGCCGCGTTAAGAGACAGGATAGAGCTCGAGCAGGAATTAAAAAAACAGCTCGAGAGCTCGCTGGAGTACCAGCAAAAAGAAGGGGTGTATGCAGGCGTGGCCCCCGATGAAGTAAACGTGGTTAACAGGCAGATAAAGAGCTCTGAGGATGAGCTCTTGAGGCTCCAGGCCGAGGGGGCGGACCTTGCCGTAGAGATCGAAAGCCTGCAAAGCATCGCCAAAGAGATCAGCGACCTGAAGGCCGCCGGCAAGTATGACAAGGCCGAGGCGGACGCGGCCGCGATAATGGCGCTTCTGCGCTACCTGGAGGCATGGGAATATGCGGTGGCGGCAGCGAGGACCGGCGAGCCGTATGACATATCACTGACGGGCGAATATAACATCCTTGAGGATACGTGGAGCTTTGGCGCGTTCACGAGCCTCATACCGTTCTTCCATAATGTGACAGTAGGCAAGTTCAAGCCGGATGTCGCCAGGACGAAGAAGGACCAGCAAATGGCAATCGGCGGGGCCGAACGGGTGGTTATCGGCTGGATCAATGGATACAGGGCCGACCGGGACGAGGTAATAAGCGCTACGGCCGGCCTTGATGCCGCGAAAGAGCACAAAAACAAAATAGCAAAAGGGCTGGCCGACCTGGAGGCCTCGACGGTTTCGACGCCGGCCGCCATAACGGGGAAACGGGCGGAACTCGCCGATGCCTCGAAGAGGGTCGTAGAGGCGGAACTCGTCCTTCAGGAGGTGACGGCGGCCCTTGAGCGGTCGGGCGACAGGATCAAGGCTCTTGAACAACAGACGGCGCCGAGAGACGGCGAATCCAAAGAGATAATCAAATTCAGGAAGTATGTAGAAGCGGCCCTTGCCAAAAAGGACGCGATTACGGCGCTTGACGGGAAGGCGGTCAAGGAAGATGCGATACAGAGATCCGAAGAGGTTGCGGCTGCGCAGGCGGCGGTCGATAAAGCGAATATCGACGTGCAAAGCGCGTGGTGGAGGACGTTCAATATAGATGTTGGTCCCGCCTACGAGAAGTACGGCGGAGCAGATAACGTGAATAAGGAGATAGAAAAAAAGGAGGCTGCGACGCTCTGGAAGATAAATTACCGGGCAGAGGATGCCGAGCGATACGGCTTCAAGGCGGTCAGCGAGCCTGATATCTTCTTCAGGGGCCTGAGAAAGGCAAATCTTGATAAAGAAGCGGACGTATGGAGCAGAAAAGGCGTCGAATTCAACAAGAGGATGGAGATAGAGCAATTATACGCGCAGCTGGCCGGCGAGCGCGGGAAGGTCGCATCGCTGCTGGTCATGCTGAATGAGCAGGAGTCCCAGCTCCGCAAGATCGAGGAGTATAATGCCCACAACCCCGTCCTGAACGATACCCGCCTTGACGAATATAAGGCGCTCATCGATAAAACCAAAGAGATAAAGCGCGCGGCCGAGAGCAGGATCCGTTTGTTGCAGCTTAGCATACTGTACGACCTGAAGGAGGTCGGAGACATAACGTCGATAACCGCAGCCGGCAAGGACGAAAAGGAAGGGAAGCCCGCAGATGTTAACCAACTGCTCGCGGCCCTTACTAAAGAACCGGAAATGAAGCTGCCCGTGGACCTTGATGCGATATGGGCGGATATCGTTAAAAATAACCCGCATATCAGGGAGCTGGAAAACCGGCAGAAGGCGGCCCTGATAGAGGCGGCGATGGGAAGATGGGAGAACATATGGCTCTCTCTGAGCGCCTCGAGATTTGACAAATCGTACGATCAGGCGGCCAAAAAGTTCGTCAACAAGGTTGACCTGGCGTGGAGCATCAATCTGAATATTAAGCTCAACAAGTTCCGGCTGTTCAGCTGGTTCGGCGGAGGAGCAAAGGCTAAAGAGACCGCCAACCAGCTCAAGCGCGACATAGCGCAGGCCTTAAAGGACCTCAGGAAGCAACTAGACGATCTTATGAAAGAGCGGACCGGCGCGCTGAAGGAGCTCGAGGCGGCGCAAAAAGCGTATCATGACAGGCCGAAGATCGTTGCGCACATGAGGAAGGCGTATCTTGAGGGGAAGATCGGGATAACGCAGCTTAAAGAGCAGGAAGAGTGGCTGCGGCGTGACGAGATGACCCTTGCGGATACCATCGCGAAGATCAGCGCGATCGATATGCGGATAGAGATGCTGTTCAATAACCTCATCACCAAGGAAGACAGCGAGGCGTTTGAGAAAAAGAAAGAGGCCGAAGCGCTGCCGGCTGCCGGGATGCCGGCAGAGGTCGCCGAAAAGCCGGCGCCGGCCGCGGACGCCGAAAGACTTGCGGCCGTCTCCGCCGAGCTTGCCATTGCACGGCAGAAGGTGGATATCCTCAAGGGCAGGATGAAGGAATTAGATGGAGATGCCGCCAGGATAAAATCGCGCATAGCACCCGATATGAACCTGGCCAAGGCTCTCGAAAAGGGCGAAAACAACCTGTACAGGAAAAAGATCGAAAATGCCGTTTCCGCGGAGGCCCGGAAGGCCGTTAACAGCGACGAGGTTTCGAAGATAATGGGCGCCCTGGGCATAAAGGAAAAGCAGGCGGTCAGCGTCGCCAATATGCTGTACAGGTATGGTATCGCGCATAAGTTGAATCCCGCCGACAAAGATTTCGGGGAGTTCGTTGAAGATCTGGCGTATTTTTCGGATGTTCTGAAGGGTGAGATGGCAAAGATCCCCAAACTGCCCAGCTTCTTCGAAGACCACCTGAAGCCGTTAAGCTGGGAAGACGACCTGAGCTACGCGAAGATAGGGCTGCCGGCCTATTACGCGCGCAGGGTCGCTTTCCTTATGGCCGAGAACCCTGGCATGACCAGAGCGCAGGCCAGGGACAGGATCATGGCAAAAGAGGCCAGGGAGGATCTTGAGAACATCGGCCTGTATAACCGGTTCGATGCTGACCTGGCAAATAAACTGGAGCCGAGCCGGCAGTATCTGGCGTGGGAGGACGCCGTGACCAGGCGCCTCGACCGTGCTGAATGGGCAAAATTATCGACCGATGAAAGGATAGACGCCGCCAACCGGTCGCGCGACATAGCCCAGCTGATCCACGGAAGAGCCGTATATGAACAGGGGGATGCCCTCGACTCCGGAGTATTGGGAGCCGTTGCGGCTCTGCCCATACGGAATGACTGGACCGGCGCCCAGTTGGCGAAAAACGTGGAACTCATGAACGCGATCGCGCCGTTCATCAAAGGCTTTTATAACCTGAACGAAGAGGCGGTGCTTAAGATGCCGGAGGGCGCGCGCCTCATGGTATTGAAGCTCATGGGCAAGCGCGAGACCCCTGCGTACAGGCAGGAATTGGCCAAGGTGACCGACACCATCCTGATGGGCAAGACGATGTGGTGGACGCAGTTCGCCAGCGACAGAGACCTCTCGGCATCTCAGGTGGAACGTGTTTTAACCATACTGGCAAACGTATCCAAAACAATAGAGCCCTATATACACCTCATAACAGGGAGCGAGGAGGAGAGAGAAGGTCTCAGGCTCGCCATAACCATAGATGTGCTTATCAATAAGAACACGTGGGTCGGCCGGTTCTTAAATAGCGACGGGCTCGCTCCGGCCGATGAGCAGAAAGATAATATAAGGCTCCTTTTTACAAAGGCCTACCCCGCGGCAAAGAATTTCAAGAACCTCGCCGGGTACAGCGATGCCGTGATGTTCGGGAAGCATATGGCCATGGCACGGGATTTTGTAGAGCTGCTGGGGAAAGAGGTCATAGAAGAAAGCGATACGACGTTGATGGACGATATCATCGCGTACCGCAACGAGGTGAACAGGTTAATACTGGACAAACCGATAGCGGCAAATCAGGCCGAGAAGGAACTGTTCGTCGCAATAAAGATCAAGCAGAAAGAAGCGGCATTCGGCGCGGCACTCCCCGAAGAGGAGAAGAAGCTGATACGGGACCGCGCGGAGGAAGAATTTGCCGATATCTACAGGGACGGATATCTTTCGTCCGTAGCCGATCCGTTCATAGTCGATGATAATTACAGGAGACTGTCCGGCATTCGAAAGCCCGTCCCCCTGAAAGATATAGCGGTTAAACTGAACCTGCGGGAGCTTGTGTCGGACCTCGCCGATAAAAGGGTCGTTGCCATCTCCAGGAAGGGAACCGATTTTGAGATGGTGAGGGACCATGAGGTCGACAAGAAGATCAAGGAGCTGGAGAAGAAGGCGGATAGATATGGCGTGGCCCTTGATCCCCGGACGGTGAGCAGCTACATGGAGGCGTTCAGGAAGGATTTCTATCTGGTCCACCGCCAGGGCGTAATAAATTCACGGGTAGACAACTTCTACGACGAAGGCGTAACGGACGCCGCTACGATTGAGAAGAGGCTCTCCGCCGAATTTATCGTTGACGCGCTTGCGAAACATCATTGGAGGCCGCTCAACGGCGAAGAAGTGGCAAACTGGGCTCAGGTGCTGCTGAATTTCATATATGTAAGCCCCGCCGAGAAAGACCTGCCGGATGACGAAAAATATAAGATTCTGACAGGGAGGATGGCGGACCCCGCAGATCTCAGCATATGGCAGGATAACGTCAAGCAGATGCTGGCGGTCACCGGGAATTATACCGGCACCGTTGGAAAGGCGATCCGCGATATCACCAACGTGTATACATTGATATATTTTGAACAAAACGGATATATAGCGGCCGTAGACAGCATAAAGAAGCGCCTCAAGCAGGTCGAGGGCATGGATGACAAAAAAACTTTTAATGATCTATTCATCGCTTTGGAGAAGGCGGGTGTCCTGGACGGCAAGATACAGAAATTGCGGAAGTCCGTAAAAGATCCGAAATTCATCGCATGGGAGGCCCTGCGCGGCAGCATAGAAAAAGTGGCGAAAGCGAACGACGTGTACCAGCAGGAGAGATTCACCAAAGAAAAGCCCGCAAAGTTACGCCAGATATTATCGGACATCAAGGAATTGACGGACGCATATCGCAGTGACCCGAAGATGCGGGGGATGGCGGAATTCAATCTGATCCGGGAGCTTGAGGAGCTCGCGGCCGACTTGCGGGACAACGATGCAGACATAGAGGAGTTCGCGAAGGAGGAACCGCTCGAGAGCTCGTTTATAAAGGCCGACAGCCTGTTAAAAAAGTTCGATGAGGTTAGGAAGAAGGCGGCTAATGCCAGGAAAGAAGAACTCAAGCTCAGAGAGCGGCTGCGGGATGCGGTAGCCGATCGGGAGAAGGCCCTCGGAGAAAAATTAAGGCTCGCGGAAAAAGCGGCCTCTCCGTTCGCTAAAGAATGGTTCTTCCCGAGGATGCGGCAGCGGATAAAAAATATCTTTAGCCCGGTGTCCACCCAGAGAGAAGAATGGGAAGGCCTTGTCAAGGCGGTGTATAACGCACGGTTGTTCTATAGCCTGGACACGTACCGGGAAAAAGTCAAGGATACTCTGGCGACCTCCGGAGCGCAGATAATGTATAAGAAGATGCAGGCTCTTGCCGCCAAGCAGGGGAAGGAGCCGGCTGATCTGATGAAGGAAAAGATGGCGGAGGCGAAGGGAGAGCTGGTGAATGCCGTTTATCTCAAAGCGATATCCAGGGCGAGCGGCCAGGAGATAGAGATAGGCGAGCTGGGATTCCTGCAGGCGGCCATCAGGTTCGGGAATTATCTGCAGGATGCAAAGGAGAAATATCTTTCACAACCGCGGTTCAAGAACCTGAGCCAGCCGGAGCGCAAGGAGACCGGGGACTGGTTCATCAGGAATAAGATAGCAAAATATATACGGTTTGAAGCCCTCATAAAGAGAGAAGAAGAGGCGATGGTCAAGAACCAGACAGACCCCAACGGCGTTCCCCGTTTAAGTTACGGCCAGATAACCGGCACGTTCATGGAGCTGGATGAGGCAGGAAAAGGCGAGGAGCGGGAAACGGCAAGGATCCGGCGCGACTTCTATGATGCCTCGCTTATCCAGGAATGGGCCAATAATTCACCGCTTGGTTATTATCTCGGGCAGAAGATGCTGAGAAACACTATACGGGAGATGGCTCAAAGCGAGACCGGCGTGATGACCCAGAGAGATAAGATGCAGAGGAGGATCAATATAGAGTTCCAGTCCCAGAGACAATATTACACGAACCTCGGCCCGTCGATCGAAGAGGAGAGGAATGACCTCTTTAACGACCAGGATCAGTTCAGCGATATAGATATCCAGCGTTACAATGAGCATATGGAGCAACTGAAGGCCATCACGGAGACCAGGCCCGGCTATATGAGAAAAGCCAGGGCCGAGGCCATTGAAAAATTGGGCAGTTTTCATAAGCAGATAACCTATATGCTGCTGAAGACACAGGATGTACCCGGGGAAAAGATAGCCGGTGATGTCAAGTCCCTGGACTCGATGATATTCCCGGATATCATCAGGAACATCAACCTTAAACTGAGCGAAAGAAATAAAGAATGGACCATAGCCAACAAACAGCAGATCGATAAGTGGATCGATCTCCGCGAACCGGTTAAGGATGAGCGGCAGGGAAAAATTTCCGCTTACAAGACGCGGACAGCCGACAAGGCGCTCAAGGATCAGGATCTGGCTGCCATAAGGGAAGATATTGAAGCGGTGCTGCCCGGCATTAACGAGCAACTGCCGCCTGAGAAGAGGATAGATCCCGCGGATGAAAACAGTATATGGGATATCCAGAGGCAGATATATTTAAGCGGCATGACAGCCAGCGACTACCTGACCAAGACGTTTGTCCATCCGCTCGAGGTGCGGGAGCTGTTAAAGAATATTTACAGTAAGAGCAAACTGACGCCTCCCATGGAGAAAAAGTTAAAGTATTACGTCACGCAAATAGATATGGACGGATGGCCGATCGACTATATCAGGGTGCAATTGCTCTACGGCATATACCTGAAAGGGGAGATGGAAAAACTGGGCGTAACGCTTAATGAGGACGCCCTGGAAATACTCGTCAGCCACATGATATATAACGGCATCATGCCGGTGCCGATGAAAGCGCCGGGAACCGACTACTACGAGGTTTTCGGCAGGAGGGCCGATACGCTTACGGTGGAAGATCTTCAGGGCATGGACCTGCCCGTGAGCAGGACCATAAAAATGGTTAAGGAGATGACGGATAAGCTGGCGAGCGAAAAGTACACGCTGGATAAAAAGACCCGGGAAGATCTTTTCTATATCATCGGCCTTTCTCTCAACACAAATATCATCGAACCGCCGGAAGCAGAGATAGTTGACATAGAGGCGGACAAGATACAGAAGATCGTGGCTTCCCAGTTCGAGGATGGCAGGATCGAGCTCGGGAAATTCGAAAAGGACCGCGATAGCATCATACGAGAGATCTCGCAGAAACTTAAAGCAAGGAATATACACCCCGCAAATTTCGTGAAGCTTGTTAACAGGCTCATAGAGGTGAAGGAAGCCAATGCCGCGATCAGCCAGAGTATCAAGGACCCGACGATGCTCGGAAGGCTCGAAAAGATACGTATCGAAAGGGGGGATCTTGAGATATTGGCCGTGCTCGATAAAGACGGGTTTGATAAGGATAAGGTCATAGGCATCATGGAGCTCAAGGCCCTGGGCATAAAAACCGGTTCTCCTCGGGAGAAATTATTGATACAGGATGTCAAGGCGCCCATGGATGTCACCTGGAACGATTTTCAGAATGATCGCCTCCTGTCACTGCATGAGACGTTAAAGAATTATCTGGACGATAACGTATTCAAAGGCAAAGACCCGCTGTCTGACGTAAAGCTATCTCTTGAAGCTCAGGAGAAGATCGAAGGGATGTCGCGTAGGGACAGAGAGAAGATGACAGCGCGGATCAAAGACAGGATCATAAGCCGGGGCCTTGTAAAGATAGACTATGTCAAAGAAGGAAAGGGCGACACGGCGATAATTCGGCCCCGCGCTGTTCGCGCTTTTTCCGCAGATCAGGATGCGCGGCTGCAGAAAGTCATCCGGAGCATCATTGAAATGGAATTGGGGAAAATAGCGCCGGAACCGAAGCACAAGCTTATAGCCGGCCTTACCTATATGCTTATCTCTATCCTTAGCATTATGGGATTCTACAAGATAGCCCTCTACCGCCACCGCAGAGAGATCCGTAAAAATAAGAAGATATTATACGGACCCAACGCCAACGTACCGGCGCCTGGTACAGCTCCCGCGGCGCCCACGCCGCCGGTAGCCGGCGCGAAGCCTGCCGCGGCCCCGAAAGACACCTCCGGCCAGGCAGGAGCCGTAACGATCGAAGCGTTGATGGGGCTTTTCCGCGCTATGGTATTTATCTCAAAATTGGTGCTTACCGGGCTTACGCTCTACCACTTTAATGACATAACCCACTTTACGGTGCTGGGTACATATTCAAGCTGGCTCTTCATACTGCTCGCGCCAGTATTGGTGTGGTGGAATTATTTTATCGATAAAGCGACAAAGCCTCCTATACGGCCTGTCATAAAGTGGGCGGTCCCCCTGGCGGTCTTCTCGTGTATTTATATATCGGGGATCCCGGGATTAAATTATACATTAATGGCGCTTGCGTCCGGCATCCTGGTATATATCACTATATCCGCCGCGGTCGATTTCGGACGGGATACCTTGAAATTGGCGGCCACAGCCATTACAGGAAGAGGCAATCAGAGAGAGCTGACCCACACCTTCTTCGCGCGCCTGGCGAAACTGGCGATAACCACGGCCGCCACCTCAGTTACGGCTATTTACGCATTAAGCACCATAAACGCGGACACGTCCCTGCTCGGCATTATAGCCGTGGCAGCGGTCCTGTATACCTATTGCAATTACTGCATGGCAGAGCTATTTGTCGCCATCGGTACCCTTACAGTGGCAAATGGCGCATTATTCCTAGGCAACATGGTAGGCCTATTTAAGGAAAGAGCGCCGTGGGACCTGCCAAAATATAAACTTGTCGAAAAGACGCAGAGGATAGCCAAAAAATATAAGGCCGTCATCTATGACATCGGCCGCCAGGAAGGGCCGCTTGACGTAAAACTTATCGCGAAAACATTGTTTGATTCCATGATAAACAGCGTGAAGATGGAGAGGGTCGGCGCGGACAAGGCGAAATATCTCTATGAGGATTCAGCCGGCAATAAATTTGTTCCTGATGAGCAGGATAATCTCGGCGCATGGATGCACAGCGATACGGCGCTGAAGGAAGCCGGGCTTATAATGGAAGAGATAGCCCAGATATTAAATGCGAGAAGGCTGTGGGGCCGCGACAAGGTTACCTATGCGCACAGAAATTTCCAGAAACACGTGTATAATCCGACGCATATGATGAAGCCCGGCTCTTACAGGTCGGATTTTGAGTGGATGTTGGAGTGCTGGACCCACCCGCATCTCTATGTCACAAGACTGGATGATGACAGGCCTAAGATCACAGTAGCGGAAGACGCCTCCGGCACTCTCAGGCAGGGTATCCTGGCAGAGCCGGGAACATATACCATAGACGGCGTGACCGGAGAGGCGATCGTATACAGCGACACCAGCAAGACTACCGAAGTGAAGAGGTTCCCGCGCGGCACATACACGCGCAGTCCCGTATATGATGAAGAGAATGAAGGGTTTGAGCTGGTAACAGACTTTGCGGTGGAGCTACTTAAGGGCGAGTATGCTATAGAAAGGCGCACGATCAAGATAGATGACCGTGAGTGGCAGGTCAGCGCCGAGTCAGAGGTATACTATATTGACGCGGATAATCCGGCCCGCCGTTACAGGCTCCTTAAGGGGGACATCTATGATGACGCGACGGGAAAACTTATCGCGACAAAGGATATGTATGACGAGCTTCCCAAGTCAGGCCTGCTCAGGGACAGGAATGACAGTACGCAGAGGGCCAAGGGAAAGGACGGCCAGGAGCTGCCGGACAGGGTCGCCACTATATATGACCAGCATATCTATCTGAAGGATAAAAGCGGCGCGATACGGCATACGCTGATATTGACGAAAGACGGCAAGCTGTTGGATGCCGCGACAGGGGCATATTTCGCGTCGATAGATGAGATAGGGCATATCGATCAAGGTGTAGCATATAAGAAATATATATTAGGCGCGGACGGCAAGATTACCCCCGCTGTAAACGAATATGGCGGCGAATATCTCCTGACCCGCGCGGCCGAGTTCGACGGGCAGAGGCCGATCATTCCGGAGAACTTGGAGACATTCATAGATACGCTGGACGCCAACGGCGTCATTACAGAGAGGGGCGGAGCCTTTGTAAAGACAAGGGCAAAAGAAGGCGAATGGAAGCGTGATCCTGAAACAGGCAACGCCGTTACAATTACGGGCGATGTCCTCGTTCCCGTCGGGTGGTGGTCTGCGGATGCGGATGGCAACCTGATCGTGGACGAGGGGTTGAAAGCCCTGGCCGGCTCATGGCACGTAGAGAAGGCCACAGGAGATGCCATACATACTGCAAGCGGCCGTATACTCGCAAAATACGGGACATGGAAGAAAGACCTGAAAGGCGACCTGTACGCAGGAGGGATAACCAAGCAAGAGGCAAAGTTATACGCGCGCGAGGGCGCCATAACCGACTTCTTTGAGCTTGGGCTCGGCAAGACCGGCAGGGAGACCACTTACTTTATAGCCGATCGCGCTCATTCGCTCACCAGGGACGCAGGCGGAATGTTAATAGCAGACACGAGCGCATTGAGGTTGAGAGAGGTCGAGGACGGCTATCTTGCAAATGAAAAAGACGGGTTTGTAATAAAAGGCGGAGAACTTCTACAGTATCCCATGGATGGCAGCGTGTCACGGTATGATAAGGAACCCCTGAGAAGGTGGGATCTCGCTAAGGATGGCATCACGAGCGTTGTGCAGGATAACATTATACTGGACCAGAAGACGGAGGCCCTGAAACAATCGCAGCGGCTTGCCAGATACGGAACATTCGCCAAGGACAACAACGGCATCTACAGGACGCGAAGGCTCCTCGCGCAATATGACGATGTCTATTTTGACGGCTACGGGAATGCTCATCTGAAGACTACGGACGGGGAGCTGGCAGCCAGCGGCGAATTCGTTTTAGATGAAGATAATAATTTACGCAGGATAGCCGTTGACGCCGGCGATCCTGTCATAAATATGAACGGGACATTCGGCGCCGGAGAGGTCGCGGTCGATGAGAAGACGGGCGATCTCATTGTCGAGAGGACCTTACAGCAAAAAGACGGTTTTGATATCGATGAAGAGGGGTGGGCGATAGATAACGGCAAGAACAGGATAGCGCGGGTCGGGACCTATATTTTAGTGAAGAGAGACGCCGGATACGTGTATGCCAAAGATATGCTGGGTAATGAGGTGGAACCGGATATATATATACAGTTACCGATAGAGATAGATAATAAGAATGAGGTCATCTCGGGAGTGGCCAAGCGGATAGGCAGCAGGGCCGCGTATGACATATTGGGCAAGGAGCTTTGGGGGATGTACCAGCCGCAGATACAATACCCCAATATCGGTAAGTCCCTGTTCGCACGGCTGCAGAGCTGGGCGCAGAGCATGCTCAGTTATATCTCCCTTGTCTTTTTCTGGATCTTCGGCAAGGGCTCGGCAGTCGGCAAGATGACGTTTTACGGTCCAAAGTATCTGAACGATGTTATCAAGAAGCAGGTCCTTCCCTGGACGGTCAGAAGCCATGATTTCTGGGAGGCGATGTGGACGGCGACCGCATATCTTGTAGGGACGCTCTTAGCGCCGATATATATACTCGAAGAGACGGTGACCAGTTTCTCCTCAATGATCATAAGGATGAGGCGGTGGGTGCCGGGCGATGTCGAGGCGCTGCGCAGGGAATGGAACGCGGCAAAAGCCATGTTCGCGTATGCTCAGGGCCATGGCATAGAGGCTATGATCGCCGCGAAAAAACAGATACGAGAATCGGTACTGGGAAGCGCAAACGTGAACCTTGAATCGGAACACCACATTTCAGGCATAATACGGGGGATGCTGTCCACTCCGGTCTTTACAATATGGCTCGTCGTCTTAGGATTGATTGCTACACAGATTCCCGCTGTCCTTACCGGAACTCATCCGGTCACAGCACGCGACCTCTTCGCGATCGTGATGCTCATACTGATAGGCCAGAAAGGCAGTCCTATACTGCGAGAGACGTTCGAAAGAGGCCCCCGGAGCCTGAAGACCTGGGCAAACGTAGCGGGCGGTCTCGCGTCCGTGGCGTTATTGGTCGCCTTGCCGAAGATAATAATAGCGGCACCGGCATTGGCGGTCTGGGCGGCAGTCGTAGTATTGCTCATCGTGATCTTGCGGAATCCGGTCAAGAAACTTATTAGCGTCGGCATGAAGTGGACGGAGATACCGGTTAAGATCGGTATGCCCGCCGGATTGGTGGCCATGTTCTGGGCCGCCACGCCGTATATCGAGCTATGTTTAAGGAGTGTGCCGTCAGCGGCTTACCTTACGGAAGACCTGCTTAAGCACAACTTCGGTATCTGTGCATATACTATAATCTACGTCGGGATCGCGACGCTTGCGGGTATGTTACAACACGCCATGGCACGCGCCGCATCAGGACCGGCCTTATTTGTCAAAGACTTTTTTGGCATGGTGAATAAGGTCTATCTGACGACAAAGCGCCTAGCTGTCGAGACCTTCCTGCATACCTCGATCATGATGATGAACCTGATATACGGCCCTCTCGATCTTAAAAAATCTACAAAGGCTGTCATACAAGGAAGAGAATTCAGGTGGGATACGCTTACAGCAGTCGAGGCCAGACTGGAAAAGGGAATGACTGTCTGGCAGGCGTATAAAGAGTTTAAATGGGCGCCGATAGCCGGGATCACGCTGCTTGTCCTTGTCCTTGTGGGGGTATTCTTCCCGAGCGACTATTTCCTTTTCAGAATATTTGACCCGGCTTTTGTCTTCAAGGGCTTCCC
Source organism: uncultured Planctomycetia bacterium (assembly GCA_964352425.1). GTDB lineage: Bacteria > Omnitrophota > Gorgyraeia > 2-01-FULL-45-10 > 2-01-FULL-45-10 > JAMWCX01. The sequence continues at coordinate 45,374 of CAYGRZ010000004.1, read as the reverse complement.
GATATTTATCCTGTCATGGGTATTCGGGCCATATGCCGCCTGGTATACGGCGAAGTACGGCGGGACCAGGGAGCACAGGACCCAGCCTTTCCAGTTCATGATACACGAACTGAACGCCTGGATGAAAGAGACGGGTACGGTGATGGGGAAAGCGGCGCTGTCGGACGGCGCGGCCATACAAAAGATAAAAGAGCTTACAAAAAATGAGACGATATACAATAAGGACAGGCACGCGTTAAGGCTCTATATACTTTATCTCACAGAACTGGACCTGGCCGGTACCGATAAGCAGGATCTGCGCAACGAGGTCGCTGATGCGATGAAGATGATGGATCTCTCCGAAATAGAACTGCAGCATAAGAAAATAAAGGCGTGGACCGAGACGGAATGGAAGGGCGCATGGGATCAGCTGAATGAATTCGCCAGGGTGCGGGTACTGAATGAAATAGTTAAACGGCAGAAGGGCGGCCTTCTGGCCGGACAGGTCGATGCCGTAAAACTGGAGCGTATCAACAGAATAATGGAGGTCCTGGAAGCTGCCGGCCCGCGGCGGTTTTTTGAAAAATACTGGCCCGACTTGGATATCGCGAAAAGGCAGGCGGTCGTAACAAAGAGCGGCGCGACAGGCTTAGAGCGATTGTTAGATCTTCCTGCGCCGGCTGCGGCTCCGGCGGCCCCCGCTGCACTCGCGCCGTCGCCCATAGCGATGAAGGCAGGTGTCCTCGGCGGCAGGCACGACCTGGCCTGGGCCACCATCATCGATGGACAGGTCGAGAATTACAAAGGTATAGATAACGGCATGAAGGCGGCTCTGGAAGCATTGCTGCAGAGAGTTATCACGCTCCATGATTTAAGCGAATCCGCCAGGGAAAAGGTAGAGGAGCTCCTGGAAATGGGAAGCGGAGATGCCGCAGCCATAAAGAGAAAGGCGCTCATGAAAGAAAAATCTATCCGGATCGTCGAGGGGAACGACCGCCTCATGCATTTCACGGAAGGTGCTGATAGTATAACGCTCGATGTCGACTCATTGGCGGCGAATAACGAGCTCTTATTCATGGAATTTATCCATGAGCTCATGCACGCCAGGCTCCGCAGCATGCCGACGAACGCGCCGCCTCTTTCTCCCATGGAAGAAGAGATGTATATCACCTCCAAAGAAGTAGAGCTGTTCCTCGCATTCCCGCAAAAGACACAGGACAATATACTCAGTGCTCTCAAAAACAGCGATGACCTGGATGATTTCAAATTCCACAAGGTGCTGCAGTATGCCCGGGATTACGGCATCAGCAGGTCATCCACTTACCTCGAAGACTACATACATTCGCTATATGAGCCTGTCGGCAACCTCGCACGCCGGCTGAAGGATGCCCGTGTCGACATAACGCAGGATAATAAGGCACTTGAACTTGCCATGGAGGCATTGAAGGCGGATGGGATAGAGGTGAGAGACAGGCTGAGGATCCCGCTCCTGCGGCTATTGCGGGAGTTGTTGCTCTATCCGTATAGCTCCTCCCATGAGGTGATGAAAAAGACAGGGCTCGATATAGGCGACCTGAAGGAGCTGTATAAGATAGTGAAGTCGAGCCAGTTCATGCAGGAGATGCTCGCCATGGAGTCGCCGAACGCCACCTTTATCAAGATAGCGCGGCTGCTCATGGAGGATGAGGATTACGTCAGGAAGATCCTTAATGGTGAGCCGGTATATCCGAAGATCGTGGAGCTGCATCTTGGCCTGAAGTGTCCGAGCAATTGCATCTTCTGCTATAGCCAGGGCCGGGACTATGCCGACAGGCAGGGCAAGCCCGCCATTGATAAGGAGAGGCTCTTCGCCCTGATAGACGATTTTGCAGCAAACGGCGTGAGAGACATCTATTTCTCCGGCGGCAGAGAGCCGTTTACAAATAAGGATAGTGTAGATGTCGTGCAGTATGCCGCAGGGAAAGGGCTGAATGTCTACATATATACCGAAGGTACGTTCCTTGATACCGCCAGGGCTCAGGAGGTCGTCACTCACGCAAAACAGATCCGAGTCAGCTTCAACGCGGCCACGCCGGAAACCTATGAGGCGGTCTACCGCAGGCCCGGCTCGGATGTCGAGTGGATAAAGAGCAATATAAGAGGTATGGTGGAGATAAAGAGGAAGACTAAGAGCGACGTCAGCATCGGCGTGAGCTTCCTCGCGATGTCCCAGAATTATAAAGAGCTTTACATGGCCATCAAGCTCGCACACCTCATGGGAGCGGACTTCTTCGATATAAGGGCCGACATCATAGGAAAGATCGGAGACTTCAGCGAGGAGGAGATGAAAGGGCTCCTCAAGATGATATTCAAGATAAGGAAGATGCAGAGGCTCGGGGAGTTCGGGAATATGAGGATAGATATAGCCGAGCGTTTCAACGTATTGGCCGGAGGCCTTGTAAAATCGGCCAAGCCGGTCAAGATGCCCAGGGATTGCTGGGCCACCCTGACCAAGATCGTCATCAACCCGTGGGGCGAAGTATACAGGTGCTGTCTCACTGCCCAGCCGACATTCGAAGACAGGATCTTCCAGATAGGTGATCTGAGCACGGGCGGCAAGCGGCTCCATGACATATTGGTAGGGACGACGCGCGCCAGAAAAGATTTCGACATACATAAATGCCCGTCCTGCAATGTGTACGAGAATAATGTCAACCTCCTGCTCGAAAAGCTTAATAACGATCTCGATGTCGGTGTGGATATCAACGAACAGTCGTTTATTCCGGCAGAGGCCGTTACAGCAGCGGCGCCTCTTAAAGACAGGGTTAGCCGCGTGGTGGAAAGGTTCACAAAGAGGTCCAAGAGCCTCAGTGCTACGACGAAGATGATGCTCCTTGCCGGCATCGGTACGCTTGCCTCCATAGCCTTTGGGCACGAGATCAGCTCCATGAATATAGCGGCGGCAGGCATGATGCTCGGCATGGTCACCGCCGGACAGGAAGGCGCCGTCGGGGCTCCTCCCGAAGGCGCGACAGCTCCTTACATCTCAAGGGCCGTCGGCGAAGACGTTGTCGGCGAAGCGACAGGCCGCGAAGGCATTGAGAAGGCGATGCTTGACAGGGCAAGGGAAGAGCGCGATGTCTATGAAGTATTCAAAGAGACGCTGCCCGATGAGCTGCGCGGCTTAGAGCCCATGCCTGTCGATTTTGTGCAGAAATGCCTGACCGAGATGTTCACGGAAAACCACGTCGTCGATCCCAAGAACAAGAGCAAGTTGTATAACGAGATATTCGAGCTGTGGCAGCTGTATCTGCTGGCACGCAAGACGAAAGAAGCCGGCCAGACGGCTACCCACGTTGCGCTGAATGACCTGAAGAGGGTCACGTCCCACGACGTGCCGGTGACGCAGGTCCTGATCGCCACGCCGAACAGGATCGGCGCCGATAAGGAATTTGTAACAATGGTCGGCGACCGCGGGATAGAAAGGGCCAGGACGCTCGACCTTATCTACGACGGCGTGTATATCGAATTGCTCCAGCTCCAGAAATCGCCTGCGGTAGCGGAAGAGCTTTCCGCCGAGACGGCGGCCGAGCTGCTTGGCAGGGCCAACGCCGTTAATCTTGAAGGCGCCAAGGCCCTGTCCGATAAGGCGTACGGGCTCTGTTACGAAAAACTGCGCGGCATACATAAGTGCGCGACGAACGGTGTGCCCGGCGGCGTATGGAACGGCATCATATTGAACTATGTTGAAGACAGCCTCACGCTCGATGGCCTGAAGTCGGGGTACAAGGTCGGCGACCGGGTCAAACACATCAGGACATCACCCGCCGACGAGATGACGCACCTGATAAGCAGGATACGTCCGCAGGTCTACCGGGTTGAGAAAGATCTCAAGACGGCGACGGGAGAGATGGCGGAAGTGTTCAAGGCGATGATCGCCCTGTATGACCACATCCTGGAGAATGTCAGGGTCGAGAACGGCAGTGACAGCGCAGCGGCCCAGGTAAGGAAAGCCTGTGAAATGCTCCTGAAGGTGCCTGTGTTCGCCAGGCCTGACACGAAGAGCAGGATCATCCGCGTCATAAAAGCCGTTGACGAAGGATACGTGATAAGCGAGGACGGGGTCGAGGCGGAACAGGGCAAGTATTTTGCCTGCCACACGGCGGCTATGGCGGAGATGTCGCCCTCTACAACCGCCGCCCAGGTCGCCGAGCGCATGTTCCGCGGTGTCAGCGAAACGATAAAGACGGCCCGCCATACCGCGCATTTCGCCCTGTGGCAATGGCTCGAAGCAAATTATCCTGTGGATGCGCAAGGCAAGCGGAGCGACGAGGGCCGGCTTGCCGAGGAGATCGTGAAGAATATATGCCTCAAGCTCGATATCGAAGAGGTCAGGCTCGAGGATATCGACGAAGTGGCGGAAAGGGCGAGGCAGGAGAAGAGGGAGATCGTCGTCGTGTCCGCGGGCCTCATCGAAGACGAGCTTATCCTGCGCGCGCTCACGGAGAAATACAAAGTCAAGGCATTCGTCTCGTCCGGCGGCTCGACCTCGCAGCATGCCGCCCTCGTCGCTACGGCGCGGGGCGCGACGCTGCTGCTGGGCCCGCCGAAGATCGTCCTGGCAAAGCTCGCCCACACGAACGCGTCCTGCTCTTTCTACGTGTCGGAGGCCGGTTTCGAGGCCTACTTCTATGCCGGACCCGCGACGAGCGATCAGGGCGCCGCGATGGCGGTCAAGGTAGCAAGGGCGAAGGCGCTCAAAGATTACTACCTCTCCAAACAGAGTAAAGAACCGGATGAGGTGGTCAGGACCCTCGACGGCGTCGAAACCCCGGTCTATGCCAACATCAACGTCGGTTACAACCTCGAGAAGGGTGAATTCGGCATCGAGGATGAAGGGGCTCTCGGCGCGCTGAGAACGGCATATAGCAGCGGGGCGAACGGCAATGCGCTGGCGAGGACGGAATTTATGTACGGCAGAAGCCAGGCGCCTGACGCTGCTCATCAGGAGCGGCTGTATATGGGCCTGGCGAATCTCGCCAACAAGACCGTCACGATAAGGACGTTCGACAAGCAGGATGATAAAGCATGCCCCGCCCTGCCCGATACGGAGCGCCTGGCCGGCGTGAATGGCAAGCCGTACAGCTTCGATTACTACAGGACGAAGACAGGCCGCGAGGCGCTGAAGACGCAGATAACCGCGATCCTGCGGGCCCAGATGTTATCCGACTATCACAACCTGAGGATGATGTTCCCGATGGTGAAGACGATGGATGATATCGTCTTCATCAGCGACCTCCTGAAAGAGATAAAGACCGAGCAGTTCATGGACGAACTCGCCGCGCAGCACCACAAGATGTTCAGAAGTGCCCGCAAAGAGAAAGCGGAGGTGGTCAGGCTGCTGGACGAGATGCCCATCGGCATCATGGTCGAGCACCGGGACCTCGTTATGGACAAGGCCGGCAACCTGACGTTCGAGAATCTCATGCTGATCCTCGATAACGGGCTCGTGCCGATACGGTTCCTGAGTATCGGCTCGAACGACATGACGGCGAGCGTCAAGGAGAAGGACAGGAGCGGGATCACCGCCCATGATTATGACAAACAGATACTCGGGATCATCGAAGGCGTTGTGAAAGAGGCAGCGCAGCGGGGGTTGCCGGTCACGATCTGCGGCGACGCGGCGCGGTATCATAAAACGCTCATGTTCAGCCTGTACCTGCAGAAAAAATATAATATATTCATGATACCGGGCGTCATATACGGCATGATACCCGAGCTGAAGACGGTTGCGGGGCAGTGCTCTGCCGCTGCCTGCGGCGACCTGCTCGAAAACTGGCAGGCGAAAACGGACGATGAGATCAATAAGATCGTCAGAAATAAGACGCAGGTCGTCGTCGAGAGGATAGAGAATGAGCCGGAATTTATTGCCGAGTTCACCGCGAGGATGGGCCAGTCCACCACCACGACGACCACGCCGAGGCTCGTGGAAGCCGGTTCGTTCATTCTTCTCGGGATATTCGTCTATCTGGCGCTCCCGCCGTGGATGGTGCTTGCGATCGGTGCCGCGGCCGCCGCGGCATACGTCATATGGAAACAGCTTGACAGGATGCGCCCTGCGCCCGTGACGGTGAATGAAAGGTACATCACCGACCAGGCGGTCAAAACGGCGCTTATGATGGAATCTGCGCGGGAGCCATCGGGCGAAGGATATGTCGGCGATCTCATACACCGGTTGGAAGAGACAGTTGAGATGAAAGAACCCGCCGAAGGCCTCCCGCTCCCGAAGCCGGCGAAAGTCAGCGCTGCGGCATTCATCATCGGCCTGGCTGGCGCGTCCGCCGAAACGGTGGAGGCGGTTGGGCGCGCGTACGGCACCGGGACCAGGGTCGTCAGTGTTACGGGCGAGGAAGAGCTCAGGAAGATGGCTTCAGAAGGAAGCCCCGCCCGCATACTCCTTGACGGTACGATGCCCGTAAGCCAGATAACATCCGCGGAATTCAAGCAGGACATCGCCTCGATCAGGCTGGCCCGCGCCTATGACGTGATATTCGCGATGGCCGGTATCGATGATGCGACGAGGCAGGAGATCGCCGAGGCGATCAAGGCCATGCTGCCGGGAACAGAAAAGATGGACTGGGACAATCTCCTGGATGCAGCGAGCATGGCAGCAGCCAAGGACCCTGCCCTGCGGCAGCGGTTACACGACACAGTAACGTCGATCGTCGAGAAGCGGAGGGACGAGCTCGCTACGAAGACGAAGGCATACAGGCCTATGGAGCTTCCGGACGCCTCCTCCCTCAAGAGCTTGATGGCCCGGAGCGCGGTTAAGAAATTCGCCATGGCGACGACAGAGAAGATGGCCATGTCCAACATACGCTTCGGCAAGGGCATGAACAGGGCCGAAGCGCTAGGCAAACAGGCCGGAGGAGAGGTCGTCAATTGCTTCATCTATGGAGATATATATAAGACAGAGGAAGCAGCGCGCTCCTTTATCGCGGCATCCGGTTACACGGGCAATGTCAATGATATCAAACTCATCAATAAGAAGGACCGGTCATACGCCGACATCAGGGCGGATGTAGTAGATGCCGCAGGCCTGGACGAGAAGAGTATGGGCAATATCGGTATCACTGCAGAGGCCTCAGAACTTGGAAAGCCCACGTCCGCCGGAGAAAAGGTGCTCGTCGCCGAAGAGATCGAGATGAACGGCGTGAAGGTCGTGCCGGCGATCAATTCGTACGAGGCGCTCTTCCTGATGGTAACGGGTGCAGTCGCGGAAGGCCAGCTGCCTCCGGGCGTCACCAAGAATGGCGATATATATAACTTCATGCCGCCGATACTGCCGCTCAACTACGGAACGGAGCTCAGGGCATACTGGGACGGCATAGCCTTGATCCGTAGCTCGGCATAAGATTGGTCGGCATTCGGGAGTCAGCAGTTTGATATTGATCTTTGACGCGTCAGGGAGCCGCCAAGCACCCCTGAGCGCGGAATTTATGTAGCAGGGGAAATGGAGATTACCCCCCAAGCCGCCTCCGCCTTCTTTAGGGCCCGCCAAGCAGCCTTTTAGAGGGCGGGGGTGGGCTACATAAATTGTACTGATATGCTATCTATGGTATATTCACTGTATATATTATAAGAGAGGGGTTTATGGTGATCGAATCAATGCGCACGCGTAAAGTATTATTGAAGATTATCAGCGTCGTGATCGTGCAGTCATTTGTCCTTTCGAGCATAGCGTTCGCGGTCCCGGCAGGGACTGAGAGCGAGACGGCTGCCTCCAAAGAGGGTGTTACCGATCCGGAAAAGATCATCATTCCGAGGGATTGCGGCCTCGTCAAGTCCAAGTTCACCGGAAAGAGCGGCATGCTCATAGTCCATATCCAGGACGCCCATTGCAATTTCGAGGCACAGTCAAATATCGCGAAGATCATCGAAACGCTGATAAAGAACGACAATTTGAGCTTTGTATCGGTTGAGGGTGCGGACGGGCTCATCGACACGTCGTGGTTCAAGTCATTCCCCGATGCCGAGGTCCGCAAGGAGGTCGCCAGCTACTTCATGAAGAAGGGCGAGATCACCGGCCCCGAATTCCTTTCGATCACCACTGACCTTCCAATCAAGCTTTTCGGCGCCGAAACGCGCGAATATTACATCGAGAACCTGAACGCGTTCACCTCCAGCTATCCTCTCAAAGAACAGACCGAAAAATATTTTAACCAGATCAAGTCGCTCCTCAATACGCTCAAAGGCTATATCTATAATGAAGACCTCAGGGCGATGGACGCGAAAGCCGCGGAATATGAATCCAAGAAGCTGCCGTTCAACGACTATATCCGCTTTCTGCAGGCAGAGGCCGAGAAGTACAGGATAAACCTGCGCGAGTACGATAACCTCTTCAAGCTCATCAATGTCCTTGTCTACGAGAAGAAGATCGATTTTGACGTGACCGACAAGGAGCGCAGCGCCCTCATCGATGACCTGTCGAAACGTATAACCAAGGATGTCCTCACGGAACTCGTCAACCAGTCTATCGCGTTCAAGGTCGGCAAGGTGTCGTCCGCCGAATACTACGTATACGTAAGGAACCTCGCCACCAGGAACGGTATCGACCTGATGAAGGATTACCCGAACCTCTACAACTATATCATCTACAACAGCGTCTATTCAAAGATAGAGAACGAAGAGCTCTTCAAGGAGATCAAAAAACTGGAGACGGCCATCAAGGAGAAGCTCTTCCAGAATGACGACCAGCGCACCCTCGAGAAGCTTTCCCGCCACATAGATACCCTGCTGGGCCTCGTCAGCATAAAGCTCCTCAATGACGATTTCGAATATTACAAGACCCACAAGGAGGAGTTTACCCATGAGGCATTCGGCTCCTTTATAAAGGACAAGATCATCCAGTACGGCCTGGCCTACGAACTCGATGAGCCGAGCGATACCGTCGCGGATGCCGTTTCGAAGCTGGAAGAGTTCTACTATATCGCGATCAAGCGCGACAAGGCGCTCGTCGAAAATACGTTGAACGGTATGGAGAAGGCCGGCCAGAAAATAGCGGTGCTCGTCACCGGAGGGTTCCACTCGGAAGGCATCGCGAAGCTCCTGGAAAAACAGGATGTCTCATATATCGTCGTCTGCCCGTCGATCACCAAGGACGTCCCGACCAACTATATCCAGATACTGACCAACCAGCGCACGCCGTTCGAGGAGATCCTCGTCGGCGCCCCGCAGGATACGAAGCAGGGGATGCTCGCGCCGCTGCCGGCGACATACGGCGTCGCGTTCGAGCAAGCGGACCCCGAAGGCTTCGAACAGGTTTATGGGCCCTACCTCAAAGGGAGGATGGACAGGTTTATAGAGGAAGCTGTCTACCTGCAGGTGAAACTATGGCTGCAGAAGAAGATCAAGTATGCCAGCGAGCAACATATCCCGCACGACAGGGACTTCATGTCTAACGCGTACAAGGTCGCGTGCGAAAATCTGGCTGCCACGCTCAACGTGGAGCCGGAGGTGCGCAAGACTCGCATCGACGCTATCATGTCCTCGAGCCCGTTCAAGCGGGCTTTCAACGAAACGTACGCGTTAGCTGCTCAGGCGCCGGAGATCGGGATAGTGCAGCCGGCGGACGAATATTTCTCTGGCGGAGCACAAGTTGACTGGGCCGAGTGGGAGAGGGTGAACGGCTTCATGATGCGTAATAGAGGAAATCCATCAGTTGTCGCGTATAAGAACAACGGCAAATGGGACATAGCAGCGGGTGGCGTCAGTATGCCTGATCTAGCGGAACCCGATAGGGCAGGCCAGAAACGGCTTGGTTGGGACGCGGTCAAGGACAGCCCGCAGATCAAGGTGGAGAACATTGGTCAGTTCATAGCGGAAGTCTACGCGACATTGAACCAGATCTACGAGGGGACGGTAGAAGCCTACTCGCTTACCAATATTAAGCAGATGAACGAAGAATCCCCCGACCTCTATGCCAGGGCAGATGCCGAACTTCTGAGAATATCGAAAGGCAGAATACGGCCGGTTCTCGCCGTTGAGGACAGTGAAGAACGCAAGCACGACTTCCCCGCGTTCACAAATAATATGTTGCGCATGTATTTTGAACTTAATAAAGCCGCCTTGGAGAAGATGGGTATCGCCAGGTATGAGGATTTCCTGATGAAGAAGGTTCCCTCATTGACGGACGATGAGTGGGCGGCATTCTATAAGCAGATGCTCAATGAGATCGTTGTTGTCATCACGGACGGCGGTCTTAAGACACGCGCAGGGAATGAGACCCTGGGGAGACTCCATTCAGGCCTCTGGACCTTTGTCAGGGGGCTCGATGCCAGGATGCTTAACCTCATAGTCGACCTCACCATGCTCAAGATGATGCCCAAAGAATTGCGGGATCAAGTGCTGATATGGTCCGCGTCGGATAATTACACGTGGCTCGGCAAGTCAAATCTTCCGGAACTTCTGCAGGATCCGGCGATAGCGGGTAAGTTCGCCGTCCTCACTTCAGGTTCCCGTGTTCAGCTCATCGATACAGCGACAGAGCTGCAGATGCTGGATCAGGCGGTTCAGGAGATCTCAGGAAAGAGTGATCTCAAAGAAGCGTGGAATACAATTATGGCAAACGAGGCATTGAGGAAAAAGCTTTCGGACGTACTTAACTCCGAGGGGCTGGCGAAGATCAGGCAACGCATCAAGGCGGAGAACCTGCAGGAGCTCGGCATATACACCGCATATCCGAAGGGCCATCGCAGGGCCTATGAAATGAGCGGTTTCTGGGAGAAGTGCAAGGATGACCTCAAGATCATCCAGATCGCGCATTTGAATGAAGACAAGGGTTCTCTTTATAAGAACCCATTCGGCGAGATCCTTCACAAAGAATTCGCGGTCAAGGTAACGAAGGAATTTTCTAGGAGAAATAGCAAGACCCTTGCCAGGTACAACTTAGATTACTGCGGCCTGGATGCCCTTCCTGTAAGCTACATGACCGTGGCCTACCAGTCGAGGTTCTGTGATATGAAGACGTGGGAAGGGATGGTGCCTACCGTTGAGATCGCCGGCGAAAAGGGGAAGATCGATCTGGATGACTGGCGTGAGCTGAAGAAGGTGTTTGACAACTTGTTTGACATTGAGAAAGAAGACAGGACGAGGCTGTATTGCTTCGATTTCGGCGAAGGCCATATCTGGCAGGATACGGGCCACCTGACGCCCGTCCATCAATTATTCGAGTATATCGCTTTTAATCCGGAAGGCCGGATGAGTATGCAGATCCCGAAAGAATCCAACCAGAACCTCATCAATACGAACCTCGAGGTCGGCAAGAACCTGATAGTGAAGAATAGGAATGCGGTATACCTTATAGACAACGTTCGCGTAATAGGGGGCGGAAGCATAGAGATACCGGAAGACTCTGACCGGATCGTGATGTCCAACGTTGCCATCTACGTCCCGAAGGGAAAGGTATGGAGAGTGCCGCCCAGGACGCATGTGTTGGATGCCGCTTTCCGCTGGGACAGGGTGACATTCAGCAGGGGCGCCTATAAGCGGGGGTATATAAGGATATCCAACTTCTTCCCTGAAGTGAGCACGACGAGCATCAATGTGCGCAGTGATGAAAATGTCAATACGGTCCGCATCGGTACCCCGGGCGGAGGGTACAATGTCATGATCTCAAGAAGCTCCATCTTCCTGCCTTTTAAATTTGACAAAGGGATAAAGGCGATGATCAATGACTATCTGAGCGATATGGGCAGGTGGGCAGTATTGTTGGATGTCTATCCCAATATCAATGATACGCTCGGATGGTATTTGGCGAATGGTGCGGGGATACCCAATGAAGTCAGGAAAGACGGTGTCAAAGCGCTCCCGCTCCATCTGTCCGCGCTCAGCGATACGGCGAAAGATAACATAGCGGAAGTGGTGTATAATGCCCTCCGCGATGAACATTCAGATATCTTGCTCGATCCCGAATTGGTGTGGAGCAAGGTCAAGAATGTGCCGGGGGGATTCTTCAGCCTTCCCAACCCCGGCCTGGGCGGATTCACGTTCTCGCAGGCCCAAAAGAGGATAAACTATAAGCGTACCGATGAGCGCAGGAGAAAGAATCTTATGGATTTAGATGCTGCGAGCCGGGGCGACTATTCGATGCTGGAAAAGTATTTCGGCAGTTGGGCGCCGCAGAGCGAACTTATCGCCTCCGGCGCCGTCGGCGCGATACGCGGGGCCGGCGGCGCCCTGACGGAAGCCGAGCATGGCACGCGGGGCCTTACGGCCGGCACAATAAACGAAGATGAAAGAAGCGCGAACGCGGCCCTCGGCGCGCGGTTCCGCGCAAGAGACAGTGTCTATACCCTTTACCTGGCGAAACAGCCCGACCTTTCCGGGCCGGGTGAGATAGATATCCCCTTCTCCGCGCCTACGCAGCAGCTCAGCGAGATTCAGGAAAGGAACTTGAGCAAACTCATGGCCGAACTGCCGGCGATCAACATCGGCGTTGTTATCGTGAAAGGGCTTACGAAAGAACTTGAAAAACGTGAGGTTGCGACGGACATGGTATTCCATCCCGGCATCGGCAGGCGCGTCGCCTATCTGGACGAGGAGGACCTATTATATCTCTTGTCTTTACCCGATGGCGTGGGTAAAATAGTTCAAGCGCTCAGGCATGAGAAGGCGCATATTGAAAATCGAAAATTATCCGAAGCGCAGATCGAGGCGAAATGGTCCACGTATGATGTAAGAAAGGCACTCCTGATGAGAGACGGAATGTCAGAATTAGAGGCGAATTTCAAGCTCGCTATAGACGGGTTGCCGCAGGCATACAAGACGATAGTCGCGATGCCGAAACAGGACCTCATCAAATATTTCGAATCTAACCTGAGTGAAACCACCGCGAAGCTGCCGGAGGACATATTCGGCTTCGGCAATGGGTATGACGTCAGGGGTAATGCCCAGCCTATCAAAGTAATGGGCAAGACCATCGAGGCCAACCTTACTCCGGCCAACATGTACCTTGTCGGAAAGCTCCTCGGCACCTATCATGCGAAACCGGGCGACAAGGCGCTCCTTACCGGCGACATACGTCTTCACACGCCTATATCAAGGTATTGCATGGCGCTCGGCATCTCATCGGTGGGCGTTAATGTCGAATATGCACCGGACCTCCTCACGACAGGCGCGCACAACCTTATGGCGACCGAGAACAGCGGCGGCTACAAGTTCATGGTCCAGGTTTCGGGCAGCCACGGCCCTAAGGAGAAGAACGGTTTCAAGATAAAGGTCGATCTCGGCAACAAGGTCCTCGAGCCCCTTTATGCGGAGAAGCTCGCAGACCTGTATAAGCAGAGGTCGGTCGTCCGTACCGATGTGCCGGCCGGTTCTGTAACCCAGACGGGCGGTATAGAACAGTACGTCGTGAATATGCTGAACGAGACGCTTCCCGCCACCCTCAAGGACGAGATAGTGGTCATCGATCCGAGGGCCGGCGCCGCGGGGCCTATCATCACGGCGCTATTGGAAAAGAGAGGTTTCAAGATCATCGACATGGACAAGACGAAAGAGCCCGATCTTATTGCGGCAATAAAGAAAGAGTGGGACGGCGGAGCGCGCAGGATAGCCGTCATGCTGAACATGGCTCCCGACGGCAATATGGGGCGCGGCATATGGGACCCGTCGCTTCCGGAAGCCCTTGAGCCGACGCAGAGGCTGGTGAAGCTCATTAACGCGAACCCTGTCAGCCCGATCACCCCGCGCGCCTTCGGCGCGGTGTTCGACGGCGACGCGGACAGGATATCGGCCATCGACGAGACCGGCCGCGCTATCCCGGCCTTCGAGATGACGCTGCCGTATTACCAGCGCTTCCTTATAAACCCGTCTAATCAGGAGGTCATGATGCGGCTTGTGCAGACGGGTGCCGAGCCCATCAGGATCGTCTGCGATGTCAGGGCAAACTCGAAGCTCTTAAACCTCATCAACACTATCAACGCCCAGCTGCAGGCCGGGGCAGGCATAACGGACAGGAATATCATCGAAGGGTACTTCATCACGACGGGTTATCCGCCGCAGCTCGGTTTTATGCAGAACCGGATCGCCGAGCTCGAAAAGTTCGTGGCAGGTAAGCCGGAACTCAGGAACGATGCGGCGTTCATGAAGAATTTTGACAATCTGAAACGCACGTACTTCACGGCGGAGGCGTCGGGCCACAACTTCTTCCACATATCAAAGGCTTATCCGTCGAGGGTATGCGACTGCGCCATTTCCGGCTTCGTGACGCTCATGAACATACGCGAGACGATAAGCCGTTATGAGGCGCCTGCGCTCAAGCTTCAGCCCGGCAAGGAGCGCTACGAGCTTGCGGAGCTTTTCGATAAGTTCCCGCCCGCGTATTCAAGCCGCGAGGTGACGGCCGATATACCGAATGCTATCAAAATAGCCACGGCGAAAAAGATCGGCGCGTGGATGAAGGAGCGGTTCAAGAACGACCTTAAGGCCTATAGCGACGCGAAAAAAGAGAACGATTATACGATACAGCCCAAAGACGATGGATTTGTGACCGTTTCAGGCTTCAAGATACAGCTCAAGGACGGCAGGACCGCGCTCGTGCGCTGGTCCAATACGAGCGAAAAGCTCACCACGATATTCGAGGGCAGGACGCCGGCGGATCTCGTCAGCATCACTGAAGAGGTCACCGAACGCCTGCGCCAGGAGGGCGCGGTCAATGTCGCCCCGCTCGATAAGGAGATAGCGAGGCTTAAGGGACTCGAGGCCCAAACGCCCGAAGAGGTAAAGCCTGAAACGGCAGAACCCGCGTATGATGAGGAAGCAGGCCAGACTCCGCAGCCCTCGGTACCGGCGCTTCCGGCTCCCGGGGAACTGTCGGGTATCGGTATAGGCGCTTCGACGGAACCGCCTGCCCGGACGCCTGCGGAAGCGGGCCGCCTGGCCGCGCTCCGGAAGGAAGCGGACGACGACGCGGCCGCTCTCCGTAATACGATCGGGCCGATGTGGTTCGATAAGTCGATCGCCGACAATACCAAAATCATACTCCTCTATGATACGGCGATCGATCCCGCTGCCCAGCAGGTCGTCCAGAAGGTCGGTGTCGTCATCAATAAATACCTCGGCGGCTCGGTCACGGAGTTCAGGGGAAAGGGCACGAATCTTCTCGACCAGGATACCGAAGACCAGATCAATGAAATTATCAAAGACGCGGAGAAGTCGGGCAAGAAGCTCGCGATCGTCGCCGCGACAGGGAATGACACGTTCTCGGCAATCGAGACGAGGCTTAAGCCCATCATCAAGAGAGTGAACGATGCGATGAAGGCGAAGAGCGACGAAAAGAGGAAGAATGTGCTCGACGGGCCCATGAGTGCAATCATAAAGGTCGAGAAGCCGATGTCGCCGACCGCCCTCTATAACATATTGCTCAATATCGGGTTCAACCGGGATCCGGATAAGATCCTTATGGCGCTGAACCGGGCAGGGCGGAATAGCAACGGTGAGATGTTCACGAAGGACGACCTGGTAAAGATGCTGCTCGAGGGGCTTGCTTCCATCACGCCGGCCAATCTGAACGACGCCCACGCGAAATACGAGGCCGAGCTCGCCGCGCTGCGGTCCATGTAACACATACTGACTGGCCGTTCACTACTGACAGGGGTCAGGCCCATTGCGGGGCCTGACCCCTTGTTTATTTATGCCAGTATGATATAATCATGAGCACTAAATACGGGAGGGGAATATGAAGCGCAGGAATTATCTCATCAAGAAAGAGTTCCAGCTCAAATATACCTTCATGATCGTGGGAATGCTCGTGGTCGTGATGGCCGCAAGCTTCCTGGGCCTGTACCTGGGCATGTGGGGTTCGATCATCGAGAATTTCTCGAAGTTCAAGGTCTCCCAGAACCTCGAGACCGCGCGTCGCATTGCCGACTACGAGCAGGCCAGGTACCAGAAGGGCGACTACCGCCTCGAGCGGATATTCAGGGAGGCGGAGCTCCTGAGCGAGCGGGAACGCGCGGCGATCAAGGACGCGCTCCATTCGGTCAACCGGTCGCTCCTTCCCAAGATAATAATACTCTTCGTCCTCATCTTCATCGCCGGCATATTCTTCTCGCATAAGATCGCCGGCCCCATGTACCGGATAGAGCGCTCGGCCGCTGCCATACAGGGCGGCGACCTTCGCGTCAGTTTCCGCCTGCGGAAATCGGACGAGATGAAGGACACGGCCGGCGCGCTGGAGTCGATGGTCGATTCGCTCCAGAGCGATTTTGGCAGGATAAAAGCGGCTACCGCGGCGCTCGAATCAAAGATGGGCGCATGTCTGGGCCAGGTGAAGGGCCAGGACGCCGACGCGATGAGGCAGGCGATAAAGGAGATAGACGCCGTCCTGGCGAAGTACAAGACATGACCCTGAAGACCGTAGCCCTTTTGGTATCCGTATCGCTCGTACTCGGATATGCCTGCCCTCTCGAAGCTTCCACTCCCGACGAAAGATTTCTCGACCGGCTCGAGTACGACTCGATCCTCTATTTCGCGCAGCAGGCGAACCCCGCCAACGGCCTTATCAAGGACAGCTCCCGCCCCGGGGCGCCCTGCAGCGTCGCGGCGGTGGGCTTCGGCCTCGCCGCGATATGCGTCGGCGAATCGCGCGGCTGGATAGACCGCGAGAAGGCGTACGAGCGGATCTTAACGACGCTGAAGACCTTCAGGGACGTCGTCCCGAACGAGCACGGCTTTCTCTACCATTTCCTCGATATGCGTACGGGCTCAAGGACGTGGAATTCCGAGGTCTCATCGATCGACACCGCGCTCTTCATCGCCGGCGCGCTTTACGCGGGCGAACATTTTAAGGGGACAGAGGCCCAGCTGATAGCACGGCAGATCTACGAGCGGGTCGACTGGCCGTGGATGCTGAACGGTAAGTCCGTCCTGTGTATGGGCTGGAGACCGGAATCGGGTTTCCTGTGGTATTACTGGGACTCGTACAGCGAGGCGATGATACTCTACGCCCTCGCGATAGGTTCCCCGACCCATCCGATCCCGGCCGAGTCATGGAAGGCGTGGGCGCGGCCCGTGGATACGTACAAAGATTTCAAGGTCGTCTATTGCTATACGGGGAGCCTCTTCACGTACCAGTATTCGCACGCCTTCATCGACTTCCGCAACCTCTACGACGGCGGCATAAACTATTTCGAGAATTCGGTCAACGCGGTCAAGGCGAACCGCGCCTTCTGCGCGGACAATGCCGTCAGCTACACGACATACGATGAGAACTCGTGGGGGCTGACAGCCTGCCTCGGGCCGGAAGGCTACAAGGGATACGGCGCCAAACCCGGCGCGGCCCTGAATGACGGCACGATCGCGCCCTGCGCGATGGCAGGTTCGATCGTCTTTGACTGGCAGGCATCGATCGCCGGCCTGAAGAACCTCCACGAACAACATAAGAACTTCCTGTACGGCAAATACGGCTTCAAGGATGCCTTTAACCTCGATAAGGGGTGGTGGGCGGAAGAGTATCTCGGCATAGACGTGGGGATCACGCTTCTCATGATCGAGAACTACAGGACGTCTCTTATCTGGAGCGAGTTCATGCGGCTGGATGCCGTAAAAAAGTGGATAGCCCTCTGCCTCACCGTCAAAGACACGAGTGCCGGTAAAACCGAAAATAAATTTGACAAATAGCGATAATGCAGGTATGTTATTAGAACATAATATTACTATACTGGTATCTAACCGATAAGGGGGAAGACCCGATGGGAAGACAGGAATACCGCGCCATCTTCAACGCCATTACCTTCATCTCATGCCTGTATGCCGTTATTTTTATAACTCTCGCAGCTGCCGAGAATTATGACGAACTCAACCTGACCAAGACGGCTCAGAGCACCCAAGAGAGCTCGCCGAGTCAACCGGCGCCGTCCCAACCCGCACGCCAGCCTGCGGACGCCAAGCAGGAGCTTACCCTGAGCCAGCCGGCGGAGAAGATCGACCTGCCCACCGTCGAACAGCCGCAAGAGATATATGTCCTTAAGAAGATAGACCCCAACAGGATAGGCACCGAGGTATCGTACGAGACATTCGCCGGTGTGAAGATACCCGAAAAGATCCTGAAGAGCCCATCGATAGGCGTCGGCCAGAGGATCGAGATATACAACGAGCCGAAGCCGATCGACGCCTATATGATCATGGCGAAAGAGATGCAGTATATATGGAGTGATTTCCATCGCTGGCGGCAAAATAGCGTAGAGATGACGCATGCTAATTACCGAAGTATCATCGTGCCGCTTGCCGTGCGGGCCTACGGTACCGAGTTCACGGTAAGCGATCCGAATGCATCCAAGAGTGACACGCAAGGCCAGATACGGTATACCCTGGATTACCGCGATGTGTACAGGGAATACTATCCGAAATATCCCGACCTCAAAGCCTCAAACTGGTTCCAGCACGACATCTCGATAATCTCGATGGACAAGATCGATCCCATCGGGTGGATGTACACGTCCAATATAGGGTACCGGTTCTCGAATATAAATCAAAAATCATTCGATACCCTGCATAACTGGGATTTCCATTCGTCGACGGAATATAGAAGCACCTACTATATCAATCAGGCGCTCGCGCCGAACCCCCGCTGCGAACTCTTCGCTCAGGGTGAGTATTTTAAATCCAATCATTACAATTGCGATTGGGCGTATAAGCCCGACCATTATCTTATCGCCGGCGAGCTGAGGCTCAAATCGAAAGACATGAAGACCAGCTACACAGGCCGGTTCAGCTATTCGATCGACGTCTATTCGCCGTTCAGCAACATATATGAAAAATACGAGATATCGGGCCGTGTCGGCCACGACTTCAATGACAGGTTCAAAGGCTACACCATGCTGAAATACGCATTAGGCCACACTAATTCCCAGGATAATGCGTGGTGGGCTGCTCCTCCGGGGTATGCAGGTGGCATGCCGCTCCCGGCTCCGTTCGACGTCACGGCTCTGGCCCTTACCTGGGAATCGAGAGCCCAGTACAGGGTCTATGACAAGTTGTGGGTCCAGGCAGGGTTCGATCTCAGCGCCGGTCTCAATATGTCTGATTTTGATAATATCGGATGGCTGGCGGGCCTCGAATATTATGCGCCCGGCGTCATACGGGTCGACGTCGGTGTGCGCGGCAACCACTTCTACAATATCGACGATTTCCTGCCAACGGTTTATTTTAAAGTCTACTTCTTCATGTAACATCGGCATAAAGGAAAGGATCATACGGGGTGAGAATACGAAAGTCGCACGCGTCCTTCCTGGTGGCAGCGCTGTCACTGGTGCTCGTTTTTTCCGGATGCGGCAGTAAAGAGGCTCCGTCTCCGAAAGGCGGCGCAGGGCTCCCCGGCCCCGTCGAGATAAAGGTCGCCTTCTGGGGCGCGCCCGACGAAGTGAATATCACAAGCGATATCATCAGCGCATGGCAGGCGTCCCATCCCGGCATCATCGTGCGGCTCGAGCACACACCGTACCGCGGCTACATCGATAAGCTCTTGACACGCATCGCCGGCCGCGCGGCGCCGGATATCATCTGCACCGAGGTCGACCTCTTCGTCACGTTCCAGACCAAGGATGTCCTCTTAGACCTCACCCCGTATGTCACCGGCGACCCCGACTTCAAGCTCCAGGAGTTCTACCCTGAGATCATCAACCGTTTTACCGTCGGCGGGAAGCTCTATTCGATACCGCGCGACACCGCGCCGTTCGCCTGCGTCTACTACAACAAGAAGCTCTTCGACGAAGCGGGCATCCCGTATCCGGATGACGGTTGGGATGTAAACGACATGCTCGATAAGGCAAAGAAGCTCACCAGGCTCGACAAGGATGGGCGCGTCACCCAGTACGGCTTCTACGCGTGGGCCTGGCAGAACTTCGTCTACGCGTTCGGCGGGACGCTCGTCAACAACGTGAAGAACCCGACCGAGTGCACGCTCGGCTCGAAAGAGGCTCTCGCCGGCATGCAGTTCTACACAGACCTCATCAACAAATACAAAGTCCAGCCGTCGTCGGTGACGATGAGCAATATGGCGATGGGGGTCCAGGGCATGTTCATGACGGGGCGCCTGGCGATGTTCTCGTCGGGTATATGGGAGACGCCGGGCCTGCGGAAGATAACGGAATTCGACTGGGACGTCGCGATGTTCCCGAGGGGCCCCAATGGCAAGCGCGGCTTCGGCACGGGCGGCTCCGGTTACTGCATATTGAAGGATACGAAACACCCGAAGGAGGCCTTTGAGGTCATCAAGGCGCTCACCGGGCGGGCAGCGCAGATGAAGCTCGCGGAGACGGGCCTGGCGCAGCCGGCGATCATGACAATAGCGATGTCGAACCTGTGGGCCTACGACGGCAAGGTCCCCCACAACAAGAAGATGCTGAACGACGCCATGCGCTACGTCGTCTACGAGCCGTTCAGCGGGTCGTGGCGGGAGGCCAGGGAGATGTACATCATACCGGAGTGGGACCTCGTCTTCAGCGGCACAAAGACCGTCGAAGAGGCCGTGAAGGCTTTCAAGGGAAAAGTCGACAGCCTGCTGAAGGGCGAGAAGAGTTACTAGCAGTGCGCATCCTTGTCATCGAAGACGAAAAGAAGATCGCCGATTTCGTGAAGCGCGGCCTGAAAGAGGAGGGCTACGCCGTCGACGTGGCGTATGACGGCGAGCAGGGGCTCTTCCTGGCCACGACGAACGACTACGACCTCATCCTGCTCGACCTGATGCTCCCGAAGATGGACGGCATGGCCGTCTGCAGAACCCTCAAAGAGAAGAGAACTGCCGCGCCCGTCATCATGCTCACCGCGAAGACCTCCGTCCAGGACAAGGTCACCGGCCTCGATTCCGGCGCCGACGACTATATCACGAAACCGTTCGCGTTCGAAGAATTGCTGGCGCGCGTCCGCGCCATATTAAGGAAGAAGGGCCCGCAGGCGGCCACGAATCTCCTGGCGGGGGATCTGGCGCTCGACCTTTTGACGCACAAGGTCACCCGCGGCGCCAGGCAGATCGAGCTGACCGCCAAAGAATATTCCCTGCTCGAATATCTGATGCGCAACAAGAACACGATCGTCACGAGGACGATGATATCCGAGCACGTCTGGGACATCGATTTCGACACCTTCACGAACGTCATCGACGTTTACATAAATTACCTGCGCAATAAGATAGACTCTGACTTCGACAAGAAGCTGATCCAGACGGTCCGCGGCAGGGGATACATTCTGAAAGAATAAAGGAAAAGGGCATAAGCACCTCGCATGTTCTACAAATCCATCCGCTTCAAGATCACGATCGTCTATATGGCGATACTGGCGCTGACGCTTTCCGTATTCAGCGCCGCCCTCCACCACTACGTCAGGATGAGCCTCCACGAGAACATGGACACGCTCCTGCGCTCAAAGGCCGAAGGCATCATCCACGCTATCAACACCTACTGGGCGACCGAGAAGCTCGGCACCAAGCGGTACGGCACCGGTCCGGACCAGTACGCCAAGGACGAGATGATAGACTTCGCCACGATAGCCCAGAAATGGGTCCAGGAGCGCTACAAGGACCCGAAGCTCCTCGACATCATCATCCAGATCTATGACCCCGACGGTACGGTCGTGGCCTCATCAAGGAATACCCAGGGGATAGCGAGAATTTCCGAAGATGTCTTTATCTCGGCCCTGGACGGCACATCGATCTTCGATACGCTTGAGCCGTCATTTCCGACGAAGAAGCTCGTCCGGTTCCGCGTTTTCATCACGCCCGCGGTCCAGAATGAGCGCGTCGAATACGTTGTCGAGGTCGCCAGCCCCTTAACCTCGATCCAGACGACGCTCGATACAATGAAGGTCACGCTCTTCATACTCTTCCCGCTCACGGTGCTCCTGACCGGTATCATGGGCTCGCTCCTGGCGACGATCACGCTGCGGCCGGTCGACAGCATGATAAAGACGATACACGCGATCACCGCCGAGAATATGAAGCTGAAGCTCGCCCTGCCCGGCACCCGCGACGAGATAGAGAAGCTCGCCGAGACCTTCAACGATATGCTCGCACGGCTCGACAGCGCCTTCACCTCGCAGAAACGGCTGTTCGAAGACCTCTCCCATGACCTGAAGACGCCGCTCACCGTCATGAAGGGGGAGTTCGAGGTGATACTGAAGAAGATGCGCTCAGCCGAAGAGTATGAGGCGGTCCTGAAGTCGAGCCTTGAAGAAGCGAACAAGATCATACGCCTCGTCGACAACCTGCTGATGCTGGCGAGCTTCGAATCGAAGAAGATCCTGCAGGAGCGCAGGGACCTCGACCTGGGCATCCTCGTGCAGGGCATCGCCAACACGATCGGGAAGCTTGCCCTGAAGAAGGATATAGAGGTAAGGGTCATCAAAGCCGACGGGATAATGGTGAAGGCCGACGAGCAGCAGCTGAAGCAGCTCTTCTTCAACCTGCTCGACAACGCCGTAAAGTACACGAACCCCTCCGGCATGATAACGGTACGCGCCGCACGGGACGGCGGGCTGGCCAGGATAGAGATACAGGACACCGGCATCGGCATGACCGGAGAGCACCTCGCCCACGTATTCGACCGCTTCTACCGCGCGGACAAGTCCAGGACAGACCAGGGGTTCGGCCTGGGACTCAGCATCGTCAAGTCGGTCGTCGACGCCCACGGCGGCACGATCACGGTGAAGAGCCGGTACAGCGCCGGCACCACGTTCACCGTTACCCTGCCTATAGCCTAGCACGTCAGGCACTGTCCCAAAAATATGGTTGAAGGCGCCCCCCACATTAGAGAATTATAATATTCTTCTAACCTGTTTTTAATGGGCCCTGTAGTATACTCTGTGGTGAAAGACTTATACTTCGACACGGCTCAGTATAAACCCTGAGCAAATACCCCGGAGTTAAGCTCAGGGATGCGTCGAAGGGTTTAAAAAGAAAAAGAAAGGAGGAGGTTATGGTTAAGAGATGTATCTATGCCGCCATGATAGTGGTCATGACGGTCGTGCTCGTGGCCGGCATCGCGTGCGCAGCCGATGCGCCTGCTGCCGCAAAGGCCAGCGGGAACGAGTTCATTATCGCTGACTTCAACAGCGGTGAGAAGCCGAACAATATCGGAGGTGACTTCGGAGCGTGGAACAAAGACCCCACAGATTTCTCGCAGGGGTGCAACGAAGCGTTTGACAGCGTCAACAGGCAGGGTTCGACGGGTTTCGCGATGAAGCTCGACTATTCGGTCGAGTCCAAGAACCCGGCGTACAACGGTTTCTGGATGATGCTCCAGAACTTCGATGCGTCGAAGTATGACAACGTCGCTTTGTGGGTCAAAGGTGACGGCAAAGTCGGTTACACCACCGTCTTCAAGGTGGAGCTAAAGAACACCGCGAAGCAGATCGGCCGCTACTACGTGACCAGCGTCACCGATACGTGGCAGGATATCGTCATCCCGCTGAAGGAGTTCAAGGGGTTGACCGATTTCTCGAATCTGACCGAGTTCGTCGTCGTGTTCGAAGACAGGATCGCATCGAACAAGAAGGGCGTTATCTACGTAGACAACATCAGGTTCACGAAGAACAAATAAGCACCGGTATCGCAGCGGATAGGCGCATCTCACAGAAGCGCCTATCCGCTTTATGTAGAGGAAGCCTTGCCATGGGAGCCTGGAACGGCGCGTTTCGAAAACTTGCATTGTCAGCTTTTGTCCCCGCACTTTTTACCCTCTTTTTACATACGCACTCTCTGGCGC
Source organism: uncultured Planctomycetia bacterium (assembly GCA_964352425.1). Classification (GTDB taxonomy): domain Bacteria; phylum Omnitrophota; class Gorgyraeia; order 2-01-FULL-45-10; family 2-01-FULL-45-10; genus JAMWCX01. Next base: position 21,657 of record CAYGRZ010000004.1, on the reverse strand, counting down.
AGGAACAGCGCTTCCCGATAAAATTCGTAAAACCGCTTCTCCTGGCCGATTATTCGAACGGCACCGCGTTCACCGAACTCGGCGGCATGTCGGGCGGCGACGACAACAGGCCGGGCACGCTCTCTGTGGCTGTCGAGCACGATGACGGCTGCGTGCTGGGCAATACGGGCTACGCGGTAAGGCTCGACTACGATGTGCAGAACCCGGGCGAGTTCACCTACTACTGGATAAAGCTCGGCAAAGAGGTCACGGGCAAGCCCGGCGCGACCGAGACGCTGGACCTGACGGAGTACAGTTACCTTTCGTTCTGGGTGCGGGGCCTCGAGGAGGGCGGCAATATAAAGGTCGAGCTGCACGAGGATACGGACGGCGACGGCGCCTTCACGTATGGCAGGGACATCACGACTTATGTATACATGAACGCCTATATAAAAGGCGGGATCATGGGGCAGGACTGGAGGAAGGTGACGATACCGCTGAAGGCCTTTGCGAAGATCTCCGACCGGTCGAAACTGCTGGAGCTGGTCTTCGTCTTCGAGAACAAGGCGGGCAACAAGAAAGGGGTCGTGTACGTCGATGAGATGATCTTCGGTTACAGGCCGGATGAGGTATTGTTCGCCAAAGACGAGGATGTCAAGCCCGTAAAGGCGCCCGACCCGAACAGCTTTAAGGTCAACGGCGCGCCCGGGGCCCAGTGCCCCGTCTTCAAGGGCGCCAACCAGCTCGAGATACGCTCGGACGGCATACGCGACAACCATTTTCTCGAGAGCGTCAGGTTCGAATATTCCACCGATACGGGCGCCACGTGGCGGACCATAGGCACCGATTACAATGTCAACAAGAGGGTTTTCAAGATAGATTGGGCCCCGGATACGGTCAGGCAGCTTCACACCTACCAGGTGCGGGCCCTCGCCGCCGACATACGGGGTAATGAGAAACCGACCGGTGCGCTGATAGAGTGCGGCGTCGAATCGATCACCGATGACGAATTCCTTAACCTCATCGAAAGGAAGGCGTTCGAATTCTTCAGGGACCACCAGGACCCGAAGACGGGCCTCTTTGCCGATACCTCCGGGGGCGGCGACGCGTCGATCGCGGCGACGGGGCTGGGGCTCGCGGCGCTGTGCATAGGCGCCGAGAGGAAATGGATCGATAAGGATGAGGCGAGGCAGAGGGTCCTGATGACGCTGGACACCTTCCTGCCCCTGCCGGGCGCCGAGGAGAGCCTCGCGGAAGGCAGATACGGATTTTTTTATCATTTCCTGAACAGGCACACGGCGCGCCGCGCCGGCAAGGCGGAGATATCTACCGTCGACACCGCGATCCTCGTCGCCGGGGCGCTGGCGGCCGGTGAATATTTCGGCGGCGACGTGCAGACGAGGGCGGAGGCGATATACATGAGGGTGGAGTGGGAAAAATTCCTCTCGAAGGACGCGGGGCCGTACCTCAACACCTTCTCGATGGGGTGGTCGCCCGAACGGGGCTTCCTCGGTTCATACTGGGACTACTACACCGACGAAGTCATCCTGATATCGCTGCTGGCGATAGGCTCGCCGACGCACCCGGTCACCCCCGACTCCTTTTACGCGTGGACACGGCAGTCCGGCGCTTACGAGAACGGAAAGAGCTTCATCTACAGCTGGCACGGGGCGCTCTTCTCCTACCAGTATGCCAACCTCTGGTTCGACTTCCGCGGCATGACCGACAGGAAGGGCGTCAACTGGTTCGAGAACTCCACCAACGCGACGCTGGCCAACCGGCAGTTCTGCATCGATAACGCCGACAAGTTCAAGGGATACGGGCCGAACAGCTGGGGCATCACATCGATGGCGAGGCCGGGCGGCTATGTCATGCATTTCGGGCCGCCGCCGGCGGGCAACGGCGAGCCGCAGTACGACGGCACCATCTCGCCGACGGGGCCCGCGGGCTCCATCGTCTTCGCTCCGTACTTATCGATATCCGCGCTGAAATATATGTACGTGACCTATCCGAACCTCTGGGGGCAGTACGGCCTCAAGGACTCATATAACCTCGACCTGAACTGGTACGCCCCGACCTACTACGGCATAGGGGTGGGGATGTTCCTGATACCGGTAGAGAACTTCCGGACGGGGTTCGTCTGGAAGAACTTCATGAAGAACACATATGTAAAGGAAGCGCTTGTGAAAGCGGGCTTTACCAACGTAAAGAAGAGGTGACCGTGATGAGAAAGATAGACCTTGCTGTATCCGTGATTATTTTTGCGCTGTGTGCGCACACCCGGTGCGCGGCCCGAGCAACGCAGGACGAGGGCCCCTCGCCGGCCGGCGGCGGGAGCGCCGCAACCGAAAATGCGGCCGCAGGCCACGCGCCGAACTACACGCTGGACTTTAACGATATCATGTTGAGGCTCCTGGCGGCGAAGGACGGGGAGTCGGCGCTCGGCGTGATCAAGGAGACATGCTCGGAATGCAGGACGTACGACGATTACGAAAAACTCGCCTCCGACCTGAAGAGCATGGCCCAGGACGCCTCGGCAGAAAATAAGGACGTCCTCTATTATGGCCTGGGCAGGATCAGGATCGAGCAGCTGCTCTGCCTTTCAAAATCTAACGACCTGGAGGCCGGACGGCTCTACATGTCGGTGAACGACCGTTATTACAGCGAAGCGCTTCACTACCTGGATCGGGCGGCCGCGACCGCGTCGAAAAGCCTTATCATCGACGTGAACCTGCTGAAGTTCCTCGTCTTCAAAGAGAAGTTCCAGTCGGAGAAGTCGGACGCGATACTCGACGGGATAGCGGCCGCGATAGCCCGGTACAGCAGCGACCCCCGGGCGAACCTGCGGGAGCTTGCCAGGGTATGCGGCGAGCTGGACCGTATGGGGCTGGTGCAATACGGCACGAAGCTGAAGATCATCTTTGCCGCAAAGGCTGACAGGGCGACCGCGCGCGGCGTCCTCGACGAAATAAAGAAGGCGGCCGACGGCCGCTTTGCCAATCACGACCTGAAGAACGCCACGTACCTGTATGAGCAGTATGCGGCCTCCGCGCCCGCGTATTTCGAGAAAGAAGAGATGGCGACGAAGGTGATGGAGATCGCCGAGAAGTATTTCGCCGCGGGCAAGCATAAAGAGGCCAGGCGGTATTATGAGGCCTACTGCGCCAGCTACGGCGAGTCGAAGGTCGTCGACTACTGCAGTTACAAGATAGCGATGTGCTACAACCTGGAGAAGGATTACGTGAAGGCCCAGGATGCGCTCGAAGGCTTCCTGACAAAGTATCAGAACAGCGTCTGGTTCGACAAGGCATTCGAGATGCTCGCGAAGCTCTATTATGAGCAGCTGCCGAGGGTGCAGGCGATAGAGGGGCTGCAGCGCCTCGTCGACAACTATTACAGGAAGAACACCGGCGATTTCGCCCAGGTCCTGATAGGACTCCTCTATTACAGAGCCAAGAATTACGAGACGGCTGTCGAGAAGCTGCAGAAGGTCGATCCGACGAGCATGTATTCCTTCGCGGCGCAGACGATCCTCGACGATATCAAGCAGATACGGGAGCAGAAGGCCGCGCCCAAGTTCGGCAGCGACATCAGCGATTCGTACAAAGTGTGGGATCCTCACATGCCGACGAACGGCGCGATCGTTCCGACGGCCGGCGGCCAGAAGCTCGAGACGACGACTGCCGGCGACGGTTCGCTGCAGGTCGAAGTCGGCCCCGGCACGCAGATACAGGTCGCCCTTGAGGGGCTGGACGATAAAGACCGGTTCAATGAGTACCAACTCGACAAGGAGGACCTCTCGCGCCTGCCGAAGGAGCTGAGGGAAGAGACGGAGCCGGATCTGCTCGTCCTGCACTGGGCCTCTGAGAACGGCAGTTTCGCCGACGACAAGGAATCACCGTCCAAGTCCTGGAAGGCGCCGTCCGAGCCGGGAACCTACAAGATATCCGCGAAGCTGGATGATTTTGGGCTCGTGCGCACGCCGGATAAGGGTTTAAGGAAAGACGCGGCGAAGGACCTGACGCTGGTCGTGGTCGTTAAATAATAGATTTATACCAAGCACTGTCGAAGCATAAAGAGGAGTATCATTCACCATGGCACATGATAACATGTGGGGAGGAAGAATGTTCCGGAGAGGTCTTCGCATCATGGCGGCCCTGGCGGTTCTGGCGGCTGCCTCGGCGTCTATCGCCGAGTGTGCCGATGAGCGCGCCACGATCGTGAACGATCCGACGGGGTTCAGCATCCTGGAAGCCGAAGAGAAGGTCATGTACAATGAGGGCCCGGCCATGGGCGACGTGACCTCCGAGGCTGACGGATCCCTCAAGAAAGATGTCATAAAATTCGACTACACGATATTGCCGGGAGGGCTCATCGGCCCCGTAATAAAGAAGTATCCGCCGAAATTCAAGGCTGACGTTGTGGACGCTTTCATGGCCGCTGCCAGGGTCTCGACCCCGGAACAGCTGGGCCAGATCTCGATAAGGCTGGAGGTCAAGGGGGACAGGCCTTCCGCGCAGGTCGTCTCGCTTCCCGTCAGCACAGGCTGGAACTATATCCGGGAACCGGTTGACTGGAACAGGATAGGTGAGCTTAAGGAGGTCGTTATTCTCATCATCCCGCGGGATATGTCCAAGAAGCTCGAGGGTATAATATATTTTGACCTCAACTTCTATAAGATGTCGCTGTTCCAGAAGAATATCATCTTCGTAAAGGCAGCCGCGGCCGCGGCGCTCGCGGCGCTATTGGCGCTCATAGCTGCGCTCCTTGGCATGATCTTCCGTCCCCGCGTCGTATGCACGCGCAATGAGGTCATGAGAGAAATAGCGAAATTATCGTCATCACCGGCGACGCTTCTCACGAGGCTTGCACGGGACGTCCTCTACGGCATTGTCGCCATGCTGATTGCAGCTGTCGCTCTCTTCGTTTATTCTCAGGGCTTTGCGCCCTCGCTGCAGGCCACCACCTCATTCGGTTTTCTCGGAGCCGGGCTTGCGGGCGCAGCCATAGCAGAGCTTTTGAAGCGCGGGCTGACCGGCAGGCACCTGACACCGGCGGAGACTTTCCAGAATACTCTCTTCACGGGGTTACTAGCGGTCGCCTCGAGCAAGCTTGGCGTCCTGGCGGCCCCGTCCTCGTGGATGCAGCTTCTCATGTTCAGTAACTGGGTAGCGACGATCACCGTCGTCGTCTATCATGCGGCCAATGCCCGCTCGATCGCCTCGTCCGGCAGGCACCTGAAAGCGGCAAGCGCCGCGTTCATCTTTGCCGCGCCGTACATCTTCAACTGGCTGCTGCTCCTGGAGAGCGTCGGCCTCCTAAAAGTGTTGGGCGGCACCATAAGCGCGGGGCTCCTCGCCGCGTGGCCGCACATAACAGAATTCATCGGCAGGATCATCGTCATGTTCGTCTTCAACGAGATCGTCATGAACGGGATCGGCCTCGTGACGAAGTCGAGGCTGCTCAAGGCCCCCAAGGCGCACCTTTCGATATTTCTTGTCTCGCTCGGTGCCGTCGTTGCCCCGGTCATCGCAAACCTCGGTTCGGTTGCCTTCGTCGCAAAACTGCCGATCGGCTTGAGGGCAATCACCGCGATAGTAACGACGATGCTTTCATACGGCGGCCTGTGGGCGGAAGTCTATCTCATAACGGGCGGCCTCCTGGACGGCGGCCACAGCGTCGCGCCTACGGCTGAGACGATCTCAAAGCACGTAAACGCCGGCATGAAGAAGGGTATGGCTTACAGCGCCATCCTTGTGGCGATTATGTACGCTCTCTACATGATCGTGAGCTGGCCCGTGGCCCAGAAGATAATGGGCGGCATGCCGATACTGATCGGCATCGTCTGCGGCGCACTAATCTTTCCGCTCCTCAAGACCATAATCGAGACCTTTGACGGCAGCCTCAAGTTCTTCGAACGCGCGCAGTATAGCTACAGTGACGGGAGCCTCTACGCCAGGGGAGTGGTCGTCGGGTTCGGATTTGCCTTCGCCCTGACCAGGGGTATGGTTCAGTGGCCGATGGGACACCGCTGCCTCTTCGGCCTTATTATAGGAGTCCTGTCCTCAGGCGGCGTAAGCTTCCTAAGAGATGCCGTCTGGGCAATGAAGCGCCAGGGCAAGATCCAGACATGGCGGCTCTACTTCGTCGATTCGTGCCTGGGCGCATTTTTGGGAAGCGCCATGGCATTCTATCTGGATACTCTACAAGTCCCGGTGATCGTGGAAAAGTTCAACCTTTATGTAAGCACCGTTTTAGCACCGGCTCGATTAAATCAGTACAATGCGGCGACTTTTTCTTCGGAAGGTTTTTATAACACGTGGCCCTTGGTTATGAAATGGGGGCACATGGATTTGGGGCAGTGCACCGGAGGAGCCAAGCTGCTTTTTCTTGAATCTCTGGCGGGTGTCATCAACTGGTCCATCGCCGCGTGGCTCTTTGCCATCAACAAGGTCTTCATGCAGGCGTATTTTGAGAAAGACAAGACCCCTATCAAGTTCTTCTTCTCGAAGGCGGGGTTCGCGCAGCTGGTCGAGCACATGATATACGTCCTCCGGTGGGGCCTCTGGATGTCGCCCATCATCTTCACGTTCCTGCGCATGATGCCGGACCCGACCTGGTATAACCAGGACGGCATGATCCACACCTTCACGTGCATCTTTAATAATTTCGCGATGACGCCGGAAGCATTCCGGCAGTGGAGCCTCCAGGTCTTTGTCTGGGTGCTGGCCTTCGACTGGTTCCGCGTTCTCATATGGATGGACCATATGGGCTTAAGAGTCGCCACACTGGTGAACTTAAGCTTCCTCGGCATGGACAGGCTCGACGAAAGAATAGGCCGCTTTATAGGGAAGGCATCGGCACAGCGATATATCCCCGAAGGCGTCAAGCGTTTCGCGACATGGGCGCCGCTCCTCATACCTTTTTACCTGCCGCGCGGCAAGGATTGGGATTACGCGTGGACAACGTCAGGGGCCATCCAGGAGGCCGCCAGGGGCAAGGGGATAGTCCCGGCCCTGCAGGCGATGTCGCCTGGCCAGGTTGCCATCCTAATAATAGTGGCTCTCCTCGTCTGTATCGCGGCCTCATTTATCCTTCGCACCCTGAGCCTCAGAAACCGCAAGTGCCGCCTGGCGAGCTACGAACTTTGCAACAGGGAATACAAAACGATCGTGAGAGAAGACGGCGCGGGTTACAGCGAGCTCACCGGCAAGGAATGCGATATCACGCGGCGCTCGTATGACACGGTCGATCCGTGCGGCAGGATCATATTCGTCGTCGATACGGCCCAGAGCGCCTCAAGCCCCAAGCGGTTCTGGCCGGTCGTGGGTAATTGCCCGGCGGAGAAGTTCGCCCCCTCGATCGTCGAGCAGTGCGACGGCTCGCTCAAGGTAATCAATTCCGCGAACGGCATCCTGACGACCGTCGAGATCAGCCTGCCCGACCAGGACGCGACCGCTGAGATCTGGAAGATAAAGATCGAGAACCTGACGGACAAGCCGCGAGCGCTTAAAGTCGTACCGTATCTCGAGTGGGTCCTGAATGGCGGCCTCCACGACAGGTTCCACACGCAGTACCAGCGCCTCTATCCTGAGATGGGGTATGACAGCTCGGTCAACGCTATCGTCTCGTCGCAGAAGAGCACCAAGTCGACCGGTGTTCTCGCAAGCGATGTCGCGCCGGAGGGGTTCTCGACGTCACGCTTCGATTTTATCGGCCGCGCCAGGAGCATCTGGTCGCCCCGCATCCTCGAGACGCTCGATTTCTTAAGCCCGCGCGACACCGACGAATACCCGACCTTCGATCCGATCGGCAGCCTCATGCTGAACGCGGCAGTGGGAGCGAAGGGATCCGTGACGATGCAGCTTTTAATCGGGTACGCCAAGAACAAAGAGAAGGCTGTTGAGCTCGCCAAAAAGTATATCAAGGCTCAGGTTCCGAAGACGCCGCCGCCGGAAAAGAAGAAGAGGGCTCTCTTGATCGGCCACGGCGAGATACCCCTGGGGACGCCGGTGCCGTACTCGGACTTTACCAAGGACGGCAACACGCTCGTCGTGAAGACGCCGTTCACGCCCAGGCCGATCGACCACGCGGTCTCCAACGCCATACATTCGGTCATGGTGACGAACCGGGGCTTACACACCTCGTGCAACGGCAATTCGCAGCAGAACCGCCTGACGCCCGACTGGGCCGATATGGTGACGCGCGAGATACCGTCCGAGGCGATCTACCTCTATGACCGGGACACCAACGAATGGTACTCCCCGACATACCACCCGCTGAATAAGCCGGGTGCCGCGCACGAGTGCGCGTTCTCGGTCGACGGCAGTGCTGTCTTCCGCATGACGGACGGGACGATCTCGACGGAACTGGCCGTCTTCGTTCCGCCGGACGAGCCGACGGGGGTGTACCTGCTGACGATAAAGAATAGCGCCGACCATCCGAGAAAGATGAGGGTCGCGCCGTACTTCCAGATGGTGCTCGGGTTCATGCCCGAGAAGTCGGGGCCGCTGCCCACCCGCTATGATAAGAAGCTCGACGCGCTCTTCTACGAGAACCCGCGCAACATCTTCCGTTCAGGTCCTGCGTTCGTATCGATGTCGGTGCAGTCGGAATCCCACGAGATACGGCGAGGGCGTTTCTTCGGGACCGGCCGCACTGTCGCGCGGCCGTACATGGTCGAGATGGGTTCCCCGGATGCCACGCAGCTGACCGACGACGGCCAGGTGGCTGCATTTCTGGCGACGCTGGAGGTCCCCGCGCGCGGGCAAGCTTCGGTGGCGATCATCCTCGGCCAGACCGACCGGATGAAAGAGGCCGTCGGCATCATAAAGAAATATAAGGATATCGAAGCGGCCAAGAAGAGCCTCGCCGATACCAGAAGATGGTGGCTGGGCCTCATGGAGACCGTGAAGGTCGAGACGAGCTCGCCCGAGTTCGACCGGTACCAGAACTGGCTTAAGTACCAGGCGCTCGCCGAGCGTATTTGGGCGCGCCGCGGATTCTACCAGACGAGCGGCGCCTATGGCTTCCGCGACCAGCTCCAGGATACGATAAACCTGATATGGGTCGACCCGGCGCTGGCGCGCACGCATATCGTACTGGCCGCGTCCCAGCAGTTCCTCGAGGGCGACGTCTTTCACTGGTTCTTCACCCTCACTGACGGCCGGATGGCGTTTTCCTGCCGCACGCATGCCTCCGATAACCCCGTATGGCTTGCCTGGGGCGTCGCCGAGTACATCAGGATGACGGGCGACCGGTCGATCCTTGACGAGATGACCTTTTACGCGTACTCGGAGTTCCCATTCGCGAAGCTCCCAAAGAACAAGCAGGGGTGGGGGCACCTCTATCACCGCACGACCCGCTCCGACACCGTGTACCGGCACTGCATGCGCTCGATCGACCTTGTCCTGAATGACCGGATGGGAAAGCACGGACTTCCGCTTATACAGATGGGAGACTGGAACGACGGCCTCGACGAGATCGGAAGCGAGGGCCGCGGCGAGAGCATATGGCTCGGGTTTTTCCTTCATTACATCCTGAAAGGGATGGCCGATTGTATCGGCCGGAAGGACGGAGCGGCCCGCAAAGAACATTATGTGAAGAGGATGAAGCTCCTCGAGGAGGCGCTCGAAAAGACCTGGAGGGGCGACCGGTACCTGCGCGCGATCCACGACGACGGAACTGAGATCGGCATGAAGGGCAGCGGGATATGGGAGATAGACGCGCTCACCGCCTCATGGGCGGTTACCAGCGGCATCAACTTCGAGCGGGGGTTGACCATATTTAACACGGCCCTCAAGATCCTCGAGAAGGACAATGCGATCCTCCTCGGGTGGCCGGCGCTGCGCGAGGATACCAAGCCGTACCTCGGGCGCTCGAGCAAATATCCCGAAGGCGTGCGTGAGAACGGCATGTACTGCCACGGCGTGCAGTGGCTCGTCAGGGCTGCCCGCCTTATTGCCGAAGAGTTTGAGAGGCGGGGCGACCGCGCGAAAGCGGACGAGTACCGTGCGACAGCCTATCGTCTCTGGCTCAAGATCTCGCCGATACCGCACGTGAAGGGCCCGGAGCAGGAGATCTACGGCGGGCAGCCGAACAAGCAGTCGGCCGACATGCTGACAAATTTCGAGCCGGGGCGCATGATCTGGCACGGGTACACCGGCGCCGCCGGGTGGATGCTGCGCCAGGCGATGGAAGGCGTGGTGGGGGCAACCCTGGCGGGTAACGAGCTCCATCTGCCTTCCGACCTCGACAAACCGAGGGGTGACCTGAAGATAAAGGCCGTGCGCCGGGATATCAATAAGAGCCCGCTTGCCGGCATAAAGGTGCGTTGATGAAAAAATTCCGTTTCACGTTCTTTGCCGCGGTCCTGGCGGCGGTGTTGATGCTGGGCGCGTACGTGTCGCGGGGTAACCCCGCGAAGGGCGCGTCCGGGGAGCCGAAACTCGCGTCGATCGTGGTCGCCGATTTCAACGCGAACGCGCTCAACAACAACGTCGGCGGCGAGTCGGGAGCGTGGGAGAAAGACCCCGAGGACAGGGCGCAGGGGATCGCCGCATCGCTCGACGGCACCGAGCGGCACGGCACGGTCGGCTCGTCGCTGAAGCTCGAATACAATGTCAATTCCCCGCAGAACGCCGCCAACGGCTTCTGGACGCAGCTGCGCAACCTGGACGCCTCACCGTACGACCACTTCGAGTTCTGGGTGAAGGGCGACGAGGCGAAAGGCTTCACGACGGTCTTCAAGATCGAGTTCAAGAAATCGCAGAAGGACGCCGAGGGCCGGGATGAGACGATCAGGGCCGACTACATCGTGCGGGGCGTAACGAAAGACTGGCGGAAAGTCTCGATCCCGCTCAATGTGATGAACGGTATCCTCGACTGGCACGACATCAAGGAGTTCGTGATCACGTTCGAAAAAAAGCGCGCCGACCACAAGTCGGGAACGCTCTATTTCGACGACATCGGCTTCGTCAGCACCGGCGCGCCCGGCCCGAGCATCAGCGACCCGGTACCCCACAGGGTGCAGAAGACGCCCAAAGATCTCCCGCCCGAGGAGTTCGCGAGGTTCCTCATAGCGCGGCTCCGCGGTTTTCCCTCCACGGTATTTGTCAAGAAGACGTTCTCGAACAGCGACCGTGAATTCCTCCTCGAGATCGCCAGGGACACGTGGAAGTATTTCGACCAGATCGTCGATAGGCAGTACGGCCTGCCGCTCGACAATATCCAGTTCAGCGAGAAGGCGGCCATATCGGCGGATACGAAGGTCGGCGATTACACGAATATCACGAATGTCGGCGTCTACATGATGTGCATCGTCTCCGGCTGCGACTTCGGATTTATCACAAAGGAAGAGGCGGTGCGACGGCTTAAGCTCACGCTCGATTCGATACAGAAGCTCGAAAAGTTCAACAACTTCCCGTACAATTACTACGACATCACCATCTTCCAGAGGACGTCGAACTTCATCTCGTTCGTCGACTCGGGGTGGCTCGTTGCCGGCCTCATCGTTGCCAAGAACGCGTTCCCGGATGAACTTGCGCCCGCGTGCCAGACCATCATCGACAGCATGAACTTCTCGTTCTTCTATGACCCGGTCGAAGAGTACATGTACCACGGGTTCTACACGAACATCGATTATTACGCCGAGTACCGCTACGGCGCGTTCTACACCGAGCCCCGGGCCGTAAGCTACATCGCGATCGGCAAGGGCGATGTGCCCACACAGCACTGGTTCTCCCTGGCCAGGACGTTCCCCGAAGACTGGTACTGGCAGACCCAGGCCCCGAAAGACCGGCGCGAGAAGACGTATCTGGGCTGCACGACGATGGGCGGCTACTACGAATATGAGGGCATGAAGTTCGTGCCGAGCTGGGGCGGCAGCATGTTCGAGGCGCTGATGCCCACGCTGATAATCGATGAGAAAGGCCTGGCTCCAAAGGGTCTGGGCGCCAACGATTTTGTGCACGCGAAGATCCAGGCGCAGTACGCGCTCGACAAGCTCGGCTATCAGGTCTTCGGCATGTCGCCGTCGTGCGTGCCGGGAGAGGGATATTCGGAATACGGCGTGAAGGCGCTCGGTATGAAGGGATATAAGAGCGGCGTGATCACGCCCCATGCGACGTTCCTGGCCCTTGAGTTCATCCCGAAAGAGGCCATTCGGAACCTGCGGACAATGCTCGAGAAGTACAATGCCTACGGCGAATACGGTTTTTACGACGCGATCGACCCCGAGACCGGCAAGGTGGCGGTCAAGTACCTCTGTCTCGACCAGGCGATGAGCTTCGTAGCGCTCAATAACTACCTCAATAACGGCGCGATACGGAAGCGCTTCCACAACGACCCGATAGCAAAAACGGCAGAAGAATTGTTAAAAGTAGAGGACTTTTTCGACTGATTGTGGTATATTCACAATGAAGCGGCCGTAATTGTTTTTTGCCCTGATATTACAGACATTCTAAAAGGAGACAGTTTTGGCACGGATAAGGAGCGCCGACAGGGAGGCTGTTGCCGGGTATCTCTTCGTGATGCCGAATTTTCTGGGGTTCCTCGTCTTCACGCTGGTGCCGGTCGCGCTTTCGCTTGTCTTAAGCTTCGTGAGCTGGGACATGCTCTCCGCGCCGAAGTTCGTCGGCTTCCATAATTTCGTCAGCCTGCTGGGCTTCCACAGGGAGGCAGGGTGTGTCGTATCCAACGATCCGCTATTCTGGAAATGCGTCTCCAATACGCTCTTCCTGATGCTCATCATACCGGTCGAGATCATGGCGTCGCTTGCGCTTGCGCTGGTGATGAACCAGAAGGTGAGACTCATCAACTTCTTCAGGGCCGTCTTTTTCCTGCCGACGATCACGAACGGTGTCGCGATATGCCTCCTCTGGGCGTGGATATACAACTACGATTTCGGCCTGATGAACAATATCATCGTCAGGATCGGTACATTTCTCTCGCTGCCGCTCGCGCAGGTGCCGTGGCTGACCTCGACGGCGTGGGCCAAGCCGTCGCTGATGCTGATGGGATTGTGGATCATGGTCGGCGGCTATAACATGATCCTGTTTATGGCGGCGCTGCAGGGCGTGCCGCGGGAGCTCTACGAGGCCGCGGAGATGGACGGGGCAGGCGCGTGGCACAAGTTCTGGAACATCACCTGGCCGATGATAAGCCCGACCACGTTCTTCGTATTCGTCATGGCGGTGATCGGCGGCTTCCAGGGAGGGTTCATGCAGGCGTATATCATGACGGGCGGCGGCCCGGACCGCTCGACGACGACGCTCGAGTACCTGATCTACAACCACCTGTACAGCTGGCAGCACGTCGGCTATGCGGCCTCGATCGCGTGGTTCGTCTTCATTGTCGTCTTTATCATCACGCTGTTCAACTGGCGGTTCGGCGGAAAGTTAGTCCAGTATTCGCATTATTAAGGGGGCGGGGCGGATGCAGCAGGATGACCTGATACAGGTAGGGATGGATAAGACGCTCGCCGGATTCCTGAAGAAGGCGGCGGTCTACCTCTTCCTGATCGTCGGCGGCGCCACGATGGTGATCCCGTTCCTGTGGATGCTCTCGACGTCGCTGAAGTCTTATTCGTCCGTATTCATATTCAACCTCGCCGACATCCAGTGGATACCGAAGAGCATGTACTGGAAGAACTACATAGATGTCTGGAAGGTCGTGCCGTTCGCGCGGTTCTACCTGAACAGCCTCTTCGTCGTTACGTGCGTCACGTTCGGCCAGGTCGCGACGAGCGCGCTCGCGGCGTACGCGTTCGCGCGGCTTAAGTTCCCCGGCAGGGACAAGATATTCTTCGCGTATCTCGCGACGATGATGATACCCGGCTCTGTGACGATGATACCCGTATTCGCGCTGATGAGGACGTTCGGCTGGATCGATACGTACAAGGCGCTGATCATACCGGCGATATTCTCCGCCTACGGGACGTTCCTCTTACGGCAGTTCTTCATGACGATACCGCGCGACCTCGAGGACGCCGCCACGATAGACGGGTGCACGCTGTTCGGCATCTTTACGAAGGTGATACTGCCGCTTTCGAAGACGGCGCTCGCGACACTGACGATCTTTGTATCGCTCGGCAACTGGGTCAGCTTCATGTGGCCGCTCCTCGTGACGAATTCGATAGAGAAGAGGACGCTGCCGGTCGGCCTGGCGTACTTCCAGGAGCTGTACCAGTACGCGCAGCCCGACTGGGGGCTCCTCATGGCGGGGTCGCTCGTCACCATGGTCCCGGTCATCATCATATTCCTGTTTAACCAGAGGTTCTTTGTCGAAGGCATCAAGCTCACCGGCATGAAGGGCTAAAAGAGATGGCGGTCACTATGGCTGAGAAAAAAGACGCGGGGTGCGACGCGAAGGCCCCGGAAAAACCTCTTCGAGAGAGGAACCTGCAGGCGTCGCTGCGCGACGAGATAGCGAACACCTACCTTAAGACGGCTCCGCGGAAGAAGACCAAAAAAGAGATCTTGAGGGGCATGTTCACCCTGAAGATGCTTCCGTGGCTCATCGCCGCGTTCTCGATCGCGGTCGCCGTCACAGCGATGTTCACGAAGAGCCAGGTCGATGTCAGGGTCAGGATACTGGGTGAGATACCGTCGGTGACGGTCGAGGGCGGCAGGATAAACTTCGAGAACCTGAAGGATAAGGGCGTCTTCCTGCTGAAGGGCACGTCCACCAACGGCGATATTGTGAAGAGCACGTCGTTCATGGGCGACGCCCTGACCGGCAGCAGCACGACCGACGAGCATATCGTGCTCTCGAACGCCAAAGGCAGCGGCTGGGCGAATTACGCGATAGAGCTGAAAGAGCCGGTTGACCTGGGCAAGCTCGACCTGAAGTTCGTCGCGCGGGGCAATTCCGGCGGCGAGCTGCTTGGGCTTGTGATCGTCGATATCGACAAGCGCTCGTACAGGATGGAGCATGACGCCTCGACGACGCTGTCGAGGGACTGGCAGCTCTACAAGATAAATTTCATACCGGTCAGGAAGGCGGTCGACCTGTCGAGCATCATCGCGGTAAAATTCGAGTTCGGCAACCTTACCGTCGGCAACAGCGCCGGCGCCACAATATTCCTGAAAGATATATACCTTTCCAAAGCGAGGAAGATGCGATGGCTTTAAAATCGGACGGCATGTTCACGTACCATATCCTGCATGACAGGGAGCGAAAGAACCTTGCCATCCTTGAGTTGATCAGGAAGAAGAGCCCGATCTCGAAAGCGGAGATATCGAGGATCCTCGGCTATAATATCGTCACGATCACCAACTACCTCGACTATTATATCGATAAGAGGATGGTCCTCGAAGTCGGCCTCGACGTATCGACCGGAGGAAGGAGGGCGGAGCTGCTGGAGCTGAACGCCAGGAGCGCTTACATCGTCGGCGTCGACATCGGGCCGGACAATATCATCGCCATCATCGCCGACCTGAAGATAAAGGCGATAAGCCTGGCCAGGATGGTCAGGCCGCACGTGAATATGGAGGAGCTTGTCCCGTCCGTGATCACGATCATTGACGACGTCATAGCCAAGAGCAAGATCGACCGCAGCCAGATACAGTGCATCGGTATCGGCCTCTCCGGCATCGTCGATTACTCGTCCGGCACCATGCACGACACCGATCCGGTGCGCGGGAGGACGAAGGTCGGCTTCCTGAAGGTCGTCAAGACGCTCGAGGACAAGTTCAATATGCCTGCCTATATCGGTAACGACGCCTCCTGCGCCGCATTCGGCGAGAAGACCTTGAACCCGGGCGCGGATGTCGAGAACATGCTCTACATGTATTCGGACGTGGGGAGCGGGCTCGTCGTCCACGGCGACGTCTACATAGGCTCGAGCGGATGCGCGGGCGAATTACAGATATTGTTCGAGGGCCTCCAGCGCGATGAGAAGAACTACCCGAAAGAGTTCACGCACCTGAGGCCGTGGGGCGTCGATCTCGGCATCGTCTCCGAGACGCGGAAGGCCATCGAAAAAGGCATATCGACCGAGATCCTGGGGCTGGCCCAGGGCGATGTAAAGGCGATAACCAAGGAGACGGTCATCGCCGCGGCGAAGAAGGGCGACAAGGTGGCGATCGAGCTCGTCGCCGGTGCTGCCAGGACGCTGGGCGTAAAGCTGGCGTACCTGGTCAACTTCTTCAACCCGGATGTGGTCGTCATCGGCGGCGGCGTCGAGAAGGCGGGGGATATATTCATGGACCCGCTCAGGGCAGCGGTGAGGAAGTACGGGTTCGAAGAGACGATGAGCGTCGTGAAGATGACCCCGAGCCTGCTGGGGGAGAACGCGATCGTGCTCGGCGCGGCGTCCCTGGCGGCACGGGAAGTGTTCATACAGGCATAACATAGAGGTGATGCGATGATAGGATTACGACTCCGTATGTGGCTCCTGACGGC
Organism: uncultured Planctomycetia bacterium; assembly: GCA_964352425.1. Lineage (GTDB taxonomy): Bacteria > Omnitrophota > Gorgyraeia > 2-01-FULL-45-10 > 2-01-FULL-45-10 > JAMWCX01. Next base: position 5,274 of record CAYGRZ010000004.1, on the reverse strand, counting down.
TCTGCTCTTTGCGATAATCTACGCCGTTGTATCGATGATAAGCTACTCCCTCGGCGTCAGGAACTTCAATTTCTACCTGGTCGTGTCGCTGGTGATGATGCTTGTCCAGTATATGCTCGGCCCGACGATCGTCGAGTGGTCGATGCGCGTGCGGTACCTGAAGCCGGGCGAACACCCGGAGCTGCAGGCGATGGTGCGCAACCTCGCCACGGCAGCCAATATTCCGATGCCGCGCATAGGCATCGCGCAGGTCTCGATCCCGAACGCGTTCGCGTTCGGCCGCTCGATAAAGGACGGCAGGATATGCGTAACCGAGGGCGTCATGAACCTGCTGAACCAGCAGGAGCTGAGGGCCGTACTCGGCCACGAGATGAGCCACATCAAGAACAGGGACGTCCTCACAATAACTCTCCTTTCCGTCATACCGGTCATACTCTACAGGATTGCCTGGCAGTTCCTCTTCTACGGGAACAGGCGCGACAGGAACTCGGGCAATACCGCCCTCGTCGGGCTGGTCGCGCTCGTTTTTTACTTTATCACGAACCTGCTCGTCCTCTATGGCTCTCGCGTGAGGGAATATTTCGCCGACAAGGGCTCGATGGACCTCGGCAACCAGCCGGCGTGGCTGGCCTCGGCGCTCTATAAGCTCGTCTACGGCTCGGCGCGGATGCCGAAAGACGCGATCAAGGATGTCGAGGGGATGAAGGCGTTCTTCGCCAACGACCCTTCGAGGGCGATGAAAGAACTTAAATCCCTGCGCGACCTCGACCTCGACAAGAGCGGCACCATCTCGGAGGGCGAGCTCGCCGCGCTGCAGGGCCGCGCGGTGAAGCTCGGCACCGGCGACAGGCTCCTGGAGCTCTTGAGCACCCACCCGAACATGCTCAAGAGGATAAAGCGCCTGAGCGAGTGGAATAAAAGTTAAAATTTAGAAATGATTACACAGATTAAAGCTATCCAATGAAATCTGTGTAATCTATTTTAATCTGTGTAATCATCTGCAATCAATCATGGGAATTGTATGAAGTTCAATTTCGACGCCACCGGCATCGGGAGCGTCCCGTTCAAGGACGCGAAATCCGCATGCCGCGTCGTCTTCGATAATTTCAGGACCATCCCGTTCTGGCCCCAGCTTCCCCGCAGGTCGTTCCTCGAGAACATGTACGCGCAGTTCTCCGAGCACCTTCCCGGGATCGTCATCGACGAGGGTAATAAGACCATACATCTCGAGACCGCAGGCGTCGCCGAGACCGCGGAGGAGGTCTATAAGAACTACCTCGACGGCAACGTCGAGTTCTTCAGGATATCGGAGCGCTTTGCCGAAGGTTTCTATGAGTTCCTCGAGCAGCTCAAGACCGCCCCCAGGGACATCAAGTACGTCAAGGGTCACGTGACGGGCCCGATAAGCTACGCGCTGACCGTTACCGACGAGAACAAGCGCTCGATCATATACGATAAAGACCTGTTCGAGATCCTCACCAAAATGCTCTGCATGCGCGCGCGCTGGCAGATCAGGAAGCTGAAGAAGGCGTTTGGCGCGGTAATCATATTCATCGATGAGCCATATCTGGTCTCGATAGGCTCGAGTTACGTGAATATCAATCTCCAGGAGGCGGTCGCGAAGCTCGACGAGCTCATAGCGGCGATCAAGGAAGAGGGGGCGCTGGCCGGCCTGCATTGCTGCGGCAACACCGACTGGTCGCTTCTCCTGAAGCGAAACCTCGACATAGTGAACTTCGACGCCTACGGCTTCTCAAAGGAGTTCCTCCTCTACAGCGCCGATATCAGGGCGTTCCTGGCCAGGGGCTCTACGATAGCCTGGGGTATCGTCCCGAGCTCGGACGCTATCGACAGGGAATCCGGCAAGGCGCTCGCCGAGAAGCTTAAGGCAGAGCTTAACGTCCTCACCGATAAGGGTATCCCCGGAGACGGCATATCGTCGATCGTCACGCCGAGCTGCGGCGTCGGCACGCTCGACGAAGACCGCGCGACGAAGGTCCTCGAGACCGCCCGCATCGTCTCCGCAAATCTCCAGAAATAGATAGGAAAATTTTTCTGCTTCACCTGAGGGCGTTTACTTTCGGAAGGTGCCTCCGCCTTCCTGCCGGCAGGCAGGCGGAGGCGAGTGCCCAAAAGTCACCGCCGCTCTTGTAGCTGCCGAAAAATCTCCCCCAAAGCGCGCCCATTTGATATAATATTACCCTGTGAAGACCATCCATCTGCCGTTCAGGCTGAAAAAACCGATCCTGGCCACCGGCGCTGACCTGAAGGGGGCTTTCGCGATCGCGAAGGCCGATAAGGCATTCCTGTTCGAAGGCTTCGGCGACCTGAGTGACCTCGCCAACCTTGCCAGATACGAGGATGCCGTTCGGCGGAGCGGACGGCTGACCGGCATCCGGCCGAAGCTGATTGCGTGCGACCATCACCCCTCGTACCACTCAACGCGCTTTGCCGAGATGTACGGGCTCGAGCGCTTCATCATAGAGCTCTGCGATGTCCAGCATCATGAGGCGCACGTCGCGAGCGCGATCGTCGACAACGGCATAAAGACCGACGTGATCGGCGTGGCGTTCGACGGGACGGGGGCCGGCTGGGACGGATGCGTTTGGGGAGGCGAATTCTTCACCGGCAGCCCCAGGCGCTTCAAGCGGGCCGCCCACTTCGAGTATGTCCCGATGCCCGGCGGCGAGGCCGCGATCGCGGAGCCGTGGCGGATGGCCGCGATGCACCTGTACGGCACGTTCGGGGAAAGTTTTATGGATCTCGATATGGATTTTACGCGCTCACTCGACCGCAGGGCGTGGCGCATCGTGAAGAGGATGGTCGAGGGCCGTGTGAACGCGCCGCTCACCTCGAGCGTGGGCAGGCTCTTCGATGCCGCCGCGAGCATCATCCTCTGCACAATGAGATCGGGTTCCGAAGCGGAGCTGCCGATCGAGCTTGAGAAGGTCGCCGCGCGCGGCAGGTTTGACCATTACGAATTCAATATACGGACCGACGGCGAAAAGATCCTGGTCGGCTACCGCAAGCTTTTCGAGGGGATCGCCAGAGACATGGCGAAAGGATTAAGCCGCGGCACGGTCTCCGCAAAATTCCACAACACGATAGCCGAGATAATAGCGGAGGTCTCCTCGAGGCTGAAGCGGAGGACCCGCATCGATACGGTCGTGCTGAGCGGCGGTGTCTTCCAGAACAAGTATCTGACGGCAAAGGCCGCGGCGATCTTGCGGAAAAAAGGATTCAAGGTCTTTCTGCATTCGAAGGTCAATACCAACGACTCCGGCATCCCGTTAGGGCAGATCGCGATCGCGAGGACACGATGTGCTTAGCGATACCGATGAAGATAGTTTCGCTCGACGGAGCCGAAGGCATCGTCGAGGGGGGGTCTTTGCGGCGCAGGGCCAACTTCACCTTATTGAAGGACCCCGCGGTCGGCGACTATATCCTCCTGCACGCCGGCTTCGCCATCGGGAAGGTGAAGGAGAAAGAAGCGAAGCGGACGCTTAAGCTGCTGAAGGAACTATAACGATCCGGGCGGTACGGCCTGCAGTATACAGAAAGAGAGGTTCACATGATCAGGGTAATGATCGTTGCGGCTGTGATGCTGGTAATGGGCGCGATGGCGACGGCGCCATCAGTCTGCGTGGCGCAGTCCGCGGACGAAGACATGCGCGTTCTCGAGGGCACGGTCACCGCCGTGGATACGGCCAATTCGACGCTGACAGTGCAGGGCGGGACAAGTATCACGTTTCCGATTACGGCGGATACAGAGCTGCGCTATGACATTTATGACAGCTATGAGATAAAGCTCTCCGACATCAGCGTAGGCGATTATGTTGCCGTCCAGTATCAGCGTTACGGCCTTGAGAGCCGCATCCCGTACAAGGTGCAAAAAGTCTCGGTAAAACAGACGGGGCGTGAAAATAAACTGACGCAGTAGGAAGTAAAAGAAGAGAGGAGGCGTGCAATGAAAAAGGTAATAGCGGTGGTTATCGTCGCGCTGGCCGTTGTGAACCTGGCGGCATGCGGATATTGCCAGGATGCCGCGAGGAAATTGGGCCGGGGCGTGGCGAATGTCATCACGAGCCCATTCGAGATCCCGAAGACCGTGACCGATACGTATTATAAGGAACTGGGGGTCGCCGAGTCCATATTCCTGGGCATCCCGAAAGGGATAGCCACGATGATCAAGCGTCTCGCTGTGGGAGCATTCGAGATCGTGACGTTCCCGTTCCCGGTCCCCGAAGGATACCAGCCCGTGATGGAACCCGAATTCATGTGGGACCGCTCACAATAGACGGAAAATTTTTCGACTTTTCAGAGGGCGTTTACTTTCGGGTGGTGCCTCCGCTCGTCGTCCTTCGACTTTGCTCAGGACGACCCTGAGCCTGCCGAAGGGTCGTTCGCTCGGATTAGCCCCGCCTGCCAGCATGTGTTCTCATACAGGCGGGCAGGCATCCTCGCTCACTGTCGTTAAAATTTCGATGGTGAAGCCTGGATCGGCATAAGGTATCGAAATTTTAAAGATTCGCTTCGGCACGCACCCGAAAGTTCCGCCACTCTACGCCAAGCCGAAAAATTTTAGGAGATGAGATGAAAAAATGCCCTAAGTGTATGAAAATCTATGACGATAGTTGGGGCATATGCTTATTATGCGGAGATAGGCTGCTTTCTGCGGACAGGAAGGATCTGGATGAATATAGGAACTACGATAAGATTATAAAGTGTGACAAATGCGGAAAGGGTATGCCAGAGTCAAAAGCTATTAAATATCTTAGCGATTTCCGTAAAGGACGCGGTCCTATATATAAGCATGTTTGCAAAGAATGCAGTGATAAAATCGGGATAAGAAAGTATTTGATGACCATGCTTATTGTATTTGTTTTGGCAATACCGGCGGTACTGCTAATAATTGCTTATATAGTTGACAGAAATTTGTTTAATCAAATGCTGATTTCGACGAGCCGATATAGACTACCGTGACTATTTTATTTATTGGGTTAGGATTGTCAAGTTAGAAGGTTCCAGGCGGCGGGACTTTTGTGCGAAGCCGTAGCGACTGCTAACAAATTTTGATACCCCTTGGCGATTCAGCACGGCCAATGAAACCTGTCAACAGTTAACCTACCGTCCGGGTTCATTGGCCCCGCCTGCCAGAATGTGTTTTCATGCAGTCGGGCAGGCATCAAAATTTGTTCACAGCGAATGTGCATGCCTAATCACTAGTGTCCAAATCATGCTATTACTGTCGTCGATAAATGCATTTTGACATTC
>CAYGRZ010000003.1:0-91366 GCA_964352425.1 uncultured Planctomycetia bacterium | reverse complement strand
CATAACGCATTATCATGAAAGAAGATAGAAAAAGAGTCTTCATCAGGACGTTTGGATGTCAGATGAATATCCGGGACTCGGAGTTCGTGGCAGGCGTCCTTGTCGATAACGGGTTCAGGCTCGTCGATTCACCCCAAGACGCGGATGTGGTGCTCTTCAACTCCTGTTCGGTGCGAAAGCACGCCGAGGACAGGCTCTTCAGCAACATACTGTGCCTGACCGGACTGAAAAAGAAGAGGCCCGCCCTCGTGATAGGCCTGATGGGCTGTACGGCGCAGGCCCGCAAAAGCGATGTATTCGGAAGGGCGCCGATCATCGATCTCGTCTGCGGGCCGGGGAATGAAAGCGACCTGCCGGCCCTGATACAGTATACCCTGAAACACGGATCCCGGCTGGTCGCGGTCGACAAGGTGGATAAGAAAAGGCCGGAACTTTTTCCCGGGTACAGGCAAGGAGAGTTTAAGGCGCAGGTCTCGATAGGTGAGGGGTGCGACAATTACTGCTCATATTGTATCGTGCCGTACGTGCGGGGAAGGGAGCGCTCGAGGGATGCGAAAGATATTGTCAGGGAAGTAAGGGATCTTGCGGCGCGCGGTTTCAAGGAGATAACGCTTCTCGGGCAGAATGTCAATTCATATAACGGGCTGAGGGCTAAGGGCGAAGGGATGAGTTTTATCAAACTGCTCGAGTCGCTCAACAAGATCGACGGGATCGAGCGCATCCGCTTCATGACCAGCCACCCGAAGGACGCGCACGCGGAGCTGTTTAAGGCGATGAGAGACCTCGGGAAGGTCTGCGAGCACCTGCACCTGCCGCTGCAGTCCGGCTCCGACAGGATATTGAAGCTGATGAACAGGAAGTATGGCGCGAAAAAATACATGAAACTGGTCGAGTGCTACAGAAAACATGTTCCGGACGGGAGCATCACGACCGATCTCGTTGTCGGATTCCCGTCCGAGACCGAAAGCGACTTCAGGAAGACGTACAGAATGATGGAAAGGGTGCGTTTTGACAGCGCTTTCACGTTCAAGTACTCGCCGCGGCCGCCGGCGAAGGCCGCAAGGCTGGAAGATGATGTGCCGGAAGAGGCCAAGGCGGCGCGGCTTAAGGGTGTGATAGAGCTTCAACGCAGATGTTCGCTGGAGCGAAATATGTCGCTGGCGGGCAAGGCGGTCGAGATACTTGCCGATGGGGTGAGCAGGAAGGATGCCGCTTTCTTGAGCGGCAGGACCAGGACGAATAAGACAGCAGTATTCAAGGGAGATAGCCGCCTCATCGGTACGTGTGTAAATATTACAGTGGAATCCGCGGCGCCATACGCATTAAAGGGAAGGCTGGAAAACCTTGATACAGCATAGCACGAGAGCCTACGGCCTGGAGCTCTTAGCCTGGCCGCCTTCCATCCCTTTGAGCCTGGACTGAAGGTATTCCGACTCCGGATCCAGCGACAATGCCTTCCTGAGCAGTTCTGCGGCCCTGCCGGCCTCTCCCATCCTGTACCGCACCTCCGCAAGTGTGTCAAGAAAAGAAGGGTTGTTACCGGCCAACTCGTTCGCCCTCTCGGCATATTGCAATGCCCTGGCAAAGTCCTTATCGATCTGCGCGTAATGCCAGGCGAGATTATTCAGGGCAACGGGCGAGTCGGGCCTGATGGCGACGGCCTTTTCATAACAGACTATCGCGTCATCCTTCTTATTCAGCTGGTTATATACCTCACCGAGAAGTTCCCACGCCCGGCCGGACGAAGGATAATCTTCGTTCAGGCTCAGGAGATATTTTTCCGCCGAATAAGGCTTGCCCTGCCTGAGGTAAAGCCTTGCCAGGGTATATCTGAACGCCCTGTTCTTCGGATCCTTATCCAGAAGCCTCTCGTACATGCCGATGAGGAAATTCGCGTTATAATCCCCGTGAAACCTGTTGATCAACAGATACGGCGCGAGGACGTCGATCTTGTCTTTCGGGTCTGCGCCTTTATCCAGTATCTCCAAAAGCCGGGGACGCCTGACTTTGATGAATTCCATAAGCTTTATTTTCATCTGGGCAGCCCTTTTCCCATCCAGGCCCGCGATATTCTTCAGTTCGTGTGGGTCCTTCGACAGGTCATACAGTTCCGGCGTGGGGGCTTCTATATATTTATAATCGCCCGAGACTATCGCCTCCAGCGGGCTCCAGCCGAACATGGCGTAACCGTGGAGAGATTCAAGATACACGGCGCGGCGGTGTCTGTCTTTGTCAGTGGCGCGGGTAGTGATGTGTGCACCGTCGAAAGAGGCCGTATTGTGTTGTATCTTCAGGATATCAAGTACGGTCGGTACAATATCGGCCTGCGAAGACAGCGCATACACTCTCGTGCCCGAGCTCGCGCCTGGCGGCTTGATGATGAGCGGCACCTTGACGGTAGCATCGTACAAAAAAACGCCGGTCTCCGGTTCTCTGTGCTCGCCGAGGCTCTCTCCGCTCGCCGACGTGAATATGATAAGAGTGTTATTGATGAGCTCCAGCTTTGCGAGGCCGTCGATCAGCCTCGACACTTCGCCGTCCAGCAGCAGGACCTGCCGGTCATAGGGAAAATCGTCTTTTGCTTTTTCGAAATCCTGAGGAAGGTCATACGGGTACCTGGGGATCGAGTAGGATATCCAGGCAAAGATCGGACGTTTTTTTTTCATCAGCGTCTTTATGGCCCCTAACGCCCTGCCGGTGGTGATCGAGTCGCGTGATGCCCGGTCTTTTTTCGGCAAGCCCGGCATGATGTTTTCGGAAATGTCAAAACCCTTTGCGGCGGGGTCCATCGCGGGAAGTAGCGCCGCGTTCGCGGCGATGACGGCGGTGGTATATCCGCCTGTCCTGAGGTATTCGGGTAATGTCCGCACCGGGTCATCCAGCGCGATGAAATCCCCTTTGGTGACGACTGCCGTGCTGCCCATCCTGCCGGTCAGGATCGAGCCGTAGCCGTGCGCAGGCACCGGGACATTGCAGTACGCGTTTTCGAACAGGAAGCCCTTTTTCGAAAGATCATCCAGGGCCGGTGTCGCGATGCGGGTATACCCGCAGCAGCTGAGGTGATCGTTCCGGAGCGAGTGTGCGGTTATAAGGATGACGTTGGGCCTTCCGCGTTCAGACTGCATCAGGGCCGTCGCGCAGGCCCAGAAAACTGCCGGCACGAGGACTAGTAGCGCTATGTTAATAATCGATCGCTTCACCGTTATCATCACGTACCTTAGATTCGTAAATTTTTTGTTTCACGGCGGCGATCACCTCGTTACCGAACTCGACGCCCGATTTTTCCGCGAGAGCGAAATACCTCAGCGATGTCTCGTAATAACCTTTCTTGAAATAGGCCAGCCCCAGCATCGCATAGGCCTGCGGGACCTCGCGATCGGATATGATGAGCGGCTTGAGGGTCGCGATCGCCCTGTCGGTATGGCCGAGCCGGTCCAGGATGTGCGCCAGCTCAAGGTACGCTTTCTTGAGGTCGGGCCTTGTGCTGATGATCTTTTCGAACTGGGTCACGGCATCAAAGAAGAGCTGTGCATTGTCATACAGGTAGCCGAGCCGGAAACGCCCCTCTATGGCCAGCCCCGTGTCGCGGGAGGCTTCAGCGAGCGCGATCGCGGCGCTGTACTCATGTATTGCGGACGGGAGGTCCTGAGATCCTTCATATATGAAACCCTTGAGAAGGTGCGCCTTGCCGCTCGAGGGGTTGGCGGCGAGGACCCGGTCCGTTTCGGCCATCGCCTTATCGCGCATCCCTCCGGATTGATAGAAGAAGGCGAGGCTCAGGCGATGGGCCTCGTTCTTTGGGTCCGAAGCGATGAGCTTCGTGAATATATTCTCGGCATCAATGCCGCGCCGGCGCTGGCCATACAGGACGACGAGCCTGCTCAAGGCATCGGCCTGTCCCGGGTTGTTCCCGGCAGCCGCTTCGTATTGCCGGAGCGCGTCTGTTGTATCCTCTCCGGCGGACGGCGCGGAAACGCCGTCCCGGCCGGTGCCCCGGCTATCGGCCCGCTCGCCTGCGGGAGCGGATGAGGCCGTCGCACAATAACAGGTGAAGAGCGCTATGCACGCAGTGATGAAAATGCGTATAAAAAAGGCCATTGCCCTCATTTGTCAGATTATAGCATAAAAACAGGCACAACAGGAGGGCGGCAAGATAAAAAAGGCCATTGAACAGAGATTGCATTTTTTTCAATTTAATCCTATAATACCCTGCATAAGGAGCTCCCTATGAAAAAATGCAGTATCTGCCGCAGGCCGCCGTTCTATCGAAGCGTATTGTTCTGCGCGTGTGTGTTTCTGTTAGGGGCCTCTCCGGCAGGAGCGGCGAGGGCGAACTTCGCGAGCGCGGAGAGGGCATTCCTCGAGGGGCACTATGACAGCGCTCTCGGCGAAGCGGATATGATGCTCCGCTCGGGCTCCGGCCAGAAAGACGAAATATATTACCTGAAGGGCCTGTGCCAGCTAAAAGTTCAGAGGTTCGAAGACGCAAGGACGAGCTTCGACTATATCATATCGAAGTATTCGTGGTCGAAGCGGTTGTTCGACGCGTATATGGGGCGCGGCGATTCATATCTGCTGCAGGGCAGCGCCGGCAGCGCGCTCGGTGCCTACAACGATATGCTAAATAGATTTCCTGGTGACAGGAATTTGGTCATAGTCTATCAGAGGCTGGCAGCCTGTTACGGCAAGTTCGGCCTGCCCGACAAGGCGCGTTTCTATGCCGACAAGGCGAAGAGGTTGGCCCCGCTCAGTTTTGAAGCCGGGGCGGTGCCTCAGATGAGCATGACGGCCGCCGTCATGAAAACCCCGGCGGCGGCGCCCGTGCCGGATCTTGCCGCCGTGAAGGCCGCCCGCGCCGCGCGCGATGAGGGCCTTTCCGTGCAGGTTGGGGTTTTTAAGAACAAGCGTAATGCCGACAGGCTGGTGCGTAAACTTGCGGACGCCGGCTACGAGGCCCGCGTCGAGATACCGGTTGCCGCCCGGGACAAGCTGTACCGGGTCAAGGTCGGCGCACCCGCGTCAAAAACGGAAGCCGAGCGCCTCGCGTCGCGGCTGGTGCGTGACGGCTATAAGACAAAGATATCCACCGGCGAGTCGCGTGATTAAAAGAGATACCGTTATCTTCATAGTCGGCCCCACGGCGATCGGGAAGACGCGCCTTTCCGTAAGGCTCGCCCGCCTCCTGAGAGGCGAAATAATCTCGTGCGATTCGATGCAGGTCTATAGAGGCATGAGAGTCTTAAGCCAGGCGCCCTCCCCGGAAGAAAGAAGCCAGATCCGCCATCACCTTGCCGGCATTCTTGATCCCCGCAAAGAATACAGTGTAGCCGCTTTCAGGAAAAGGGCCACCGCTCTGATACGGTCTGTCATAGGACGGGGAAAGGTCCCTATCGTCGTCGGGGGCAGCGGCCTGTATGTCAAGGCGCTCGTGGACGGGCTCTTCCCGGCGCCGGAGGCCGATCTCCGGTTCAGGGCGAAGATGCAGAAGTACGCCATGCGATACGGCAGCGCGCGGCTGCACGCGAAATTATTGAAGATAGATCCGGCTTCGGCCGGCGCCATCCATCCGAACGATGCGCGCCGCATCATACGGGCGCTCGAGATATATCATGCGACAGGTAAGACGATGACCGCGCTAAAAGCGGCGACGAAAGGGTTGAAAGACCGCTACGACGTCAGGATCTTCGGCCTTACAGCGCCGAGGCAGCAGATTTATGCAAGGATCGGCTCCCGGGTCGACAGGATGTTCGATGAAGGCATCGTCGATGAGGTCAGGCGGCTCGAGCGCAGGAAGCTTTCGAAGACGGCAAAGGCCGCCCTCGGATTCAAAGAGATCGCCGGGTATCTCGACGGCGACCGGGATCTCGATGCGGCCAAAGAGCTCCTGAAGATGAATACGAGGAGATTCGCGAAGAGGCAGCTGGCGTGGTTCAGGGCGGAAGGCAGGATCACGTGGTACGATGTCACGAGGATCGGCGAAGCGGCGATGATCAGGTCAATCAGGGAGGGCCTACGGAACGCGCATTGTTAGTCACGGTCGATCTCGGGCTCCGCGAGTCATGGAGCGCTGAAGAGCGGTCGCGCGAGCTCGCCGAGCTTGCCTTGTCGGCGGGCGCGCAGGTCGTGCGCGAGGAGATCGTGCACAGGCATCAGGCGAGCCCGGCGTGTTTTATCGGCACGGGCAAGGCCGAGGAGCTCGCCGGGATATGCGCCGACGAGCGCGTCAACGTCGTCATCTTCAACAACGACCTGACCGGCACCCAGCAGAAGAACCTCGAGGGTGTGATCAACGTCAAGACGGTCGACAGGACGCAGCTCATCCTTCAAATCTTCGCGCGGCGCGCCCATTCAAATGAAGGCAAGCTGCAGGTGGAGCTTGCACAGCTCAGCTACCTGCTGCCGCGGCTGACCGGCAAGGGCGTGATGATGTCGAGGCCGGGCGGCGGCATCGGGACGAGCGGCCCCGGGGAACAGAAGCTCGAGGTCGACAGGCGCCGTATACGCGACAGGATAACGCTCCTGAAGAAGGGCCTCCGGGACCTCGAAGGCCGCCGCGCGATGATGCGCAAGAAGCGGTCGCGTTTTTCAGTCCTTACGGTCGCTCTGATCGGGTATACGAACGTCGGCAAGTCGACGCTCTTAAACGCGCTTACCGATTCGGACGTCATCGTCCGTGACAAGCTGTTTGCGACGCTCGACCCGACCGTGAGAAAGTTCGTAATGCCAAACAACCAGAAGGTCCTCTTCGTCGATACGGTCGGGTTTATCAAGGAGCTGCCGCACCACCTCGTCGAGGCGTTCAAGGCGACGCTCGAGGAGGTCGTCGAGGCGGACGTGCTCCTGCACCTGGTCGACGCGAGCCACCCGAAGGCCCTCGAGCAGGCCTCGGCCGTCTTTGACGTGCTCGGCCAGATAGGCGCCAGCGACAAGCCGGTGATCACCGCGTTGAACAAGATAGATAAGGTCCAGGCGGGCGAAGCGGTCGAGCGCCTCAAAGGCCATTTCAATGACGCGATAGCGATATCGGCGCTCAAGAGGCAGGGGTTCGACACGCTGATAGCGCGCATCCTGCGCCACATGGAGGGCACGACGGCCATCATCACTATCAAGATACCCGCCGGTGACGCCAGGACGCTCAATCTTATCCACGAGAACGGCTTTATCCGCAGGCAGGAGTATGAGGGCGACTGGCTCTATATCGAAGCCGAAGTCCCGCTCCGCCTCAAAGAGATGCTCGAGAAGAGCGTGTAAGTATTTAGCTCTCGAGTAAGGCGGCACTTGTGCTGTCGCCTTCGCTTGTTGAGCAAGCCCTTGCGGCCTGGGCGCCTCGCGGGGACGTGTGGTTCTCCCCGGCGTGGAAACCCACACTCCGGAAAAATTGCTCGCTCTCCGCCTTCGCCGTTGCATGTGTAGGTGAGAGATTGGCTTCGGCGGATCCATGCCCGCTCGCAATTTTTAGGCCCCGCTTTAGCACCCAGGCCTCCGGGCTTGGTGGGATGCGGGCGGCGTGCATACGTGCCGCCATCCAAGAAGTAGCCGAAGATTGTTCGGCTTTCATAGAGTGGCGGAACTTTCGGATGCGTGCCGCAGCGACAGCGAACGAGATGCCTAATCGAAGTGAGCGGCAAGCGAAGGCACCTTCCGAAAGTAAACGCCCTTAAGTAAAGCCGAACAAGCGGAAGGCAAGCACAAAAGTAGGCGCCGCCCTGAGAATCGAGTAAAAATTTCACAATTTCCTTGACAATTAGCACTCAAATATGTAGAGTGCCAATAGAGGCAAGAAGAGGGTTGCGATGCTAAAAGAGCTCAATACACGGCAGCAGGAAGTGCTCGGGATGATCGTGCGCCACTACGTCGAGACGGCGGAGCCGGTAGGTTCGCGTTATATCTCGCGCAAGCTCGACCTTTCGAGCGCCACGATCCGTAATGTCATGGCCGATCTCGAAGACATGGGGCTGATCGCGCAGCCGCATACCTCCGCGGGGAGGATCCCTACCGACCGCGGCTACCGTTATTTCATCGACTCACTGATGCATCTAAAGCACCTGAATGAGCGCTCTGCCAGGTCGGTCCACGACGAGTATTCCTGCGCGGTACGATCCCTTGAAGACGTCCTGCAGCGCACCACGCATCTGATGTCGGACATGACCAACTATGTCGGGCTGACGCTGTTCGCGCAGTACGACCGGCTCTATCTCGACGGGGCGAGCCACATCGTCGAGCAGCCCGAGTTCCATGACCTGAAGAAATTGCATGCCCTCCTGCGGTGCCTCGAACAGAAGCGCGACCTCCTGAGCCTGCTGAGCCACGACTTCGACAGCGATAAGCTTACCATCCACATCGGCAAGGAGAATGTGACGAGCTCCTTATCCGACTGCAGTGTCGTGACGAAGGGTTATAAGGTGAAAGGAAAGGTCTCCGGCAGGCTCGGCGTGATCGGCCCGAAGAGGATGGTCTATGAGAGGGTCATCCCGGCCGTTGAATTTTTGGCCGATACCGTGACGCACATACTCGATGAACTGGAGATCAAATAGCGATGCCCCATAAGAACAATAAGAGCGATAGCGGTAACGGCAAGGACGAGAAGGCCACACAGCAGCCCGCCGGTGAGACCGTGACGCTTCCGCTGCAGGAGTACGACGCGCTCAAGGCGAAAGCTGACGAGCGGGACGGTTACTACGACCAGTTTGTGCGGGCCCACGCCGAGTTCGAGAATGTGCGCAAGCGCATGGAGAAAGAGAAGACCGATTTTGTCAGGTACGCCAACGAAGGCCTTCTGATCGAATTCCTGCCGATCATCGACAATCTGGAGATGGCCGAAAAGCACATAGCCCAGGCCAAGGATTTCAAGGCGGTGCAGGAAGGCGTCGACATGATACAGCTCCAGATCCAGAAGTTCCTGAAAGACATCGGCCTGGAGCGGATCAAGGCGGTCGGCGAGAAGTTCGACCCGCACATGCATGAGGCGATCGAGACCGAGGAGTCGAAAGACGGGGAGGATGGGCTTATCGTCGCGGAGCTGAAGCCCGGCTACAGGTTTAACGGGAGGCTTCTCAGGCCGGCGATGGTGAGGATAGTAAAGAGGCCTTAAAGACAGAATGACAAATGACAAAATTCGAATGACAAAGCAAGTTCAAAGTTCAAAAGTCAAAGTTCAAAGTGACAGTCCAAAGTTTAAAACTTTTGACTCTAAACTTTAATTTTGAACTGAGGACTTTGATCTTTGGACTTCAATTGTCATTTGTGCTTTGACATTTAACATTTTACAAAGGAGGTTAAGTATGGCTAAGGTCATAGGTATTGATTTAGGGACATCAAATTCCGCCGCGGCGTACATGGAAGCGGGCCGGCCGGTCATCATACCGTCGGCAGAGGGCGCCGGGGTCGCCAGCGGCAAGGCGTTCCCGTCGTTTGTCGCGTTCACGAAGGACGGCACTCGGCTCGTCGGTGAGCCGGCGAAGAGGCAGGCCTCGATAAATCCCGAGGGCACGATCTTCGCGGCAAAGAGAAAGATGGGCACCGACCATACATATAAGGTATACGGGAAAGAGTACACGCCGCAGCAGATCTCGGCGTTTATCCTGCAGAAGATAAAGCAGGATGCCGAGGCGTACCTGGGCGACAAGATCGACGAGGCCGTCATCACGTGCCCGGCGTATTTCAACGACAACCAGCGGCAGGCCACGAAAGACGCCGGCGAGATAGCGGGCTTAAAGGTCTTAAGGATCATCAACGAGCCGACGGCCGCGTGCCTGGCATACGGGCTTGACAAGGCCGGCAAGGAACAGAAGATAATGGTCTTCGACTTCGGCGGCGGTACGCTTGACGTCACAATACTCGAGATGGGATGGGACGACGAGCATAAGGCGGCGACGTTTGAGGTAATGTCGACCTCGGGCGATACGCAGCTCGGCGGCACCGACATGGATAACACGCTCGTCGACTACATCGCCAAGGAGTTCAAGAGGGATACCGGCATAGACCTGAAGAACGACAAGATGGCGATGCAGCGCATACGCGAGGCGGCGGAGAAGGCGAAGGTGGAGCTTTCGAGCACCCTCTCGACCGACATGAACCTCCCGTTCATAACGGCTGACCAGACGGGGCCGAAGCATCTCACGATGTCGCTCAACCGCTCGAAGCTCGAAGAGCTGATCGGGCCGATCATCGACCGCTGTCGCGGGCCCATCGAGCAAGCGCTCTCTGACGCGAAGATCGCGGCCAAGAACGTGGATAAGGTGATCCTGGTCGGCGGCCCCACGAGAATGCCGATCGTCCAGAAGTTCGTCGAAGATTACGTCGGGAAGAAGATAGAGCGCGGCGTCGACCCGATGGAATGCGTGGCACTCGGCGCCGCGATACAGGCGGCGATCATGAAGGGCGAGACCAAAGAAGTGCTCCTTCTCGACGTCACGCCGCTCTCGCTCGGCATAGAGACGCTCGGCGGTGTCGATACGAAACTGATAGAGAGGAATACGACGGTCCCGACGAGAAAGAGCCAGATATTCTCGACGGCGGCCGATAACCAGACGGCGGTCACGATCCGCGTTATCCAGGGCGAGCGCCCGATGGCGGATGCCGAAGGCAACGTGGAGCTGGGCAGGTTCGACCTGATCGGCATACCGCCGGCCTCGAGAGGCGTCCCGCAGGTGGAGGTGACGTTCGACATAGACGTCAACGGCATCGTCCACGTCTCCGCCAAGGATCTCGGCACCGGAAAAGAGCAGTCGATAAAGATAACGGCTCCGAGAAAACTGTCGAAGGAAGAGATAAACAAGATGGTCAAGGAGGCCGAGAAGTTCGCGACCGAGGACACGAAGAAGAAGGAAGAGATCGAGACGATAAACCAGGCGGATTCGCTGGTCTACGCGACCGAAAAATCGCTCAAGGAGTTCGGCGAGAAGGTCGGCCAGGGCGAGCGGGCTGAAATAGAGTCGAGGATCAACGACCTGAAGCAGGCGATGAAGGATAAGAATATCGCCAGCGTCAAGCGCGGCATGGATGAGCTTACCAAGGTGTCGCACAAGCTCGCCGAAGAGATCTACAAAAAGACAGCCGGCGATTCGAAGGCCGGGGCGCCGCCCGGGGCGGGAGCGCGGCAGGAAGGGCCGCGCGAAGAGGCAGGGCCCGAACAGCAGGCAGCCGGCGGCAAGAAAGAGGATATCATCGACGCTGAGTATACGGCCGAGGATGAGGACGGAAAGAAAAAGAAGAAATAATGTCAAAACGCGACTATTACGAGGTCCTCGGCATTGCGAAGACCGCGGGCGCCGACGGGGTGAAGAAAGCCTACCGGAACCTTGCGCTCAAATACCATCCTGACAGGGTCTCCGCCGATAAGAAGAAAGAGGCGGAGGAGAAGTTCAAGGAGATGTCCGAGGCGTATGAGGTCCTGATCGACCCGCAGAAGCGCCAGAACTACGACCAGTACGGCCACGCCGGCGTCGAGAACCAGTTTAAGCAGGGCGGGTTCAGCTGGCAGGACTTCCACCACTTCGATGACCTTAAAGACATATTCGGCGGGATCGACGTAAGCGACCTCTTCAGGGGGTTCGGCGTAGGCGGGGATATTTTCGGCGAGTCCTATGGCAGCGGCCGGCGCGCGGGGGGCCGGCGCGGCTCGGACCTCGAGTTCCAAATGGAGATAAGCTTTGAGGACGCCGCGTTCGGCACCGAGAAGACGATATCGATACCGCGTTACGAGACGTGCGAGCAGTGCGGCGGCACGGGCGCGAAGGCAGGCTCAAAGCGCGAGCGTTGCCCGGACTGCGGCGGCCGCGGGCAGGTGAGCGCGTCGAGCGGGTTCTTCAACCTGATCCAGACGTGCGGGACGTGCGGCGGCGAAGGGACGGTAGTAAAGACGCCGTGCCCCGGGTGCGGCGGCAGGGGGCGGGTCAAGACGAAGCGCAACATCAAGGTGAAGATCCCCGCGGGCGTCGATTCGGGCTCGCGGCTCAGGATCCACGGCGAGGGAGAGGCCGGCGAGCGCGGCGCCCGGCGCGGAGACCTTTACATCCTGATATACGTGAGGGCCCACGAGATATTCGAGCGGCACGACGCCGATATATACTGCGAAGTGCCGATAAGTTTTGCGACGGCCGTCTTCGGCGGCGAGATCGAGGTGCCGACGATCGAAGGCAAGATCATGATGAAGATACCGTCGGGTACGCAGGGCGGCAGGACCTTCAGGCTGAGGAACAAAGGTATTACCCATCTGCACGATACGGGCAGGGGCGACCAGCTCGTCAAGGTCCAGGTCGATGTCCCCACGGACCTGACGGCGGAGCAGAAGCGCACACTGAAAGAGTTTGCCAGGGTATCCGGCGAAGGGTCGGGGCCGCTTGCGAGATCATTTCTGGAGAAGATGCGAAGGATGTTTCGGTAGTGTTAGTCAATAGTCCGCAAGGAGAACAACATGCCCACCTACGACTACCAGTGCGATACATGCGGCGACCGGTTCGAACAATTCCAGAAGATGACAGACGAGCTGCTTAAAGCCTGCCCGAAGTGCGGCGGCACCGTGCACCGCCTGATAGGCTCGGGCGGCGGGATCATTTTCAAAGGCAGCGGTTTCTACGAGACCGATTATAAGAAGAAGTCGCCTCCCGCATCGGGCGATTCCTGCCCGGGTTCCAAAAGCGACGGCTGCAAGGGCTGTCCGAAGAGCAAAGACAGCGCGTGAGGCCCTTAAGGACGATACTCATATTCTGGGTGCCGCTCATCGCCTGGGTCCTCGTCATACACAATTTCTCCGCGACCCCGGGCCAGGACCTGCCGAGTGTAGGGATACCCCACGCCGACAAGATCTTCCACCTGGTCGAGTACTTTGTCCTCGGTGTTTTGCTGATCAGAGCCTTTGATCACTCGGCTGCGCTCGTGATCAACAAGAGCGATTTTAACGTCGGTCTTGCAAAATTATCGATTTTGGCTATAATCATAGCATTGTGCTACGGCGCCATTGATGAATTGTATCAGCGCGCAGTCCCGGGCAGGTCGTGCGACCTCTTCGATTATCTCGCAGATTGCGCCGGCTCGCTTGCGGGCATATTTCTTTACATCGGTGACAGCAAAGGGAGAAGGGGGTAGCCTTGCCGCAGATAAGGCCGTTCAAAGGAGTAGTGTATAACCAAAAAAAGATAAAGAACCTGGCACCCGTCGTCGCCCCGCCCTACGATATCATCCCGAAGAATATGCAGGACCGGCTCTACCGCGCAAGCCCGTATAATTTTGTGAGGATCGAGCTGAACAAGAAAACTCAGTCCGATAATGCCCGCGACAACAGGTACACGCGCGCCGGGAAACTGTTCGACGCGTGGCTGAAGAGCGGCGTGATGGTACAGGACGGAAAGCCGGCGATATACGTCTATTCCCAGAAATACAAGGCCGGCGGTAAGGACGTCGAGCGGATAGGGTTCATCGGTCTGATGGAAGTTGAACCGAAGGGTAAGTCGGTCCTCCCGCACGAGAACACGCTTCTGGCGCCGAAGACCGACCGGCTCAACCTGATGCGCGAGGTGAAGGCGAACTTAAGCCCGATATTTGTCCTCTACGATGACGCCTCCCACGCGATCCTCGGCATGCTCAAAAAAACGGCCGCCCGGAAGAGGCCTTTCATCGATGTCGTCTTCGAAGGGGCCAGGAACAGGGCCTGGAGGATGGACGCCGAGGCCGATATCAGGAAGGTGGCGCGCCTGATGGCGAGCAAGGACACGTTCATCGCCGACGGCCACCACCGTTTCGAGGTCTCCCGGATGTATTCGCGCGAGGCCCCCGGCGAGGGCTCGAAATACGTGATGGTATATTTTGTCGAATCGAACGAGAAGATGCTCACCGTCCTTCCCGCGCACAGGCTCGTCATCGATACGGGAGGCCTTACGAAAGAGGAGATCAGGAGCCGCCTCGAAAAATGGTTCCGGATCGAGAAGGCCTCAGGCGTAAAAGCCGTGATGGCGAAGCTGGGCAGGCTGCGCGATAAGCACGCGTTCGGTATGTGTCTCGGAAAAGGCGGGTTCTATGTCCTCATATTGAAAGACATAAAAGCGGTCGATGCGGCGATCAGGCACAAGCCGAAGGCCTGGAGGAGGCTCGACGTGTCGATACTCCATCTCTTTATATTTCAGCATGTCTTGGGGATAGCCGACGACGACGATAATATCGAATTTGTCAAGAGCCCGCGGGAGGCGGCCTCTTCTGTCGATACGGGGAAGTTCACGTGCGCCTTTTTTCTCAACCCGACGAAGGTCGCGGAGGTCAAGCGGATCGCGAGGCTGGGCGAGAAGATGCCGAGGAAGGCGACGTACTTTTACCCGAAGCCGATTTCCGGCGTGGTCATCAACAAACATTAAACCTGCCTATGTGCGGAATCTGCGGCTATATACACTTTGACAGTGATAGGCGGCCGTCGGAGGCCGTCCTGAGATCGATGATGGATACTATCGTCCCCCGGGGCCCTGACGATGCGGGCGTGTTCATCAAGGACAATATTGCTCTCGGCCATTGCAGGTTGTCCATCATAGATCTGAAGACCGGCCACCAGCCCATGCTGAGCGCCGACGGCGCCGTGGCGATCGTCTACAACGGCGAGGTCTATAATTTCCCCGAACTGAAGACAGTGCTGCTGGGCAAGGGACGGCGATTTGCGACGAACTCCGATACAGAGGTCGTCCTGCAGGCCTATGAAGAATACGGCGAGGATTGCGTTAAGCACTTTAACGGCATGTTCGCTTTCGCAGTATGGGATTCGAGGAAGAAGGCCTTATTTCTCGCCCGGGACAGGTTCGGTAAAAAGCCGCTCTATTATGCCGCGTTCGACAATCAGTTCATATTCGGATCAGAGCTGAAAGCGCTGCTAAAACATCCTTCGGTCAGAAGGCAGATCGACCTCAATGCCTTGAGCAAGTATCTGGCGTACGAATACGTTCCCTCGCCATATTCCATATTCAAGAATATCTACAAACTTGAAGCCGGTTCCAGGCTTGTGTTGAAGGGCGGCAGTTTTGCGACAGAGCGTTACTGGGACCTCTCGTTCAATATTGAGAAACGGTTTGACGAGCACGAAGCGAAAACCCGCCTTCTTGACCTGCTGAGAGAATCGGTCAGGAGGCGGCTCATAAGCGATGTGCCGCTCGGCGTATTCCTGAGCGGAGGCATCGATTCGTCAGCCATCGTGGCAATGATGGCAGAGTTGATGGATCCCAGGGATATTAAGACGTTCTCCATCGGATTCAAGGAGAGGTCGTTCGACGAGTCCGGCGATGCGCGGCGCGTGGCAAAATATTTCGGGACCGACCACAGGGAGGAGATCCTGAGCTCGTCAGTGATGCTTAACGTGTTCCCGAAGATAGTGGATATGCTCGATGAACCGTTTGCCGATTCTTCGATCCTGCCGACCTATTTGGTTTCGGCATTTACCCGAAAACATGTAAAAGTCGCGCTCGGCGGGGACGGCGGTGATGAGTTCTTTCTCGGATATCCGTCATTCCTCGCACATAAGATAAATACCTGCTTGGCTTTTGTCCCGCCGTTCTTAAAGAGACTGCCGTTGCAATTATTAACGCAGTGCGTAAAACCTTCCAACAATTACATGAGCATGAATTTCAAAATGAAGCGGTTCCTGAGAGGTCTTGACTACCCGGAGGCGGTCCGCCATCAGGTATGGATAGGGTCTTTTACACCACCCGAACAGAGATTCCTGTTCCTTCCCGGTACGGTAACGGCGGATATTTCCGACGTGTATGAACTGACGGCGCGTCTTTATCGCGACGCGAAAAGCCTTAACCCATTGGACAAGGCAATATACATTTACGCCAGGACTTATATGACGGACGATATATTGACAAAGGTTGACCGCGCGAGCATGGCAAATTCGCTCGAGGTGCGCGCGCCATTCCTCGACACCGAATTTGCCGCTTTTGCCGCCGGCATTCCCGCATCTTTCAAACTGAAGAATTTTACTGCAAAATGGATATTAAAGGATGCGCTCAGAGGCAAGCTTCCCGATGAGACGCTGACCAAATCAAAGCAGGGGTTCGCAGTTCCCGTTGCTCAATGGCTCAAGGAAGACCTGAAGCCATTGATGATGGATGCGTTCAGCAAGACGAAGATCGAGCGGGAAGGAATATTCGATCACAGTTACATAGAGCGGCTTGTCCGGGAATTCCTAAGCAACAAAAATGATACACGAAAAGAAATTTGGGCGCTATTTATGTTCGAGATGTGGTATGATACATGGATGAAGTGATATCTACTATCAGGGGACGTGAAATGAAAGAAAAAATATTTAGTGATATAAAAACGGCTCTCATGAAAGGTGACCGTAGCGGAGTCGTCGGCGCCACAAAGCTTGCCCTCGACCAGGGGTTGGCGATCAAGGACATCATGGAAAATGCGCTCATAGCGGCGATGGAGGTCGTCGGCGGAAAATTCAAGCGTAACGAGATATTCATCCCCGAGGTGCTGATATCCGCGAAGGCGATGCATGCCGGCATGGCGGTGCTTGAGCCGCATTTCACGAAACACGGCATAAAGCCGGCCGGCAAGGTCGTGATCGGCACCGTCAAGGGCGACCTGCACGATATAGGCAAGAATATCGTCAGCATGATGCTGAAGGGCGGGTGTTTTGAGATCGACGACCTCGGCATAGACGTCAGCCCCCAGAAGTTCGTCGACGCCGCCAGGGCCAAGGACGTGAACATACTGGCGATGTCGAGCCTCTTGACCACCTCGATGAACGCGATGAGGGATACGATCAGCGCGCTCAAGGTCGCCGGTATCCGCGACAGGGTAAAGGTGATGGTCGGAGGGGCGCCGATCACGCAGGATTTCGCCTCCGCGATCGGCGCGGACGGCTACGCGAAGGACGCGGCGAGCGCGGTGGACAAAGCCAGAGAGATGCTGAAGAAATAACATATATGCCGCTATTCCCCAGGAAACCGAAATACACTATCGTAAAGGTCTCGAAGAAGCGCGATATCCCCGGCAACCTCTGGACGAAGTGCGCCGACTGCGGCGAACTGATCTACAACAAGAAACTCGACGAGAACCTGCGGGTGTGCCACAAGTGCAGCTACCATTTCAATCTCGACGCACACGCGAGGATACGGCTCCTGGTAGACGACGGGACATTCAAGGAGGCCGACGAGGGGATGCAGTCGCTCGACCCGCTCTTGTTCGAAGGCCCCAAGACGTATAAGGAAAAGATCAGGCAGGACCAGGAGGCCACAGGTTTGAAGGACGCCGTGGTCACGGGCACCGGCAAGTTGAGCGGCCGCGGCGTGGTCATCGGCGTGACGGATGCGCGGTTCATCATGGGTTCGATGGGCTCCGTTGTCGGAGAAAAGCTTACGCGGGCCATCGAGAAAGCGACGAAAGAAAAGCAACCGCTCATCATAGTCTCCGGTTCCGGCGGAGGGGCGAGGATGTACGAGGGGATGTACTCGCTGATGCAGATGGCGAAGACGTCGGCGGCCTTAAGCCGCCTCGACCGCTCAGGCGGGCTCTTCATCTCGGTACTGACAAACCCGACGATGGCAGGCATCATGGCGAGTTTCGCGTCGCTCGGCGACTTCATCATAGCGGAGCCGAAGGCCCTGATAGGCTTCACCGGCCCGCGCGTCATAGAGCAGACGATACGGCAGAAGCTCCCGCCCGGCTTCCAGAAATCGGAATTCCTGCTCAGCCACGGCCTGATCGACATGATCGTGCACAGGAAGAACATGAAGGATACGCTGACGAAGCTCCTGACGTATTTTTGATTACGCGGTCGTAGTGGGTATGTTACAATAGAGGGCGATATGGCACAGGTAAGCCTGAAGAATGTCTCGAAATGCTTCTCCGGAAATGTCTGGGCAATACGCGATATCAACCTGGGCATTGAGAACAGGGAATTCGTCGTCTTCGTCGGCCCTTCCGGATGCGGCAAATCCACGACGCTCCGGATCATCGCCGGCCTCGAAGAGGCGACCGGAGGCGATGTCTACATAGGCAACCAGCTCGTCAACGATATCCCGCCGAAGGACAGGAACATCGCGATGGTCTTCCAGAACTACGCTCTCTACCCGCACATGTCGGTCTACGAGAACATGGCGTTCGGCCTGCAGCTGCGGAAATACCCGAAGGCGGAGATCGCCTCGCGCGTAAAGGATGCCGCCACGATCCTCGGCATCGAGACGCTCCTGCACCGCAAGCCGCGGGAGCTCTCCGGCGGCCAGCGCCAGCGCGTGGCGGTCGGCAGGGCGATCGTCCGCAAGCCGCTCGTGTTCCTTTTCGACGAACCCCTCTCGAACCTCGACGCGAAGATGCGCGTGCAGATGAGGACCGAGATAAAGAAGCTGCACATAAGGCTCCAGACGACGATGATATACGTCACCCATGACCAGGTCGAGGCGATGACGATGGGCGACAGGATCGTCGTGATGAAAGACGGCCTGATCCAGCAGATTGCCGACCCGATAACCCTGTACGACAAGCCGGTCAACAGGTTCGTCGCCGGCTTTATCGGCACGCCGCCGATGAACTTCGTGAGCGGCACCATCATCAGGAAGGATGCCAAGCTCTATTTCAACGAGGGCAGGTTCCAGGTAAAGATCATAGACGCGATGGCCAGGGCGGTCACGCCGTACCTCGACAGGGAAGTGACGTTCGGCATACGGCCGGAGGACATATACGATAAGCTCTTCGTCTCTGAGGCCGCGCCGGAGAACACGATCAGGGCGACATGCGAGGTGATAGAACCAATGGGCGCCGAGGCATACCTGTATTTGAATACCGGCAAGAGCGCGCTTATCGCCAAGGTCGGCGGCCATGACAAGCCCACCATTAACCAGGACATGGATTTAGTGTTCGATATGTCTAAAGTCCACTTCTTCGACAAATCGACGGACACAACTATCATCTAAGTCCGGAAAATAAGATGATCTCTTCTCGCGGTAGGCCGATTGCCGGCGTCCTCTCACTGACGTTCCTGATCGCGCTCGCCTTTTTCTCATCCAACCTCTCGTTCAAGGTAAGTTCAGGCTCCCTGTTCTACCTCACGTTACTGGCGACGGCCATATCCGGTTTCAACATTCCGATACTGCTTGCCTGGATGGGATTCGGCATGATCGGCGGCGTCACCGTGACCTCCGCTTGTGTCATCATCGTCCTGCTGCTGGACTTCAGGATGGGCCGTCACGGGTACTACGTATTCTCGCTGCCGTTCATCTTTACCGCATACCTGGGCTACGCGTTCGCGAACGCCAGGCATAAGATTAACCAGCTGTATGTGCTGAAATCGGAGAAGCTCGACGAAGAGATCAATATCCTGCGCAACGATACCAGCCAGAAGAACAAGGCGATCGGCGCGTTCGAGGAGAAGCTGATGAAGTATTCCGTACTGAGAGAGGTCGCCGAGGCGCTCAGCACCGTTCTCCTCCTCGATGAGATCAACAGGCTTATCATCGGGAAGACGCTGAAGACGATCGGCAAGCCCGGCAGGGCGCTCCTCTTCCTCGTCGATGCCGACAGGCAGGAGCTGACGCTCTCGGCCTCCAGCGTAGGGGACGACTCGGTCATAAAGACGAAGAAGGGCGATATCTTCGACAGCTGGGTGCTGAGGCACCGGAGGTCGCTGCTCGTCGAAGACGTGATCAAGGACTTCCGCTTTCCTTTACACGAGATCGAGGCCGCGAAAGAGACCTTCGGGTCGCTCATCGCTACGCCGCTTTCCAGCGAGAACAAGGTCATCGGGATCCTCAGGATGGACGCTCCGGGCGAGTCCATCTACACGCAGGACGACCTCAGGCTTCTCGATATCATCGCCAACATCGCCGCCGCCGCCGTCGAGAACGCCTACCTCTACGCCAGGACCCAGGAGCTCGCGATACGGGACGGCCTGACCGGGCTGAAGGTCCGCCGTTTCTTTATGGAGAGCCTCCACCGCGAGATAAAGAGGGCGTCGCGCAAGCGTGAGAGGCTTTCGGTCCTGATGCTGGACATAGACCACTTCAAACAATATAACGATACGTACGGCCACACCGCCGGCGACATCATCCTGAAGCATCTGGCCGCGAGCATCACGTCGCTCGTGCATGAAGATGACGTCGTCGGCCGGTACGGCGGCGAGGAGATCGCGATCCTGCTCTGCGGCAGAGGCGCCCGGGAGGCTGCTGCCGAGGCCGAAAAGATACGCGCGATGATAAAAGAGCATCCTCTTACGCTGCGCCGGGAAGAGGCGACCCTTACGGTGTCGATAGGCGTCGCGACGTACCCGGAAGACGCCGTTTCCGAGGAAGATATGATCAGGGCCGCCGACACGCGGCTCTACAAGGCAAAGGCCGAAGGGAGAGACAGGGTTTGTTCAAGCTGAAGAGCGCGTATATTGTATGGATCCCGCTGTCGATGCTGGTATTCCATGTCCTCTACACCGGCCGCGTGATCCCGTATGCCTCCATCATCTTTTTCCTCCTGTTGATAGCGCCCAGCGGATACGTCTACCCGGAATCCGTCTCGTATGCGATCGCCGCGCTGTCATGGGCCGTGCTCTGCCCGGCCTGCATCATCGTCTACCGGGTCGATCCGCTCAACGCATCTCTCCCGATCCTGATATTCAACGCGCTTCAGGCGATATTTATCTGGCATAAGAAGCTCTTCTACCGCGAGAACAGGCGCAGGGTCCGGGAATTACGGGAACGGGAGGAAAGGGAAGAGGCCCTGACGGAGACCTGCGAAAAAGCGTCGAGGTTCGAGAACGGCATCAAGGCAAAGGAGCTCTCGATCGTCAACCTCTATGAGATCACGAAGAAGATGTCCGAGCACCTCACGTTCGAGGACATGTTCGGAGCGTTCAGCGCGCTCCTGAAGGATACGTTCGTATTCAGGAAGTGCGACCTGCTGATCCTGAAGCGCGACGGTGAGAAGCTGCGCGTCGAGAGGGAATACAGCGTATGGCGGCAGGGGGTGAAGGATCTGGGAGGCAAGCAGGCCGACCGCGACAGGCTGATAGCGCTCTTTTCGGCGGGCTTCAGGGATGTCTATATCGCGCGGGACGCCAACGCCCAGGCGTTCAAGAACCTCGGCATCGATAACGACGCGGTCGCCACGATGGCCGTCCTGCCGCTCTTAAGCGAGCGCAAGCTCGTCGGCATCCTCGCCGTGGAAAACCTGCCGAAGGCCGACCTTGAACGGTTCGTCATCCTTTCGATGCAGTTCGCCCTTGAGATAAAGAAGGTCCTCCTGTATGAGATGGTTGAGAAGATGGCCATAACCGACTCGCTCACCGGCCTCTACGTCAGGCGTTATTTCTACGAAAGGTTTACCGAGGAGCTGCAGCGCTCGAAGCGGTACGGCTTCCCGTTCGCGTTCCTGATGATAGACATCGACGATTTCAAGCGCTGCAATGATACCTACGGCCACCTCGTCGGCGACTTCGTCCTGAAGGAGATCGCGCGTATCATCAGGGAGAACGTCCGCGAAATAGATATCGTCGCGCGCTACGGGGGCGAGGAGATCTCGGTCGTGCTGCCCGAAACGCAGGCCGAGAATGCGCGCGCCGTGGCGGACAGGGTCCGCAAGAGGATCGCGGAGAACGTCTTCAAGGCGTATGACGAGCGGCTGCAGCTGACGATAAGCACCGGCATCGCGGTATACCCCGAAGACGCCTTCGAGATGAAGGACCTGATCGACAGGGCCGACCAGGCGTTGTATGAGGCAAAAAAATCAGGAAAAAATGTTGTATGCGAATACAAAAAAGATTATAATAATACGCCATGAAGCTGTCCATAGATACCGCGAACGTACACAAGATCAGCCAGGCCAGCTCCCTCAAAAGTAAGATCATCCTGATACTGATGGTGATGCTCGCCGCTTCCGGCGCCGGCGCCGAACAGGTGATCCCCGGTAAAGAGGCGATCGTCGTCAACGGCGACAGCGTCGTGTATTTCCAGGAGCAGAAAGAGGTCACCGGCACCGGCAATATTTCGATAACCTACAAAGACATCGTCCTCACCTGCGACAAGATAATCGTCAACCTCGAGACGCGCGACGCCGAAGCCATCGGCAACGTCAAAATCACCCAGAAAGACGCCTATTTCACCGGCGACAGGGTCCTCTACAATTTCGAGACGCGCAAAGGCTCGGTCTCGAACGGCTACCTGAACGCGAAGCCTTTTTACGGGAAGGCGAGCGATCTGGGGAAGGCGGCCAACAAAGACGAGTACGGGATGAGCGAAGGATATGTCACCACCTGCGATTACGACAACACGCACTACCGCATCCAGGCCCAGCAGGTCAATGTGTACCTCGACGACAAGATCGTCGCGAAGAACGTCCTGGTGTACATCGGCACAGTACCGGTTGCATGGCTGCCCTACTACGTGCAGGCGCTCGGCAAAGAGCGCAAGACCCACATTACCGTGATCCCCGGCCAGAGCAAAGACTGGGGCTGTTACGCCCTTACCGCCTACCGGTACTATATCAATGAAAATTCCAAAGGCGACATACTGCTGGACTACAGGTCGAAGAAGGGCCTGGCGGCGGGCATACACCATTATCTGGACAGCAAGGACGTTGGCAAGGGCGCGTTCAAGGTCTATTACATCGACGAAAACAGCAACCTCGCCTACGACAAGTCCGGCGCCGAGACGACACGCTACCGCTACCAGTACAGGCACCGGTGGGATATGCCGAACCTCGATACGGCGGCCGTAGTCGAGTTCAACAAGCTGAGCGATGTCGATGTGATCAAGGATTATTTCTACAACGAATACGAGGAGATCGGCGATACGCCCGATAATTATATCTCCGTCATCACGTCAAAGCGCGATTACACGACCCAGCTTCTCGTCAGGAAGCGTTTCGACAACTTCCTTGACTATGTCGAAAGGCTGCCGGAATACAAGATCGATATCCTGAACTACAAAATCAAGGACACGAACTTTTACTATACCGCAAACGCGAGCGGCGTCTTCCTCAACCACACGTACCCGTCCGCCCTGTCGCAGAAGGACGTCAGCACGATACGGTTCGACGCGTATAACCAGATCTCGTACGCCGCGCGGTTCTTCAATGCGCTGAGCGTCACGCCGTACGCCGGCATACGCGAGACGTACTATTCCAGGAACATATGGGGCGATACCAACCTGGTGAGGACGATCTTCCAGGAAGGCGTCGATACGTCGATAAAATTCTACAAGGTGTATGACGTCCAGACGAATTTTATGGGGCTCGACATAAACAAAGTCAGGCATATCATCACGCCGACGGCGAATTACTACCACCGCCATCAGCCGACGATAGCCCCGGAAAACCTGAACCAGTTCGACGAGATCGACGCGTTCGATACCGACAATGGCGTGAGGCTTGCTCTCGAGAACAGGCTGCAGACCAAGCGCGGGACGGCCGACAACATGCAGTCGGTCGACCTCGCGACGCTCTTAGTCAGCACCGACTACAAGTTCAGGCTGGATAAGAATAACTGGGACACGAAGTCCAACAAATTCGACGGCATCGATTTCAGGCTGGAACTGATCCCTTATTCGTGGATGTACATGGTATCGACCGCCCATGTCAATACCAAGAAATACCTGATGGACGAGGTGGGCATCGACCTTGTCGCCAACGGTGGAGAAAAATGGTCGGTGTCGACGGGCCTCAGGTACGCGGATACGGAATCCCTGCAGAGCACGCTCGTCACGATGGACATCAGGTACAAGATCAACGAGAAATGGTCTCTCCGCGCCTACGAGCGGTTCGACCTCAATTCCAAGAAGCAGGAGGAGCTGCAGTTCACTGTCTCCAGGGACCTGCATTGCTGGGTCGCGGAGCTCACCTACAGCATCGGCAACAATCTCATGACCCAGGGCCTTTTCTTTGTCATGAAGCTGAAGGCCTTCCCCGACTATCCTGTCGGCCTCAAGCAGACCTACTCGACGCCGCGCTTCGGCGACGCCGGAACGGGCAATTAGCACTTCACCCGCCCGCAGCAGGTGCGCCAGCGGGTCTCACAACCCTCATTTTTCCCTTGTGCCGATTATTACTATCATGATATAATTTTCTCAATTATAGAAGAGGACGGATAAATGAATATATGCATGGTCGGTGCGGGATACGTAGGGCTGGTGACCGGGGCCTGTTTTGCCGAGCTCGGCAACAAGGTCATCTGTGTCGATAACGATCTGTCAAAGATCAGGAAGCTTAAAGGCGGCGTCATGCCCATTTACGAGCCGGGCCTTGCTGAGCTCGTGAAACGGAACGTCAAGAAGGGCAGGCTCTCTTTCGCTCTGCACGTGAAGGACGGTGTTGTAAAGTCCGACGTCATATTCATAGCGGTCGGGACGCCTCCGAAGGACAACGGCGAGGCTGACTTGAGCTTCGTCGAGGGCGTCTGCAAAGAGATCGCCGGATCCATGCAGTCATACAAGGTGGTCGTGGAAAAATCGACCGTACCCGTCAATACCGGCGAATGGGTCGAGCATACGATCAAGACGTTCAGTAAGCGCGGCGTGAAGTTCGACGTCGCGTCCAACCCGGAATTCTTAAGAGAAGGTTCCGCCATAGAGGATTTTATGAACCCGGACAGGATCGTCCTGGGCGTTAAGTCCAGGAAGGCCGCCGAGATCCTCTCCGAGATATACAGGCCGCTCAAGGCCGAGATCGTGGTGACCGATATAAAATCTGCCGAGCTCATCAAGCACGCCGCCAATTCGTTCCTCGCCATGAAGGTATCATTCATCAATGCGATCGCGAACGTCTGCGATAAGCTGAGTGCCGACGTCGTCGAGGTCGCGAAGGGCATCGGGCTCGACAAGAGGATCGGCGACAAGTTCCTGAACGCCGGCCTCGGTTTCGGCGGGTTCTGCTTCCCGAAGGATCTTGCGGCGTTCATCAGGATAGCCGAGAAGGCAGGCTACGACTTCGCCCTCCTGAAGGAAGTGCAGAAGATAAACGACGGCCAGAAGCTCGCGCTGATAAAGAAGGTCGAGAATGCGATATGGAACCTGTCCGGCAAGACCGTTGGCGTGCTCGGGCTGGCGTTCAAGCCGAACACCGACGATCTTCGTTATGCGCCCGCCCTCGATGTGATCGAAGTGCTCCGGGAGCAGGGCGTCAGGGTGAAGGTGTATGATCCCGTCGCGATGAACAAGGCAAAGGTTATACTGAAGAGCGGTGTGAAATTCTGCAAGGATGTGTATGATACGGCCCGGGGCTGCGATTGCCTCGTCATCGCCACCGAGTGGAGCGAGTTCAAGGAGCTGGATCTTAAGAAAGTCAAGAAGCTGATGCGGCAGCCGGTGATAGTCGACGGCAGGAATATTTACGACCCTGACGAAGTTAAGGCGCTCGGATTTACCTACGAGGGGATGGGGCGCAGGTAATCAGGAGCTGGGAGTTATGATAGAAGGTGTGAAGGTCAAAAAGCTTAAAGTTGTTCCGGACGACCGCGGGCGCCTGATGGAGATCCTGCGCTGCGACGACGAGATGTTCGAGAAGTTCGGCCAGGTCTATATGACGACGGCGCTGCCCGGCGTGGTCAAGGCCTGGCATTTCCACAAGAAGCAGGACGATAATTTTACCTGCATATCGGGGCGGATGAAGCTCGCCCTCTACGACGCCAGACCGGGCTCGCCGACGTTCGGCGAGGTGAACGAATTCGTCGTAAGCCCGGATGACCCGATGCTCATCCACATACCGAAGCTGGTCTACCACGGTTTCAAGTGTGCCAGCTCCACCGAGGCGGTCGTTATCAATACGGTGACGGTCCCGTATAATGCTAAAGTTCCTGACGAATACAGGGTCGACGCGTATGATAACGATATACCCTATGACTGGGGAAAATAGGGGACAGCGCCCTATTTTCTCTAAATAGGACTGGAAAATAGGGCGCTGTCCCCTATTTTATGACTGGAGGAAATAGCACATGGGACTGAAAGGCGTCATTCTTGCCGGCGGCCTGGGGACGAGGTTGGCTCCGCTTACAAAAATAAGCAACAAACATCTATTGCCAGTTTTTAATAAGCCGATGATCTATTACCCGATCCAGACGCTGGTCGACGCCGGGATAAAGGACATCCTTATCGTGACCGGCGGTATGCATGCCGGCGAGTTCCTGCGCCTGCTGGGCGACGGTAAAGAATTCGGCCTGATGCATATCAATTACACCTACCAGGAAGGCGAGGGCGGCATCGCGCAGGCCCTCGGGCTGGCGCGCCATTTCGCGGACAATGACAGGATCGTCGTCATGCTCGGCGACAACATCATCGAAAAAACAATCGCAAAACACGTCGACGCCTTCAGGGCGCAGAAGAAGGGCGCGAGGATCCTTATAAAGAAAGTCCCGGACCCGGAACGGTTCGGCGTCGTGGGCTTCAAGGGCAAGGAGCTTTCTTCGATCGAAGAGAAGCCGAAGCGGCCGAAATCGAAATACGCCGTGACCGGCATCTATATGTACGATAACAAGGTCTTCGATATCATAAAGACGCTCAAACCCTCGCACCGCGGAGAGCTCGAGATAACGGATGTTAATTCCGCGTACCTGAAGCGGGGTGAGCTCGAATACAGCGTCCTCGACGGCTGGTGGACCGACGCCGGGACGTTCGAATCGCTCTTAAAGGCGAATAACCTCGTCGCGAAACGGCCCGCGCAGAAATGCGTACTGTAAAATGAAGACACTTCTCGTCACCGGCGGCGCCGGTTTCATAGGGTCAAATTTCATCCGGCACATCCTCGGAAAATATCCCGACTATCACGTCACGAACCTCGACAAGCTCACCTATTGCGGCAATCTGGAGAACCTGCGTGACGTCGAGAAGAACAGGCAGTACCGGTTCGTCAAAGGCGACATCACCGACAAGCAGACGGTCGAGAAGCTTGTCAAGGGCTGCGACTCAATCATCAACTTCGCGGCCGAATCGCATGTGGACAGGTCCATACAGGACGCGTCCGAATTCGTCAGGACGAACGTCTTTGGGACCTACACGCTTTTAGAGGCGGCTAAGAAGTCCGGCATCGAGCTGGTCATACAAATCTCAACGGATGAGTGCTACGGCAGCATCGCTCGGGGCTATTCAAAAGAGGGCGATCCGCTTGAACCCAACAGCCCATATTCTGCCACTAAGGCGGGCGCGGATCTTCTGGCCAGATCCTATTTTGTCACCTTCAAATTACCGGTCATCATAACCCGCAGTTCAAACAATTTCGGGCCCTACCAGTACCCGGAAAAGGTTATACCTCTCTTTATAACGAACCTGATGGTCGGCAAGAAGGTGCCGCTCTATGCCGACGGAATGAACGTGCGCGACTGGCTCTTTGTGGCCGATAACTGCGAGGCCATCGACGTAGTGATGCATAAAGGCAAGGCAGGCGAGATATACAATATCGGGGCGGGAAGCGAGATCACGAATATGGAGCTCACGCATACGCTCCTGAAGATCCTCGGCAAGGACGAAAGCTCCATCGAATATGTCAAAGACAGGCCCGGCCACGACAAGCGTTACGCCCTCGACATATCGAAGCTTTCCGCTCTGGGCTGGAAGCCGCGGCATGAATTTAGGACGGCGCTCGAACTCACTGTTGAGTGGTATCAGTCCAACAAGGCGTGGTGGGACCGGTTGCTTGTATGCCGACAAGATATAAAGTATTGATAACGGGCTCGAGCGGGATGCTCGGGATAGATCTTTCTCGTGAACTCGCCGCTGACTATGATCTCGCAGGGCTGGATGTGATCCGCAGCCCGCTGTCAAGTGTACACAAGTTTTATAAAGGCAATATCACTGACGGCAAGGCAGTTGCGGATATGATCGAAGAGGCGAGGCCGGATCTTGTCGTGCATGCGGCCGCGTG
The DNA here is from genome assembly GCA_964352425.1 of uncultured Planctomycetia bacterium. Classification (GTDB taxonomy): domain Bacteria; phylum Omnitrophota; class Gorgyraeia; order 2-01-FULL-45-10; family 2-01-FULL-45-10; genus JAMWCX01. The sequence continues at coordinate 63,553 of CAYGRZ010000003.1, read as the reverse complement.
GACCGATGTCGACGGGTGCGAGCTCGATCCTGACAAGGCTTATGCGGTAAATAGCGAGGGGACGAGGAGCGTTGCTCTTGCATGTAAGAATGCCCATGCAGCGCTCATTTACATCAGCACCGATTTTGTATTCGATGGCAGGAAGAAGAAGCCATATCGAGAGACCGACGCGGTCGCGCCGCTGGGCATATATGGCGATTCGAAGCTGAAGGGCGAGAGGGCCGTCCAGGAGACGCTCGAAAAATATTATATCCTGCGCACAAGCTGGCTCTACGGCAAGCGCGGCAAGAATTTTGTAGATACGATCACGGCCAGGGCGAAGGCCGGGAAGGCGCTGAAGGTCGTCGACGACCAGGTCGGTTCGCCGACGTATACGAAGGATCTGGCGAAGGCGATCCATGCGTTGCTCAATAAGATAGCTAAGGGCGAAGGGCTGAGGGCGAAGGGCGAAGGGCTAAGGGCTGAGGGCCAAGAGCTTAGGGCTAAGGGCTATGGGATTTATCATGTATCAAACTCCGGGAAAGTATCGTGGTTCGAGTATGCCAGGCAGATCCTGAAGATAGTGAAGTCGAAGGCGAAGGTCGCGCCGATCACGTCGTCGGAGTTGAAGAGGCCCGCGAAGCGGCCGGCGATGTCGGTCATGGATAACGCGAAGTTCAGGAAATTTACCGGATACCGGATGCGCGGCTGGAAGGCGGCGCTCAAGGAATATTTGTCGAAATAACCGTCATTGCGGGGAAGCTGTTACCGGCTTCTATTTAAAATAACCGTCATTGCGAGGAAGCCGTAGTTGGCTTCTATGCTGACGAAGCAATCTTAAGAGGGATTATATGTTAAATGAACTGAAGAAGAAGATTTCAAGCAAGAAGGCGAAGATCGGCATCATCGGCCTCGGCTATGTGGGGCTACCGCTTGCCGTGACATTCGCGAAGTGCGGGTTTAAGGTACACGGAATAGACATCGACAAGGACCGGGTGGCAAAGATCCAGAAGGGCGAGTCATACATCCTCGACGTGCAGCAGTCGGATCTCATCCTGGTCAGGAAGAACAAGTCGCTCGCGGTCACGACCGATTTCAGCGTAATAAAAGACCTCGACGCGGTGATCATCTGCGTGCCGACACCGCTCTATAAGACGAAAGAGCCGGATGTCTCGTTCATCGTCTCTGCGGTCAGGAACATAAAGAGGCACATGAAGCGTGGCCAGATAATCGTTCTTGAATCCACGACGTATCCCGGAACGACCGAGGAGGTTATGCTCCCGATCCTTGAAGAGGACCTCTGGAAGGAAGGGAAGGATTTTTATCTTGCCTTCTCACCCGAGCGCATCGATCCCGGTAATCCGAAGTATGATACGAAGAACACGCCGAAGATCATCGGCGGCATTTCGAAGAACTCTACGGACCTGGCGAAGCTCCTCTACGAGCAGGCGCTTGAGAAGATAGTCCCCGTCTCGTCGGCAAAAGTCGCCGAGATGGTGAAGCTCCTCGAGAACACGTTCAGGATCGTCAATATCGGCATGGTGAACGAGCTCATGCTCATGTGCGACAGGCTCAAGATCGACGTGTGGGAAGTGATCGACGCGGCCAAGACGAAGCCCTACGGCTTCATGCCGTTCTATCCGGGGCCCGGGGTAGGTGGGCACTGCCTTGGTAAAGACGAGCAAATATTCGTGAAAGAGAAGGATGGTAGCGAGTTACGAGTTATTAAAATATCGGATTTTGTTAAGGAGTCTAAGGATGACCCCCAATCCCGAATGCACGATCTCAGAGGCACAACATTTATAAGGCCTAATGCGAAAGAAATATTTTCTTACGATGTGGTAAAGGCAGAGCCTTGTTTTAAGGAGATAGGCATACTTTCCGAAAGGCCTTATAAAGGCGATATGTTGAATATCATGCTGGCGGACAGGCGTGAATTTTGCGTTACTCCAAAGCATCCGGTGATGGTCGCGAAAGACGGCGCTATGGGGGTTAAATTCGCCGAAGAGCTTGAAATTAACGATGAGATACCCGTAATTCTTACCATGCCAAAATCGTTGACAAAATCGAGCGACTTGCGGATAGATATGATAGATTTTTTAAGAGATAACGATCTCGTGAAAGGCGTCCGCTTGAAAGGCAAAGACTTTGAATGGTCGTCCTATAGAGATGTTATATACAAAAATACTGAGCCTTCTGAAAAAGATAAGGTGCGCGATTACATAAGGGACAACTCTCTACCATTAAGCGTTTACCTGTCGCTAGAGAAGAAGACGTCCTGGGCAGTTGATAGGGAAGATCTCTTATTAGTTACAGGTAGAGGCCCATCATTCCAGAGCGTTCCGGCCGTTATTGAGATAGACGAAGATTTCAGCAGATTCATCGGCTACTATTTAAGTGAAGGATGTATAACTCTGGATGGTTCGATAAGAACCAGGCTGACGTTTAATTCGAACGAGACGGAATATATCACGGATGTCATTTTATTCTTAAAAGAAAGAGGCATAACTTACTCGGTATATAAATCAAAGATATGGAAAAGCGCATGTATTAAGATATCATCTTCTATTTTTGGATATCTTTTAAGGGATATCTTAAAATGCGGTATCAATTCCTACGCGATGAAAATACCGGACAGGTTTCTGCTTTTTCCGAAAGAATTGAAGCTGAATCTCCTCATGGGCATCTTGCGCGGCGACGGAGGCGTAGATTACTCAAACCTGCAAAGGACTTATTTTAAGAGGGGCAAAAAGTATTGCCACAATAACAATGCCGCAGTGGTAAATTATTTCACCTCAAGCGACATTCTCTTTAATCAAGTGCTGCTGCTATTGCAGGACCTCGGGTTTGTTCCGACCCTTAAGAAAAGGAAGAATCTGCTCAATATATTCGGCAGTGAGCAGTTGAAAATGCTCAAAACTGTATTCCTCGGAGAGAAATCAAAAAAGATAGGGACTTACTTTAAGAATAAAAAACGAGTGGTTTCAAACAAGTCATTCAAACTATATAAAGATTTTGCCGCCGTTAAAATAAAGAGCATATCCCGTTCGAACGCGGATAATGTTTATTCGATGGAAGTGCGTGACACAAATACCTTCGTGACGTCGTACGGTGTATTGACGCATAACTGTATACCCGTCGATCCCATCTATCTTTCGTGGAAGGCGAGGATGTACGGGTTCGAGGCGCGGTTCATCGACCTCGCCGCCCAGGTCAACTCCGAGATGCCGCACTATGTCGTCTCCAAAGTGACCGAAGGCCTGAACAACCATAAGAAGGCGCTGAACGGATCGAAGGTCCTCGTCGTCGGCGTGGCGTACAAGAAGGACGTGAAGGACCTGCGCGAGTCTCCCGCGCTTGAGATCATAGAGTTCCTCATGCATAAGGGCGCCGATGTCTCGTACTACGACGCGCTCTTCCCGTATCTTAAGATAGGCGAGATCAATCTTGACCTTGCCAAATTCGATAAAGAAACGTTCAGGGGCGCGGACTGCGTCGTCATCGTGACCGATCACACGGACGTCGACTACGATTTTATCGTCGAGCATTCGAAACTGATCGTCGATACGCGGAACGTCCTGAAGAACCAGAAGGAAAGGAAGAGCATCATAAAACTATAACTATGGCACACTATCTCGTTACCGGCGGAGCCGGATTCATAGGTTCGAATATCGTCGAGGAGCTCGTAAGGCGGAAGAAGAGAGTCAGGGTTATCGACAGCCTTATCACCGGAAAGATGGAGAACCTGAAGCCTTTTTCGGGAAAGATCACGTTCATTAAGGGGGATATAAGGAACAGGAGTACGCTTAGGAAGGCCCTGAGAGGCGTCGACTACGTCATCCACCAGGCGGCGCTCCGCTCAGTCCCGAAATCTGTCGATGATCCATTCACGACCAATGATATTAATGTGAACGGTACGTTAAATGTCCTATTCGAAGCCAAGGCGGCGGGTGTAAAACGGGTCGTGTATGCCTCGTCAAGTTCTGCCTATGGTGACGCCAGGAGCTTTCCCCAGAAAGAGACCGACCTGCCGAAGCCGATCTCACCGTACGGTGTTTCGAAACTGGCCGCCGAGAATTACTGCATTACATTCGCCAGGACATTCGGTCTCGAGACGGTCTCGCTGCGCTACTTCAACGTCTTCGGCCCCCGGCAGAATCCGGAGTCGAAGTACTCCGCGGTCATACCGGCATTCCTCTTCGAGATAATGAAGGGCAAGTCTCCGATCGTCGAATGGGACGGCAAGCAGTCCAGGGACTTCACGTTCGTGGGAAATGTCGTTGCGGCGAACCTGAATTCATGTGTCGTGCCCGGGATATCGGGCGAGGTATTCAATGTCGCCTGCGGCACGACCGTATCGGTCATTGACATCGTCAATGAGCTTAACAAAATACTCGGGACGGATATCAAGCCGAAATATGCGCCGAAAAGGCGGGGTGACGTGCGCAAGACGTATGCCGATATCAGCAGGATGAAGCGCATGCTGCGGATGAAAAAAATAATAGGATTTGAGGAAGGGCTCGCGCGCACGGTCGAGTGGTTCAGGAACAAATAACCCCACACCTTCTTTTGTTTTCACAGGGAATGGTTTGGGTGCGTATGCTGCAAAGAAAATAGTTTGTATTGTTAAAAGATAAGAAGGTGTGGGGTGGCGAAAAAAACAGTATTGATAACGGGCGGCGCGGGATTCATAGGAAGCCATCTGTGCGACCTCTTCCTCGCGAAGGGCCATCGCGTCATCTGTATGGACAATCTCCTGACGGGAAAGATGGAGAATATCCGGCACAACCTGAAGAACCGCGATTTCGAGTTCGCCAAGCATAATGTCACGACGTATATCGACGTGAAGGGGCGGGTCGACTATGTCCTGCATTTTGCCTCGCCTGCAAGCCCGATCGATTATCTCAAGCTTCCCATCCAGACCCTCAAGGTCGGCTCGCTCGGCACGCATAACGCCCTGGGCGTGGCGAAAGAGAAGAGAGCGCGATTCCTCCTGGCATCGACGAGCGAAGTCTACGGCGATCCGCTGGTCAATCCGCAGTACGAGGAATACTGGGGGAACGTCAATCCCATCGGCCCCCGCGGCGTCTACGACGAGGCGAAGCGTTTCGCCGAGGCGATGACGATGGCGTACCACCGGTACCACGGCGTCGACACCAGGATCGTGCGCATATTCAATACATACGGCGAAAGGATGCGGGAAGAGGATGGCAGGGCGATACCGAACTTTATCGGCCAAGCGCTCAAGAATAGACCCATTACTGTCTACGGCAGCGGCCGGCAGACGCGCAGCTTCTGTTACGTATCGGACCTCGTCAGCGGTATCTACAAGCTGTTCCTCTCAAGCGCGCATTATCCCGTGAATATCGGCAACCCGAACGAGATGACGCTGCTTGAGCTGGCTCATGCGATCATCAAGATTTCCCGTAGCAAGAGCAAAATCGTGTTCGAGGGCCTGCCTGTCGACGATCCCAAGGTCCGGTGTCCGGACATCACAAAGGCGAAGAAGCTTCTGCGCTGGGCGCCGAAGGTGGATCTCGCGACCGGGCTCGAGCGGACCGTAGCCTATTTCAGATCCATCAGCGGATAAGAAAGACGTGAAAGTCACATTCATCTATCCGGCCATCGCGCTCTCCGAGCTCAGTCTACTTCGCAAATAACCTGACATCTAACCTCGCGCTTATACTTTACACCATACCGGATGCCATATAACACTTATTCGGCGCAACAGGCCCTCTATTTTGGCTTGACAAGGCCCTCTCATTTGGTTGACTTTTCCGGCATTATATAATATTATATTATAACTATCATGATAATATTATCTCAAATAGGTATAGGCGTATGGGGCAAAAACCACCTGAGGAACTATGCAAACCTTGGTGATTGCAAGGTCAAGATATGCTGCGACAAGAACAAGGCCCTGTTGGACGGCGTTGAGCGCGACTATAAGGGCGAGATCGCTCAGACCACCGATCCGGAGGATATTTTTAAGGACGCTGAGATAGGCGCCGTCGTTATAGCAACGCTTCCGGATACTCACGCAGAGCTTGCCATAAGAGCGATCGAGAGCGGGAAGCACGTTTTTATAGAGAAGCCGCTTGCCATGAGCGTCAAAGAGGGCCTGGAGATAAAGAAGGCCGCGGCCAGGCATAAGAAGATCTGCATGGTAGGCCATATCCTGCTGTACCATCCCGCCGTGGTGGCGTTAAGAAAGTATATCGACGACGGATTCCTGGGGGATATCTGCTATATCTACACGACCAGGGTCAACCTCGGCCAGGTCAGGAAAGAAGAGAACGCGCTCTGGAGCCTCACGTCTCACGATATCTCCGTCATCATGTATCTGCTGGGAAAACATCCTGTCAGCGTTTCGGCTAGCGGCGAGGCGTATCTGCGAAAGAACGTCCACGATGTCGTGTTCTTAAGCCTCAATTTCAAGAATGACTGCATGGCTCACGTCCACGCCAGCTGGTTGGATCCGCATAAGATACGGCAGCTTACCGTGGTCGGCACAAAACGCATGGCCGTCTTCGACGATATGTCGAGCGACGAAAAACTCAAGATATACGACAAGGGCGTCGACAAGACCGTAGACAGGAACTCATACGAAACCTTCCTCACGCTCAGGTCCGGCGATGTGCTCGCGCCTACCATTAAGATGGAAGAGCCGCTGAAGATAGAATGCCGGGAGTTCCTGAATTGCGTCAGGCATAACCGGCAGCCGCTCGCTGATGTCGATAACGGCATAGAGGTGCTGAAGGTCCTCGAAGGGGCACAGAAGTCCCTGGACAACGACGGCGCAAGAATTTCTTTGCTGCCGTAGGATCCGTTTATTGGAGCGTTATGCCATGGCGGAGAAACTTTTTGTTATAACTGTTGATACCGAATCGGATTGGTTTGACAGCCGGTTTAACAAAGTCACTTCTATCGGCGAGCTTCATTTTCTTCAGGAGGCCTGCTCGAAATATGATATGCCCCCGACCTATCTCGTCACCTACGAAGTCGCGATCAACGATTGCTCGGCAACAATTCTGAGGGATTTTTTGAAGCACGGCGCATGTGAAATTGGGCACCATTTGCATATTTGGAGCACCCCTCCCTTTGAAAATCGCAATCCTTATGGTGTGGACGAGCAGTGGATCGACGGGATCCAGTCTGAATTGCGGGATAATGTATTCGAAGCAAAAATGCAGTCGCTTCACGAGGCTATCGAACATATTTTTGGGGTCAGACCTACCTCGCATAGGGCAGGAAGATGGAGTATAGATAAAAGAACACTGGTATGGCTTGAAAAAAACGGCTATCTGGTCGATAGCTCTGTCTGTCCGTATAATTCGTATACTGGCACAAAAGGAGTCCGGGGGCATGTTACAACAGATACGTATTTTGCCCCGAACTATCCCTATTTTCCTGATTCCGATGACATCACAAAAGATGCGTCAAAGACAAAGAATGCTATGAATATCCTTGAGATACCTGTGACGGGGATCAAGGGAGATTTTCTGAGCCGCTTGAGAATTAAAGGTATAGGCAGGTTGCGGTATGTGTGTAACAGGTTAGGATATGATAAGACAGAGGACATGTCCTTCAGGCCTTCGTACTGGAATTTACCGTTAAAAGTTTTTCAAAAAATTACTCGCGACCTTTTTCAATCGGATATTCCTTTAATCAATTTCATGCTCCATTCAAACGAGCTGTTGCTGGGTGGCTCGCCCTATTCCGATAGCGAGGAGCGTTTAAAAAATATTAAAGAGAAAATACTCTATGTGCTCAAGACAGCGAAAGAGTACGGCGTAAAGGGCGTGACCTTATCCGGAGCCGCGCCTTTTTTCAATAATCAGATGGCGCTATGCCGGTGAGCGCGGTTATCCTGCGAGATACGACCGAAAATGACATAGAGCCTGTCAGGATGCTCTATTCAGGCAAGATAAGCGGCGATGAATTGCGATGGGCTCTTTTGTATCCTTTGCGTGATCGCACAAGCAGATCATTCGTGGCAATAGCCGAAGACAAGATAATCGGCCATGTCGGTTTTGCAGCATCTGAGTATGGCTATGGTCGTTCGACATTTATGGGGGTGCATCCGATTTTCTGGATAGTCGATCCCGATTACCGAGGTAAGGGGGTCGGGGTGCAGCTCATGAAAAAAGCGCTTGGTTACGGTGATTTTAGCTTTATTATCGGCGGTGAGCCCCGGACGCGTACGCTCTACCCGCGTTTTAACCTTAATTTTAGGTTTCACATCAAAGAATATTGTAAGCTTCTGGATCCACGAAGGTACATGCGGACGATGAGCGATTCTTTTTCAAAAAAGATGCTCAAAACCATATTCCTGGCGGCAGGAGCTTTGAAAAACAGGCGTCCCGCAATCTGTGCCGGGGACATCAAGCTTGATGCCTACGACAGGGAGATTGGTGTGCAGGGCCGCAGGCATGGATCGATCGTTCATAACACAGAAAATAGGGGTTGCGTTAATTGGCTGCTGGATTGCCCGTCGATCATTGAAGCGCATGCGTTCACGATAAAATGTCGTGACGATCCGATCGGTATTGTTATATGTTATATCGATCGGAAAAACAATGTTTTTACCGGCAGGATCGTGCATATTTCATATCTTGGCGACAATGCAGATGTATGGGCGTCCGTGTTGAATAAAGTTGAGGATTTTTTTAGGAAAAAAGGGTGTGCTGTTATTTCAACTTTGGCCTCACATCCGGATCATGTGGCTGCCCTTGGAAGTGTGGGGTATGTTTCCACAAATAGAAAGGGGAGGCCTTTCTTCCTTGCCGATACGAATAATGCTTTCCGAAGCGCGTCGGATACGGATTGGCATCTGACATTCGCTGAAGGGGACATGGGGTACAGAGGAGTGTAGGGCTTTTCTTGCAGGAAGGCAAATAATAAGGATGGTTGGCTATATGGAAAAGAAATATTTTGTGCACGAAACAGCGGTTGTGGATGAGGGCGCCGAAATTGGCGAGGGCACCAAGATCTGGCATTTCAGCCATATCGCGGCCGGGGCCAGGATCGGGAAAGGCTGCAAGCTTGGCCAGAATGTGTATATAGCCCCAAATGTCATTATCGGTGATAATGTCAAGATACAGAATAACGTCTCGCTTTACGAAGGCGCGGTCCTCGAAGACGATGTTTTCTGCGGACCCTCGTGTGTTTTTACTAATATATTCAATCCCCGATCTGCGCACCCCAGAAACACACCTGATTTTTTCAGGAAGACGGTCTTGCGCACGGGCTCGAGCATTGGAGCGAACGCCACGATAGTGTGCGGCGTGACTCTGGGACGCCATTCGTTCGTTGGCGCGGGATCGGTCGTGACGCGTGACGTTGCCGACCACGCGCTTGTCTACGGCAATCCGGCAAAGCCGCGGGGCTGGATGTGCGAATGCGGCGAGAAGCTGTCGTTCAAGCATGAGAGGGCGACCTGCGGGTCGTGCGAAAAGAGCTACATTAAAAAGAATGAAACCGTGGAAAGGAAAAAATGATCACAAAAAATACCGCAAAGATGAAAATACCTCTTCTGGACCTTAAGGCGCAGTACAAGCCGATGCGCGCCGAGATAGGCGATGCCATCCAGCGCATCCTCGATGCCCAGAGCTTTATCCTGGGGCAGGAAGTCATAGACCTGGAGCGGGAAATTGCGCGGTATTGCGGGACGGCCTTCGCTGTCGGCGTAGCGTCCGGGACGGATGCCCTTTACCTGGCCCTGAAGGCGATGGGGATAGGCCAGGGTGACGAGGTCATAACCACCCCGTTCACGTTCATAGCGACCGGCGGAGCTATTCATAACGCAGGCGCGCGCCCCGTATTGTGCGACATCGACCCTAAAACCTATAACATCGATCCCCAGAAAATAGGGAAGCACATCACGAAGAAGACGAAGGCAATCATGCCGGTGCATCTCTATGGACTGTGCGCGGACATGGACAGCGTAAACGCCGTTGCGCGCAAGAACGGCCTTAAGGTGGTAGAGGACAATGCGCAGGCGATCGGCGCGACATACAAAGGCAAGGTCGCGGGTTCGATGGGAGGCGCCGGCGGCATAAGTTTTTTCCCCGGGAAGAACCTCGGCGCGTTCGGCGATGCGGGAGCGGTCGTGACGAATGACGAAAAACTCGCCGAGGTGATTAAGAAGCTGAGGGTCCACGGTTCAAAATCAAAGTACGTCCACGAGATGGTCGGCATCAACAGCCGTCTTGACAATCTGCAGGCGGCTATTTTGCTGGTCAAATTGAAATATCTTGACGGATGGACGAAAAAGAGGCAGGAGAATGCCGCGTATTACAATGAGCAACTTAAGGGCCTGCCGCTTGTCACTCCGTTTGTCCCGGAATACTGTACGCATGTCTATCATCAGTATACGATCAGAGTTCCCGGCGTGAGGGACGGTTTGATGAAATTTTTGAACGATAATGGTGTGGAGGCCCGTACATATTATCCCATACCGCTTCACCTTCAGGAGTGCTTTAAGAGTCTTGGGTATAAAGAAGGCGACTTCCCTGAGTCTGAAAAGGCCATGAAGGAAGTTGTCTCATTGCCGGTCTATGCGGAATTGGCCGTGCAGCAGAAAGACTATGTCGTCGGCAAGATCAGGGAGTTCCTGTCCAGGTAAGAGTACTATGATAAAGAGAATAGTCACTAATTTTGCAGCCCTGTTTACAGGCGAGATCGTAGCGCGCGTATGCCATTTTATCGCTGTCATTTATCTCGCCAGGATGCTGGGGGTCTCCGGCTTCGGCTCCATCAGCTTTTCTCTTGCCCTATTGTCGTATTTCTTATTGGCGACAAACCTGGGGTTAGGAGAGTTGGGCGTGAGGGAGATAGCGCGAAAAAAAGATGTTAAGGATATTGTTGAGACGATCGTTTCCATAAGGCTTACCGCTTCCGCGATCTCCTTTTTAGCCCTCCTGGTCATTGCATGCACATTGCGCAAGATGCCGCATACCAGATATCTGCTCATCGCATTCGGATTTACCCTTTTCCCGTATGCGCTGTCCGTTGAATGGGTCTTCAGGGGTATCGAGCGTATGAAGTATAATGCGTACGGGAAGATAATAAACGCTGTGTTATACGCGGGGCTCATTATTATGTTCGTAAGGAAGCCCGAGGACATATTGAAAGTCGCGGCGATAACGATCCTGGCGGATTTTATCAGCAGCATATTCTATTATGTCAATTTTTCAAGAAAATTCGGACAGGTGAAACTGCATTTTGATATTAAAAGATGGTTCTCGCTTTTGCCGACATCGCTGCAGCTTTTTGTGTCATCGGGCCTTTTTATCGCGTATCTCAATTTCGGTACCGTGGCGCTCGGCTTTGCCAAGAATGAACAGGTCGTCGGCATTTACGGCGCCGCTTTTAAGTTGATATTATTTTGCTATGCGTTAAGCGATACGCTGGTGGCGGTTACGTTTCCGGTCATATCCAGGCTTTATCATGAATCTCGTGAACAATTACAGGAGTTCATAAACTATTGCATCAAGGCCGCGGTGCTTATAGGGCTGCCCATAGCGGTCGGCGGGCTTTTGCTCGGGCCCAGGCTCATTACTCTTGTGTATGGTGTCTCGTATAGTAAGGCAGGCGCGCCGCTCCAGATAATGGCATGGGCCGTAATGCTGAATCTCGTGGATTATATTCTCAGCTATGCGCTTGTGGCCTTCGACAGGCAATCTGTATATCTGCGTATTCTCATGTATGCCACTTTACTGAATGTCGTTTTTAACGTTATCGCCATACCGTTTATCGGTTATCTTGCGCCGTCGATCGCGCTGGTGCTTGCGGAGGTCGTGATACTCGCGCTGTCGATCTTTTTCGCGAGGGATATTGTGCGGCTGCCTCTTATTAAGCTGGCGGTGAAACCATGTGCCGCTGCCTTTCTGATGGGGTTGATCCTGTTGCCTCTCTGCGGATGGTTGAATCCATTGGCTCTGATTGTCATTGGCGCGGCGATCTATGCCGGTGCCCTGCTTATGGCAGGCGTTATTACAAAAGCCGAGATCGCGCGCATCAGGAGTGTTTTCACATAGATGAAGATCCTTTATCTTTCGGAGATGCTCGGGCCTCATGACTACAGATTCCTGAGCATGGACATCGCACGAGGGTATAATGTCACACTGCTCACGCACAGGAAAGATCTTGACGCGGCGGGGATGGAATCAAGGCATTATGACGTAAGAAATATCAAAGGACTGAAGATTGTTCACAGCCCCGGACTTGCCGATAATACCGCGGTAAACATTTTCAGGCGAATTATGGAGATCAAGCGGATCATCAGGGCCGAAAAGCCCGATGTGCTCCATGCGGGATGGATATTGACTTCGGGCCTCGTGGCGGCGCTCTCGGGGTTTCACCCCTATCTTCTTATGCCATGGGGGTCGGATATTATGTATTACGCGAAGAGCTCCGTGAGGAACAGGATTATTGCCGGATATGCGATATCGCGCGCTGATATGATCACGTGTGACTGCGAGTATGAAAAGCGGATACTGGCCGATGATTTTAAGTACCCCGAGGGAAAGGTCGTGGTCATGCCGTGGGATGTCGACCTTCAGGTCTTTCGTAAGAGCAATAATGATCCGGCGCTCAAAGAAAAATTGGGGTTTACGGGTAGAAAAGTATTGCTGATGATGCGAATATTCAGGCCGGCATACGGAATAGAAGATTTTATAAAAGCGCTTCCGGCAGTGAAAGAAGCGAACCCGGAGGCGCGGGTGCTGATGCTGGGATATGGGCCTATTGAGAACGACTTGAAGGACCTCGCGTCCGATCTTGCTTTGGATGGTTTTATCCATTGGACAGGCTATGTGCCGCAGCGTGAAGTCGTCAAATACATTAACGCGTCCGATATATATGTTTCGACGTCTTTGATGGATGGCTCAAGCTCATCACTGCTCGAGGCGATGGCGTGCGGCCTTCCGGCAGTGGTAACCGATATACCGGGGAATATGGAATGGGTAAAAGACGGCGTGAACGGCATCGTGGTGAAGAAGTCCGATCCCGTTTCCATATCGAAAGGCATCAACAGATTGCTGAAAGACGACGATCTCCGCGTGCGGATGTCCGGGAACAATATTAAAAAGATAGAATCGGATGCGGATTTCTCAAAGAACTTCTCAAGGCTTGAGAACACGTATCGGCTGCTTGCGGGAGCCGGAGGAAAAGCGCAATGAAAGAGGTCGTATTAAAAGGCAAGGAACGCGAGGCCTATAATAAGATCGAATATTCCGACCAATGGCTTACTGCCAGCTCGCAGAGGCTCGTCTCGGACTATTATAAGAAGGACCACTTCCAGGATACCTTGAACACGATCCTTGATGCGCGGGGCGCCAAGGTGCTGGAGTGCGGCATAGGAACGGGCGAGTTTTTTGCCCTCGGCCTTGCGCGGGGCGGCAAAGCAGTATATGGCATCGATTTCTGCGGTAATCTGCTGAGCGATTGCCAAAAACGTTTTCACAGCGAGCGTATGCCGGTACGGCTCAGTTTGGCCGACGTCAATAATATCCCGTTCAGGGAAGGGTCGTTCGACATTACATTTGCCATCGGCGTTATGCCCTATGTGGACGCTGTGCCGAAAGCCATCCGTGAAATGCTGCGTGTTACTAAAAAAGGCGGCATGGTGGTGTTTGACTTCATGAATCCGTGGCACATTTCCCAGATCACAAATTACTGGTATCGATTCCTCGAGGGAAGCCAGCTCGGTTTCAGGGCCATACGGTGGCTGAAAGAATGCAAGCGATCTCTGGGGTTTAAGACTCATTTTAAGGCTGCTCCCGAGAAGATCAACTTTCGCCTCATCTCGCCGCTCAGGATGCTGCGTGCGCTCAAGAAGACAGGGCTTGATTTCAGGGTGAAGGGGTACAACGTCCTGCTTCCTGTTAATATGCCCATCCTGGGAAGCCGCGCGAATATCTGCGACAGATTGCGGTTTTTTTCTTACGGGCTTAAAAATAATAGGGTCTTAAAATATTTCGGTTCCAAGCTGGTAGTTACCATAACAAAGATGTAAAGGAGATATACGCGATGTTCACCATACCTTTTGACGACAGGAGTAAGAAAAATTACTATAAGTTACTCGACAGGGTATTTGCGTCAAGCTTTTGGTCTGAAGGCGATGCGATCAAGGAGCTCGAGAAGCGCTTTGGCGAATTCGTCGGTTTGAAAGCGCTTGGTGTTACGAACGGCGGAGCAGCACTCCTGGCTCTCCTGGAATATGTCGGCGTGCAGGGGAAAGAGGTGATCGTGCCGACGAACACTTTTATGGCGACTCCGCTTGCGGTCCAATGGGCAGGGGGTACGCCGGTCTTCTGCGACTGCAATAGGGAAGATCTCTGCATGAGCGCCGGGGACCTGGAGAAGAGGATCACCAAGAATACGAAAGCGGTCATGGTCGTCCATATAGGCGGCCATATAGCGTTTGACATATTAAAGATAAAAGAGATCTGTGACGCGCACAAGATAACCCTCCTGGAAGACTGCGCACATGCGCACGGCGCCACGTTCATGGGACGCTCTGCCGGTTCATTCGGTGTGGGCGGGGGCTATTCTTTCTATGCGACCAAGACGATGACGACGGGTGAGGGCGGGATGGTGGTGACAAAAGACGAGGGGTTGTACGAGTTTGTAAAGAAATTCAGGAATTACGGAAAATTCGATTATAAGATCAAGGCCTTTAACTTCAGGATGAGCGAATTTACCGCCGCCCTGGGGATCGTCCAGTTCGAAAGATTGCCGGAGATATTAAAATGGAAAAGAGACCTGGCAAAAAAATACGACAGGATCTTTCCCAGGAGGGTCATGTTCCCGGCAGGCATGGAATCCGGCTATTACAAGTATATAGCTTTTGAAAAAAAGCTTAAGATAGAGACCGGTAAGGTGTATGGAGAGCTTTGTCATGAGTTTATGGGCCTGGGAGGGGAATTCCCGAACGCTGAATTTATCAAAGCCAACCATGTATGTCCTCCGATCTTCCATGGATGGGAATATGCGCATTTGCCTGCGGAGGCGCTGGCAGAGAAATTATTGTGAGATCTGCATGAAGAGCGAAGAATATTTCGAGAATTATCTGTCAACGGCACGTTTTACGGACCCCAGGAACAGGGCAGTGGCCTATAAGTTCTATGAGAGCGAATATGCTGCGTACTTGCCTCGTGATACCGGTGCCAGGATACTGGATATCGGATGCGGCATGGGAGAATTCATCACATATCTTCGAACGAAGAAATACAGCAATGTATCCGGTGTTGACGTTTCATCCGAGATGGTCGATTTCTGCAGGAAGCAAAATATCGCGAATGTCGAGCTGGTCAGAGATGTCGTTGAGTACCTGTCACAGAAAGCCGGCACATTTGATTTCATAGTGCTTAATGACACCCTGGAACATCTGCCGAAAAAGGACACGGTCGGCATAGTAAAGGCGATCAGGCTGTCGCTGAAGGAGGGCGGGATCCTGTTACTGCGAACGGTGAATTTTAGTACGCTCGGGGGCATGTATATACGGTACAAAGATTTCACTCATGAGATAGCATATACCGAATACAGCCTGGAGCAGGTGCTTTCAATGGCCGGTTTTAAGAACGTCAGGATAACCGGTAATAAATATCCGATAAATTTCGGTATATTTTCGCTTCTACGCGCCATTGCTCTTCGTGTGTGGTTTTTGATCTTAAAGCTTATTTATCTGGTAGAGCTTGGTTGTGACAGGCCCAGGATCTATTCGAAGATGCTCATCGCTGTATGCAGGAAATAATGCAGGGGATCATCTGTGAAGGAAAATAGCCCCCGGTTCAAGAAGATACTTCTGGTCGTGCCGCCGTTCTACAGGCTCATGGGCGGAAAGAACAACTGGATCCAGCTTGGCCTGGGGTATATTGCCAGTTACCTGAACAAGAACGGGTTCCAGGCGATGATCCTGAACGCCGATTATGAGGAGAAGGACAGGGACCTGAGCCTGAAAGAAGTATTTGAAGGCTATGACAATTACCGCAGGGTCATAAACGATATCGATCATCCGCTGTGGCTTGATATAAAGAAAAAGATTGCTGATTATAACCCGGACCTGATCGGCATTGCCGTAGTCCTCTTCGCGACGCTTAAGTGCGCGGAGAATATAGCGCGGCTTGCCCGTGAGGTCAATAAGGATATCAAGGTCATAGTCGGCGGGCCGCATGCGACTATGGTCTATGAGGATACGATCACAAAGGATTGGGTCGACTACGTTGCGCGCCAGGAAGGTGAGCACACGATGCTCGAACTCGTTCGTGGCGATCCGCTCGAGAGCATACATGGCCTGTCGTTCAAGGATAGCTCTGGTAAATGCAGCCACAATAAGCCGCGGGAGCTCATGAAGGACCTGGATAGCCTGCCGTTCCCGGAACCGGATTATCAACTTATAAAGGTCAGGGACCTCAAGAACAATTTCGGCATGATAACCTCGAGCAGGGGGTGTTCGCTGAATTGCATATTCTGTTCTAGCCCGCGCCTATGGAATAAGAGGGTCCGCTTCAGGTCTGTGGACAACATAATGGAAGAACTGGCCTTCAGGCACGATAAATACGGCGTCAAGCGCTACTATTTCTGCGACGACAATATCAGCATTAACAAAAAGTTCGGCAAAGAGCTTTGCAGGCGCATCATAGCCAAGAAGTGGGACCTGGCGTGGAGCTGCGAAGCCCGTGTAGGATCTTTCGATGAGGAGATGCTGAAGCTCATGAAAGAAGCCGGATGCAAACGCATAAAGCTCGGCGTAGAATCCGGCAGCGACAAGATCCTTGCATACATGAAGAAAGGCATCACCGTAGAGGACGTCCGCGAAACGGTGCGGCTTATCGAGAAGGCCGGCATAGAGATGACCATCTATATTCTTCTCGGGATGCCCGTCGAAGAGCCGGAGGATGTCGAGATGACATATGATCTCCTCAAAGAGATCGAGCCGGCGTATGTGAGCCTGAGCGTGGCTACGCCGCATATAGGCTCGGAGCTCTGGGACAGGATGAAAGGGGCGGGAATAGACTTCCCCGAGGACCTGTGGACGGACTATTACGCGCAGAGCGCGACGACGGTATTGAACAAGCATATTAACAAAGAGGTGGTGGACCGCTTTCTGGCGTTAAACGAGCGCCAGACCGTAAAGCGGGAAATAGTAGTGGGGGAATAGGCCCTGTGGCTCGAGCCGCAGAACGAATTTTCTACGAAAATTCGAAAGGAGAAGCATCATGAAGTGTCTTGTTACGGGAGGTTCCGGGTTTATCGGAAGTTTTGTAGTAGAGGAGCTTACGCGGGAAGGGCATAAGGTTATTATCTATGATATCGCTAAACCCGATTTCGAGCTTCCGGAGAACGTGGAATATTTTGACGGCGATACGCGGTATATAGCGACGCTTATATCGGCCATGCAGGGAGTTGACGAGCTGTATGATATAGCCGGCGTCCTCGGCACGAACGAGCTCATGTTCTCGAACTCGAGAGCCGTCGACGTCAATATAGGTGGCGCCATTAACGCGCTCAAGGCTGCGAAGCTTTCCGGCGTCAAGAGGGTATTCCATCCGACAAAACCGAATGATTGGCTGAACACGTATTCGATAACCAAATTCGCCGCAGAGCAGTTCTGCATGATGTTCATAAAGAACTTCGGCATGTCTATCGCGTGCCTCAAGTGGTTTAACGCGTACGGCCCGAGGCAGCATCTCTATCCCGTGAGGAAAGCCGTGCCGCTCTTCATCGCCCAGGCTTTGTACAATAAGCCCCTCGAGGTGTTCGGCGACGGCAATCAGACGGTCGATATGATCTATGTGACCGATATCGCCAAGATCGCAATTAACGCTACGCGCAACTGCGGCAAGATAGGCAAGGTCATAGACGTCGGCACTGGTCTGCCGATAACGGTCAACGAGCTTGCGGGGATGATCATCAAGATCACGAAGTCAAAATCCAAGCTGAAACATCTTCCGATGAGGGCGGGCGAGCCGGAGAGGTCGAACATCGCCGCCGATACCACTGCGCTCAAGGATGTCCTGAAGGTCGATGATTTCACTCCTTTCGATAAGGGCCTTAAAATCACTATCGATTGGTACAAGAACCTTCCGGAGAAAGAGCTGTTGAAGGCGCTGGATCACTTCGGGAAGACGGAGAAAAGGTCATTCCCTCTGTGATGAAACGTTATAAGATACTGCATGTTGTAGGGGCGCGTCCCCAGTTCGTCAAGATGGCGCTCGTGACCGACGCGGCCAGAAACATCGGCTGTATACGGACCGTCGTCGTCCATACGGGACAGCACTATGATTGCAACATGTCCGATGTCTTTTTCAGACAGCTGAAGATGCGCAAGCCTGCGTACAATCTGGGTGTCGGGTCCGGGCCCGGCACACAGCAGATAGCGAAGATGATAAAAGGGCTCGGCGTGATATTCGCAAAAGAGAGGCCGGATGCCGTTGTCGTTTATGGCGATACCAACTCTACGCTTGCCGGCGCCGTCGCGGCGAAAAAGGCCGGCGCTAAGCTCGTGCATATTGAGGCAGGCCTGAGGAGCTTTAACCGTTCTATGCCGGAGGAGATAAACAGGATTATGACGGACAGCGTGTCGGATATCATGATCTGCCCGACAAAGACGGCGATCGAAAATCTGCGGGCCGAAGGCATAACGAACGGGGTGTTCCGGGTCGAGGATGTCATGCTCGATATGCTTGTCCGGTACTCGAGGATCGCCGAGAGGCGGTCGGGTGTCCTGAGGCGCCTTAGGCTCGTGAAGGGGGCGTATTATCTTGCGACTGTCCACAGGTCCTACAATACCGACGATATAGCAAGGCTGAAACGTCTTATTGAAGCGTTCGGAGCGCTCGCTAAGCCGGTCATATTTCCTGTCCACCCCAGGACGAAGCATATCATCGCAAAGCACGGGATACGCCTGGCTGGCAATATCGTTGGCATAGAGCCGGTCCCGTATGTCGATATGCTGATGCTTGAGATGAACGCCGCCGCGATACTCACAGATTCGGGCGGGGTGCAGAAAGAGGCGTATTTTCTGAAGATACCCTGCGTAACCTTAAGGGAAGAGACCGAGTGGGTCGAGACCGTCGAATCCGGATGGAACATCCTTGCCGGTGTCGACAAACGCAAAATCGCCAAGGCACTCGCGCATTTTGCATCGAGAAAAAACCGACGCGATAAGAGAGGGTCCTATAGCGATCTTTCTTCTGCCAGGAAGATACTTGAAATAACGGTCGGTCAATTGAGGAAAAAAAGATGAAGAGGGCCCTTATCACCGGCGTTGCGGGACTCATCGGCTCGCATCTTGCGGATACATTGTTAGAAAACGGCTATCGCGTTTTTGGGGTGGACAATCTTTCTGCCGGCAGGATGTCGAATTTAAAAATAGCACTGAAGAACAGGAATTTTACATTCAAGAAGATCGATATATCCGGAAAAGGGCGGATTTGTAATAAGCTTAAGGGCATAAAATTCGATATCGTCGTCCACATGGCCGCTTCGAAAAAGATAGGCGAGACGGGTTCCAGCCTCGACGTTCTTACGAACAATGTGGAATCCACCGTGAATATGCTCGACCTTGCCAGGAAACATAAGGCGAAGTTCGTATTTGCCTCCACATCGGATGTCTACGGAGCATCGAGAGACCTGCCGTTCCGGGAAGACGGCAATGTCGTTCTTGGACCTTCGTATATAAAGCGCTGGTCGTATGCCGCATCGAAGCTCTATTGCGAGCACCTGGTCTTCGCGTATCATCAGGAATACAAGCTCCCGGTAGTGGTGCTGCGTTATTTCGGTTGTTTTGGCTCCAGGTCGAACTATGGCCCGAGCGGTGGCCATGTGCCTTTGTTCATAGATAAAGTTCTTAAGGGAGAACCTATACCTGTGCATGGAGACGGCATCCAGACGCGTTCGATGGCTCATGTAGCAGATGTTGTACTGGGCACGCTCCTTGCAATAGAAAATGATAAAGCGGTCGGCCAGATAATAAATATCGGATCCGACGAAGAGGTAAGCGTGAAAAAGTCGGCAGAAATTATTATAGGCGCCGCCAAAAAAATTACAAGCAGGGCAAAACGTTCAAGAATAGTACACACGCCAATGAAGAATGTTTTTGGAGATTACAAAGAGATAGCCAGAAGAATTCCGGACCTTGCGAAGGCCAGGAAGATTTTAAAATATCAACCTACGGTGAAATTTAAACGGGCGGTGGAAATAACTTTGAAGGAGAGCTGTGGCCGAAGAGAATAAAGAAAAGATAGATCAAACCAAAGAACGGTTTGGATTTCAATGGAACTTAATTAACGATAAATTTAAGGACCGGCTGTACGCTGATTTTTCAAAAGAGTTCGATGAGCTAAGCCCGTTTATTAAAAAAGAAGATTTTTCCAAAAAGGTAGTGCTTGATGCGGGATGTGGCACCGGAAGGGTCACTGATCTTGTCGCAAAACAGGATGCAAGTCTTGCGATCGGCGTGGATATCAGCCCAAGCGTACACGCCGCCAGGAAAAACAACGCTGACAATGCAAATGCATTCATAGTGCAGTCGGATTTAAATAGGCTGCCTTTTAACGCGAAGTTTGACATAATTACCGCCTTCGGGGTCCTGCACCATACCCCGGATCCGCGCATGGGATTTTTAAATCTGGCACGCTATCTTGCGCCCGGAGGAAAAATAGAGATCCTGATTTACGCAAAGGAAGATAGCCGTCGGACGATGGAACTGGTAAATATCCTAAGGAAGCTCACTTATAAACAGGGCGCAACGGTAAGGTATTACATTGCTTTAATGGTTAATATATTATTGTCCGTCTTTGTATGGATATGCTATTGGGGCACTAAAATTTTTGGGTTGTCAGGCGCAAAAAACAAGATCGAGTATTTTCTGTATTTGTATCGCAACGGATTCACCTATCGCCAGGCGGTCATATTGGATTTTTTGTCCACCCCGATAATTTATTTTTTTACAAAAGATGACATTGAGAAATGGTTTTCGGAATCTGGACTCGTGAATTTTCGAATAAAGAAACGTAACAACAATACCTGGTGTGCCTATGG
Organism: uncultured Planctomycetia bacterium; assembly: GCA_964352425.1. Taxonomy (GTDB): domain Bacteria; phylum Omnitrophota; class Gorgyraeia; order 2-01-FULL-45-10; family 2-01-FULL-45-10; genus JAMWCX01. Next base: position 42,523 of record CAYGRZ010000003.1, on the reverse strand, counting down.
TGAAAATGGATAGTAAAGGAGAAATGGCATGTACATTTTAGGAATCTCTGCTTTTCAGAGCGATAGCTCTGCAGCGTTGCTGAAGGATGGCAGGCTCGTAGGCGCAGTTGAGGAGGAAAAAATAATTGCTAGAAAGCATACCGGAGAGTTTCCGGTCAATGCCATAAAATTTTTATTAAAACGGGAAAATATCAGTTTTTCTAATATTGAACACGTAGTTTATTTCTGGGATCCGTTTTTGGGGCTGCACCATCGGGCATGGTCCATTATAAAATATCTGCCCGGTTCTTTAGGTTTTTTTGATTCCCACAGCGGCATATGGACAAATATGGTCTTCATCAATGATAGGATAAAAAAAGAACTTAATTTAAAGAGACAAACGTACAAATTCCATTACATAAACCATCATCTGGCTCATGCGGCAAGCAGCTATTTTTTGTCAGATTTTACTGAATCGGCCATATTGACAGTCGACGGTTCCGGCGAATGGGCCAACACGGGCATGTACTATGCGAAAGACAACGAGATTAAACTTATAAAAGAGATCGCCTATCCTAACTCGCTCGGATATTTGTATGCCTCCGTAACCCAATACCTCGGTTTTAAGCCAAACAGCGGTGAGGGTAAGGTCATGGGGCTCGCTTCATATGGCAAGCCGGATTATATTGATAAATTCAGGAAAATCCTGACACTGACGCCGGAAGGAGGGTATCAACTGGATCTCTCGTATTTCGATTATTACAGAAATGCGGCGCATGTGAATAATGTCAAATTATGGGTGTCGAAAAAATTTATTGACGAATTTGGGCCTGTGAGGGTCCCTGAATCAGAGATCGACAGTCGGCATGAAGCCATTGCGGCTAGCCTTCAACAGGTTTTGAACGAGGCGATACTGCACATGGTGAACTACCTTTACGATGTCACAAAAAGTAAAAATCTATGTATCGCCGGAGGCGTGGGGCTGAATTCGGTTGCCAACGGTTATGCGCTAAAGAGATCAAGGTTTAAAAATATCTTTATCCAGCCGGCATCCGGAGACGGCGGCGGCAGCGTAGGCGCGGCCCTCTATTTTCATAATTGCGTCCTGAAAAAACCCCGTGTTTTTTCAAATGAGATAACTTTTCTCGGTCCGGAATTTACCGAAGATGAGGTATTGGAAGAAGTTAAGGCTAGGAATCTGCCGTATAGGCGCATAAATCCGACTGCCGATGGCGCTAAACTTCTAGCCGACGGTAAAATTTTAGGGTGGTTCCAGGGCAGGATAGAGTTCGGCCCAAGGGCCCTGGGGCACAGGTCCATCATAGCCGATCCGAGACAGTCGGAGATGAAGGACATTATTAATCTAAAGGTCAAACACAGAGAGTACTTCCGTCCGTTTGCACCCTCCATTTTAGAGGAAAATTTAACGGAATATTTCGACCACGACCATCCTTCACCTGTTATGTTGCTGGTATACGATGTATTGCCGGAGAAAAGAAATAAGATCCCTGCCGTTACGCATGTTGACGGCACGGGAAGGGTGCAGACTGTCTCCAGGAAGGATTGTTCGCTCTATTATGAACTCATTAACAATTTTTATAAACTTACAGGCGTGCCGGTCATCCTCAATACATCATTTAATGTAAGGGGTAAGCCGATTGTGTGCGACCCGGCGCAGGCAATTGATTGTTTTCTCTCTACGCAGATGGATTATCTGATAATGGGCGATATATTAATTTCGAAAGATAAGTAGGGGGTCGCATTGGTATACTTCATAATACCGGCGTATAACGAAGCGAAAAACCTTCCATTGCTTATCAAGAACACCGGAGAAGCCATGGGCGCCCTGGGGATCCCGTACAAGATGTTCATCGTTAACGACGGTTCAACCGATAATACGAGCGAGGTCTGTACGCAATTTGAGAAGGATCTGCCGCTTGAAGAGATAGGATTTGATGAGAATATGGGGGTCGACGCCGCGTTCAAAAAAGGTTTTGAGGCGGCTCTTGAGGCCGCGAAAGAAGGGGATATCATAGTTACGAAAGAAGCGGATAATACGAGCGACCTGGACATATTGAAGAAGATGATAGGCCTTATCCAGGCGGGGAACGATGTTGTTCTTGCGTCGTGTTTTGCAAAGAACGGCGGCGTGGAGAATTCAACGGCCGACCGTCATATATTGAGTTTTGGCGCCAATACCCTGCTGAAATTATTCTTTCCGATCAAGGGCGTGAATACATATAGTTCGTTTTACAGGGCTTTCAATGCCACAAAGCTCAAGATGGCTTTCGAGGCCTATCACGGCCGGCTCATCGAGGTGAAGGGGTTCGTCTGCATGGTCGAGATGATCGTGAAGCTTGCGAGATTGCCTCTCCAGATGGCGGAGGTGCCTATGATCCTCAGGTGTAATATGAGAGAGGGTGCCAGCAAGATGCGCCGGCGCAAGACCATTATCGGATATCTGAAGTTCATAGGCAGCCAGCTGGTGCGGTCGCGCAGGGATGACAGGATAGCCGTCGAAAGGTTCCTCGCCATGAGCGGATTTCATGCCGGATAAGCGCTATTGTACGATACAGGTCGATGCGGACGGTCTCTGGGTCCTGCGCAGACTTCTGGGGAAGCCGGCTCCGATAGATCCCGATCCGGTATTTGAGGTCGGGATAAAGAGGATCCTTAAGCTATTTGACGAATTCGATATCAAAGCAACGTTCTTTGTGGTGGCCCGTGATCTCGAAAGCCGGGATAAGGTACAAATCCTGCGGCAGGTCGCCGCGGCCGGCCATGAGATAGCGAGCCACGGTGCGGCGCACCTTTATGTTAACAGTCTCGACGCAGCCGGCCGGCGTGACGAGATCATCTCGAGTAAGAAACTGATCGGAGATCTCCTTGGCCTGAATGTCTCGGGTTTCAAGAGCGCGGGATTCGCCTCTTATGGCTGTATGGCGCAGGATGTGGAAGCAGCCGGCTATCTGTACGATTCGTCCGTCTTCGGCACCTCGCTGGCATTTCTCATGGAATTTTTTTCCGGGTTGTCGTATCCGAAATGGGGCATGGCGAGAGCTCCGAACTCGCCTTATCACCCCTCCCGCACCGATATCTTCAGAAAAGGGGATAGCCCTGTAGTGGAGATGCCGGTCACGGCGATGCCGTGGTTGAGACTGCCTATGCACTTCAGTTATGCCATGTTGGGAGGCTCAGCATATTCGAACGTTACGACACGTGCGCTCAAGGCGTCCGGTGTACAATTCGTGAATTATCTATTTCATCCGCTCGATATGGTCGATACGGAATCGGTGCATATAACTGAAAAGGTCCGTGGCCTGAATATAACGGCAGCGAGGAAATTGAGCCTGGCAAGGAAAATTTTGTCATCCCTCAAAGACCGGTACGAGGTCATGACATCGCGCCGGATGTGCGACAGCGTGAAAGAGCTGCTATGAAAATGAGACTGCCGAAGAAAGAGAATGTATGGGTGACGGGTAAGACGGATCCCATCCACAGGCATTACCATCCGGTCATCAGTTATTTCATGAACAAGAGGCTTACAGGTGCTCTCCGGTTGCTGGGTGCCGAACACTGCCACAGGCTCCTCGATATAGGATATGGCGGCGGCGTTTTCTTACCGGAGCTTTCGACCAGATGCGACGAGCTTTACGGTGTCGATATCCATAAAAATGTCGATATGGTCCAGAGGATGCTTTCAAAAGAGCATGTGAAAGCAGACCTGATGTACGCCGATGCGACGAGCCTGCCGTTCCGCGACGGGTATTTTGACCGCGTAACATGCATCAGCGTCCTTGAATTTGTCAAGGATCTCGACAAGGCATTCAGCGAAATGGCCAGAGTGCTGAAAGACGGCGGTGACGCAGTAATAGGATTTCCTGTCGTGAGCGTTTTGACGGACATTGCATTCCTTATGATAGGGATCAATTCGCGAAAAGCACATCCGGTCGACCAGGATGATATCATTGCCAGCGCCGAAAAGTATTTTGACATAGATGAGATAAAGACATTTCCCCTGAACGTACCGCTCAAGGTAGCCTTATTTGCCCATTGCAGGATAAGGAAACGACAGACATGACAGCAACTCGGATATCACAGGCTGCAGTTATATTGCTGATCATCATATTAGCGTGCGGCCTTCGTCTCGCGGGTATAGATAAGAGCTTCCAGGGCGATGAATATTTCAGCGTTCTTGATGCCAGGCACTTCCATAGCATCCCCCAGGCGATCCTGGAGGATACGCATCCGCCGCTCTATTTTTATATGCTGAATATCTGGATGAGGGTTTCGATGAATGAGGCGTATTTACGATTGCTGAGCGTGATCCCCGGCGTGGGGTTATGCGTCCTTGTCTACATGATTGGTATGCTAGTGGTCAGCAGGGAAGGTTCCTTATTTCTTGCCGTCATTACGGCTTTTTCTCCCGGCGCTGTCTGGGTGTCTCAATATGTAAGGACATATTCATGGGCGTACTTTTTTATCATATTTTCTGTTTATTTTCTGGTGCGGATCATCAAAAATGAGCAAGGATCTATTCGCAGCCGGGGGCTATGGATAGGGTATGTATTTTTTTCGGCAGCCGCCCTCTATACCTTCTATTTCTCGGCGCTTGTTCTGGTGGCGGAAAACATATTCATGGCGGTTCATTTTCGAAAGAAGCTGTCATGCCTGGCAACCTGGGCGCTCGCTCAACTTTCGATAGCGGTCTCATACCTGCCGTGGATCCATTTCTTTATTCGGCAGCGATCCAGTTATTTGGGCCATCCCCAAATGACTCAGCGGCTCGGTTTCCATATAGGGCCATTGCACATAGGATCCGCGATACGGGCGCTTTTAGGTATGCTTGGGTTTGATCCCGGATTTATGGCTACACGGGTATATTCCGGTTTCGCCTACCTCAGACTGATAGCGGCGCTTTTTTCCGTTATATGCGTTGTCGGGGTATTGTATCTGTCCATGTATGCGGTCAATGTCATGCGGAAAGATGAAAAGAATGAGAACAAGGTATTTTTGCTCTTTTTCTTTCTTTTGTCCGTCATACCTTTCGTTACGGCGCTCGCGCTTAACCACGCATGGAATATGATCCTTATGTCCCATTACTTCCTTACCAGTTTTATATTTTTGATGTTTTTTGTATCGATCTTCCTGCGGTCACTGCCGGTAAAGAGACTGGCGATATCCGTTTTCGCCGTTATGGTGGTCATTTTCAGCGCAAGGCTCTTTTTCATGTATCAGAACAAGGGGCTTGATTTCAAGTCCGCACACTCCTATGTGAAGGAGGTCGCCGGACCCGAAACGCTTGTTATCGCGCCATCGAAAGGATTCAGGTATATTCTGGACTATTATTTTTCCGATATCAGGCAAAAGAAGAATGTCGATGACGCTGATCTGCAGGCGGCGCTTACAAAGGAAGTTATTTTCGTCACTCATGACGGCAAACTGGAATTACAGGATAAGAACGCATATCTCAGGTCTCTTCTCAAGGAACATAAATATACCCTGAAAGGGTCGCGCTCCTTTGGAGATCTCTTAATCGAAAGGTACTCTCTATGAGCACGAAGGAAAAGGAACGATGATCCCGTCAGCATCCAAAACGAACGATACTATGCTATCTCAATGCCCCCTGTGCGCGAGCCTGCGAACGGAGCGGCTGTACCGCATCGATAAAGGCGATGTGCGCTGGTGCGTGGGCTGCGGCATAGCGTTCCTCGATCGTGGAGCGGAAATCTACGACATTGCGCATTATGATTATTACCGGGAGAAGATGGGTTTTAGCAGCGGTCAGCTTTATACCGCCCTCAACGAAAAGAGATACCGGGACATCCTGATGCGGGTGGAAAGATACCGGAAGAGCAATACGCTCCTCGATATCGGATGCGGGGCCGGCCATTTTGCAAAGACTGCTATAGCTGCAGGATGGTCTGCCGAGGGTATGGAAGTCGCTCCGTATGCCGTGCAGATATGCAAAAAATACAAAATACCCGTCATAGAAACGGACCTCCTGGTATACGAACGGCCGGAGCATTACGATGTGGTCAGCTTGTTTGAAGTGATCGAGCATCTTACGCATCCCGAAAAGTATATAGAGAAGGCCCGCCAGGTTCTGCGTAAGGGGGGCTGCATGATACTTACAACCCCGAATTTTAATTCTATAACGAGGCTGATGATAGGGGATAAGTGGAGGGCGATCAATCCGGAACACCTCTTCTATTTTACGCCGAAGGCGTTACGCAATTTTATAACCAAGAACGGGTTCAGGACACAGGAATGCGATGTGCGCAATGTCGAGCCGCATGAGCTATTAAAATTTTTCAAGCCCCGCTCGCCTGAAAACCGCGTGCGAGACCAGGAGCTAAGGGGCACCATTGAGAATAGCGCCTTTTTGCGGTGGGCGAAGAGCTTAGCAAACGCGCTGCTTAATATGACGCGCCTCGGCGAGTCTATCTTTATCATCGCCGAAAAGGCGTAGTTACCGGAGCGAACGTATGGACAGCAAGCGTCCCGTGTTGTATATCACCTATGACGGCATTCTTGAGCCGCTCGGCCGATCGCAGATCGTACCATATGTGCGCGGCTTGGCGAAGGAGGGGGAGCGCTTCATCATCATTAGCTTCGAAAAGCCGGTCGACCTTCTGAATATCAAGGTCTGTAAGGAACTGGGCGATCTCCTGGAAAGAGAGGGGATAGAATGGAAGCGCCTCGCGTATCATAAAAGTCCCCCCGTTCTTTCGACCTTGTATGATATACTGGCGGGCAGCTGTTGCGCGCTGCGTTTTGTTATGTGCAGGAACTGCGCTTTCATCCATGTTAGAAGTTATGTGCCGGCAATGATAGCCCTTCTTGTGCACAAGCTGCTTGGCACGGATTTTGTCTTTGACATGAGGGGGTTTTGGGCTGATGAGCGCGTGGAGGCGGGGATCTGGAAGCGGGGCGGCGGGCTGTATAAGGCGGCAAAATATTTTGAAAAGAAATTTATAGGTAAGGCAAAGGCGATCATCACGTTAACCGATGCTGCACAAAAAGAGATCGAAGAGAACTTCTCTTCGTATGATCGGTCAGTGTATATCGACCATATACCTACCTGCGTCGATCTTGGCAGATTTGCCCTGCATGATCGCGCGGCGCCGGACAGCGCGGGCGCCGGTTTCGGCCTGGACATGGTGTATTCAGGATCGGCGAGCACCTGGTATATGCCTCGTCAAATAGTCGAGTTTTATCAGAAGGCGTTCACGTCTTTTAAGGATACGCACCTTCTTGTATGCACCCGGGAACCGGAGATATTTATGAAGATAATACGGGATGCGGGATTAGACCGGCGCCTGGTGGCGATAAAGAACGTGTCATATGATGATATGCCGTTGCACCTTAAGCATGCGCAGGTTGGGCTTGCGTTCTACAAGCCGGGGTATTCTCGGATGGCATGCTGTCCGACGAAGATAGGGGAGTATCTCGCGTGCGGGTTGGCAGTCGTTGTCACGGGCGGGGTGGGAGATACCGCGGGAGTATTGATTGGCGAGCGTGTCGGGGTTGTTATCAATGATTTTGCCGAACAAGAATATGCGCGCGCGATCAGCGAAGTGAGCGTGTTGGTTTCCGAGCCTGGTTTCAGGAGACGGTGCAGGGCTGCCGCGGAAAAATATTTTTCTATAGAGCACGGAATCGCGCGATATAAAAAGATGTATACAGAGGCATTTTCGTGAGCATAAAAGACCGTGACACCATGTTCCTGGTAAAACTGGCGCTGCTTGCCATAATCACCAGATTTCTATTTGCGCTATCGTACCACATCGCCTTTATTCTGTCGTCGAAAGAACCCCTGTATGCATTTGACGGGGAATTTTACTCGGCGGTAGGATGGTATATAGGCCTTGTGTTGAAAGGCGTAAACCTTCTCTCTCTGCCGGCCAGATACATCCCGGCCGAATGTTGGCACAATGACAGGTTATTTGTCTTTATCGCAGATTTTGCGGGGAAGCTTCCCACACCTTTTCAATATGGCATAGGTTGTTATTCATACATGATGGGGTTATTCTATTTTATCTTCGGCTATGTGCCGGTGCTCTTTCGGCTTTTGAACATAGTATTAAGCGTTGCGACGGCTATCCTGTGCTATCTACTGGCAAAAAACCTTTTCAATAAGGATATCGCTCGCGTAGCGTTCGTATCGATACTGCTCCTGCCCTCGCAATTTATATATTCTGCGAGCTTACTGCGAGACACCTCTGTCAATTTCTTCATGATGCTCCTTATCTATGGCCTGCTCACGATTAAACGATACGACAAGCCTGCTATAAAGATACGCAGAGTCATATACGTAGGTATTTCCATATTGTTTCTTTTTCTACTGCGAGGCAGGGCGGCATTTATCGTGACAGGCGCATCGCTGTTTTATGCGATACTGGTCCTGACCGGCAAGTACAGATGGCTATTCTCGATGCTGATAATAGTGTTCTTATTGGCCATGCCCTTATACGGTGATGCCGTCTCAAATTTCTTCGATTCAAAAATGGCGGAGACCATAAATCACCATATTGGCTTTGTGGGTTATGGCGGCTTTACATACAAATTACTTCCGGAGCAATATTACGGTCCCGAAAAGAATAATCTGCTATATTTTTCTTTTATCTTGCCGGCAGATGGTGTCTTTATGATCCTGAGGGGGCTTGAAGTCTTTATGTTAGAACCGAACTTATTTAACTCGTTTAAATTACGCCAGATGCTGCTCTTACCTGAGATGATGCTCTGGTACGGCATATTAATCTTTTCTATTATCGGTATCTTTGGATCGTTTCGACGAATCGACCTTCGAATAGTATCTTTGCTGCTGTTATTATTGTTCCTTTCATCAATGATCGTGATTGCGGGCGGCAACATGGAGGCGCTCGTTCGGCATCGTGGCATGGTAATTCCCGGATATGCCATATTTGCAGGATATGGTTATAGTATAATTCGCCGCAAGGCCGTCAAAAGGCGTTGAGAGAACAGGTCTTCTTCCTTTCGCGGGCCATGATGCAATGCAAAGGGTTTACAAAATAAGGGGGGTCTTTTGTGCGAATCGTGGATGGAAAAGGTCGGCTCTTCGGCATGATCAATCTTATTGATCTCTTCGTTTTAGTCTTGGTGGCTGCCTTAATCGGTAGTTTTATCGTTAACCTACAGCTTAAGGTATGCGGTAGACGTAGCGACAGTTCCGTAGAGAAACTTATAAAGGTGCGTTTTACTGTTTTAGATCAGGTGCTGGATAATAAAAAAGTACTGCAGTCAGGAGATAAAGTTCTTGCGGGAAAGGCAACCATTGTAAAAGTCTTGAAAGTTGTCCCTATATCGGCGGCGGACGTAACGGCAATGGACGGAAAACCCGCGATCTACAGCGATAAGGTCCTGTCCGTTCTTCGGGGTTGGAGCGATGTTACCGTGCTCATTAAGGCCGCCTGTGCGAAATTGCATGGGGAATATTACTGCACCAATGTGCCCATAAAAATAAATTCCCCGATCACCATATATAACGAGTTCTATACTCTTGAGAAAGGCGTTATCCTTGATATCGATGGACGTTCGAATGGCAATGATTAATAGCTCCATTCTCGTAAAATATGTAATGAGTTTTGTAAGCGCGTTAATATCTGCCTGTAATTCGCTAGACTCGTATTGTAAAAAATGTTTTCAGACGGCGTGGGTTAGCCGCATCATTATCGCGGCGGGTCGGCGTTTGCGTGCGATTTTAATAATAATGTTCAGGCAATCCGTATTAGCGCGAGTTCTCAGGCAATGGCTTGTGATCTTAATAAAATATGCGGAGATAGTGTCGGTCAACATATACGAGGGAAGCATCGTGCTGGATGCGCTTGAGCGGGCTTTGGTAAACTAAAAATGGATGCGCCATGATGACGCGTAAAAGTCGAAACATTATTATAATAGTTTTGCTCCTCGCTGCCGCTATTATGATGATGAATAGTGATGCGTCGATCCGAGTAGGCGTAAACGGCCACTACAGATCTGTTCACATGCCTCTTTACGTAAAGTGGATTCAGTTCCTATCGCGCCATTATGAGTATGCCAGGCTCGCTAAAGAGATAACGGTTGGCTGTAAGACAGATGAATTAAAAACACTAGCTATACTTAAATGGACACGGGATAACCTGAAAGATGTTCCAGCGGGCATGCCGGTATGCGATGATCATATACTGAATATAATAATACGAGGCCATGCTTTGCCTGAGCAATTTCAGGATGTGTTCACGACTTTATGCACCTATACTAATATCCCTGCTTTTTATGGGGCTGTATATGGCAAGAGAAGCGCATCGGGATATTATATATCGTTAGTAATGCTGAATGGAGAGTGGTGCGTCTTCGATGCTTATCGCGGCATATATTTCAGGACCGGAGCCGGAGAGATAGCCGACATTGACAATATCGTAAAGAATCCATCTATTGTAAGCGGTAAAGACGTGGACACCATCGAGATAAATGGAATATCCTATAAGGACTTTTTTTATAACTTGTCCAGCATATCAAAACCCGCCGTAATCAGGCCAGACCGCCAAATGCCTTTATGGCGCCTTGTCTATGAGGCGCGTAAAGCGCTAAAAATAGATAGAATATCTCCTAACCATCAGGAAGGCAATTAGTTGTATAGGCATATTCTATCGACAAAACGGTTGCTGGGAAGTATAATCTTTAGAACATCTTAAATGACGAAGACGGGGCATATCCGCGTTTTGCAATGAAACGCTCAAGGGATGCGGCATCCTTAGCGGGGGAATTATGAAAAGAATAATCGCTTCTTTAAAAAATTCAGAGCTAACTCAAAAATTACTATTTCTATATATCGTGCTGATCCCCCTTATGAAAATAACCCCCTTCAGCTCGATAAATAAAATACAGTACTCCGACCTCGTATTTGCTGTAATATTTTTATTATGGTTTACGCAAATCGTAAAGGGGAATAAGGTTGCGCATAGGATAGAACCGTTATATCCGCTATTTCTCGTCCTGCTGGCATTTTCATTATCGTTTATTAACTCCGGAAACGTTTTGCACAGCGGCATCGAATTTGCGGGAATACTTTATTTAGTATGTATGTATTATTTGGTTGCTCAGCTGGTTTCTTCGGAAAACATGTGGTGGCGCCTGGTAGAAGTCTGGGTAGCGTTGAGCGCGGTGCTTTCTATAACCGCTATCGGCGCTTACGTCCTTTCTTTTTTTGGGATAGAGACATTTCTCTTGGACAAGTATGGCCTTCTTGGTTTCGCAAGCCATGATCTGGTCTATCGGGCCGTATCCATTTTTCAACATCCGGGTATGTTTGCATGCTACTTGCATGTCAGTATAATCTTCGGTTTTATTCTGGCGGTAAGGCTTTTACCGAAGCGGCGAAGTACATCTTGGGTATATATTTCCATAATCCTATGCGTATTGGCCGCTTATTTAACCAAAGCCAGGGATAATGCGGGGATAATGTTGAGCATATTTTTGGTATTAGCCGCATTCCCATTAAGGACCAGGCTGGTATCGGTTATGAAATACCTCTCTTTTCTAATGGCTATGGCACTTATTGTCTGCGTTTTTTTTATGACCGTTTGGTGGATACTTCCCGTAAAAGTCAGCAGGCTCCCCGGGACTGAGACCGTTAGGGTAGATATTAATTTTACTCATCAGTCCTATTTTATACAGCAAAAGGCAGCGCTCGATATTGCAAAATCGCATCCTTTTATCGGAGTAGGCATGGGAATGTATAATGTTAAATCAGCCGGGTATGTCAAGTGGAGCGAGGCCGAGGGGCCATATCGCATGATGTATCCCGGTTTGACAAAGAAGGACGAGGATATATACAAAAGAGGGCATGACCCTCACTCTACGTATCTTGGATGGGCCGCAGAGACCGGATTCATCGGGCTCGGCAGCTTGCTCGTGTTTTTTGTCGCTTTCATTTTATATTTGAGAAAAAAGCTGCGGGTTGAAAACGGATGCGTAAAGACAATATATCGGTTCTTCCTGGCCGGATTTATCGGATTTCTTTTAAATGCGTTTTACATCGATATAATTACAATGAGGCATTTTTGGTTTTTTATTGCAATGGCAGTTGCTTTTGGATCGATAGGACGCACGTGCGATACGGCAGGGGAGGCTCGTTAGCAAAAATGGCCGAAATCCTGCTCATCAATCCAAACTATTACGAAGATATCTTCGGCAAGTCTAAGGTGAGATCGGCGATTTCACGAGGTACGACTTCTTTAGGATTGGCATGCATAGCCGCACCGCTTTTAAGGGATGGCCATAAAGTTAAATTATTGGATCTTAATCTTAGCGATGATCCCGATAAAGAGCTTCGAAAAGCGGTTGCGGAGTTTAGCCCCGGGTTGGTTGGGATTACCTCTACCACGCCGGTCATTAAGAAGGCGTATCATCTTGCCGAGGCAATAAAAGATATGGATGAAGGCATAACCATCGTTGTCGGCGGGCCGCATCCGTCCTCACTTTCCGAAGATGTCCTCAATGAAAGCAGGATAGACGGTGTTGTTAAGGGGGAGGGAGATTTTATATTGAATTTGATCGCGCGGGAAGGCCTTTCCCGGAGAGTCCCTAATGTTACCTACAGGGATAAAGGAGAGGTCGTTACCTCTCAAATTCAAAATGATTTTATAGAGAATCTAGACGAGCTTCCTTTTCCTGCTTATGAGCTTTTTGATATAAAGAAGTACTATCAGCCGCGGATCTCCAGCAGAAGGGCTCCTCTTGGATATATTGAAACATCCAGGGGATGTTACGGCAGGTGTGTATTTTGCAATAAAAATATACACGGCTATAAGTTGAGGATGAAATCTGTCGGCCGCGTAGTTGATGAGATGGAACGGATGCTCAGATTGGGGTTCAGGGAAATACATATAATAGACGATGTCTTTACCGCAGATATGAAAAGGGCTCATTCTATTTGCGAAGAGATAATGCGCCGAGGTCTCAAATTCCCGTGGTATCCGAGAGGCGGGATACGTGTGGATAGGATCAATCTCGAGCTTCTTAAGATGATGAAGAGGGCCGGTTGCTACAGGATTCCTTTTGGTATCGAGTCAGGAAGCCAGCGAATAATAGATTCGATCCATAAAAATATTTCTCTTGAGCAGGCAGAGAGCGCCGTTAAGTCGGCTAGAGAGGCAGGTCTTGAGATAGAATGTTATTTTATGCTGGGCCTTCCCTCGGAGACGGAGGAGGATCTGAAAAAGACCATCGATTTTGCTATCAAGCTCGACCCGGATTACGTAAAATTCGCGATAACGATACCGCTGCCAGGGACCGAGATGTTCGATTCAATGCTGAAGAAAGGGCAGATCAAGACAAGGGATTGGGATAAATATAATTTCGCTGCTTCGCCTAAAGAGCTCTACGACCACGACAATCTTTCGTGGGAGACAATAGATAAATACTATAACGCGTCATACAAAACATTTTACTTCCGTTTCAGCTATATAACGAAAACCTTTTTTAGGACTCTGATGAATGGGACGATACTGGCACATGCAAAGGCTTTTTTACAGACAAGTTGGTAAAATAACCCGGGAGGTCATCTCATGATAAGTGTCATAATTCCAGCATATAACGAAGCGGAGGGACTTCCCTCCGTCTTGGGCAGTATCGCGAAAGAGCTTAGTGTTTATAAAGAATATGAAATTATAGTGGTGAATGACGGTTCCACGGATAATACGATCGATGTTCTTAAGCGGGCTGATATGAAGAATGTCCGGATAATAAATCATGTGGAAAATTTAGGGTATGGACGATCGCTTTACGATGGGATAGCAGCATCAAAGCACGAATGCATCCTCATCATGGATGGGGATGGCTCTTATCCGGCGAACGAGATTAAGCGTCTGAAGGAATATTATCCCCAGTATGACATGATCGTCGGCGCCAGGACCGGAAAAGAGTACAAGAAGGGCATTTTCAAAAACCCGGCTCGTTTTATGTTCAATCGCCTTGCGGAGTACGCGTGCGGCAGGAAAATAGCGGATGTGAATTCAGGCTTCAGAATATTTAAAAAAAGCATAGTTATGCCCCTGGGCAGCTCATTATGCACGGGCTTTTCGTTCACCACATCCCTAACGCTGATTTTCTTTCTGAACAACCATTATATTAAATACGTCCCCATAACATATCTGAAGCGTGTGGGGAAGTCGAAGATAAGGCATTTTAGGGATACTCTAAGAGCTGCTCAAATGATCGTGGAGATGATATTATTCTATAATCCGATAAAACTGTTCTTATTATTAGCGACAGCCAACGCCGTATTCGGCATATTGCTTTTTGTGCTCAATGGCATATTTTTCAAACATGCCTGGCTTTGGCTCATCTCCGCGATATGTGTCGCAAGCTTTATGCCCATCTTTTGTTTGGGGTTATTAAACGACCAGCTTAAAAGAATCCATGATTCGAATAGGATTAAAGCATAGCCTATTAACAGGAACCGGTATCTATGTTATTCAACAGCTTGCAATTCGGGATATTCTTCGTAATCGTTTACGGCCTGTATCTTGTGTTGGGCCACAAATGGCAGAACAGGCTGCTCCTTGCGGCAAGCTGTGTTTTTTATGGCAGCTGGGATTACAGGTTCTTGTTTTTGATGTTCACCTCCATCATAACCGATTTTATTTGCAGCCAGAAGATATGCGCATCCGATGATGCGGTGCGAAGAAAACGTTTTTTATTGATCAGCATATTCATCAACCTTTCCATTCTGGGATTTTTTAAATATTTCAATTTTTTTGCTTCTAATTTTCAAATGTTTCTGCAGAGCCTGGGACTCAGAGTCAATATTAACTTATTGCACATCATTCTTCCCGTCGGGATATCGTTTTATACTTTTAAAACGATGAGCTATACAATCGACGTTTACAGGAAGAAGCTCGTTCCGGTAAAAAGTCTGGTAGATTATGCTCTGCTCGTCTCCTTTTTTCCGTTGCTTATAGCAGGACCCATCGAAAGAGGCGCACATCTGCTGCCTCAAGTACAATCACCCCGGAGAATAACATTAGCCAAGGTATATGGAGGAGCATTTCTGATCCTTTGGGGATTGTTCCTAAAGGTATTCATTGCCGACAATTTGGCGGGAATAGTCGATCCCGTTTTTTCTGCGGCGCCTCCTTACGACGGGGCCAAGATCCTTCTGGCCATATATGCGTTCACAGTACAGATATATTGTGATTTTAACGGATATTCTCAGATCGCCATGGGATTGGGCAGGTGCATGGGATTCGATATAATGGTCAATTTCAACCTGCCCTACTTTGTTACCAACCCGCGCGATTTTTGGCATAGATGGCATATCAGCCTGTCAACCTGGCTCAGAGATTACCTGTATATTCCTCTGGGCGGGAACAGAAAAGGGGGGGCGATGACATATCGCAACCTTTTCGTTACGATGCTTCTGGGCGGGCTCTGGCACGGCGCTGCGTGGACATTTATCATCTGGGGTGCCTACCATGGTCTTTTACTATGCATACATAAAATAATCGAGCCGGTCCTTGCGCGCGTACCGTCCCCAAAAAATATTTTTGCCGGGAAGATATGGAAGTGGCTGCGCATCATATTCTTTTTCCACCTTGTCTGCGCGGGCTGGCTTCTCTTCAAGGCAAATTCTTTCAGTCAGATCGGGAGCATGCTGACGGCTTTAATCGGCAATATCTCTTTGTCAAATTTCATATCAGGCAGACAATTCTCCCTGTTTGTTTTCCTTTCTCTGGTCATATTTGCTGTGGAGTATCTCCAATATAGGCGTAATGACTTAGAGGTGCTGCAGATGCTTAGCGTGAGGGGAAAAGTGCTTGTCGGCACGGTTATCGTATATTTTATTGCCTATTCACTGATCTTCGGCGGAATTTACAGTCTTCCTGTAGATCAAAAATTTATATATTTCAAATTCTAAACATGCTAAATAAAAATAGACCCATCTTCTTTGTGCTCCTTTTTTTCGGGTTAAACCTCGCTCTTTTACTATTTGGCGAGGCGTATTTTCGGCTGCACATTTTCGGGCTCAAGGGGCTGGATTTAGTGAAATATTCTCCGGCGGCCGGGCTTAAAAAAATCTCGTATATTAACGATAATGGGCTTATTGCGCTCTTGCCTGATAAAGAAGGATATTTATACGGTAAGCCCTATAGAACTAACGCGGACGGACTCTGGCAGTCGCAAGATTGTGAGAAGAAAAAGAAGCCCGGTGTATGGCGAGTCGCTTGTTTCGGGGAATCTTTTACGATGGGAACGGGTGTTTATCAGAAAGATAACTATGTCAGCGTCCTTGAAAAACGATTGAATGAATTTTTAAGGGATGATTCTCGCTTAGGAATAAATACTATTGAAGTTATTAACTTTGCAGTAGCGGGTGATAGCTTTAACAAGTCCCTTATTAAGCGGCTTGGGAAAGCATGTAATGACTATGCTCCTGACGTCGTTCTTATTGGGCTCACTTCGAATTTTTTCCCTATTTCTGATGAGGCATTCAACAAGAATAGCCTCATCGAAAGCTCTGAGAAGCCCGGCCTTTTGCAAAGAATATACAACAACATTTATGCCAATTCCTTTATCCTCAATTCATTAACAGTTCTAAGGGATAATGCTAAAAACTATCTTGTCCGTTACAAGACGAGCTATGCATCAGGCAGCGGGTCGGGTCTTTCCAGGTTCAGCGATAAAAAAATATCCGGCTATTTCAACGAAATAAGAGGCAGCATCAAAGATAAAAACGTGCGGGTTGTCATCGTGTTGGTTCGCAAGATGTTCTCGATTCACGCCCGGAACTTCCATAAGGACTTTCAGGACACCGTGCGATCCGAGTGTAAAAAATACGGCTATTATTTTGTAAATACCTACCCATCGGACTTATATAAAGGGTTAGATACGGGCGACTTGATCATTTATCCTGAAAACGAACACCCTAATAAGGCCGCCCACGCAATTTTTGCCAATGTAATTTATAATACTATCACCGAACAACTTTTAAGTAGCGCAGACAAAGATAAAATAACCGGGTCAAAATGACTAAAGAACAAATACATAAAATATTTACGAATTTCTCCAGCCTGATATTTTCGCAGGCGATATTTAAAATAATCAATCTTTTCGTAATGATTTTGATAGCGAGATTTTTAGGTGTAGACGGCTTTGGCGAACTTTCGTATTGTCTTTCTTTTGTCTGGGTATTTCTATTTTTAGCCGATTTTGGCCTGACTGATATCTTTCTTCGAGACGTTTCTCATAATAGGGGATTCCTTCATAAATACATAAATAATATTGTTACGCTAAAAGTATTGTTAGCCATAGCCAATATTTTAGTTATTATTGTTTTGGCTAAATTGACGTCATTGAGTTCAGGCAAATTCTGGATAATTCTTATTTTAGGCATTTCTGTAATATCAGATTCATTTATGTATTTTTTCAGGTATATTTTTCGGGTAAACGAAACAATGCACTACGAAGGAATGCTGATGATCTTGGAGTCTATTATAAAATTGGGGATCATATTCTCTATAACCAAAACGAATCTTAATATCCATGGGCCCGTATTCATTGCTGTCGGATTGCTCGTTGCCAGCTTTATTAATTGCTTAACAAGCCTGTTTGCTTTTTTACATAATGTTAAAGTTATTTCGTTTTCGATAGATTATGGATTATGGAGACGTCTTCTCAGGGCTTCCTCGCCGTTGATCTTGATATATATTTTAGGTTTTCTGAATTTTAGAATCGATATAATGATGTTAACTTTGATAAAAGGGGATATGGCGGCCGGTTGGTTTAGCGCGGACTTCAAGCTTCTGGAACAGCTTTTCTTGATTCCCGTAACTTTATCTGCAGTTTTTTTCCCGGTCTTTTCTAAACTATCCGATTCTATAAATAGTATTGATGTCTTAATAAAAAGATCCGTGTTAACTTTAGTCCTGATAAGCTTTTTGTTCATAGCGGCCATATATGCTAAGGGGAGCGATATTATCAGGGTTGTTTATGGGGCAAAATTTGACGATGCGAGTAAGTATTTAGCGACACTTTCCCTGCTCCTGGCCCCTTTTTTCATAAAGCCTGTATTCGAAAGATTGCTATTTGCGCTGAGAAAACAATTTTTGATTTGCAAAATATACCTTCTAGGGATTGTCGGCAATGTAATTTTGAATTGCTTTATGATACCAAGGTTAGGCATTAACGGTGCGGTTTTATCTACCCTTTTTTGCGAAGCGGTGGTGGTCGCGTGGCTTTTTGTGTCATTTAAAAGGTCTAAGGCGACCTCCATTAGCATAGAGGAGGGCGTGGCTTCGAATATAAGTAATTTAGTAGAAAAAGAGTCGTACTGACATGCATAGCTCAAAACAAAATGAGGAGCGAATACGCGATTCGCATAATAATGCGGATCTCCTAAGCTATGTTGAAGAGATGAAGGCCAGGTTCAATGAAAGTCCTTTCGACAAATATAGATTTAAACTTTACAGTGATATTTTAAATAAGAACAAGACTCTTGGTGCCACTATCGATATCGGCAGCAATATAGGCTTATTGGAAAAGACCTATGCGGAGAGATCCTCGACAATAGTTCTTTGCGATAAAGATCTCTTTTCCTTAAATGGCGCCAAATTGGTAAATGACGACTTATCTGCGAAAATACATTACTTATGCTCCGATATTTATAAGCTGCCTTTTAAAGATGCATATTTTGATACAGTAATAGCCTTTGAAGTCTTAGAGCATCTTCCAAAAGAAAAACATACACAAGCTATCGGTGAATTATTGAGAATTTCCAGGAAGGGGGCAAGGCTTTATATATCAACTCCGAATAAAATATCATTTGCAGGCCTGGAAGGCAAAATTATCGAGGCATTTGTTAGAGATTATAAATGGAATGCTTGGGATCCAACGCATCAGTATATTTATTCATCTTTTGAGTTCATTGATTATCTGAAACATTTTGATGCTGAAATAATGCAGTCGATAGGGTCATATTATTTGCCGGGAAGCCTGATAGTCAGGATGCCTGGTGTGGTGCAAAAAGCATTAGGCTTCCTTTCTTACCTGATTTCAAAGTATTGGGGCAAAACGTTCCCATTTACATGGTGCGGATTTACTGTCGTGGCAGAACTTAGAAAGAAATAGAATTGAAGATCCTTTTAATTCAGCCGCCATATACTATCTATAAAACAGAAACAAAAAAATGCCATCCGCCTTTAGGATTGGCATATCTAGCATCGGCGCTTAGAAAAAAGCATGATGTTCATGTGATGGATGCATTGGCTGAAGGCTTTTATCAGGAAGAGCCGGTGGATGAAGACTTTATCAGGTTTGGGTCAACATTCGAAGAAATTAAACGTAAAATTTATGATCTGAAACCGGATATGGTCGGGGTTTCATGTCTTTTTTCTGCGCAAACTGAAAATGTGTATAAAGTTTGCAGTGCAGCTAAAAGTATAAGCAGGGGCATTATAACAGTCTTGGGAGGCGCGCATCCTTCCGCTGAGCCAAAAAGGGTCCTTGCTGATAATGATACTGATTATGTCGTTATCGGTGAGGGGGAGAGGACGCTTGTCGAGCTTGCAGATGTTGTAGAAAATAGATCAGATCTAGATAAGGTTGATGGAATAGGTTTCAGAAAAAACGGAACAGCCGTAATAACCAGGAAAAGGATCCCAATCGAAAACCTTGACGGCATAGAATTTCCATATTGGGACATATTCCCTCTTGAAAAATATTTCAAGATCAACAACCCTCATGGGAGCCCTGCAAGAAAAGTGCCTTTTCTGCCGCTTATAACATCGCGCGGGTGCCCGTTTGAATGCATTTTTTGTTCAATCCATAATGTTTGGGGAAGAAATTACAGAAAAAGATCAGCCGAAAACGTCTTAATGGAAATCGAGTATCTTATGAAGCGATTCGGGGTTAAGGAGATATTATTTGAAGACGATAATTTGACTTTAGACGGAGACAGGGCAAAGAGAATTTTTTCGGGTATTATCGCAAAAGAGTTTAACATATTATGGAATGTGCCGAATGGCGTAGCTGTGCAGACTCTTGATGGCCAGATGCTTGATCTGATGAAGAAGAGCGGCTGCTATGCAATAAGCATAGGTATAGAGTCCGGCGATGAATATATGCTAAAGAACGTTATAAAAAAACCTATCGAACTTTCTCAGATAAAACCGATCATTGATAAATCGAAAACGTTGGGGCTAGAAACCTCGGGATTTTTTGTAGTCGGTCTTCCGGGAGAAACCAGGAAGTCGTTAAAAAATACCTTCAGATTCGCTGAAAATCTGCAGCTTGATACCACAAATTTTTTCTATGCCACACCGTTGCCGGGAACAAGGCTTTTGGAAACCTGTAAATCGCTAAAATTGATCGATGATGGGCTTGACTATGCAAGGTTAAAGTCCGATTATCCGAGCTTCGAAACCAAGGGCCTGCCCCGAAAAACACTTATGGGCCTGGTTCTTAGGGAAAAGTTAAAATTATATTTCCTGTATTTGGTCAGAAACCCGAAAAAGTTCCTGGATAAGATCATTTTTAAGCTATTGCATAATCCATTATATTTTTTAAGGTTTTGCATGACATATTTTAATAAGACGAAGACGCCTATTAAATAATTAGGGCCTCCGATAGCCCTGCTTAATGCCTGTTATTCCCGCCTTTTTATACTCTTGCATATACGCTAATATAATAATATAATAGCATCCAACAAGAAATATATAAAATCCGGCTGATTGTCGGTTCCGGGCTGGAGATTTGTCGTCCGGACCGGTTGTATGTAATATGGGGGTTAAAATAGTAGATGCTGACAGGCGAAGATATTATATGCATATCAAGTATTGACTGGGATTTTATCTGGCAGCAGCACCAGGAAATCATGACGGCCTTTGCCAAAAACGGCAACCGTGTATTGTTCATCGAGAACACCGGTGTGCGCTCTCCCAGGTTCTCCGATACCTCGAGAATATGGAAAAGGATCGTCAATTGGCATAAAAGCACAAAAGGTTTTCGTCAGGAGATGCCTAATCTTTATGTATATTCCCCGCTTATCCTGCCGTTCCCATACTCACGACTGGCGCGCATAATAAACCGCTTTCTTATTTTACGTTCCCTGCAGCGCTGGGGCAAGGTGATGCAGTTTCAGAATCCTATCATATGGACATTTATACCCACACCCATAGCGCTTGATATTCAAGAGAACATACCGCACAAGGCTTTTATTTACTACTGCACTGACAACTTTGCAGCAACCTCAAGATCCGCTAAAAAAATAATCGCGTATGAAAAACAGGTATTACAGAAGGCGGACGCAGTATTTGTCATGGCAAGAAATTTAGTGGAATATTGTAAAGCCTATAATTCTCGAACTACCTGTATTCCTATGGGGGTGAACCCTGCGATCTTTGAGAAAGCGGCCGAAGTTACCGTAATGCCCAAGGAGATCGCCGGCATCGCTTCGCCTATTATCGGATTCATAGGAGGTGTCAGGCAGTCTATAGATCAGGAGCTGGTTGTATATCTTGCGCATGAATTCCCGAAATATTCCTTTGTATTTGTGGGCCCGGTACAAACCGATATCGTAATATTAAAGCAATGCTCCAATATTATATTTACAGGAAGAAAGCATCATCAAGAGCTGGGGGCGTATCTCAAATATTTCGATGTCTGCATAATTCCTTATATAAAAGATGCATATACCGATAATATTTCCGCAGCGAAGCTTAATGAATACCTTGTTCTCGGCAAACCTGTTGTATCGACAAATCTCCACGAAACTGAGCTATTTAATAAGGAAAACGGTGATATTCTTTATATAGCAAAAAATAGGGAAGAGTTTAAGACACTTATCAGCCGTGCATTGATAGAAGATTGCGAGACCCTTAAGAAGCGAAGAATTCATGCTGCTTATAATAACAGCTGGGCGGAAAAGATTGAGCAAATGTCCCTTATCACGCAGGATATCATTGTTCATCGGGATAATATTCATGCGAACTGGCAAAAAATATTAACCGATATTTATAGGAATGTCCATAGGAAGGCATTTCGCATTATCGTCAGCCTTGCGTTTGCGTGGGGATTGCTTTTTTATACTCCTTTTGTGTGGATCTGCGCAAAGCCGCTTATGATTTCCCAGCCGCCGGTACATGCCGATGCAATTGTTGTTTTTGCAGGCGGCGTCGGTGAATCCGGTACAGCCGGGCAGGGGTATGAAGAGAGGGTTCAGCAGGCTGTTGAGTTATATAATAAGGGATATGCCGACCAACTGATATTTTCATCGGGGTATACCTATGCGTTCAAAGAGCCGTTGGTAATGAAAGCCCTGGCTATATCGCTTGGCGTGCCGGTAAGATCTATTACACTTGAAGAGAAGGCAAAAAATACTTTTGAGAACGTGAAATTTACGAAAGAGATATTGGCCAGGAACGGGTGGGGCAAGATATTGCTCATAAGCGCGCCTTATCACATGAGGAGAGCATCATTGGTATTTCATAAGGTTGCCAATGATATAAAAGTTACATATGTGCCGATCACAAACGGCCGTTTTTACATGCACAAGGTAAAGGGCATCTTCACCAGGAAGATCAGCTTAAGCCAGATCAATGGGATAGCGCATGAATATTTTGGCATTCTGTATTATTGGTGGAAGGGTTGGATATGACGGGCAAGAAAATAATATTAAGGGTAATTACCCGGCTCAATATAGGCGGTCCCGCCATACACACGATCCTTCTGTCGAGCGAGTTGAGCAAGAGAGGGTACAGGGATATCCTGGTGTGCGGGACGGTGGACGAGTCTGAAGGTGACATGATGTACCTTGCCAGGGATAAGGATGTGGCTCCGATAGTCATATCGGAACTTTGCAGAGAGATATCGCCGCTTAAGGATCTCAAGGCTTTCATGGCCCTCTTTTCCATAATGAGGCGTGAGAGGCCGGACATAGTTCACACGCATACTGCCAAGGCCGGGACGCTGGGCAGGCTTGCAGCGTTGTGCGCCGGTGTGCCGATAAGGGTGCATACATTTCACGGCCACATATTTGACGGTTATTTCAGCCCGATCAAAGCGAAAGCTTATCTATTCATCGAGAGGTTCCTGGCGTGTTTTACTGACCGCGTAATCACGGTGAGCGAGCTCGTCAGGAACGAAATCGTCAGTAAACTTAAGATCGTTAAAGGATCGAAGTGCGTGGTCATACCGCTGGGATTTGAACTTGAAAAGTTCCTTGGATGCGAGGACTTCGGCGGAGCGCTTCGCAAAGAGCTTGGGGTCGGATCGGATACCCTCCTTGTAGGTATAGTAGGAAGGCTCGTCCCCGTCAAGAATCATACGATGTTTCTGGATGTTGCTAAAAAGGTCGTGATGAGAGGTCTTAACGTCAAGGTAAAGTTTGTTATAATAGGTGATGGAGAATGCGCCGGTGAATTAAAAACGCTGACAAGGCTCTTAGGTCTTGATGAGCATGCCATATTCACAGGCTGGAAACAGGATCTCGCCGCTGTCTATGCTGACCTGGATATCGTCGCGCTCACGTCCCTGAACGAAGGGACGCCGGTTTCTGTCATCGAGGCGATGGCATCAGGCAAGAGCGTTATCGCGACAGATGTAGGGGGAGTGGCGGACCTCATTACTGATGGCGAAAACGGCTTTCTGGTGAAGAGTGACGATGCGGAAAGTTTTTCAAATAAATTAGTTGATCTTCTGGCTGATAAGGATAAGCGGAGCCGGTTCGGTTCCAGCGGCAGGGAGCATGTAAGGGTAAAATATTCGAAAGAACGTTTGCTGAATGATATGGAATCGCTATACGATGATTGCCTTAGGAAAGCCCGTTAAGGAAAGGGAGGTTTTTTAAATAATGAGAAATCTTATTACCGGTGGCGCAGGATTCATAGGCTCGCATTTGGCCGAAGCTCTTTTGAAGAGGAAAGAAGAGGTCGTCGTCATAGATAACCTCTCGACCGGAAGCATGGACAATATAGAGCACCTTAAAGCCAGTCCAAAATTCTCATTCCATATAGATACGATAATGAATGAAAGCCTCATGAAGCGCCTGGTGAAGGAGTGTGACATCGTATATCACATGGCCGCTGCGGTCGGGGTCAAATACATCATAGATAATCCGCTCGAATCCCTCCAGACGAACGTGAAGGGTACTGAGATCGTCCTTGAGCTTGCGAATTCTTTGGGAAAGAAGAAGGTCATGATAGCGTCGACATCCGAGATATACGGTAAGGACAGGCCGGGCAAACACAAATTCAAGGAGGATGACGACAGGGTGCTGGGTTCCACGACGATCTCGCGCTGGAGCTATTCCTGCGCGAAGGCGATGGACGAATTTCTGGCGCTTGCATACTGGAGGGAAAAGAAGCTGCCGGTCGTGATAGTAAGGTTTTTTAATACCATAGGACCGCGCCAGACCGGCACGTACGGCATGGTGGCGCCGAGATTTGTGAAGCACGCGCTCCTGGGGCAGCCTATCATGATCTACGGGGACGGGAAGCAGACGAGGAGTTTTTGCCACGTCGAGGATGTGGTGAAGGCGCTTATCGAGCTCGCGAAGACGGATAAGGCGGTTGGGGAGATATTCAACATCGGCAATCCCAATCCGATAACGATCAAAGAGCTGGCGGAAAAGGTCAAGCATCTCACGGGATCGAACTCGCCGCTTGTCTATATCCCTTACGAAAAAGCGTATGAAAAGGGTTTTGAGGATATGAGGCACAGGGAGCCGGACATAACGAAGATAAAGGGCCTTATCGGTTTCCAGCCGAAGGTCGGCCTCGACGAAGCCCTGAAGACGATAATCAAATATTTCGAAAAATAGGATAGATACCATGATGCTACGATGGACCAATATTGCAGAGGTTTTTGTAACCACGACATTGGTTGCATATGCCATAACGCCGCTTGTCAGAAAACTGGCCATAAAGACCGGGTATCTGGATCATCCTCTCAGCACCAAGGTCCATGCCCATCCCACGCCTCTTCTGGGGGGGATATCTATTTACGTAGCCTTCATAGTCGGCGTGATAACGACGGCAGGGCTTGTCCGCGATCCCAGGGTATGCAGCATACTTATCGGCGCAACGCTTCTTCTCGTGATCGGCCTGGTTGATGACAGGATGGGGATGATGCCTGAAGTCAAGCTTCTCGGGCAGTTTTTGGCAGCGATGGTCGTCATCAAGTCCGGCGTGCGCATGGAATTCCTGCATAATTATTATCTCAACGTCATCATTACCTACGTATGGCTCATCGGTATCTCAAACGCCTTCAACCTTCTGGACAATATGAACGGCCTTTCTGCAGGCATTGCCGCCATAGCCGCCGTATTCTTCGGCCTATCGATGTGGTCAAGCAACCAGATGCCGGCCGCGGTAGTATCTTTTGCCATGGCGGGGGCGACGCTCGGCTTCCTTAAGCATAATTTCCCGAAAGCGAATATATTCATGGGCGATACGGGAAGCCTTGTAGTGGGGTTTGTGCTGGCCTCCACCGCTGTTCTCGGCAGCTGGAGCACCGATTTTCTGACGACGTCTCTCGCAATGCCGATCATCATACTTGGCTATCCGATATTCGATACGACGCTCGTGACTATCATCAGGCTTATGGAGGGCCGCTCCGTATTCCAGGGTGGCAGGGACCATTCTTCACACAGGCTGGCGCTGCTGGGCCTTAAAAAGACGCGGGCTGTTCTGGTTATCTACGGCATATGCATAGCGCTCGGGATGAGCGCCCTCCTGATCCAGCGATTGCATTTGAATGTCAAGCACACGCTCATTTTTATGAGCGCTATAGTTATCTCAATGGCTGTTTTGGGCGTGCGTCTGGGTAATGTTGATACGGGCAGGTTTGGCCGGAGTAAGGGGAAAAGTCTGTGAGGGGGCACGCGTTTAACCTAACGGTTGATTATATTATCAAGTGGTGTATCTGCGCGATAGTCTTTGCCGCGCCGTTCTCTAAATCGATATCCGAGATCGCCATCGTTATTGCCATTACGGCGTGGGCGGCAAAAAAAATAACGGACAGAGATCTCGCGTTTAAGCACACAGACCTGAATATCCCGCTTCTTATTCTTGTCGTTACTATCTTACCGTCTTTTTTTAACACCGGCTTTCCGCTCCTCAGCCTGAAGGCGCTTTTTTCAAAAGTGCTGAAGTACGTTTTTTTATATTTTGTCATAACCGAGAGCATGAGCACGAAATCAAAAATGAAAGACTTTTTTATTATCGCGGTTCTTTCTATGTTCGTGGTCCTAATCGACGGGATCGCCCAGCAATACTGTAGTGTGGATCCTCTTCATAACTATCCGGCATTCAAGGCGCGGCCGGTTTTTGACAGCGGCGGGTTTTTCAGGGGATTCCCCACGGCCTGTTTTCCGTTCCCCAACGATTTCGCGGCCTGGATATTATTGACTATCTTCCCGGTCGCCTGTGCCGTATTATTCGATTTGCGGAAGTACAGGGTGAGGTATTGTGCGGCGTTATTATCTTTTGGCCTGCTTTACATGCTCGTTCTGACCAAGACGAGAGCCGCCTGGCTCGGTTTTGGCGTTTCGACGGTGTACCTTGCGCTCGCAAAAAAGAAGACATGGCTCATCCTGCTTCTTATTATCGCATTAGCGGTTCCGTACGTTTTGAAGATGGAGATGGTGCATTATATTTTCCAGGCAGCGAGCGTTAATGACAGGGTCGGCATGTGGGATGTGGGCTGGAAGATCTTCAAGGCCCATCCTATCGTAGGCAACGGCCTCAATACGTTCTTTCTGCGTTTCATGGAATGTCGGACCGACCAATGGCGGGGGATAAAGGGGAGTTACGCGCACAACTGCTACCTGCAGATGGCCGGCGATGTCGGTATCGTGGGGTTGCTTGGCTTTCTCATTGTCATCGCTGTATATTTTCTGTCGGTAATACGGAACATGCGTCGTGTCACCGACCCGCTCTTTAAAAGCGTTTTGACCGGCATGTCGGTCGGCATCTTTGCGTTTTTGGTCCTCGCTTTCTTCGATACGAACCTGTATTCACTTAATTTAGTTACGCTCTTCTGGTGCGCGATCGGTATAAGCCAGGCGATTATAAAAGTGTCCAGAGATGAGGCCGCTTGAAGAAAGACCCCCGGATACTTATCGTTAACCCTTTTGGCATAGGCGATGTACTGTTTTCGACGCCACTCCTGGAGCTTTTAAAAAGGCATTACCCGCATTGTTTTATCGGCTATGTGTGTAATAAACGCGCGCATGAAGTCCTGCGCTCCAACCCCAACATAGACAAGGTATTCATATACGAAAAGGATGACTTCCGGGAACTGTGGCGGAAATCCAGGATGAAATGTGTCAGAAAGATCATGGGCTTTCTGGGAAGCATAAAGCGTGAGCGCTTCGATATTGCCATTGACCTTTCACTCGGATACCAATACAGCCTTCTCCTGCAATTTATCGGAGTCAAGAGAAGAGCCGGCTTCAATTATCGTGACAGGGGGCATTTTCTCACCGACAAGGTTGACATCACCAGTTTTAAGGATAAGCATGTGATCGAGCACTATCTCGATGTCCTCAAAACTCTCGATATAGATACGAAGGGCTTTCGGATGGGGCCGAAGGTCTACCTTTCAGAGGCCGGCCAGGCTGCTGCTCAGGGCTTCCTGAAAGAGAACGCGATAAAACCGGATGACGTCCTGATCGGGATGTTACCCGGCTGCGGCGCGAGCTGGGGTGTCGATGCGAAGTTCAGGCGGTGGGATAAGGCAAATTTCGCGCATACCGCCGACCTGCTTGTCGAAAAATACAGGGCGAAGGTGATCCTGTTCGGAGATGTGCAGGAGACTGAGCTCTGCGATGCGGTGCGCTCTCTCATGAAGCACAGGCCTGTCATGGCATGCGGCAAAGTCTCGATCGGCGAATTCCTTGCGCTTGCGTCGCGGTGCAGGCTCATCATCACCAATGACGGCGGACCGCTTCATATGTCGGTGGGGCTCGGCGTAAAGACGGTATCTATATTCGGTCCAGTTGATGAGAAGGTATATGGGCCATATCCTCCGGGCGGAAGCAATATCACCGTAACGGGCGACGCGGCATGCAGGCCATGCTACAGGAATTTCAAATACACGAAGTGCGACCTGCAGAAATGCCTGAAGACGATCAAGCCCGAAGCTGTGATGAAGGCCGTCGATGCGCTCCTGGAGAAGGCGTAAATGAAGTGTGACATAATCATCCCTATCTGGAACCATCCGGACTATACGCGCGAGTGCATAGACAATCTCGTGAAGAATACGCGCTATCCGTACCGGCTGATCCTCATAGATAACGGCAGCGACGCCGAGACTAGGGATTATCTCAAAGGTCTTAAGGTAGATGGCGTCGAAAAGATCCTGATCCGGAATGAGTCGAACCTCGGGTTCGTCAAGGCGGTCAACCAGGGGCTGAGGGCATCGAATGCGCCGTATGTGTGTGTGCTCAATAACGATACGATACCGGCGCCCGGATGGCTTGAAAGGCTTGTGGAGTTTGCCGAGGCGCATCAGGATGTCGGTCTCATGAATCCCGTCTGTGACGGCCATGGTGATGCACCTGTCGCGGAACACGCGAAAAAACTCGAGGCCAACAAAGGCCGCTACATGGAGATGAACCAGTGCTTCGGCTTCTGCATGCTGATAAAGCGCGAAGTGATAGACAGGATAGGATATCTCGACGAGGTTTTTGGCATAGGCGGGTTTGACGATACCGATTATTCGATGCGGGCGCATAAGGCCGGATACCGCTCGGTGTGCGTGCATAATTCATACGTTTATCACAAGCAGCATGTGACGTTCAAGTCGATGGGCGACAGGAAGGTGCTGGTAGCGCCCGGCGAGCAGGCGTATTTCCGGAAATGGCCGAGACACCTGCGTATTGGCCTGGGCATGTCCGTGAACGGTGGCACGAGTGATGCCGAAATCGAGTCTATGCTTGAGGGGATGCTCTTTCTTGCCAGGGAGTGGTGCTGGGTCAATCTCTGGGTCTTCGGCAACAAAGAGGAGAATAAGGCCCGCCTGTCAGCTCTCTCAGCGGCGATGGGGATACCGCTCCACCAGAACATTAAGTTCAATTATCTTCCGGACTCGTTCAGGAATGCGCAGATCCTCACGCGCCTGATCGAGCGGTCGTTCGGAACTAAGCGGCGGAAGAAGTATGATGCGGTCGCGGTTGCGGCGGGCACAGTGCCCACACTCCTGTCCGCATTCTACCCGCTGCACAGGACGAAGATCTGCGCTGTAAGCATGGGTAACGGGGTCAAGAAAGAATTTGAGAATATGATCAAAGGTATCCGGGAAGCATGAAGAACGACAATTCCTGCGACATCATACTACCGGTTTATAATAAGCCGGACCTGACGGAAAATTGCCTGAAGAGCATAGAGGCAAAGACGCGCACGCCGTACCGACTTATCATCATAGATAATGCCAGTGATGAGAGGACGAGAAAGTATCTGGAGGATTATAAGGTGTCCAGCCCTGATTGCGTCCTTGCCCGCAACGGCGAGAATGCCGGCTGGGTGAAGGCGGTCAACCAGGGGATACGGCTATCGAGTGCACCATATGTCTGCATTATGAATAATGATACGGTCGTCGAGACTGACGACTGGCTCGGAGGCCTGATGGCGCTGGCAGATGCCGAAAAGGATATCGGGCTCGTCAACCCCGATTTCGGCGAAAAAGCGCCGCACGCGGGGAAGAAGGCGTACATAGAGATCGATTTCTGTAGGGGGTATTGCATTCTGGTCAAGCGCTCCGTCATCGACGCGATCGGCGGACTCGATGAGTCGTACGGCCTCGGCTATTATGACGACGATGATTTTTCGGTGAGGGCCATACGGGCGGGATTCAGGTGCGTGAAGGCGTCCGGCGTGACCGTGCGCCACCTGCGCGATTCGACCTTCGCGGCCCTGTTCCAGGATGATACGAGGCGTGCGCTGCACGAGAAGAATAAACAGCTTTTCTATTCGAAGTGGGGTAGACGGCTCAGGCTCGTATTCATCGTGACGGCAAGTTCAGACAGGAAGGCTCTGGCAGCGCTTCTTCTGGCAGTAGCCCGCAGGCAGCACATCGTCTATCTCTGGAATACGGCTTCGCCGCTTAATCTGGAACATGTCAATGTACGGGAGCGCGCTTATGTGCCGTTTATTTCGCGTGTATTATTTTCATCGGAGCTCCTCCTGAACAGGATGAAGAAAGAAGCTAAGCATTATGACGCTGTCTTCGTCGATGATCAGAGGATCGGCGCGGCTCTTCCGAAGGATATCGTGCCCGTACATTATTTCGATGCCGCGCATGTCGACGACGTCCTGCGCGCCGTGGACGAGGCCGCGTTTGCCGATAGGTCCGGAACCGGAAAGGCTGCCATATGAAATGTGACATTATCATCCCCGTCTGGAACCAGCTCGCCTACACGCGGGGCTGCGTCGAGTCTATCATATGCGGTACGGACGAGGAGTACAGGCTCATCATCGTCGATAACGCGAGCGCAGACGAGACCAGGAAATACCTCGAGGGCCTCAAAGTCACGGGCGGCCTTCCGCTCGTCCTGGTCAGGAACGAGGAGAACGTCGGTTTCATCAAGGCCGTGAACCAGGCCATCGCCATGTCCGACGCGGCCTTCGTCTGCGTGCTGAATAACGATACCATCGTCACGAAAGGGTGGCTGGGCGAGATGATCGCGGTCGCCGAGAGCGCGAAGGATATCGGCGTGGTCAATCCCTCATCCAACAACCTTGGCCAGAAGCCTGGTCCGGGAGAGCCGCTCGAGCTGTACGCGGATAAGATACGGGCGGCATCAGGAAAGTCCGTAGAACTTGGCGCGGCAATAGGTTTCTGCATGCTGATAAAGCGCGATGTCATAAAGAAGATAGGCGCCTTCGACGAGATCTACGGGATGGGCAATTTCGAGGATACCGATTTTTCGCGCAAGGTGGTGAGGGAAGGTTACCGGTGCGTCAGGGCGTGCGGTGCGTACGTCTACCACCGCGAGAACGCCTCGTTCGGCAAGGTGAAGACGTTCAACGAGGATTTCCAGAGGAACAGGGAGATATTCGAGTTCAGGTGGGGTAGGCCAAAGCGCGTCGCGTATGTGATCGATCTCTACGACGCTAATGTCCTGAAGCGTCTCGGCTCCGAGGCGATCAGGCTTGCCAGGGACGGCAACTGGGTGCACGTCTTCATGAAGGAGCGCCTCGATATCCCGGCCCATTCGAATATCGTAGCGGTCGAGCTCAAGCCGAAGAACTTTTATATCAATGCGGCCTTCCAGATACTGAAGAAGAAGAAGCGTTTCAGTGAGATATATGTAGGCGAGGAGGCATTCGGCCGCTTTCTGGACGCGCTCTCATTCTTACACAAAGCAAAAGTGAGGTATTATTAGGGTATTGCGTATTGCGTCGTGCGTATTGCGTTTTATTTTTTACTCAATACGCAATACTCAATACGCAATACGCAATACGAAAGGGTGTACGGTTATGAATAAAGTTTCTGTTTCTGTTGTAGTTATTACAAGAAATGAAGAAGATAACATAGCGGATTGCCTGAAGAGCGCAGCGTGGGCGAGCGAAGTGGTAGTCCTCGATGACAACAGCACCGACGATACGGTGAAGATCGCCAGGGGATTTACCGATAAGGTCTTCACGCGCACAATGGATATCGAGGGGCGGCACCGCAATTATGCCTATAGTTTGGCGAAGAACGCGTGGGTCTTAAGCCTCGATGCCGATGAGCGCGTGAGCCCCGAGCTTGCCGAAGAGATCGCCTCGCTCATGAAGGGCCCCGTGAAGGACAAGGCCTATACCATTCCGATCAAGACGTACATAGGAAAGCAGTGGATACGGCACAGCGGCTGGTATCCGGCGCCGAAGGTCAGGCTCTTCGATAAGGGATCGTTCAAATATGAAGAGGCGGAGGTGCATCCGAGAGTCTTTATCGACGGCTCGTGCGGGCACCTCACGAAAGACATCGTTCATTACTCTTATAGGGATTATCATGATTTTTTCGTGAGCATCAATAACCAGACCACGTTGGAAGCGAAGAAGTGGTTCAATGAGCGGCGCAACGTAAACTTCCTGAAGATGTACCGCAAATCATTGTCGAGATTCCTGAAGGCGTATATACAGAAGGGCG
This sequence comes from uncultured Planctomycetia bacterium, assembly GCA_964352425.1. Classification (GTDB taxonomy): domain Bacteria; phylum Omnitrophota; class Gorgyraeia; order 2-01-FULL-45-10; family 2-01-FULL-45-10; genus JAMWCX01. Next base: position 10,408 of record CAYGRZ010000003.1, on the reverse strand, counting down.
GATTTAAGGACGGCCTCCTCGGGTTCTTTATTTCCTGGGCGGGCGCGCTCTACCAGTTCATGAGCTACATCAAGTATAAAGAGATGCTTGGTAACGAGGGTCAAGGGTCAAGGGTCAAGGGTCAAGGGTGAATATGGAAAAGATCCGAGTAACCGTCGCGGTTATCACGAAAAACGAGGAGAGGAACATCGCGCGTTGCCTGGAAAGCGTTCGATGGACCGACGATGTTGTGGTCGTAGACGGCTACTCGACAGACAGGACCGCCGAGATAGCGAAGTCTATGGGCGCGCGCGTCATAGAGCACACGTTCACCGGTTCTTTCGCCGATGAGAGGAATGCCGGCAATGATAGCGCCAGATACGACTGGGTCCTGCACATCGACGCGGACGATGTCGTGACCGACGGCTTCACGGCCGCGCTCGTCCAGGCTATTGCGCGCGGCGAAGGCATCGTCATCTACAAATTCATGAGGAAGAACTTTTTTCTGGGTCATTCGATGGACCACGGCGGCTTCCATCATTATATACCGAATCTGGTCAACAGGAAACATGTGAAGTATGAAGGCGTCGTACATGAGGTCCCTGTGTATAAAGGCGCCCTCGGCGTCATCGATGCCGATATAAACCATTATCCGTTCGACTCGATAAGCCAGTTCATCAACAGGCAGAACCGCTATACGGATATCGCGGCGAAAGAGCTTCTGAAGACCTGCGGCATTTTTCCGGAACGGGAGATCCGGAAGAATATGATCAACAAGACCTTCAAGTTATTCTGGAAGTCGTATGTCAAGAAGCAGGGATATAAAGAGGGCGTCTACGGCCTTCTCTTTGCCATCCTCTTCGCGTTCATAAACTTCCTGAAGTGGGCAAAGTACTGGGAGCTTGTCAGGGAAAGAAGCTAGGATTCCGAAGCATGTTTGCCGAAAAAATAAGAAAAAAAATAAAGAAGAAGATAACGAAAAGCATCGCCGGCAAAACCGGGCTGCAGCCGTTTTTTGAAGCTCTCCATGAATTTTCTCTGGCGGGAATGAATCTGGGCGGCGGCGACAGCGTGCAGTATAGCGGCGAAAAGAATGTCATCGGCTATCTTGCAGAACATATCGGAAAAGGCGTGCGCCCCGTGGTCTTCGATATCGGCGCGAACGTCGGGGCATACGCATCGGAGGTCATCTCGGTCTTCGGAGAGGACGCGCAGTTATATTGTTTCGAGCCGCTGCGGAAGGCGTATGCGGCGCTGAACGCTGCGGTAGCGGGCCGCAAGAATGTCAGAACGTATGATTTCGGGTTCGGGGAAAAGGATGAGGCCGTCACTCTCTATTCCGATTCAGGAGACTCGATGCTTGCCTCGTGCTATCCGAGGCGAATGGATCATCTTGGCGTTGACATGAAACATACGGAAATTATTGCGCTCAGGCGTCTGGACGACTTCTGTGGTGAGAGCGGTATAGGTCATATCCATTTACTTAAGCTCGATGTGGAGGGAGGCGAACTGGGTGTTCTGAAGGGGGCATCGTCGCTCATCGCATCTAATGCCATTGATCTTATACAATTTGAATTCGGCGCATGCAATATAGGATCAAGGACATTTTTTCAGGATTATTTCTATCTTCTGAACCCGCGCTACCGGATACACAGGGTGTTAAAGGACGGCTTTGCGCCTGTTGATACGTATAAAGAGGCGTATGAGGTGTTTATCACAACGAATTATCTTGCAGTTTCAAGGAAAAGCTTAACGAAAGAAAGGTGACGGATAATGCGCCAGATACTGTCGGTCGTGATGCCGGCCTATAACGAGAAGAACACAATCCTCAAGATAATCGCGAAGGTCCTCGCGCTCGGGATGGTCAAGGAGCTCATCGTCGTCGACGACGGCTCGACCGACGGGACGAGGGAGGTCCTCAAAAAAGCCGGCCTCGACGGCCGCGTGAAGGTCATCCTGCACGAGAAGAATATGGGTAAGGGAGCGGCGCTGCGCACGGGATTCACGCAGGCTGCCGGCGATATCGTCGTCGTTCAGGACGCGGATCTCGAGTATGACCCTAACGAATTCATAGAGATGGCAAGGCCGATCGAGGAGGGTTTCGCCGACGTCGTGTACGGCTCGAGGCTCTCAGGCGGTAAGCCGCAGCGCGTGTACATGTTCTGGCACAAGCTCGGTAATGGCGTCATCACATTCCTCATGAACATGCTCTTTAACTCCACGCTGTCGGATATAGAGACCTGCTACAAGATGTTCCGTAAGAGTGTTATAGCCGGGATCACTATCAGGTCGAACGGGTTTTCGGTAGAGCCGGAACTTACCGCGAAGATCCTGAAGAATAAATCCTTGAGGGTATACGAGATGCCGATATCCTATTACGGCAGAAGCTATGAAGAGGGTAAGAAGATATCCTGGAAACACGGGTTCAGCGCGATCGCGGCCATAGTGAAGTACAGGTTTGTTGACTGATGGGAGATCGATGAAAGTACTCCTCGCCAAGCCGTATAACCAGAGCGACCACATACAGCCGTCGATCGGGCTCGGGTGCCTTGCCGCCGCCCTCAGGAAGGACGGACACGCCGTCAATATCCTGGACTGTATCAAGGATGCCGTTACGATCGATAAACTCCCGCGCCTTCTGAAGAAATACCATCCCGACGTGCTGGGGCTCCAGTGCTATACTTTCGACCTGCCCTACATACGCCAGGCTTTGCGCATTGCCAAAGAGGTCAATAGGGAGATGGTGACCATCGTCGGGGGGCCGCATCCGTCGGCGCTCCCGGAAGAGATGATGCGGAAAGAACCCGACCTTGATTACCTGTTCGTCGGTGAGGCGGAGGTGGGTTTCCCGAAACTGCTGCAGGCGCTCGAAAAAGACGCCGGGGACTTCTCGAAGATACCGGGCCTCGGCTACCGGGAGGACGGCGGCGTGAAAGTCAACCCCCGTGCCGTTGCCGATGATCTCGACAGCGTCGGGATACCGGCATGGGACCTCATCCATCCCGAGCGGTATCCGGAGTCGCAGCACGGCGCGTTCTTCAAGCAGTTCCCGATCGCGCCGATCATGGTGACGAGGGGCTGCCCGTATCCGTGCACATTCTGCGCCGGACATATAGTATCGGGTAAGTCGATCAGGCGCCGCTCGATCGATAATGTCCTGTCCGAAATACAGATGCTCCGGGATGATTTCGGCATACGGGAATTCCATATCGTCGATGATAATTTCACGATGGATACCGCGTACGCGAAGGAATTCCTGCGGCGGCTTAAAGAGCTTAAGCTCGGCATGACGTGGGCAGTCCCGAACGGGGTCAGGATGGATACGCTGGACGTTGAGATGCTCTCGCTGATGAAGGAGTCGGGGCTCTACCTGATATCGCTCGGCATCGAGTCCGGTTCCGACAAGGTCCTCGCGATGATGAAGAAGGGGATCACCACGTCAAAGATCCGGCGCCATGTGAAGATGATCCATGACGCGAAGATCGACATGGCCGGTTTCTTCATACTGGGATTTCCCGGCGAGACCGCCGATACGATACGCCAGACGATACGCTTCTCGGCGCGGCTGCCGATAAAGAGAGCAAACTACTTCACGTATCTTCCGTTCCCCGGCACCGAGAGCTATCAGACGCTGCTCTCGAGCGGCGAGCTTAAAGGAGTCGACTGGGAGAGCTTTTATTTCACGAACGCCGCGTATGTCCCGAGAGGACTTACGCGGAAGGAGCTCAAAGACCTGCACCGGAGCGCGTTCGCGACATTTTACCTGAGGCCCCACATTATATTCTACCAGATCGGTTCGATACAATCGCTGAGGCACCTGATGTTCCTGACGAAGAGGTTCCTGCGGTGGGTCGTTGCGGGGTGATATGAAACATAAGATATTTCCCATATTGTTGTGCGTCTGGATCGTGCTCTGGATCGGCTTTACCGCGAGGGAGCTCTTTGTGAAGGACTCTGTGCGCGATTACCGCGCGCTCCTTTCCAGGACGCTCGAAGGCAAGCGTTCGTATGTGACCGGCGATCGGCTGTACGAATTCCTGATGTTCTGCAAGGAAAAGGCGCCGCAGGGCGCCACGTACGCCATCGCGGGCCTCGACGACGGTTCCATCGAAAAGCGCAGGGCCGCGTATTATCTCTATCCGCTCCTGGAGAGCCGGGAACCGGACCTCATATTCGTATTTGACAAGCCGGACGCGGGGCAGGCAGGCTATGGCGTTTTCGCCGGCCTCGACGGATCGAGATATATATTAAAGAAGGCGAAGTGACAGTGGAATTATTAAAATTACTCGATTGCTTAGTAACGGTCACATTCATCGGATTCAATATACTGTATCTTCTCTCGGGGAAGACGAGGAAGATGCGGTTTGCCGAAGAGCTCGCGATCTCGTTTGGCCTTGGTCTTGGCGCGGTGACGCTCGAGATGCTCATATTCTCGATAATGCGCTATGACTTTGATTTCGTCAGGCTGCTTGCGCCGTGGGCGGTCCTCTTTGCGGTCAATATCTATCAGTATATCCGCGGCAGGGCTCTCCCGATCGCGCCCGGCCGGCCGTGGGAAGAGCCTCAAGCCCTCACGGCGCTCGGCGTATTCCTGGCCGCAGGAATTACCTTTGAGGTCATCTACGCTTTCTTCAGGGCGCTCATCAAGCCCATTGAGGCCTACGATGCCGTTGCCATCTATGCGATAAAGTCGAAGATATTCTATCTGGCGAACTCAGTATCGACAGATTACCTGGCGAACATAGCAAAGATGTTTCCGCATCCCGACTACCCGCTCAATATCCCGCTGGCGCAAGCCTTCTCATACCTGTCGATGGGCTCCCTGAATGACCAGCTGGTCAAGATCATCTTTCCGCTCTTCTTCGTTGCGATACTGTGCCTCTTCTACTGCCAGGTGAGGGCATTCGCGGGCCGGCTGTACGCGCTTACATTCACGTTCCTCCTGGCGAGCATCCCGCAGTTCAACGCCTACGCGGCGAACGCGTATCTCGAGGTGCCGCTCGCGTTCTATTATTTCGCGAGCTTCGTATTCCTCCTGCGGTGGTTCGGCAATAAAACCGATATCCGGTTCATCGTCATGTCGGCGATCATGGTCGCCCTGGCGGGCTGGACGAAGAACGAGGGGCTCCTCTATTGCGCCATCAATACGTTCGTCGTATGCCTCTTTCTCATATCGCAGCGCGAGGACCGCTCGGCAAAGGATATTCTGTACCCGATCCTGTACGCGGCGGTGATCGCCGTGATAGTGCTGCCGTGGGCCTGGACGAAGGCGCGGTGGCACATAGCCAATGACGAGATAAGCCTCGCGAACCTTAATCCCGCGAATCTCGTGCATCAGTTTAATAAACTTAAGCCCATATTCTACGAGTTGCAGAAGCAGCTCTTCGGCCCGAAGAAATGGAATATCCTGTGGCCGGCATTTTTCCTGACGCTCACACTCTATCACAGGAAGATATTCTCAGGTCTCAGGAAGTATCTCGCGGTATCGATACTGCTTGCCTTTGCCGGCTATGTCGCGATGTACATGATCTCGAGCGTAGACGTCGTCTTCTTCGCGGGCAAGACCTGGAGCCGCTTCCTGATCGATTTCCTGCCGGTGGCGGTATTGATGATGGCAATGCTGCTGAGAGAGGATATAAAACTATGAGCTTCGCACCTTCTCAGTGTAAGGTGCGGGGCCGGGAGGAAGGTGCGGGGTGAGAGCAATTTTTCTCGACCGCGACGGGGTTATCAACAAAGACCCGGGCGGCTGGACAAAATATGACTACGTGACGGAAGCCAGGGATTTCCATTTCCTGCCCGGATCGCTGAAGGCGCTCAGGCTCCTGCGCGAGAACGGCATCAGGGTCATCGTCGTTTCGAACCAGGCCGGCGTGAGCAAGGGGTATTTTACCAAAGAGAAGCTGGCCGAGGTCAATAAGCTGATGCTGGACGAGGTCCGCGCGTCGGGCGGCAGCATAGAGGAGGCCTGCTACTGCATCCATAGGGACGAGGATAACTGCGACTGCCGGAAACCAAAGACAGGGATGTTCGAGAGGGCGGTAGAGAAATATTCGATAAGGCCGAGAGAAACCTTTATCATCGGCGATAGTTACGTCGACATCGCCGCCGGCAAGCAGATGGGGCTCGCCACGGTCTTCGTCCTGTCGGGCAAGGCGACGCAGGAAGAGCTGCGCACGCGGGGGCTCAAAGCCGATTACGTGTTCAAAGACCTTCTGGAGGCGGTGAAGTGGATACTGGAAAAAGAAAAACGGAGAGCCGAGAGGGCGGTACGAAGGAAAGTGGCGGGGAAGAGGGAAAGAAAAAATGAAGAAGATACTGATAGTATACGGGACGGCGGGGATAGGCCATAAGAAGGCGTCGCTGGCGGTGAAGGCGGCGCTCGACGAGATTAGACCAGCGGACGCGCAGGTGGCGATAATAGATTCGCTGGATTATACGAATCCCTTTTTCAAGAAGGCGTACCTCGGATCATACCTCTTCATGGTAAATAAATTGCCCGTTTTCTGGGGCCTTTCCTATTACCTGACCGATAATGTTTTCGTCAATATGGTCGTTTCAAAGCTGAGGCGGCTCAATAACTGGCTGAACTCCGGCCCGTTCAGGAAATACCTGGTAGAGACAAAGCCTGACGTCATAGTCTCGACCCATTTCTTCGCAAGCGAGATCATAGCCGTCATGAAGAAGAAGGGCGAGATCGACACGCGTCTTATGACTGTGGTGACAGACTACAGGCTCCATTCATGGTGGGTATCCGAGCCTACCGACATGTATGTGGTCGGAGGAGAAAGCGCCAGGGAGGACCTGGTCAAGAAGTGGAAGGTCGACCCGTCCAGGATAAAGGTGCTCGGGATACCCGTTGAACCGGTATTTTCCAAGCCGCTCGACCGCAAGGGGATAGTGGCGAGGGCAGGCTTGCAGGACGGCGTCTTCACGGTGCTGGTCATAGGCGGCGGGTTCGGCGTCGGGCCGATCGAAAATATTATCAAGATAATCAGCAGCATCCCGCAGACCGTTCAGATTATCGCCATCTGCGGCCACAATGAGACCCTGATCAAGGAGCTTGAAGCCCTGAAGCCCGCACTGAAGGACAGGCTAAGCGTCCTCGGCTTTGTCAATAACGTCTATGATTATATGGAGGCCGCCGATGTCCTCATATCGAAGTCGGGCGGTATAACGAGCACCGAAAGCATGGCGCGGGGGCTTCCGCTCATCGTGATAGCGCCGATCATCGGGCAGGAGACCCGTAACAGCGATTATCTGACGAGCGAGGGCGCGGCGGTCAAGATCGATAAGCCCGATGAACTGAAGGCCGTGCTCGAAGATCTCGTCTCGCATCCCGAGAAACTGGGCCGGATGAAGGACGCGATCGCGCGGATAAAGAAGCCGAGAGCGTGTTACGATATCGCGAAGCTCGCGGTGGAGATGTAAAGAAGGGTCATAGGGTTTAGGGTCGTAGGGTATAGGGGGCAGAATTTATGGATGAAAAGCTGCAAGAGATTTTCAGGGCGGTGAAGGCGTACATCGAGCTCGAGAGAGAGTCGGGAATGACAGAGTTCCTTTCCGCCGGACCCCTCGCGAAGCCCGCGCGCCTTGAGGATCAGCTATCCGGCGGCCTCGATGCTTTGAGGAAAGAGGTGCTGAAGTGCACGGCGTGCGACCTGGCCGGGACGAGACTGAACGTCGTGTTCGGCTCCGGCAACCCTCACGCGTCGCTCATGTTCGTCGGCGAGGCGCCCGGGCATGATGAAGATATACAGGGCCTGCCGTTCGTCGGCAGGGCGGGGCAGCTGCTGACGAAGATCATAGAGGCCATGGGCCTGAAGCGCGAGGACGTCTATATCGCGAATATACTGAAGTGCAGGCCGCCCAACAACCGCGCGCCGCAGCCGGCGGAGATACTGGCCTGCCGCGAGAACGTCAGACGGCAGATAGGGATGATACGGCCGAAGGTGATATGCACGCTCGGTAAGTTTGCCAGCCAGACGCTCCTGAAGACCGAGACGCCGATATCGGCGCTTCGCGGGAATTTTTATGAATACGAAGGCATCAAGGTGATGCCGACGTTCCATCCCGCGTATCTCCTGAGGAACCCGGATGACAAGAAGCTGGTGTGGGGAGATATGAAGAAGATCAAGAAGGAGTTATCAACGTAAACGCAAAACTTAAAACGCAAAAGTCAAAATCACAACGTAAAACAAAAAAGTTTTGACTTTTGAGATTTGACTTAAATCAATATGTCTAAATTCGCCGATATCGCCATAGCCCTCCCCATTGATAAGCTCTTCCAATACGCCATACCCGAATCTATTTCAGAAAATGTAAAGATAGGTGCCCGCGTATTTGTGCCGTTTGGGCCCCGGAGGGTCGTCGGCTACGTCGTCGGTTTGGGCGACGCGGCCGAGGTGAAGGATGTAAAAGCGATAGAGCACGTGATAGACGCCGAGCCGATCCTGACCGAAGAGATGCTGAAGCTCACCAAATGGATAAGCGAGAACTACTTCTGCTCGTGGGGTGAGGCGATAGGGGCCGCCATCCCCGGCGGGATAAAGAAGGGCAAGGAATCCATCGGCTCGCGTATAAAGGTTCCGCTAGTTCCCCCCGATGAGTACGCGAAGACGGGTCCCCACGTGCTGATGGAGGAGCAGTCAAAGGCGCTTAAGTTTATAGCCGATTGCATGGACAAAGGCGAGTACAGGACGTTCCTTCTCCACGGCATCACCGCGAGCGGCAAGACCGAGGTCTACCTCCAGGCGATCGACCATGTCCTTAAGAAGGGCAAGCAGGCCATAATGCTCGTGCCCGAGATAGCGCTCACCCCCCAGACGATCGAGCGCTTCGTCTCGAGGTTCGGCCACCGCGTCGCGGTCATCCACTCACACCTTACACCCGCCAAGCGCTTTCTCGAATGGAAGAAGATAAAGGACGGCAAGGCAGATATCGTCGTCGGCGCGCGATCGGCCATATTCAGCCCGATGAAGCGGCTGGGGGTCATCATCATCGACGAGGAGCACGAGACGACGTACAAGCAGGATGACGTGCCGCGTTACCACGCGCGCGATGTCGCGGAAGAGCGGGCCAGATTGAATAACTGCCCGCTCATCCTCGGGAGCGCCACGCCGTCGCTGGAGTCATATTATAAGGCCAAACAGGGCGAGTATAAGCTCATCAGGCTTACAAAGAGAATAGAGGAGAGGCTCCTGCCGAAGGTCAAGATCGTCGACATGCGGATGGAGCTCGCCACGAGAAAGAAGATCACAATATTCTCGAAGGTCCTTCTCGACGCGATCGACAAGGCGCTGAAGGCCGGGAAGCAGGCGATCATATTCCTGAACAGGCGCGGGTTCTCCACGTTCATCAGCTGCAAGAAGTGCGGGCTCGTCCTGAAGTGCAGGCGCTGCGACGCGGTGATGGTCTACCATTACGATGAGAAGAAACTGGTCTGCCACTACTGCAACGCGACCCAGCCGCCGCCCGATATATGCCCGAAGTGCAAGTCGGGCTATATCCGCTACTTCGGCCTCGGCACCGAGCGCGTGGAGTCGGAGCTAAGCCGCGCGTTCAGCCACATCCATATCGCGCGGATGGATTCCGACACCACCGCAAAGAAAGGATCGCACGACAGGATACTGGGCGAGTTCAAGTCCGGTGACGTGAGCATGCTCATCGGCACGCAGATGATAGCCAAAGGTCTGGATTTCCCGCAGGTGACGCTGGTCGGCGTGGTATCGGCGGATATATCGCTCAACATTCCGGACTTCCGGGCGAGCGAGCGCACATTCAATCTCCTGACGCAGGTGGGGGGCAGGGCCGGAAGGGGCGAGGACGGCGGCGAGGTGATCGTTCAGACCTACGCGCCGCACCACTTCTCGATCCTGGCGGCCGCGAAGCACGACTACGAGAAGTTCTACGACGAGGAGATCGTATCGCGCAAAGAGCTCATGTATCCGCCGTTCGTGAGTCTCGTCAAGGTCGTGATGAGGCATCGTAACGACGAGGTCGCAGGTAAGGCGGCCGCCGAGCTTGCAGAGGCGATCAGGGCGGAGGATAGGGACGCGTTGGTGGCAGGGCCGGCACCGGCGCCGATTTCGCGCGTGCGAGGATACTTCAGATATAATATACTATTGAAGGGTGCGGACAAGAAGCGCATGTGCGATCTCCTGAAGAAGGTCCTTTGCGTGTATCGCAAGCCGCACGGCGCGCTCGTGGCGGTGGATGTGGATCCGATCTCGATGTGATTTCAACAGGCGGCACCTGTGTGGCCGCCTTCGCTTGTCGCGAATGTGCATTAGGCATACACATTCGCTGTGGAAAAATTTTGATGGCCAATGAACCCGGATTGATAGCAAACTCTTGACAGGTTTCCTTGGCCTTGCTGTATCGCCCAGAGGAATCAAAATTTTTAACAGGGCAGATTCTAGTTGCTAGC
>CAYGRZ010000002.1:0-96561 GCA_964352425.1 uncultured Planctomycetia bacterium | reverse complement strand
TCCTCGCAAAGACGAACTTGCCTTAGCGCTTCTTCTGAAACTGAGCTGTTACCAGATTTTACGATAGGTGTTAAGGATAAAGTTTTTGTGGTACATATTTCAAAATCTCAAACCAATTGGGTCCACCAATTGGGTCCGTTTCATAAGGTGCCGGCAGAAACGGATTTTATTTCTGGTGGCTCCGAGAGAAACGGACCCTATTTGCGGGGGGACCCTATTTGGGGGCTATTTGCAGGACCCTATTTGCCACGCTACTTTTCCCAGAGCTCGGGCCTTTTTTCGAGAAGCGCTAAAAAGACATCGACTATCTTCGCCGATAACTGGGTATCGCGGGCTTTCTTCAGCTCGAACAATATCTGTTCCCTGGGAAGCTTGCCGCGATACGCCCGGCTGGAGTTCATCGCGTCGAAGGCGTCGGCAACCGCCAGGATGAGCGCCTCGCGGGAGATATCCTCGCCTTTTTGACCCCCGGGATAGCCCTTGCCGTCGTAACGCTCATGATGGCTGAGTATCAGGGCCCTTTCTATAGCCAGGAATTTGAGCGGTTCCAGGATCTCGATCGCCTTGCGCGGGTGGCTCTTGATGACCTCCCACTCGGCTTCGGTAAGTTTCTCGATCTTGTGAAGTATGGCGTCGCTGATGCCTATCTTGCCGATGTCGTGGAGCACTCCGGCCCTGGAAAGCGTGTTCTTCGACGTTTCGCTTAAGCCCAGCTCGTTGGCGATGGCAAGCGCGATCTTCGTCACCCTCTCCGAATGGCCCTTCGTATTGACGTCTTTCTCTTCCTCGGTCTTGATGAGAGAGGCTATCGTGTCGACCTCCGCCTGTTTTAATTCCTCGTGCGCGCACAGAAGCTCGCCATGCAGCGCCGAGAGATGGTAATAGTCTCGCAGTTCCTGTATCCAGAGATATGCCGCGATGAAGAGGAGTATGAAGAGCAGGACTTTGTCGGATATTATATCCGTGTCCGGAAAGCGGAAGAGCAGCACCAGGCGAGACAGTATAAGGACAAAAAGCAGGAGCATTACTGCCAATTTGAAATTGTGGCTGACGCTGTGGTAGGTTTTTTGAGCCCGTTTCTCCTTGCTCATGTATTAATTATACCCCTGGAAGCGCTATATCCCAAGAAAGAAAACGGCCCCGCCGGGGCGCGTTAGACGTACTTCTGCCAGAGGCGCTTGAGGATCCCGGCTCCTTCGCCTGCGACCTCGTCCAAGCGTATGCCGATGTGGAAATACTTCTTGTGCTCACCCCTGACCTCGCTGAACCACCTGACCGTGCCGGAGGCGTTCACCTTGTGGATAGCGCCGTCTTCGGGGATGAGCATCTTGAGGGTGACCTTCGTGTTCTCGGGAAGCGCTTTGGAGCACATGAGCTTGACGCCGACATGGGTGAAATCGACGCCGGACTCGTTATAAAGCTTGGGGTATATGGGATTGCGGTCGAACCTGAAGTGCTGGCCGCCGAGGTCGGCAGAAGTGATATTGACCGCGAATTCCTTATCGGCCCTTTTATGCTTTCGCTTTTCCATCATCATCCGCCCCCAGGACCCTTGTAAGCATCCTCAGTACCTTTTCGAGTATGAGCGGCTTCTCGAGGTAGCCGTTGATCGAGACGCCTGAAGATTGCACATCAGAAACAAATTCCGGATGTCCCGTGATTATCACCGTCGGGGTGTCCTTGAGGCCATGCATCACCTTCAGCACCTCGACCCCGTCCATGTCGGGCATTTTGAGGTCCAGAAATACTATATCCGGCTTGACTTCCCTGAAGTACTCCAGCCCCATGCGGGCGTTAAAAGCCAGGTAGACATTGTAGCGGTGGGAGGAAAGGAACATATGGAGGAGCTCGCATATCTCCTGGTCATCATCGATGATAAGGATCTTTTTGGCGGAGGGGTCCGCGGGAGCCTGCGGCGACGCATGTTTTATGCCCTTACGCTCCTTCAGGAACGCGATATACTCGGCTACCTTCGCGATATCATCTGCGTCGAGGCCTTGCAGGTCGATACCCGCGGCGCTTTGTACTACATTTTCTAGAGACATGTAATAGTATCCTTATCGGAGATTATCGCAGGCTCTTCGGAAGGGTTATCGTGAAGGTGCTCCCCTTTCCGACCTCTGATTCTATAGCTATATCGCCGCCGTGCATCACGACGATCTCTTTCACAATAGGCAGGCCCACGCCCCACTTCTTCGCTTCGCCGCTCGAGCGCATCGTCACTCTGTAAAATTTATCCATGACCCTTCCGATATCTTCCGGAGATATACCCGCTCCCGTATCGGAAACATGGACCATCACCCATTTATCCGTATCCTGCATGCGGACATCCACCCTGCCGTTTTTTGTATTATATTTGATCGCGTTATCGATCAGATGGCATATCGCCTTATCCAGCTTGTCCCCATCCCCCCATATCTCGACCTTTGTATCCGGCAAGTCGGCGGCCAGGAGCACGCCCCTCTCTTTGGCTGTCGATTGGTATTTCATAACGGCAACCGCCGAGAGCCCCGCGATGTCGAATAATGCCCGCTTCATCGGCGTCTTCGCCGAAGCGATCGCGGACAGATCCAGCAGCTCCTCGCTTAAGCGCCAGAGGCGTTCGACATTGTTCGACGCCAGCGTCAGGATCTTCGTCTGGTCGTCATTGACCGTGCCGAGCGCGCCCTCGAGAAGCATATGCAGTGAATCCTTGATGACCGTGATGGGGATACGCAGTTCGTGGGGGAAGCTTGAGATGAAATCGGACTGCACGCTGTCGAGGGTTTTTATCTCTTTTTCGAGTCCGGCGCTTTTTATTGCTATCGCGATCAAGTCGCCGGCGCCCTTCAATACTTCCAGGCTCTCCTCGCCGCACGTGTCCTTAAATATCTTCTCGTCGACCTGTATGGTGCCGACGACCTTATTGCTTATTTTTATAGGTATGCCGGCGCCCATGGTCACTGCGCCCCGGCCTCTTTGAGCAACCGCGCCGTATCGGCATGGCCTTTTACTACGGCCAGAGACAGGGCTGTCTCACCCTTTTTCGTCCTTGCGTTCACATCGGCCCCTTTTCCTATCAGGATCTTGGCCATTTCGTTATTGCCGTTGTTTGAGGCCGCCATGAGCGGCGTCCAGCCCTCGGAACCCGCAGCATTGACATCCGCGCCGTTGTCCGCGATAAGCCGCACCATCTCCGCATTGTTCCCCGATGCCGCCCAGAATAGAGGCGTGTTATTGTACGTATCCTTTGCATTCACTCCGGCGCCTCTTTCCAGAAGAAGCTTCGCGATCTCGACATTATCTCCGAATACCGCCCAGAAAATGGGCGTGAAGCCGGCTATATCTTTCTCACTTACATTCGCCCCGCTGCCGATCAGGCCGCGCGCTTTAGCGGTATCGTTGTTCTTTACCGCGATACACAATTCGCTGTTTCCGTCGGCGATTGAGATCGCGGGGATCAGCATTGCAGCGCAGACTATAGCAGTAACGACCTTCATCATCTTCTTCATGGCCCGCCCCTTATTCTTTTCGCCTGTAGCGCGTTAACGCTCGAGCTTCAGCTCGCTGTTGACAGTGCCGTCATTCACGGTCACGCTCGTCTTCTTGATATCGATTATCGTGTACGGCCCGACTTTGTCACCCTTCCTTGCAATGGTATCCCCTATCACCGCCTTCAGGCTCTTTCCATCGGTGATCACGCCGTTAAGGGTAAGCTTCGAAGATGATGCCGAGAGAGCCTTGGGCACGAACGGGCTCCTGCGCCACGCCGCGAACTTTGTCCTGGCCGCATGCCGCGCCGATACGCTGGCCTCAGGCGCCTGCGCGGCTTCCCCGTGCTTCTGCGCGGCCTTCCTTTTTGACGCGGCCGCGCCCTTACCCTTCGACAGGCCGATAACGCCGTATGTCAGGCTGATAACAGCCACTACCATTAACACCGCCAGCACTATGAGCTTATTATTCTTCATCGCTTACCTTACTTTTCCTGCCGGCTTCCGCCGGCCAAAAAATACATGTTGATCGTAATGGTCGCTTTGAGTTTTGAGGGGTCGTTTCTGTCGGGAATGATGTCAAAACTGTTCACTATGATCAGGCTTTTTCTGAGGTCATCAAGCGACCCCATGAACATCGCCATCTGAGCGTCGTTACCTTCTATCGCAAGGTCTACGGGCAGGATCCTGCATCCGGAATTCTCATCCTGCATCACCTCCCTGGGCCTGATGGACTCAAAGTTGATCTTCATAGATTTGCCGTGCTTCGTCAATTCGTCTATGGCGGGCAAGACCTCCTTTTCGGTCAGCAGGTCTCTTTCATCGGTTATCTTCCCGGCCGATTCGATGAGTCCGCGCGCGGCACACACCTCGCCTGAGAGCGCCTTATACGCCGAGGACTTTGCCTTCACCTCTTTCATAAGGGGCCCGAAAAGAAAAATGTACATCACTAAGAGGACGATCCCCGCGGATACCGCGACGGTCAGTTGACCCTTTCCAATCTCAACGCTTCCGATCTTCACTCTATACCCCAAACTTTTTGTACTGCCGTCCTCCGGCCCATGTCATTCGTAGTCTATCCAGCAGCTTATCTCAAATTCGGTGCCGGTGCCCCTATCCAGCCTTCTTGTGCTGATAAGTTTTACGTTATTGAACAACCCCTTCTCAAGCGTCATGATGAAATCCGCGAGAATGCGCTCACCGTCGTCCGCCTCCACGATCCCTCTCATCGCCATGATAGTGCTTCTCATAGTAAGGCCCGTAAGGTAGATGCTGTCCGGGATGAGGCTGCCCAGCTCCGTATAGATCTCTTCCCATCGCGGTTCGTTTGCCAATATCTTGTTCACCAGGATCTGCATTTCCGCCTTTTTGACCTGCGGCCGCAGGACGGATAGCTCTGACCTGGCAGCGCGTATCCTCCGCTCAAGGTTGTTCACCCACACTATCGTGGCGAAGTAGAAAACGAGCGAGCATGCCAGGGCCAGGGCGGCCGCGATGATGACCCCGTTGCGCTCCAGGATCAGCTCTCCCCTCTTCCTGACACTGAGGGGCAAAAGTCCCACGCCTTCCGTCCCGGTCAAAGCGGCTCCGACCGCCAATTCCAGCCTGTGCGAGACCTCGCGCCTGTCACGGATCGCGCCTTCTTCTATCTTCAGGCCCTCCAGGCCGTCGCCCAGCTTCACTTCAACGCCCAGCGCGTCAGACAAATGTTTTGCCAGCCCGCCGAGCGAGGCGCTCCCTCCGAATAAGATGACCGAGCCGATCTCCTGGCCCAGCCCTTCCTCCCTGTAATACCCGATACACCTTTCCGTCTCGCTGATAAGATGCTCAACCGGAGACCTCAGGAGCGAAAGGATCTGGGTAACGGTGATCTTGCCCATGACGATCTTCGGGCTTGCCTCCGGGGGGATCCCGACCTCCCGCTTTATCTTTTCAGCCTCATCCAATGTGAGCTGTATCTTGCCCCTGTCGGAGACCAGCACACCCGTGAGGGCCTGCGTGAAATCACTTCCGGCGACATTGATCTTACGGCTGAAGAGGAGATGCCTGCCTATTGCTATAACCAATTCCGTGCACGACTCCCCCATGTCAATAAAACACCTCGCTGTGTCGTCGGCGGCATAAAGCTGGCCGGCCATTTTTTGCAGCGCATACGACGTGGTGATGAACGACGACGGCGTAATTCCCGCCTTATCAAGCAAAGACATATATTTGTCGGACGTTTTTTTCGGGCAGGCCGTCACGACTATCTCGTATTTTTTGATACCTTTTTCGACGGTATCCCCCGTTATTTCGAAATCCAGAAGAGACTCGTCTACGGGGAACGAAAAATGGCTCTTCGCCCCCAGCTTTATGGCTTCGCGCAGTTCATCCGCGGGCATGACGGGCGCCGTCATCTTTTTTATGCTCGTCTGCGGGCAGTTGATGTTAACGATAACCCTTGATCTTCTAAGGGCAGGGTCAGTGAATAATCCCTGTAAGGCACGCAGCATCTCCCTGTCATAGACTGCCGGGTCAGCGGTTACACCGATCTCTTTTATCCATGCCCCGGCCAGGCTCAGGCCTTCGGGTTTCTGGATAAAATAGGCCATCTTTACGGACGAAGACCCTATATCGAGCCCGACGACATCGCCCTTTTTGGAAAATACCTTAGAGGCCATCAGTTATCCGCTTTCTGTGTTCGCGTATCAAAATTCATGATAATCTTCCTGCGTCGCCGCGATGGCAGTCACCATCTGCGGATCAAGGTTGTTCGCCGAATTGAGCAAGGACTCGTCATAATGGACGCCGCCCAGGCCGATTATGCTCATCGTATCGGATATGAACGCGCCGTACATCCCCATCGCGCCGCCGAGGACCACGTCCACATTTGGCGCATAGATCGTGCCGTAGAACGCGACAGCCCCCAGATACGCTATCCAGCTGTTCGCGCTGGTGCCGTAGATCTGGAAGTTCGCCGGGTTCTGGGAGGTATTGATCACGCCTAATCCGATGACATTGAAGCTCTTGTCATTGTATATCTTCACCGGGCCTGTGCCGGTTACGTTGATAGCCGACCTGCCGCCTATGAGCACGGTGCCGGTAGTATAGATATTTGCGGGCCCTGTTATGGTCAGGGTGTTGTTGCCCAGGAGATTTATTCCGGAATATTTGTAATCGCCTGCGGGCAGGGTCTGGTTTTGGTCGCCGATCATCGTCAGGTCCCCGCTCGACGGGAGACTCGTAAGCGCGGCCGGCACCGTCACCGGCGGCAACGTCTCGTTAGCGTTATGGGCAATGGTGCCGGTCACCTCGCCAGGCTTATTGTACGTGCCTGCAGGGCCGGTCGCTGCGTCTCCGTCGATATTGACCCAGCCGAATGTCCTGATATCCGCGTTGGTGCCAATGTCGCCGTTATGGCCTATATTCCGGGTGCCGTCCGGCAATAACGCGTTATACGCGCCTTTCGTCGAGTCATAGCTGTCGGTCCTCACAAGGCCTATGAGGTTCACGCCGTACCCTGACCCGCCTCCCGCGAACGATGCCCAATGAAAACGGCTTTGTGACTCGATCGTCCATATCGACCGTATCGTCCGCTCCTCATTTCCTATCGCGCCTTTCGATGTGATGATGTACCTGTTAATGATAGTACCCCCGGATGCGTCCGTAGCGTACCTGACGTCGTCTACGGAATAGACCCCCTGCGAGCCCGCCAGGCTCTGGTTCGGCAGCTTTAATGCGGAAGGGTTGTTGAGGTAGATATTCCCTGGCTTGCGCAACTCGTTCACTGCACGCTGCGTTCCTGCCTCTGCCAGCCAGTACGCCTTCGCGCGGTCCGCGTAGCTTGTCACGCTTCTCACCTGCGCCGTCACCACATATAGAAAAACGAAGACTATGACCGCGGTGACGGCCATCATGATAAAGGAGAGGATAAGGACAATGCCTTTTTTATTTCCGAACTTTTTCATTGTATATTCCTTGGGATAGCGTCGGTCTGCACCCTCATCGTTTCGCTGTCCCTGGTAATGCTGAGGTCGATGGTGACGGTATCACCGTTAACAGAAAGGCCCGGCTTGGGGATCGCCGTAGTAGCAATGGGGGGAAGAACCTGGTTTGCCACTATCTGCCCTGCGCCATACGTGAACGTCCCCGTGTTCGGGTCATTCCCCGTCACATTGGTAAACTGGTATCTCTTAAGGTCGTATGCGCTCTGGGTAAAAGCATTTGGATACCTGTCGTTGGCGTTATAAAAATAATATATATAATAGTGAAAAAAGTTCGGTTTGGGAGTGCCGTCCGGGTACCTGTCGCTGTCGGCAACGACGGCGAACCGTATTTCCTGAGGATAACGCCATTTAATGGCCTGCGGGGTGCTTTCCGCCGCTTCTCTCACGTCTTTTGCTATCATATTTACCGCCCTGTCGAGCTCTATACCGAGGCCGGCCCTTGCCTCCTCGGACACCCAGCTGAAGAGGATCACATGGAATATATACATCACCATCCCTACGAGGACGATGAGCATCCCTATTACTATCAACATCTCTGCCAGCGTCAGTCCTTTACTCATGCCATCCTGTCACGTATCGGAATACCGCGTTCTCAAAGTAGTCAGGGTGATATCGACGTCGCTTCCCCTGTACGTCCAAGTGACCTTCACCGTCACCGTCTTAGGATCGGCCGTCGGCGATGGCGCCACTGTAACTTCAACGCTGAAATTCGGGAAATTCGCATCGGGCGCGGCGGAAGAGCCGACTACCGACGCGAATGAAGCACTCCTGAGGGCCTCCATCCTCGCCTGCGCGATGCCGGAAGCTATCCGCATGTTCTCCACATCGCCGGAGCCGAAGATGCCGACGTTAAATACCTCTATCAATGCGATAATAACCACCACAAAAATGATTATGGTGGTAAGCACTTCAAATAATGTAAATCCCCGTTTTCCGAATTTCATCTTTTCTCACAATTTGATTTGCCGCTTACCGCTTCTTGCGATAAGCGGCAAATCCGATACATTACTCAGTCGCTACTTGGTGCCGTTACTCGCGTAGATGACGTCGGTAGAAGACGTTGTCACCTTGCCTGTGTCATCGACAGTGGCAGTGTCGCTTCCGGTGGGGCCTACCGAAGAAACGGTATAGTACATCTTGCTCGGAGACTGATTATAAACGTAATCAGCCGTGGGCTTGAAAGGATCTTTTGGAAGAGCCGAGCCGACGATATTGGGCTTGGTGGTGGTAAGAATGAGGTCGCCCAGGGCCGTGGGCATACTGCCCTTGTGCATGTTATAGCTTTCTATGGCCGTCTGGAGCGTCCTCATCTCGCCTCTCGCCTTGGCGGAATTACCTTCTTCCTGTATCCCCCTGAACCGCGGAAGCGCTATCCCGATCAGGATCGCGATCACGGTGATCACGATCAGGAGCTCGATGATCGTGAACCCTTTCTTATTCCATAACCTTAACATTGCCGCACCTCCTTTTTTTTACTCTCTTACACGTATGCGCCAGGCCAGTCCCGACGCAAAAAACTTATATCTTACCGTCACTTGCGTAAATGGTATCCGTAGAAGACAGCGTTACGTCGCCGCTGTCCGCAACGCTTGCGGTATCGCTTCCCGACGGACCGGCTGACCAGATAACATAGTAGAGCTTACCCGGAGACATCCCATAGCCGTAATCAGATCCGCTCTTGAAGGGATCTTTCGGAAGGCTTGAGCCGACCATGTTCGGCTTGGTCGTAGAGGCTATGAGAGCGCTCAGGCTGCCGGGTAAGCCGTTTCCATGCATACGGTAACTTTCTACCGCGATCAGAAGCGTCCTCACGTCACCTTTTGCCCTGGCGACATTGCCTTCTTCCTGTATCCCTTTGAACCGCGGCACGGCCATAGCGATAAGGATCGCCACCACGGAGATCACGATCAGAAGCTCGATGATCGTGAAGCCCTTCTTCGCCATCGCACCTCCTCCCCTTAATGATGTATCGTCTTTACCATGTCAAAGATCGGCAAGAGCATCGACGCCATGATGAGCCCCACCATGGCGCCCAGCACCAGCAGGAACAATGGCTCGATGACCACGGTCAATTTCTTTACGGCGTAATCGATGGCCATATCGTAAAAATCGGCGACCTTGTTCAGCATCGTGTCCAGGGTCCCGGTTTCTTCTCCCACCAGTACCATCTGGACCACATCCTCGGGGAATTCGCCGCTCATTTTCAGCGGTTCGGCGATGCGCTCGCCTTTTTCCACGTATACCTGGGCGCTTTGGATAACGCGCTCTATCACGACATTACCCGCCACCTCTTTAGTGATATCAAGCGCTACCAGGATCGGGATACCGCTTCCCGAAACGGTCGCAAGGGTCCTCGCGAACCTCGAGATGATCACCTTGCGGTAGAGCGGCCCCGTGATTGGTAATTTAAGCTTCACCGTATCGATAAAAAGCGTGCCCTTATCCGTCCCGGCATAATGCCGTATCCCGAAGACCGCGGCGGCGACGAACGCAATGACGAGGTACCAGTAGCTCTTTATGATCGTGCCGATCGCCAGCATTATCAGCGTCGGGATGGGCAGTTTTATTCCCGCGTGGAGGTATATCACCGCAAACTGAGGTATGACGAACGTTACGATAAAAAGCGATACGGTGATGCCCGCACACAGGAGTATAAGAGGGTAGAAGAGCGCCCCTTTTACTTTCTGCTTCAGGTCCTCCTCTTTTTCAAAGAACGTGACGTACCGCAAAAGGACCGTGTCGAGGCTGCCGCTCACTTCGCCCGCCTTGACCATGTTGACGAAGAGCCTGGAGAAGACGCCCGGGTGCGATCCGAACGCCTGTGAAAGGCTGCTGCCGGCCTCGACCTTACGGGTGACATCCTCGACCGTGGCCTTCAACTTCTTGCTCTCTATCTGCTTCGCCAGCGTCGAAAGGCTCATCAATATCGTAATGCCGGCATTGATCATATTGGAGAGCTGTATATAGAAGATGAGCTTGTCGCCGCTGCCTATCCACTGAAATTTATCAAAGAGCGACTCCAGCCGACCGGTGCCCGGGCCGGCCTCCGCGACATGGGTAGCCATGTAGCCCATCTTCTGGAGCTTTTCAATGAGCTCCGCCCTGCTGGGAACTTCGATCTTTCCCTTGACGGAGGCGCCTGAGGTATCACGCGCTTTATACGTGTAGGTCGGCATTATTCCTCCCGGGTCACCCTCAATACCTCTTCGACGGTCGTGATGCCCTGCCTTACCTTTTCGATACCATCCTGCATCAGCGTGACCATCCCGGCGGCGACGGCAAGTTTTTTGAGCTCATCCGCCGGCGTCTTGGCGACGATTGCCGCGCGCATCCTGTCGTCGACGGCCAGAAGCTCGTAGATGCCTATCCTGCCTTTATAGCCGGTATCCAGGCATTTCGGGCAGCCCTTCGCCTTGATGAAATTTATCTTATCGTCCGGGCTCAGGCCCAGGTCCTTCAGGCTCTCCGCGGAAGGCGCGTACTTCTTGTCGCCCTTTTCCTTGCAGTCCGGGCAGATCGTGCGCACCAGCCGCTGTGCCAGGACGCCGATGACGGAAGACGACGCCAGGAAAGGTTCGACCCCCATGTCGACAAGCCTCGTGATAGCGCCGGCCGCGTCATTGGTGTGGAGCGTGGAGAAGACGAGATGGCCGGTGAGCGCGGCATGGATGGCGATCTCGGCGGTCTCGGGATCCCTGATCTCGCCGACCATGACGATATTGGGATCCTGCCGCAGTATCGAGCGCAGGCCGTTGGCGAAGGTAAGATTTACCTTCGGGTTGACCTGGATCTGCCGGATACCGGCAAGTTTATATTCTACCGGGTCTTCGATGGTGATAATATTCTTTTCGACGGTATTTATTTTACAGAGGGACGCGTACAGCGTCGTGGTCTTCCCGCTCCCGGTAGGGCCGGTGACCAGGATGATGCCGTGGGGCCGGGTGATGAGCTTATCGAACCTGTCCAGGACCGTCTTCGGGAATCCGAGGTCGGTAAGCTGCAGCACCGTGCCGGTGGCATCCAGGAGGCGCAGGACTATATTTTCGCCGTATATCGTCGGCACCGACGAAACGCGCACATCGACAGCCTTATCTTCGATCCTGATGGTGAACCTGCCGTCCTGCGGGACTCTTCTTTCGGTGATATCCAGGGTAGCCATGATCTTGAGCCTTGAGAGGAGCGCCGACTGGAGGTATTTGGGGGGCGAATCTATCGCGTGCAGTACGCCGTCGACCCTGAGCCTTATCGTGAGCGTCTTATCCTCGGGCTCCACATGTATGTCGCTGGCCCCCTCCTGGATCGCCTTCATGATGACAAGGTTGACGAGCTTTATGACGACGGGCTCCTCGGTCATCTCGTGGAGCCTTTTGATATCGATATCTTTTTCGGAATCGATGGTTATCTTGTCCGCGGCGCCGCTTTCCGTATCGATGGACTTGATCAGGCTTTCCA
This sequence comes from uncultured Planctomycetia bacterium, assembly GCA_964352425.1. Lineage (GTDB taxonomy): Bacteria > Omnitrophota > Gorgyraeia > 2-01-FULL-45-10 > 2-01-FULL-45-10 > JAMWCX01. Next base: position 84,653 of record CAYGRZ010000002.1, on the reverse strand, counting down.
TCGAGCCCTTCACGCCGTAGTATTCATTAAGGGCCTTCTTTATCTCGTTCTCGGTCGCTACCGCGGGCTCGATGATAAGATTGGCCCTGGCGCCGATCTCGTCGAGGGCGAAGATATTCCACGGGTCGACCATCGCGCAGGTCAGGCGGTTGCCGATCTTGAGCACCGGCACCAGCTCATACTTCCTGGCGAGTTCCTCGGGGATCAGCTCTATTATCTTCTGGTCCACCAGAAAATTCGACAGATCGATCCTCGGCAGGCCGAGATTTTCGCTCAGGAACTCGACCAAATCTCCCTCGTCGATGAATCCCATTTGAACGACGACCTTGCGCATGCGATTTCCCGAGCGCTGCTCCTCGGCCTGCGCGTCCTTGAGCTGGTCGGCGGTTATCAATCCCGCATCGACCAGGCTCTCGCCCAGCGATTTCTTATGCTTTGTGGTCATGCCTGCCCCCCCGCAATGGAATAGTCGCCTTCGGCCTTATGCAACGCCAGAAGCTCCGCGATCTTTGCCATAAGGACGGCGGCCTCGAACGGCTTGACGATGTACGCATCGGCGCCCACCTCACGGGCAAGCTTCTCGTCGGCTTCATGCGCCTTCGCCGTGAACATGATGATGGGGATCCTGGCATAGCGGGCGTCCTTCTTCAAGAGCCCGCAGACCTTGTACCCGTCCATTTTCGGGAGCATGATGTCCAGGATGATGAGGTCGGGCTTCTCCTTGCGTACCTGCTCGAATGCCTGAACACCGTCATAGCTGGGCAGGACTTCGTAGCCGGCGTGCTCCAGCCTCATCGTAACATTCACTACCAGGTCCTTCTCGTCATCGACGAGGAGTATCTTCTTTTTGTCGCCCATGTGAAAATTATACCTCCCAATAAAAAAATAGTCCGCTGTGCGACGGCCATATTATACTATTATAGCACCAGGATTGTAAATAGTTATCTTCCCTTTTTTATTGATTCTCTTCCACTGGCGGTGGGGCACGCCTATTTCACTTCGCCAAACGGGTTCTGGGCGGGTTCGGCGCGGACTCCTTTCAATTCGCCGCCTTTCCATGTGAGCGTGAAATTGATGATATGGCCGCTCACGCTCGGCACGGTCAGGTTTTCGGTCGACTCCTCCGCTGACGTGACGGCCGGCGCTGTTGCGGATATATTGATGCTCTCGATCTGTCCGTCCTTGTAAAGATACGCGAACTCGATCGGGCGCTTCTCGTTCGATTCAAGTTTTAATGACTTGATGCCGTCCCGCACGGGATCCTTCGGCATGATATCCAGGTTCTGGAGCTCCGGGTCCGGCCGGCGCGCGGTGTAATCGGCGACGAGCAGGAGATCCCCGCCCCCGGAGGTCTTCATCTCGTACACGACGATCGACATCACGGGGTCGAGCTGCCTGTCCGCGGCGATCTCCTGGACGGCGTCGCCCTTCGCCATCAGCATGTGCGTCTGCCGCTTGACCTCGTCTTTCATGAGGCCCGGCTGGCACTCGCCGCTTGCGGTATAGAACCTGCCCGTATTCATGCCGATTATTTCCGAGTAGAGTTTCAGCGCCTCCCCTTCTTTGCGGACCTCGGCAACGATGACGAGATCGACGCCCCAGCGGTCCCTGTGTTCGGCGACACTGCCGAGCTCGTCATGGGCGAACATGGGTTTGAGCCTCTTCAAGTCCTTCAGTTCTGACGCCATGTCGGCCCCGAAGAGTTTCTTCTCACCCTCTTTCACGTCTTTCATCCAGTTCTCGGCATACTGGTCGGGCGATATATAGGTATATCTGCCCGATAACTTCACTTCCTCGACCGCGGCGGCGGTCAGGTCATCCTCGACGCCTTTCAGCTCTCCGGCCTTGTCCTCGAACGGTATGACCATCACCCTCACGCCGCCGGCGGCCAGCGAGGTTGCCGCGCACAGCAGCACGGCTGCCGCGATAATGAATTTGACTGTCTTCATGATCTCCTCTTTCTAATAAAAACTCACAAAGCTTATGACGAACACCAGGCCCGTACATAAGGGCCAATACAGCAGTTTCGGTATAAGGCCGTTCCGATACTGAACAAAACGGTACGGGTTTCCTCCCATGAAAAGGAGCGTCTTTATCGCCACCAGGAGGAGGATGGAATACGCGATGAAATGGAAGTTCTCTATGAAGATGATCTTGTCGGCGCCCAGCTCCTGTCTCAGGTTATTGTGCGAAAGAAGCGTCGAGAAGAAGAACGTGATGACGACGCCCATGACCGCGAGCGCGTTGAACCCGAATGCCTTCTTCTTCTCATCCTCATGGGAGAACATGAGCTGGACGACGAAGAGTATGGAGAACATGATGAAGAGCGGGAAGAGCCTCGCGACGAACGGCGTCAGGAAGTTGCGCTTGACGATGATATTGTAGTAGAGTTCCGGCACGCGGTCCATCCGGCCCCGGAGCTGCATGCCGTAATTGGTCCGCCTGAGATGGAATTCGCGGTCAAAGAACGTTCCGAGAAATGTGTAGCCGGGGAGTGCCACCTCTTCCTGCAGCCCCGGCAGCGAGGAGGGTGCCAGGAATTTGTATGCGGCGAGGTCCGGCACGAGGACGACATTATTCGCGAAGTCCGAGGGGCGCAGCCATATCCATATGTTCGGCCTGTCGAACGGATACCTCGAATAATCGAACCGCTGGCGTATGACCGCCTCGAAATACCAGCCTATGACCTCGGTTGTGCCTGCCTTGCGCCGGTAGGCTTCCTTTACGGTGAGGTCGCGCGCCTCCGGCATTATGAAACCCCGCGTGACGGCGTCATGGAGGCCGTCGGTGTAGTGCTGCCAGACATAGCCCGTCACATCAAGGTCGTTGGCGCCGGTGAATTCGAGCGACTGTATATAGATGCCGGTGGGTATGTAGGCGGGCGGCCTCTTGCCGAGACGCAGCATCGTCCTCGAGTGGTCGTTGACGAACGCCTTGAGCGAGACCGTGTCGTTAAAGATGAGCTTGTCCTTCTCTTCTATGAGCGGCGCCGAGAGCGTCAGGTACCAGATGAAGAGCGCGCCGAGCGCGCTCATGATGGAGAACGTGGCGGCGATCAGCCAGAGCTTCCACGGCTCCATCTCATAGACGCGGACGAGCACAGCGATGGAGAGCGTAAGGAACAGGACGAGCCAGAGCGCCGCCCACATCTTCATCCTGCGCAGGAACCCGCCGTCGGCAGACATCTCGTCTTTCGAAAAGACCGCGGCGAGCACCCAGCCCGTATCCGCGACCGGGCGGTACAGCAGCCTGAAATGCTGGCCTGTTTCGGGATTAGTGATGTCGTGCGAGACGGCGTGGCCGGCCAGCGCCTTCCTGGTGACATCGATGATCTTCTCGGCCTGCGGTGTTTTGCGCTCCGAGAGGATCTCGAATATCGTCCTCTGCGACTCGACGGCGTCATGTATCGGATGGTAGAGGAACTTTCCGTCGCGGGACAGGAGATATCCGTAGCCGGTATCGCCGAACCTGAAAGAGCCGCAGATATCGGCAAGGGCGTCGGGCGTGAGGCCCGCGGGGCCGGCCTTGCGAAGCTGCACGGTGAGCTGCTCGACGGCCCGTGTCGCTTCTATCGACATGATGGTGTCGGCCGAACGCGAGAGCTCGTTCAAGGAAGTCATGTAGAAACATGCCTGCCCGGCGACGAGGATAAAACTTGCCGCGCACAGCGTCAGGAGTATCACGCGTACCGTTCGAACGGTTTTTGATCGTTTCATGAGCCCTCTTTGTGCAATAATTATAACCCCCAGAGGCGAAAACGCCAAGCAAAAACATGGGAGGGAAAGATTTTCGGCTTCTTGAGAGCGTTTACTTTCGGGAGGTGCCTTGCACATAGTAGAGCAAGCCCTTGCGGCCTGGGTGCCTCGCGTGGACGTGTGGTTTTCCCCTGCGAGGAAAACCACACTCCGAAAAATTGCTCGCTCTTTTTAGCATGTAATAGGTATCAAGGGCTAAAAATCCATGCCCGCTCGCAATTTTTAGGCCCCGCTCAACACCCAGGCCTCCGGGCTTGGTTTGATGCGGCACGCATCCGAAAGTTCCGTTACTCTACGAAAGCCGAAAATCTTTCTTAAGGGGAATGGGCGGCGGAACTTTTGGGCATTGCGGCTATCACCATATGCAAGCGAAAATCTTACGGGTGACGCTCGGTCCAGCCTTGAGGCGCGAAGCGCGGGATGGGGCAGTACAGACACCCGCCTGTCAGCGTGTTAATTGTGAACCCCGCGCAAGCGCCGAAAGGCGACCGAGCGGCAGGACCCGGAAGATTTTCGCGATCCTTTAGCCGGCGGCAAGTAACCGCAAGAATTCTTGACACCGGCCCCGTTTTACATTACCTTATTCATCTATGCACGCCCTGACATTGCTCGTGGTCGCCATGCTCGTATTCGCGCTGGCGTACCGATTTTACGCGAAATTCATCATCACGAAGGTGCTGGTCGCCAATGACCGGATCCGGACGCCCGCCCATACATTCAAGGACGGCAGGGACTACCACCCCACGAACCGCTATGTCCTCTTCGGCCACCATTTCGCGGCGATATCGGGCGCCGGCCCGCTCGTCGGCCCGGTGCTGGCCGCGCAGTTCGGTTTCCTGCCGGGGTTCCTCTGGATACTGATCGGCGCCGTCATCGGGGGCGCGGTCCATGACATGGTGATCCTCTTCGCCTCCGTGCGGACGAAGGGCCTGTCGCTCACCAGGCTCGCCAGAAAAAACGTGTCGAAGACGGCCGGCGTCATAACGGGGTTCGCGATCCTCTTCATCATCGTCACGGCGCTGGCGGGACTGGCGCTCGTCGTAGTGAACGCGCTCTGCGAGAGCGCGTGGGCGACATTCACCATCGCGATGACGATACCGGCGGCACTAATGATGGCGTTATACATGTACCGCCTTCGGCCGGGCAGGGTCGTCGAGGCGTCGATCATCGGCGTCGCGATAGTTCTCATCGGCGTCGTCCTGGGCGAACCGCTGGCGAGATCTTCCCTCGGCCACTTTTTCCTCTTCTCGCGTCCCACACTGTCGGTCATCCTCCCCGTCTACGGCTTCATCGCGTCGGTACTGCCGGTGTGGCTCCTCCTGTGCCCGCGCGATTACTTAAGCTCATACATGAAGATCGGGACGATCGCGCTCCTTGCGGTAAGCATCTTTATCGTGAACCCGCAGCTGAAGATGCCCGCTGTGACGCCCTATATCCACGGCGGCGGGCCGATCATACCGGGCAAGGTCTGGCCGTTCGTCTGCATCACGATAGCCTGCGGCGCCATAAGCGGCTTTCACTCACTCGTCGCTTCCGGCACGACGCCGAAGATGATCAACAAGGAATCGGATATCCGGATGCTCGGGTTCGGCGCGATGCTCGTCGAGGCGGTCGTGTCGGTCATGGCGCTCATTGCCGCGACGGTGCTCCTGCCGGGCGATTATTTCGCGATCAACGTTCCCGTCGAGGTGTTCCATAAGCTCGGGTTCAATGTGACGCAGCTTGCGGATCTCGAGCGGATGGCGGGCGAGACGCTCGCGGGCAGGACGGGAGGGGCGGTCTCGCTTGCGGCGGGCATGTCGCTCATACTCTCATCCATCCCCGGCATGAAGGGCCTCATGGGCTACTGGTACCATTTCGCCATCATGTTCGAGGCGCTTTTTATCCTCACCACCGTCGACACGGGCACGCGCGTGGCGCGGTATATCGTCGACGAGCTGATCAAGCTCGGCCTGCCGAGGTGGAAGAGCACGAAACTACCGGCGATAATCTTAAGCGGCGGGGCGATAAGCTTCCTGTGGGGATACCTGGTCTTTAACGGCGACATCACGACGATCTGGCCGATGTTCGGGGTGGCGAACCAGCTCCTGGCGACACTGGCATTATCGGTGGGGACGGTGTATATCCTGAAACATTCGCGGCGGCGGGCCTACGGGCTCATCACGTTCGTCCCGGCGGTCTTCATGTTCGTGACGACCGTCGCGGCCGGCGTCGAGAACGTGACGGGAAATTACCTGCCGAAACACACCTTCCAGGGCAACCTGAACGCCACACTCTCCATAATCATGACCGCGCTCGTCGTCATCATATTCTTCGAGTCGATCAGGAAGATCTGGCGGATGCGCCGCCAGCTCCGGTAGCCGCTGCGGCTACTCTTCTTTCATCAACGCCTTCAGCAGATCCTTGATCTTGGGCGCTTTCGTCTGCCCGGCAGGAGCGGCCCCGGCTCCTTCTTTCTTCCCGCCCGACTTGGTCAGGAGATCCGCCAGCGCGTCCTGCGCCGTCTGGACAGCGACCTTCTGCGCGATATAATTCATATCCGGTATCACCTTGAAGCCGCCACCACCCCCCTTGAAGGCTATCGGGAACCCGACGAGGCCCTGGCCGTCGGCAAGATACTGCATCTGCGGAAGAATGGCGATCATCCGGCCGGAGATCTGCGGCGCGAAACGGATAAGGCCACTGCCCGAAAGGTCGCCGGTGAACGATACCTTCGCCGTGCCGCGCAGGTCAAAAAAGTCGGTCGCGATATATAATTCCGGCAGTATGATGTAACTGCCTTCCACTCTATAGGACTGGCTGAACGATCTCAGGAGCGTGTAATTCTGGTTCATCGGCTGCCGCAGTTCGGGCGCGGCAGACTGCACCGCGTCGGCAAGTCCCGGGAAGAGCGTGAGCGAGCCCAGCGCCTGCCGCATCATATTGCTGTTGATGATCATGCCCCTATCGAGCGTGAGCGTTCCCGTACCGGCAAGCGTCCTCGAGATATCTTCCCACGCCGATCCCGCCGCCGTTCCGTCAAACGTGATCTTTAAGTTTCCGTCGATCGTCTGGTCGGAGGCTGCCATCGTCGCCAGGAACTTCTTAAGCCCGCGGATCTCCATCGTGGTCTGGAGGGTCGTTCTCGGCGCGGCAGATATCCCGTCTATCCTGCCGGAACCCTTCATGCCCGCGTTCGCAAGAGTGCCGGAGAAGGACTTCACCGTCATCGTATCGCCCTCTATCGATGCGGTCAGGTCCATGTTCTCGAGCGGCGTGCGCAGTTGCGTGAGTGCGAGGCGGCCATCGACGAATGTCACGTCGGCGGATAACTTTGAGATCTTATTATCTGCGAACGCGAGGTCCCGCACTTTCAGGGTAAGGACACCCCTCACCCCTTCGCGCACTCCCGCCGCGCGAAGCTGCGGAAGGGCTTTCATGAGTTCGTCGTATCCGATAGTCCCGAGATCGAAGCGGCCGTTAAAATCCTTTAAGTACGGCTGCCGTATCGCGAACCCGCCGGCAGTGCCTGATGCGGAGATGTTCTGCGCTTTCCCGGCGAGAGCCATCACAGCATTGAAGCTGACCGGGCGGGTAAGAGAGATGTTCTTCACGGAAATGTCGGCGCTTTGCACCGTCACATCCGACGGAGGATCGATCATCATGTCCTGGAACCTGAGCGTGCCCTGCCGTATATCGAACGCGGCGATATCGAGCGCAAGCGCCGGCCCGGCAACAACCGCCTGCTTCGCGGCTCGGGCTGCAGGACCTTGTTCGGCGGCGGCCTCCGGCTTCGGGGTATAGCCGAGCACCTCTATCCGGCCGTCCTTCGTCCGGATGATGTGGAGCATCGGACGGGTCAGGGATATCGATGAGATCTCAAAACGTTTCTGGAGAAGAGGTATGAGCTGGACTGTGGCGTTCGCTGCCTCGAACGACAGCAGCGTCTCGCGGGTCTGGCGGTCGCATATCCTGAAGGTATCGACCTCCATGACGATCTGGCCTTTCCAGGAGAGCGCGAGAGCGCCTATCTCGACGGGATTACCCGTCACCGACTCAAGCTGCGAGGCGAGCGCGTCTTTGTACCTGTTGATATCGAATGTGAGGATGAATACCGCCAGCGCCGCCAGGGCCAGGACGATAAGGATAGCCGCTATTATCAGCGCTTTCTTCATATTAGATCTCGATGACGGTCCCGTCGTTCGCGGCGACCGTGTCCGGGAAGATTTTCCTCGCGGCGGCCTCCGCTTCCCTGCGGCGGTCAAACGTCGGATACTTGCCCGGATCAAAATGGAAGAGTGCAAGCATCCTCGCGGGCGCCTCGCGCGCGGCCCTCGCGGCGCTCTCGGGCGTAAGGTGGAAAAAGTTCGGCGATGTATCTCCCGGCCTCATCGCGCATTCGGTGATGAGGAGGTCCGCGCCGGCGGCACAGCGCTTTAAGTTGGCGCACACGCCGGTATCGGTGCAGTAGGCAAGCGTCCCCTCCTCAAGTTCGAGGCGGTAGCCGTAACACGGCACGGAATGGCGCAGCTTCCTCATCTCGAACGCGAACGGCAAGCCCTCCTTGCCGCCTAAGGTATGGAAGCGCAGTTTGGTCCGGAGCATGAGCGGCGGCGACGTGAACGGCCTCTTCAGGAAACCGCGAAGGCCGCCGATGATGCCTTTCGGCGCGTAGATGTCGATGCCCTGCCTGAACTTGAAGAGCGGCAGCGTGTGGAGGCCGATCAGATGATCGAGATGGAGGTGGCTGATGAAGAGAAGGACCGGTTTTTCGGTGATGACGATATCTTTTACCTTGCGGAACCCGAAGCCGGCGTCGAAGACGATATACTGCTCGCCGGTCTCGGCGAGGACACAGGGGGTATTCCCCGTCTCCGTGTCATACCATCCGTTCGTCCCGAGGAAAGTTATTTTCATAAGCCGTACAGTTCCGGCCGGCGGTCCTTCAGGACCGGCATCTTCGCGCGGATATCGTCGACGCGCGCGAGGTCGACGGTCGCGGTAATGAGCTGCTCTTCCGTCTCGCCCGCCTCGGCGGCCGTCTCGCCCCAGGGATCGATGATGCATGAGTGGCCGAAATAGGTCAGGGTGTTGCCGGGGCCGAAGTCTTCGCTGCCCACCTGGTTCGCCCCGACCATATAGAGCTGGTCCTCGATCGCGCGGGCGCGCACGAGCACCTTCCAGTGCTCCAGCCTCGGGTGGGGCATGGCCATCGGTGAGAGTATGATCCTGGCGCCCATCAGGGCATAGGAGCGGAAGAGCTCGGGAAAGCGGATATCGTAACAGACCGCCAGTCCCGTCGGGCCCCACGGCGTATCGACGACCGACAGGGTGTTGCCGGCGGTGACATGCCGCTCCTCATGGAGCATGCTGAAGAGGTGCGCCTTGCGGTAGGTGCCCTTCCTGTTGCCGTCGGCGCCGAACAGGATATGCGTATTCGATACCGTGCCCTGCTCGTTTAAGGCAAGCGTCGATCCGCTCACCCAGATCCCGTAACGCTTCGCCAGCCCGCCGATGCGGTCGATCGTCTTCTCGTGGTCGCGCGAGCGGCGCTCGTTCTCCGCCCAATTGAAACCGGTCGTCCACATCTCGGGGAAGCAGATGAGGCCGCTCTTCCTGCGCGCGGCCTCGGCGATGAGCGACTCTCCCTTCCGGAGGTTCTCTTCGGGCCTCGACTGCGCCACCCTGACTTGCGCTACCGATATCGTCAGCTTCATAGCCGGTTAATCGAATTTCTGGAGCGGCGCCTCGGCCAGCGCTTCTCCCGCAAAAACGTTCTGTGCCACCCACTCCTTGCCGGTCGTGCTCGGGGACGCCACCTCGACCTTCGTGTGGGACGCGTCCACCTGCGTGAAGAAGACCCCGACGGGCGTGGTGTTGATGCGCGTCCAGTAGACGGCGATCATCACGTCGGTCTTCGCATAGATCGAGACATGCGACATCTTTTTCAGCACGGCTTCCGTCTTTTCGTAGCAGGCCTTGTAGCCGCTCTCGAACACCTTGACGAGGGCGCCCGGCCTTGCGTCCTCGATCGGCCTGGTCGAAACACCGATTATCTCTTTGGCCCAGTCACCGGGGGTCGCGCACCCGCCCATGCCCATGGCCGCCAGGGCCAGCACTACCACCATCACGCTGCAGTTACGTGCTCTCATTTTTTCTCCCTTCTTGATAACGGTACCGGTGTGCTACCAGAATTATACTCCCGAAAACAAAAAGTCCCAAGCAAAATATGCCTGAGACTTTACGGCCGGCGGTTTCTACGTCACCGAAACGATCTTGACCTTGAAGTTCAGCGTCTTACCCGCCAGCGGGTGGTTTAAGTCTATGAGAGCTTTGTCATCCTTTATATCGGTGATCCGCGCGGGAAAGACCCGGCCCTGTTTATTCTGGACCTGCAGCATCATCCCCACCTGAGGCTTGGGCTGTGACGGCAGCTGCGACAGCGGGATCTCTCTGATCGCGGCCGGATTGGGGCTGCCGTACGCCTCTTCCGGCTTCAATACGACGCTCTTCTCGTCGCCGGCCCTCAATCCTTCCAGCTGTTTGGCCAGTCCCGGGATCATCTTGCCGTCACCCTGGGTATACTCAAGCGGCGTCCTTCCTTCCGACGTGTCGACGACCTTGCCGTCGACGGTGAGCGTGTAGGCGAACGCGACCTTGCTGCCGTTGTGTATGGCCGCATCTGCCGAGAGCGCCTCTGTGATACCGAATAAAAGCCCTGAGGCCAGCATCACTACCGCATATAAATATCTCATCGTTCCTCCTTGTTGGGTTTCATTACAATATGCCCCCCGGCGCGCTTTGTCAAATTATTTCTCCCTCGTCGCCTGGCGCTTCAGGACCACGATGCCCAGCGGCGGGAGCGTCAGCGACAGGCAGAAAGGCTTTCCGTGGCATGGCGTAGGGGCAGCTTCGCGGCCGCCCATATTACCCTGGCCGCTGGCGCCGTACTCGTGCGCGTCGCTATTCAATACCTCTTTCCAGAAACCGTCGAACGGGACGCCGACAAGGTAATTGTACCTCGGCACCGGCGTAAAATTGCACACCGCAAGCACCGTCTCTGACGGATGAGACCGGCTCTTCCTGAGGAACGAGATGACGCTCTCCTCGTAATTATTCACGTCCATCCATTCAAACCCGTCATATGAAAAATCGACCTCATAGAGCGCCGGCTCATTTTTATAGAAATTGTTAAGGTCGCTCACCCAGCGCCGGATCCCCGCGTGCTCGGGATATTGGAGGAGGTGCCAGTCGAGGCTCTGGTCATGCTGCCACTCCTGGGCCTGCCCGAATTCCCCGCCCATGAAGAGGAGTTTTTTGCCCGGGTGCATCCACATGTATCCCAGGAGAAGGCGCAGCCCCGCGCATTTCCGCCAGTGGTCGCCCGGCATCTTGCTTAAGAGCGACCCTTTGCCGTGGGAGCATTCGTCGTGGGACAGCGGGAGCATGAAGTTCTCCGTGAACGCGTACAGCAGGCTGAACGTCAACGTGCCGTGGTGATACTTGCGGAAGACGGGGTCTTTCGACATGTACTCGAGCGTGTCGTGCATCCATCCCATATTCCACTTCATCCCGAACCCCAGCCCTCCCAGGTAGGTGGGCTTGGTGACCATCGGCCACGCGGTCGACTCCTCCGCGATCATCTGGACCGACGGGAAATCGTGGTACACGCTCTCATTCAGTTTTTTGAGGAAGCCCACCGCCTCGAGATTCTCCCGGCCGCCGAACTGGTTCGGGATCCACTCGCCCGTCTTCCTGGAATAATCGAGATAGAGTATCGAGGCGACGGCGTCGATCCGGAGGGCGTCGGCATGGTACTTGTCGCACCAGAACATCGCGTTCGAGATGAGGAAATTGCGCACCTCGTTGCGGCCGTAATTATAGATGAAGCTGTGCCAGTCGGGTTGGAAACCCTTGCGCAGGTCCGCGTGCTCGTAGAGGTGCGTGCCGTCAAAATAGGCGAGGCCGTGCTCGTCGCCGGGGAAATGCGACGGCACCCAGTCGAGGATGATGCCTATCCCTTTCTTATGGAGATAGTCGACGAAGTACATGAAATCCTGCGGCGTCCCGTAGCGGTGGCTCGGCGCGAAATACCCGCAGATCTGGTATCCCCATGAGCCGTAGAACGGATGCTCCATGACGGGCATCAATTCCACATGCGTGAATCCCATCTGGCTTACGTAATCGGCGAGCTGCGGGGCGAGCTCCCGGTACGTGAGGCGGCGGTTGCCTTCATCGGGTATCCTTTTCCACGACCCAAGATGGACTTCATATACGGACATCGGTGAATCGAGGCTGTTACGCTGCGCTCGCTTGTCAAGCCAGGCGCGGTCATTCCATTTGTATTCGAGGTCCCAGACCACCGAGGCGGTCTTCGGGGGCGCTTCCCAGTACAGCGCGAACGGGTCGCCCTTCTCGACGGTATAACCGTTGAATTTTGAACGCAGATAATATTTGTAGAGCGTCCCCTTGCCTATGCCGGGGATGAAGCCCTCCCAGATGCCCGAACCGTCCCACCGCACGGCGAGAGGATGCGAGAGCGTATCCCAGCCGTTAAAGTCTCCGACGACCGAAACATATTCGGCGTTGGGAGCCCAGACGGCAAAGTAGACGCCGAGCGTCCCCTTCACGGCCATCAGGTGAGAGCCGAGCTTTTCGTAGAGGCGGTGGTGGCTGCCTTCCCTGAAAAGATGAATGTCAAATTCGCTGAATAACGTCGGCCCGTGCATTACCGGTTGGCTCATATATGCAGGCGTCCTATCTCGCCTGCTTGTTGCCCTTGCGGGGCGATACCGCGCGGGCCCTGCCCCATTTCCTTTTTTTAAGCTTCCGCACCATCGCCGCGAAATTGCCGAACAAAGAGTCCAGGACGATGCTCCAGGCGACCTTGTATTTACTATCAAGATGGATGGAATCCGGGACCGACTTTCCATTCACCAGGACGAGCCTGACGCCCGTGTGGTAGACGTCTTCCGCGCCGTCTTCGCCGGGGAGCCTCCTGCTCCACCTGACCTGCCCCTCCATGACGACGGGGCCCTTGATGATCGGCTCATAGACCTCGAGCAGCAGCAGGTCGCCTACATTCAATTTCTTCTTCGAGACAAAACAGAGACCTTCGACGCTCACATTCTTGCATAACCCGGAATATTTGTGCTCGGTCTCGTCTTCCAGGACCTTGAACTTGACCCTCGTCTCGATATCGTACTTGACACGAAAATACACTTTCATCTCCGTGTCATACCGCAGGTACTTTCTCCGCTCAATATTAAAATTAACCATACTCTCCTCCTAAAAAATGCGCGTTAGCTTCCATATGCCATCAGGGCCATATGTCAAGGATTATACTCCCGAACACACAAAATCCCAAGCGAAAATTCGCCTGGGATTTCCAGTGTGCAGTCTCGCCTGACTATTTTCTCATGAAGATAAAGCGCGCCGCCAAGAAGATCAGATAACAGGCGACAAAGATCGCCGCCGACGCCATTACCCCCCAGGCCGTGTTGTCTTTCACGACCACTACGCTCAACAGGAAGATCCATGCCAATGAAAGAAACTCGTCCACTGCGTTTATCGCTTTGGTTTTTCCGGCCATACTGACCTCCCCTATTTAAGAAGCTTGTCTCCACGTATATTTTACACCGGCCTCATCCATTGTATAGATGCTAAATCCACTTTTTTCTGACATTTTTCCACTATGGTAAAATCACAGTACTATGGGCGGCGCATACAAAATCCCAAGCGAAAATATGCTCGGGATATGCCTGAAGTCATAGTACGTGGCGCAGGCTTAATTCCTGGCGTTAGCCAGCACGGGCACCTGGCTCGCGTTGGTGATCTGATGGGCATGGCAGTAGGTGTCTGCGTTATATATGCTCAATATCTGCTCGCACCCGCGAATCCTGCATACCCTGTGTTTCTTGTGCGTCTTTATCTTCTTCGCCATCGGCATTATTATACCGCGCACGGCGCCGCATTAGCTACCATTATTAATTAATAGTTCAATGCCCCCGACTCCTCTTTCATCCGTCACAGCCCCAGCGAATCGCCGTGATCTTTCAGCCATTGCTCGCTTTCGCGGTATCCGGGGAAAATGTCATTAACCCTGTTCCAGAAATGCCGCGAATGGTCCTTCCGCTCGATATGCGCGAGCTCATGTGCGACGACATAATCGACCACATGGAGCGGGGCCAGAATCAGGCGCCAGCTGAAATTAACCGTATTCCTTGCCGTGCACGATCCCCAGCGGCTCTGGGCGCCTGTTATAGTGCACCTGCCGTACCTGATACCGGAGAGGGAAGCATACAGGTCGAGCCTTTCCTTTATCTTCGCACACGCCTTCTCCCGGTACCAGCCGACAAAGACTTGCCTGGCCGCCGGGAGCGAGCGCCTCGACATGATGAATCCGTCCGCCAGCGAAAGCGGGGCTTCCGTATCATCGACAATTGCAAGAGGATAGGTATTCCCCAGGTACGGGAAGTGCTCGCCATCCGCAAATTTTCTGGGAAACGGCTTCGGCCGTCCGGCCACTTCGGCGATCTTCCGCGTTATCCAGGCGCTCTTCTTTAGCACCAGGTCTTCGATGAATGTGGTGGGCGTATGCAAACCGGCGCGGACGACGAGCGTCGCATCCCTCGTGATAACGAGCGCGACGGTCCTGCGCTTCGAACGGACTATCTTCTCGATCTCGATCTTCTTCATGCGGGCCTTTGTCATTAATGGCGCGTGCGTGCTGTCATCTTTTCATCTTAAGCAGGCTGCCGTAATGGAAGATAGCGTAGCCTCCGGCGCCGGCTTCCTCGCAGATACGGAATTCACGCTCGAACACCTCCGGCAAGCGCACCAGTTTATACGCGCCGAGGCCTATGGTCACTTTCCTGAAGTCCGCCGTCTTGCTTTTTGCGGCCGCGATCCATCGCTTCAGTTCCGCGGGATCCGGGGAATAGCCCATCACCGTTACGAAATCCACGAGATGGCGCTCGAGCCAGGACGGCCAGTCCTGGAATGCTTCGAGATACGCGCGCGAGTACGGCATGCACCCCGTCGCCGATACCTCGATGCCCGGACGGACCGAGCGCACCCTTTCGGCAAGCTGTTCGAGGAGCCCCGTCACCTGGGCCCGTTTCCAGCCCTGCCAGGCCCTGCCTTTCTCATCGATCGCGGTAAGGCCGGTCGCCTTTTTGAAACGTTCGACATTCATATCCGCATAGCCGTACGCCGGATGCTGGTCCGGATAACGGATATAATCGAACTGGATCCCGTCCAGGCCGGGATAGGCGCGGACGATCTCCTCGGCCACGTTCAAAAGCTCCTCGCGGACCCGCGTATCGCCGGGCTCGAGAAAATACTGGCCGTCGATCTTATAATCTTCGATCGCCTTCTTCTTTTTCAGGTTCCTCGTCAGGATGCCGGTCCCGTATTTTTTGAGGAGCCGGGCGTCCTTATTATCGCCCAGGCTCAACATATTCATCCAGGCATGTACGCCTATCCCCGCGCCATGGGCCTGTGTAATAAGAAGCCGGAGAGGGTCGGCTGACAGTTTTTTTACGCAACTCTCATACGGCCTCCGGTCCGCGGTCTTCGAAGGAAACCACGCCCTGTTCGCGTAATAGACCTGCACGAAGATGACATTGATACGGGCCCTTTTCGCGAAATCGACCAGCTTCCCGATCTCCTCGCGGCTCGAAAGCACCTGAGGTTCCTGCAGCACCGTGACAAAGAGGCCGCGGCGCGCCGGCTCATCGCATCTCGCAGCGACCGGAGAGGCCAGCAGCGCGCACAGGACATACAACAGTATCCGCTTCTTCATGGACGACGTATCCCTATTTCGGCAGCACCGGCCCGATGATCGAGCCGCCATACCGCTTGCGCAATTTTATCCGGCACTCGACACAGAATGTATCCCTCTTCTTATCGTTGTCCCGAAGAGTGCCGGAAGAGAACATCACGCACCGGTGATCCGGACACCCGTCGATACCGTACGTGCGGCCCAGCTCGCGGACCGCTTCTTTCACCGCCCGGTCGATAAAGAGCCTGCTGTCGGGCAACAGGGCGTAAAACTCGTTCCTGAGGCGTGCCAGCGATATGATGCACACACCCTTCTTCGGGTCAGCCAGGCCGCAGACTGAGTCCAGGCCGGGCGAATAAAGGTCAACGTCGACGACAAAAAGCGCCCGCTCCATCGCCTCACCTATGACGACCCGCTTGGAGAGCACATCCAGCATCGTTTCGGCATTATATTGTTTGCGCGCCTCATCGTACGCGGCGTGGGGGAGGTCTTTGGGCGGCTCGATCACTGCTTTGACGGCCATCGGCAGGCAGCCGGGAAGCCGCTCTTTTAGTGTCTTGATAATCTTCCGGTCAACCGGCCCCGCCGGGACAATGTAGACACGCTCGTCGACCGACCTCGCCAGGCCCGTATCGGGAATACACAGCTGCAGTGAGAATAATAAAAGTATCGATGCCGGCTTCGTTATCTTCATACTTCAGATTATACTCCCGAAGACACTAAATCCCAAGCCCCGTTAGAAATTTTTTCGAGCTTCGTGCCGAGGGACAAAAAATAAAAAACCTCCGCCGACCAAAACTCCGGTCGGCGAAGGTTTATATGAGCGGGGCGCGGCTATTGCACGATCGCTTTGATGTTTTCTATTTTTTTCTTTGACGCGTCAAGCTCTGCCCTGGCGATTTCCACGTTCTTCCTGGCGCCGGCCAGCTCCGCCTGCCTGGCATCCGCCAGCCGCATAAGTTTTTTTATCACAACGTCCCGCTGCTGCATCAGCGTTTCGTTTGTCGCCTCCGCCGCGCTCACCGCCTGCTTATAATATTCGGCGTTGGCATTGATGACCCACACGGCAATAAAGACGAGCGCCGCCAGGCCTACCGCTACGACCACCGCATCATTGATGAAACCATTCTTCTTATCCATACGACCTCCCTGTATGATCTAAAGGGTACCTCTTTTTTTGTGGAAAGTCAAATACGTTCGAAGACGCTCCCCGGAAGCGGTGAGCACCGATCTTTTACGCTAGCTGCTGTACCGTATCCTTATCGGCACGCCGGCATAATCGTGTGATGCCCTGAAAAAATTCTCTATATACCTTTTCAGGCTTTCGGTCAAAGCTTCGGCGCGCTTGATGCCCAGGACAAAACCGGGAGGCTCGACTCCCTCCTGGACCAGGTAATGGAACTGTAGCCTTTTGCGCATTACCTCCGGAGCGGCGTTTAACGACTTCAGGAATTCCTTAAGCTCTGCGGGAGCAATTATCAATTTCGACCGCTCATACGCCGCCCATACCGCGTCGAGGCACGCCAGGACGTTGCGTCTCGTTGTGCTGGAAATGAAGACGACGGGATAGTTTTTTATGATGTTCAGCTTCTTGATGAGCATCTCGGTGTACTTCGACATCTCGACGCCTTTCGTCAGGTCCCATTTATTGACCGCTATGACGAGCGCCCTGCCTTCATCGATGACGAAATTTATTATGCGCTGGTCGTCTTCCCTCAACCCGTCGAAACCGTCGATCATCACGAGGCCCGCGTCGGCGCGCCGTATCGCCTCTTTCGAGCGGACGCTTCCGTAGAAATCGGCTGACTCGCTTAGCTTCGCGTGATGGCGTATGCCTGCCGTGTCGATCAGCACATAGTGCCTGCCTTTGTAGTCAAAATCGGTATCGACGGCGTCCCTCGTCGTCCCGGGGACCGGATGGACGATCACCCTGTCTTCCATGAAAACGGAATTTAGATACGACGACTTGCCGACGTTCGGCCGCCCGACAATGGCGACCTTGACCGACGCCGGCGTGCCCGCAGGCATGCTCTTTTCAATGCCCCTGGCCACCTCATCGAGCAGCCGCTCGATGCCCGTGCCGTTCGTCGCCGATACGACCTGCGGCTCGCCGAGGCCAAGCTCATAGAATTCCGCCGCCTGGGCAGCCCTCGAGTGGTCATCGGCCTTGTTCACGATACAATAGATGCGCTTCGACGTCTTCCTGAGGGTCTCGGCAAGTTCCCTGTCGAGGTGCGCTACGCCGGCGGTAACGTCCGTGACAAGGAAGATGATATCCGCCTCTTCGATCGCGGTGTGAAGCTGCTTGAAGACGAGCCGGGTGATATCATCGCGCCCGGCCGGCTCAAAACCGCCCGTATCGACGATCGTGAAGGACTTGCCCTTCCAGGCGATATCGGCGTAGAGCCTGTCGCGCGTAGTGCCGCAGGTGGATTCGACGATGGCTTTCCGCGAGCCGACGATCCTGTTGAAAAGAGACGACTTGCCGACATTGGGCCTGCCGACGATCGCTATTTTGGGATGCATGGTGCCTGCCATTTTTCCCTTCCTCTTAAAGCGCGCACCGTATGGAACCCTACGGGCTTACGCCCGTGGTTCCTTTCTTTATCCGCCTACACGTCGGATGTGACATCCGCCGAAGCATCTGGCCGCATTCACCCACGGGTTAACACCGGTGGTTTTCTGCGAAGGCGGATAAAAAAGCCCACCTATCGTTTAGCTTTGGGCTGTGTCCGGTAGGTGGGCAAAACCACTCACGACGCTCATAAGCGTCCTGCCTAGAGTATAGCACCTATCGTGAAAAATACAAGGCGCGGCAAGAAAATATGCTTTGCGGCGAAATGTGATATACTAGTACCATGAAACGATGCGAAAAGAGAAATATCCTGTACCGGCAGTGGGGCTGCTCTTCACCCAGGGCGGCCATGCTGATGGTCCACGGGCTCGGCGGCCACAGCAATAACTGGGAGTTTGTCGCGCGCTTCCTTGTCGAACACGGCATCTCCTGCTACTCTATCGAGCTGAAAGGCTTCGGCCAGACCGAAGGGACGAAGGGGCACATAGATTCCCTGGATACCTATATCAAGGACGTCCGCCGCCTTTACACTATAATCAAGAAAGACCACAGGCACAAGCCCGTCTTTATCGCCGGCGAGAGCATGGGAGGCCTCATCGGTTTCCTCACCGTCATCAAGAAGCCGCGGATCTTCAGGGGGCTCATATGCATATCCCCCGGCTTCAAGAGCAGGCTGAAGTTCTCTCTGATGGATTATTTCAGGATGGTCACGGCGCGTTTCTATAACCAGCGGAAGCAGTTCCACATGCCTTTCACGAACGAGATGTGCTCGCGCGACCCTGAATGCCTGAAGATCATGAATAGCGATACGCTTGAACACAGATGGGCGACGCCGCGGCTCCTGCAGAGCATCCTGCTCGGGCAGCTGTCCAGTAATCTATGGAAACACAAGGTCAGGACCGACACCCTCTTTCTCCTCGCCGGCGCCGATACCTTCGTCAATTCCGAGACGAGCAGGAAGATCTTTAACGGAATAAAGTTCGAGCATAAGCATATAATCGAGTACCCGGAGATGCGCCACTCGCTGACCATGGAGCTCGGCAGGGAGAAGGTATTCGGCGACCTCCTGAAATGGGTTGAAAAACGTATCTAGGTAACCGGCGCGGAGAGTGCGTATGATCGACTCGATGGTCAGGAACGTCCTGCAGGGCGTCACGATCAGCCAGATACTGGAGGCGATCAATAAGAAATACGGCAACAAGACGGCGCTGCGGATAAAGAACGAGGACGGCTCCTTCAAGGAGATCTCCTTCGTCAAGCTGGGCGCGCGCGTCGTCAGCATCTCCTCGGTCCTTATAAACCTCGGCGTGCAGAAGGGCGACCGGGTCGCGATATTCTCCGAGAACAGGCCCGAGTGGGCCGCGGCATACTTCGGCATCATATCCTGCGGCGGCGCCATCCTCCCGCTCGACGTCAAGCTCTCTGACCCGGAAGTCGAGTTTATCTTAAACGACAGCCGGGCAAAGTGCATATTCGTCAGCGCGAAGTATCTTCCGGCCATAGACCGCCTGCGTAACGTCCTGCCGTATCTGGCGAACATCATACTGCTCGACAGGAGCGAGCGCACGGACGTCATCCAGCTCCACAAGCTGCGCCCCCACAGGGGCAAGGAACGCCTCCGTGACATCTATCCGGAAGACACGGCGATCATCATCTACACCTCGGGCACGACCGGCGTCGCCAAAGGCGTCGAGATAAGCTGCAGGAGCCTCCTCTTCCAGGTGCTCGAGTTCAGCCAGATCATCCGTTGCACGCCGAAAGAGCGGCTCCTCTCCGTGCTCCCCTTAAGCCACATGCTCGAGATAACCGGCGGCCTGATCGCGCCGCTTTATGCCGGCTCGTGTGTGACCTACTGCGACGCCCTGAAGACGAGCACGCTCCTGCCGCTGATGCGCCAGACCGGGACTACCGCGATCATCTGCGTACCGCTCGTCCTGAAGCTGATCCACTCCGGCATCATGAAGAAGGCCGCCAGGCTCTCCCCGTTCAGGCGATGGCTCTTCGGGCGGGCCCTGTCCGCGTCGAGAGCGCTTGTCACATATAATATACGGGCCGGACGCGTATTCTTCGGCTCGATCCACCGTGAATTCGGCGGCCGGCTGCATACGTTTATCAGCGGGGGCGCGCCGCTCGACGCCGATGTCGAGATCGACATGAACGCGCTCGGCTTCCGCGTCCTGCAGGGATACGGCCTGACCGAAACGGCTCCGGTCATATCGGTCAATACATTCGAACAGAACAGGTTCGGCTCGGTCGGAAAACCGCTGCCCGGGGTCGAGGTGAAGATACTGAAAGAGCGAGACACCGATGCCGAGGGCCAGATCCTGACGCGCGGGCCCCACGTGATGAAAGGCTATTTCGGGAATCCCGAAAAGACCGCCCAGGTTATCAGGGACGGATGGTTCTATACGGGCGACCTCGGATATTTTGATAAGGACGCCTTCCTGTTCGTAACGGGCAGGAAGCGGAACATGATCGTCCTGGGCAGCGGCAAGAAGGTATTCCCTGAAGAGGTTGAGATGGTCGTCGGGAAGAGCCCGTATATACAAGAGATATGCGTGATGGCCAGGACCGCCGGCCGGGGCTTACGCAAAGGGCACGAAGAGGTCTACGCCGTCATCGTGCCCGATATGGAGCACTTCGGGCAGAGCGGGATCACCGCGCCGGATGCGGTCACATCCGCGATATCGTCAGAGATCGCGCGGCTTGGTAAAGGCCTCGCCCCGTATAAAAGGATAGTGAGTTTCGGCGTATCGTATGAGGAGCTGCCGAAAACGGCCACGAAAAAGATACGGCGGGATGCCGTTTCGCGGATGGCGGCCTTCGACAGGCTCGGACCGCCATCCTGAGCCTGTCGAAGGATGGCGGCAGGGTGAACAAAAAAAAGACCCGCCGTGAAAATGACGGGCCTTTTTAATGCGGATCCGCGACTCTACTTAACGGCCGCTATCTTTGCGCTTCGAGAAACAGTCCTTGCAATATACCGGACGGTCCTCTCTCGGCTTAAAGGGCACTTCGCATTCCTTCTTACACTCAGCGCACACCGCTTTGTGCATTTCTCTCGGCATTCCGCCGTATCCGCCGCCACCACCGCCTTGATATCCCATGTTTCCTCCCTTTTATGAGCTTTGGTTACTGTTTTGGGCTTCCGGGTTTACCGCTACATCTCCGCCTGGAACCTGCCCTGGATCCCCCGCTGACGGTACGTTCTTCTTATCCAGTTTACGCTGCAGCTTTGCCTCTTTCTTCTTTTTCTTTGTCAATTCCCTCTGATACTTTCGATACGAGTAATTGTCTCTTGCCAACCTGCCCTCCTTTTATCGTGGGGCCATCCCGCACGGGACATGCGTATTATACACCAAAAGGCAAAAATAACCTAATAAATACATAAAAAAAATTGCCGCTTATTCCATCTCCACCGGCCTGCGCAATGTCTTCTGCCGGCCATGCGCGCGCTTGGCGGCAAGCATCTTCTCTTTCGCCCTCTTCGAGCGCTTCCTCTTCTGCCGGCGTATCTTTTCTATCGTCCTGCGCGCCTCGGACTCCCTGCCGAGGACCGCGTCGGCTATCTTCGCCAGGAGTATCTGCCGCGCCCTGAAACGATTGAGCGCCTGGGAGCGCCCGGCCATGCACTTGACCTCGATCCCCGTGACCCGGTGTTTCAGGTAGACGCCGGTCGCTACCTTATTGACATTCTGGCCGCCCGGGCCGGTCGAACGTATGAAATGCTCGGCCAGGTCGATTTCTTTTACGCCGAAACGCGCCATCTCGGCCCGCAGGGCTTCTTCTTTCCGGCGACTTGCGCCGAATGTACCCATCGCAGACCTCCCCGGCATATGGCGCGGCCTATCTCTCTTTCAGGACAAGCGTCCCGAACATGATTGTATCGGGATCGCTCATCGAATCGACCGACCACGTGAGCTTCTTGGCCTTACCGTTCTTATCGCGATCATGGATCGAGATCGAGAACAGGACACTCTTCCCGTCGCCCGGCATAAAATTGTTTATTTCGGCGAACGGGATGGCCAGTTCAATATTATAGCCGCCCGGGGCCGGCCTGGCGGCATAGAGCACGCCCGCAGGGACGGTGTTCCGGTATCCCCACGCCCAGGCCTGCGGCTGAGCGCCGGGCCCTCCCGGCGCTAACCCAAGCTGATAATCATTGAGGTTCCTGTTAAAGTAAAACCCGTTCTTGTCCACATCGAAAAAGACCTCGACGCAGTCATCCTGGTATATCTTATCTCCGGCCTTCCCGCAGACTATCTCGTCATCCTGTATCCTTCCGGCTATGTACAGGTAGTCATCGTCCCACGCCAGGTAGAACTGCCCGCTCGCATCCACATCGTCCCTGACGTACCCCAGGATGACCTCGACGTTCCTATTACCCTTGCTTGTCAGAATGACCGGTGCGGCACCTTTCCATTCCGAAAGGTCGGCATCCACGCTCACGGCCGCTGAGATCTTTTTAACCTCGACAGTATCGTGAGGATTCCCGGGGATGATGTCCTGTTTCGAGGGAAGGGGCTGGCTTCCCGGGGTAAAGCCTGCCGCGGCAAAGCCGTTGCGGACATGGGCGTTACGCATAAAATACTTCCAGATAAGGCCGGTCCGGTAGTTCTCCACCATCAGCAGCATCAGCCCTTTGTCGATCGCGATATAATGCCGCGCCGCCCAGTCCTGGTCGATGTTGAAAGCGTTGGTCAGGCCGTACTGCTCGATGGCCTCGGGGACCTTCCGGTACATGGCCCTGTAGTCATCGATCGCGAACTCCGGGACAAGCGGGATCGACGCGGCGACGACATCGGCCGTGACCGTGCCGTCGGTCAGGTTTCTCCCGGGCTTCGCGCCGAATACCTTGTAGCCGCGGGGCGATAACGAAGCGCTCAGGCCCCAGAACCCCTCTCTGAATGTCTTGAAGGCGGAGGCATTGTTGAGGCAATATTCCTTGTTGGCCTTGACGGCGCTTATGGCGTTCTGCCAGTAATCGGCGTACCTGTCGTGCTTATCCCTCAGGTCGAGCCATGCCAGCGGGTACAGGTACTGGAACAGGCTGCCGTCTGAGACGTAGATGAGTTCATGGCCGCCGTATTTCCCGACCGGCCGTAAAAAGGCGTCCCAGCAGGACGCAGCGATCGGATGTGTCGGCGAGGCCATGGCAAGTATATAACACAGAATGCCTTCGGAGAACCTGTCGATCCTCGCGGAAAAACCCCCTTCCGGTTTCCATGACATCTGCAGGATATTCTCGCCGTCCAAAAACCACTGCCAGTCCGTCTGGCTGAATATCCGGCCGGCCAACTCCTCGACCTCCGTTCCCTTGAAATATTCGCCGGCGGTGATGGCCCCGGCAAGGAATAGCGCCATATCGATACAGCTGACTTCGCTCGACCACATGCGCGTGCCGTCTTCAATGTGGAAATAATGATAGGTGAACCCGTGGAACCGCTCCATTTTTGCAACAGACTTCAGCGCGGCGAGCGCACGCCCGTACGCCCCATCACGGGTTATCCATCCCCTCTCCACGCCGATCACCAGGGCGGACAGCATGAAACCTGTCGCGGCATTCGTCGCGGGGGCCCTTACTTCCGATGTATTATAGGTAAGGCCCGTCTCGGCGCTGGTCTCTTTCCAGAAATAGTCGAAAGCCTGCTTTTCGATCGTATCGAGAAATTCCTTATCCTTTGCGTCTTCGGCCCCGGCAGGATAGGCTCCGATGGCGCAGAGCGCCAGGAGGACAAGGACGATCATTTTTTTCATACAGGATCCCCGTATTATATAAGCGACAGCGCGACCGTAAGAGCGGTGGTCAGGACCTGGCCGGCGATCATGACCGCCTTCCGGGTGATGTCCCGCTTCTTCAGCTCCCTGATGACGGCATTGACCGCCGTCAGGAATACGATCCTGCGCGCGTTTTGCGTTTCTGAAAGCTCGGGCGCGGAGTCGGCGTAGTAGGCATTGGCCTTCGGATAAAGGCAATCGTATAATCGCGCCAGATCCCCGTCTTTCCACGACGGGATGTTCGCCTTATCATATTTGATGTCGAAGATGCCGGAATTTTTTATGTACGGGGACTTTCTCTTTGCGAGGAGGCCCTGATACTCTTCGAGCGCGATGCCCCTGGCTATGCCGTCTTCCCAGCACTGCGTCTTGACATTATAGATGAGGGCGACCAGCTTCAGCGCGCGTTCATCATCGAGGTCTTTGAATTCTTTGAACTCCCTGCCCTCCACTTTGTAGGCGCCCGGATAGCGCATCGCGGCGCATCCGCACACGATGAGGCTCAGGCAGATGATGAGGGCCGGGAATCTGATCGGGTATCGCATAGCATCCCAACGATGAGGGGTTTCTTCGGGGAGACGGCCCCGCCGCCGGCTATGTGATAAGTTTTTCGAGGTCCTTCGGCAGGCGGGCCAGCCTCCTGATAAAGGCGACGCCGACCCCGTACAGCCCGTCCGCGTCTTCCTCGATGCGGACGACCTTCCCGACGATCTTATTGTTGACGATGAGCGCGTTGGCCTCGATCTCCTGGCATATCCTGGTGGTCCGGTAATCCAGGTCGAGCGCGATGATGCTGGATATCTCCGGGAGGTGCTTGCTTGAAAAAAGCACCCCGCAGGCGCTCAGGTTCCTGGCGACGGCGTCAAGCGCCCTCGACCGGACACCCGGCTCGCCTGAAGACGTGATGACTGTATAGCTTAAGGGGCGGTCATACCGGTAACGCAGAAACTCGCGCTTCTCTTCAACGGCTGGTTTATCCATATGCGGGCGCTCCTCTTTTAGCTCTATTATAATTTTTGGCGGAGCCGTTTGCAACCTATTTTTATCGGCGCGGAGAGCATGTCCCAGGATGCGATGATATCGCTGCCGATCAGCGTCCTGATAAGGCTCTGCGGCGCTTTGATGTTCACATACACATCGTCAAAATTACTGCAGCACTGGACGAGCGCGCAACCTTCCCGGTAGACCAGGAATTGGTTGAACATGTTCCTGGCGTCTATATTTTTAAGGCAGTCGATCGAAAAGACATAGATGAACTCTTCGGTTATGCTGAATCCGTTCTCCAAAAATGCCGGGTCCGGCAAAGACGTTTTCAGCTTTACCCTCTCGCCGGTCCTGAAGCACGACAGCAGGCCCGCCCAGTAACCGAAATCATACGACGAGACGTACAGGGTCCCTTTGCCGGCGAAGAAACGCAGCATCGCCTCGACAAATCGGCCCGCGTCCCGGACCGCGACCTGCGCTACCGGGGACGATTCCTCTTCTTCATAATAATCTTTCCCGTCCTCATACGCCATCTCGTTGGCCTCCTCTCTCTTTCGATAGAAAACCCACCTGCCGCTTACGCGTGGCAGGTGGGCAATAACCGGCTGTGGCGGCGGACGAAGAGTCTACACCCTGTGCTTCGGCTTCTGGGACTGCCTCTTCCTGCCGTACGTGTCCCTCGCCGTATGGTTGATCGCCTGCAGATCAACAGGTTTACCGGCGGCCTTCAGCTCTTTGACCATCTTCCGCACAAAGAGCCGCCTGAGTTTCTTTCTGTCGACTACTTTCATCTTGCCGTTTCTTTTACCGAATCCATTAACGACATTGTCCTGCCAGCACCTTGACGTTCCCATTATCGATCCCCTATTGTACGATCGCACCGCATCACAGAAACCCGCACATTGTATCATGCCGCTTAAACTTCTCAAGCCGAATATCTACGCGCGCCCTTTCCGGTGCCGGGCAACCGGCTTCTTTCTTTCGGCGGACTTCCGGCCTTCGCCGCCGCGCCGCTTCTCAAAGTGGCGTTCCTGAGAAAAGCTCTCTTCCCTGGGCCTGTGCTCGTGTTTGGCTTTGAACGGTTCGCCGGTCTTGCGTTTCGCAAAGCACTCCCTGCAGTACACCGGACGCTCGCCGCTGGGCCGGAAAGGGACTTCGCATTCTTTATTGCAGTCCGCGCAGATCGCCTTATGCAGGGTCCTTTCCTTAAAACCGCCCTCCTGTCTTCCTTCGCCGTGGCGGGGGGCGTGGTCAAAGCGCTGGAAGGGTTTTGAAAAATGCCGCGCCTCCGGAGGCCTCGCCGAAGACTGGCTGATCAGCGTATCTATCTTCTTCTCTAAAAATACCAGCTGCTGCTGTATCCTGTCGATCGTGGCCGCTACATCCGGCCCGGCCTGCGGCGTGACCGGAGAACTTTTGCTTTTTTGACGTATCTTCATTTCGCTCCTTTTTGTGCTTAAGCCTACGTTATCTATACTGCAGCCTACTATTGTACACCAGCAGGCTTCGTAAATCAAAACGATATCGCACTATACGGCCGCCGGGATCACGGCCTATTCTGAAAACTCTATATCGGAAACCTTCGCTTTAATGGTGCGGGACCATGCAGGATTAGCATTTATGATCTCGATCTGGAAGTCTTTCAGGCTATCCGGTTTGAACTGATCATGTTTGGCCTTAGTGCCTAACACGGGCCAGATCGAGCCCTCCGCTATGCAGGCGCCGCTCTTATCCAGATAGTAGACGGTAACTTTTAATTTAATGACCAGCTTATTGCCGGAATTCCTGAGAGTCCCGTACACGTATTTTTTTACCGTGCCGTATTTCGAATCCGCTTCGTCGAGCGTTCCGATTTCTTTCAGAGTGATATAATTTTTTACGTACTCGGCCTTAGCCGGATCGCTCTTTAATTCATCGCTTAAGAGGCCCGTCTTGTCTTTGCAGATACCACCGACGAATCCGATGGCGGGAAGACGGATGACGCCGGTATAGAACAATATGAAAGCGGCCGATATCCCCACGGCGGCCAACAATGGCAGAAAGATCGCCATCTTTCTGCCCGCGTGATCGGCGGGTTTGGCTATATGCTCCCCGCAATACCGGCATTTGATCGCATCGGGGCGTATCTCCTCGGCGCAAAACGGGCATTTTTTCATAAAACGGCCGGAATGTTTTGCCAGCGCTTCGCCCAGGGCCTTGCCCTGTTCGGCTATGGTCCGGGCGCCGGGGTGTGTGGGCTGCCCCGCGGCCTCGGAGGCTGGTGATGGTGCCGGCTCTTCCCGCGCCAAAGGCTCATGGCAATGCTCGCAATATGGCGAGTACTTGTTCGTCTCTTTGGCGCATTTTTTGCATAGTATGAGATCGCTCACTATGCTCCCCTCTTCTTCTTATATTTCGCGACCAGTGCGGTATACCGCACGTCGTTCCTGATATGGCCCAGGTCGGGATCCTTCGACATGTAGTCGAACGCCCTGTAGCCGAGCCTTACCGCCTTTTCGAGCGTTGCGACGGCCTCGTCCGTTCTTTTCAGAAGAGAATAGTCGCAGGCGAGATTATAATGGACGGTCGCGTCCTTCGGCCTGAGCCGCGAGAGCCTGAGGTCCACGCCGAGGCCCTGCCCATAGAGGCCCTTCTGCGTATAGGCGTCGCCGAGGACGATGAGGGCGTCGACAAGGTCGGGCTTCGTCTTCAGTATGTCCTCGTAGAAGGATATCTCAAAATCGAGGTCTTCTTCGAGTATATGCGAATCGTCGGTATGCGGCATGGCTGATATTATATCACAGAAATTTTAAAATAGTTTGCAACAATTTTGCGCCTTTTTGCATCATATATAGTAGGAGGACGGATACCTGATGAAGCGATTATTTGAGCTTGAGGAGCGGGATGGCCAGGCGCTTGCGGGAGGTCTCGCCTTTCAGGAGCGCAGTTGTGCGCCAGGCGCTTTCGTTTCGCGGATGAGGCGCCTTGCTGCCGATGATGTCCGTGCACGCCAGGTGTATCGCGTGCTTTCCGTACGAGGCGTTTATCTCGTCTATCACGTGGCCGAGCCTCCTGGTCCGCTCGATCTTGACCGGGTCGTCAAAAAGGTCGGGGCCTTCCCCTTCGCCTTCTACTATCTCCGAAAGGATGACGCCGGTGGCCCGGTAGGGCGTGCGTTCCTTGAAGATGGCGTCGAAGAGCGCGGCGCAGGAGGCGGCAAAGTCGAGCGTCGATGACGAGTGGCGCGTCAGGCGCGCCTCGCAGCCGGCGTGGCTGAAATCCGCGCGGCGCAGGTACACGGCCAGGCAGCGGGCTGAGAGGCCGTGGCGGCGCAGCCTGATGCAGGCCGATTCCATATTGCGCATGAGCCTGCCTTTCACGAAGTCACGCTCGGCCGACGCCGGCGAGAAGGTCTTCGTCTTGCTGATGGACAGGTACCGCTCCTTCGGCTCGGTCGAGACCTCGTAGACCTGCTGCCCCCTGAGTTCCCGCCAAAGCTCGACGCCGATCTTGCCGAGGAGTTTTGCCGCGAAATTTTCGGGCTGCCTGACATAGTCGAGGACGGTGCCGACGCCGCATTTATTAAGGAGCGCGACGGTGTTCGGGCCGAAGCCGCAGACGCGTTCGAGAGGCATGTCTTTTAAGAATTCGTGAAGCTTACGGCCCGGGACGGCAGTGAAGCCGTCGGGCTTCTGATGCTTTGAGCAGAGCTTGGCGAGTATCCTGGACAGGCTCACGCCTACGGAGACCGTGATGCCGAGATCTTTGGTGACGGCCTCTTTTATCCCGCGGCCGATATTTGGATAGGAGGTCCTGTAGAAACGCCTGAGTCCCGCCAGATCGCAGAAGGCCTCATCTATCGAGTATTCCTCGACCTGCGGCGTAAAGCGGCGCAGGATCGCGAACATCCGCGTCGAGTAGATCGAATAGAGCTCGTAGTCGCTCGGGAGAATTATGAGGCCAGGGCACGCCTTCTTCGCATCGCCGAGACGCATGCCGCGCACCACGCCTGCGGCCTTCGCCTCGTAGCTCGGACAGGAGACGATGCCGCGCTCTTTTCCCGTCGCGACAGGCCTTCCTTTCAGGGCAGGGTCACGCGCGGCCTCACAGGAGGTGAAGAAGGCGTCGCAGTCCACATGGGCTATTGCCTGCGGGTACGATGAGAGGGTAATGAATCCGGCGCCGTCGGGCCGATCAGCGATATTTGCGGACATTGGCTATGACGACGCCGCCTATCACGAGTTCCTGGCGCGGCGCAAGGACGGGGTATTTGTCGTTGGCGGCCCTTAAGGTGACTTTGCCCTTCGACGTGTCGAAATATTTGAGCGTCCACTCGTTATCGATGCGCGCGATGACGATATCGCCCGGCCGCGGGTTCAGGTCGCGCTGGACGAGGACGAGATCTCCCGGGTTGATCCCTGCGCCGACCATCGAATCGCCCTCGACCTTGAGAAGGAATGTAGATTCGGGATTGGATATGAGATATTCGTCGAGACTTACGAGGTCCTGCGTCTCCTCCTCCGCCGGGCTGGGGAATCCGGCCTGGACGAAGCCCAGAAGCCGTGCCGGGCGCCTAAGGTGAGCCGGCAGGATACATCCGCGGGAGTCTTTGCGGACGAGGCCGGCGTCGACCAATTTTGCGATGCGTTTAAATACGGCGTTCTTCGACTTCAGGCCGAAGAGCCCGAGCATCTCCGAGTAGGACGGCATGCGGCCGGCGTCCTGGTAGAAACGCTCGAGGTGCCCGGCGTAAGTCTTTAGCGTGAGTTTGTCCATAGAACCCCGGTATACCGTTACCACACCTCGGAGGTGCGGTATCAGTCTTCTCCGGGACCACCTCCGAGGTGATCTCGTATACAAGTATAGTGAACGTCCGTTCACCTGTCAAGTAAAATTGTAGGGCACGTTTAAACGTGCCCTACAATTACAGTAACTCCCGACGTAGGGGAGGTTTAAACCTCCCCTACGTCGTTGCTGAGATGCTACCAATTACAACTACCGATTTCCGCTAAGCGCTGTTTAGCGCTCTTCAGGACCTTCGGGACCGTGTCCTTCGGGGCCGCGGCCTTTTCCGCCGCGCTTAGTCTCGAACCCCTTCTTCTTTTGCTCCATCACGCTCTTCATCTTTGCCGATTGCTCAGGCGTGAGGATCTTCTTCATCGCCAGGACCTTGCCGATCCTCATCTGTATCTGTTCTCCGGTGAGGTTCTTAAGCTCCGTGACGATCGCTGCCAGGCGCGCCGTGTCCGGCGCCGGCTTGTCGATCTCGGCCTTGAGCTCTGCGTGCGCGGTGCGCATCTTTTCCCTCAGCTCCTTCATCTTCGGCATCGTCGCCGAGCGCTCTTTCTCGAGCTCGGCCTTCTGCTGCGGCGTGAGATTGAGCTCTTTGGTCATCTTTTCAAAGTGCTCACCCTTCTCGCCTTCCCCTTTATGCCCTGCCCATCCTTCTCCGGCCCAGGCGCTTGAGGCCGCAAAGACCATGGCCACCACTACCGCCACTGCCAATCCTTTCCTCATATTCGTCTTCATGTTAATGCCCTCCTTTACTATGTTAGACAACGTCCATATCAAAAAAGTTCCCGTTATCGGAACCATTATATTCTTCCGTGCCGAGGCCGGCCATAAAACTCATCTGATCGTTCAGGTATGCGTCGGCCGCGCGATCCCTGATAATGGGCCGCGCCACAAGGACGGCCAGTATCACCATGGCTGCGGCGGCGAACGCGATGGCCGGCCTGGGTATCCTCGCACACGGCGCACGCACGCCCCTGATAAACTCTGCCATATCCTGCATGACGCCGGTGCGCGATCCTTCCTGCGAAGCGATCCGCTCCTTCACGCGATGCCATATATAGGAAGGCGCCTCCTCTTTGCCGGCAGCCTTGAGAGGACGTGCCGAGACCTGGACAGCAGCCCGGGCAAATTCGCCGCATGCCAGACAGGAGCGCAGATGTTCGTCAACTTCACGCCTGAGCGCGCCGCCGAGCTCCCCGTCCATATGATCGGTAAGCAGTAATTCCTGTATACGTTCGCATTTCATGGCGCTCACCTCTTTCTTGCCAGCGCGATCAGCTTCTCCCGCGCCCTCCTCAACCTCGACCGCACCGTATTGATATTTATTTTCAGCGTATCCGCTATCGCCCTGTAATCGAGCTCTTCTATCTCGCGAAGCGCCAGCACCGCCCTCTGGTCCGGATCGAGCGCATCCAGAAGCCGCGCGGCCGTGTCTCGAGCCTCGTCCGTATCCGGCTCGAGTTTCGCGGCGTCCGGGGCCTGTACATCATGGATCGCCGGATCGTATTCGACCTTGCTCCGCCTATGGCGGGAAGCGCTCTTGGCATGGTTGATGGCTGTGTTGGCCGCGATCCGGTAGATCCACGTCTTGAAGGACGACCGGGACCCGAAACTCTTTAGGCTGTTAAAGATCTTTACGAATACGTCCTGCGTGACCTCATCGGCGTCGTCGCGGTTATTGGTTATCCTGAGAGCAATATTGTAGACGAAGCCGGACGAGGCCTTGTATATTGCTTCAAAGGCTGCCATGTCGCCATCGGCCGCCTTGAGTATTAGTTCGCTCGATATGTCGGACATGTCCCTGGCCTCTATTACATTAGACAGTGTGGGGGCTCAAAAAGTTCCCGCGCCTTTAGCCCATCGCGCAGGTGCCGCCACCCGACTTTGTCCTGTAGAGCTTCCTGTTATAGGGGAGTTTCATGAGGAGCATGCCCATCAGGCAGTTGTCGGTGGCGCCTGCGTAGATGAGGCCGCAGGCGACGAAGACGGATATGCCGATGAACGCCGGATGGACGAGCGCGGCCAGAGCGATGCCGGCCAGGACGAGCGTGCCGGCGCCGATCCTTACCTGGCGTTCGATAGATATGCCTCCGGCGCCTTTTTCGACCGGGAGGCGCTCTTTCTGCCATTCGGTCATGCCGCCACCTAAGACCTTGACGTCCTTTATCCCCGACTGGATGAGCATGTCAGCGGCCATGGCAGAGCGGTTACCGGTCCGGCACCCGACGACGTAAGCGTCGCCTGTTCTGCCGAGCTCGTCCAGCCTGGCGGCGACCATGTCCATGGGAACATTGAGAGCTCCCTTGATATGGACTTCGTTATATTCGAGCGGGCTGCGCACGTCCAGGAGTTTGTAGCGGCCGCCTTCGGCAATAAGCGCGCGGACATCTTTCGGGGAGACCATCTCGAGGCGCGTCGCCCCGCCTGTGCGGTTGACGCGGATGATATTGTCCATGTTGAACGGCTTCTGGAGGACCTTTGACCGCATTTCCTTAACGAACGCGTCTTTGTCGGGCTGTTTCATGAAGGGGTTGGCCGCCTTCTCTTTCGCGATGGTCGACGAACGGACCTCGTGGTAATCATGCGCCGGGTAGACGACGGTGCTGTCGGGAAGTGCTTTGAAGCGCCGGAGCGTGTCGAACATCGATTCGGGCGAACCGTTCTGGAAGTCGGTCCTGCCGACCGAGCCTATCAGGAGGACGTCGCCGGTCATGACCGCACCGTCGCCGTGCAGGGCTATCGCATCGTCGGTGTGGCCGGGAGCGTGGAGGATTTTGAGGCGGCTCCGGCCTACGGTTACTTCGTCGCCGTCCTTCAGGCGCCGGTCCGCGATATCCGAGATGGCCTTCTCGTGCATGAGGATGGGGACATTGTAGTGTTTTTTGAGAACTGCGGTGAGCGAGAAATGATCGGCGTGAGTATGGGTATCTATTATGGCCCTGAGCGTGAGAGAATGTTTCTTGAGATACGAGGCGTATTCATCGAAAAGGCTGATGTGGGGATCGACGACGGCAGCCTCGCCGTCAGAACTTACGATATACGAATAGCAGCTTCCTGCGGCGAATTGTTTTATCATAAGGCACCTCCTTGTGTTGGTATGGATATTATAGCATGCGGGGGTTCTGCGTATTACAGGAAAACGGATTGCCCCGACTGCCTGATGAGGCCTTCTTTGACGAGTGCCCCCGTGATCCTGTCGAGCCGCCTGGCGTCCTCTTCCAGGGCCCGGTAAAGCGCGCGCCTCGTCATGCGGCGCCGTGCGGTGAGAAGCTTCAGGACTTTGCCGCGTAGCTGACGGTCAGAGCCTTTGAAGCGCGGCTGCGTGCGGTAGCGGCTGCTCCTGCGGGCCGGATCGGGCATGACCGACTTGAGATAGACGCCGTAATCCATGAGCGCGTAATACCACTCGCGCGGATCTTTGCGGTCGAGCGTCTTCTCAATATACGGAATAAGCGCCTCATCGCGCACATTGGCGCGGTCCTTAAAAAAGTGGTGGATGTAGACGGTGCGGATATTCGTCTCGATATACACGGCGGGCGTATTGAACGCGTAGGCCATGATCGCGCCGGCGGTCGCCTCGCCGATGCCCGGGAGGGCTTCGAGCGCCTCGCGGCAGTCGGGAAGCCTGCCGCCGTAGCGCGCCACCACTTCGGCGGCGAGACGCTTCAGGGCGAGCGCCCTGCGGTTATAGCCGAGCCCCTGCCACGCCGCGAGAACATCGCCGAGCGGAGCGAGCGCGAGGCTACGCATCGTCGGGAAGCGCCTGATGAATTGCCCGTACTTTTCGAGGACGCGGGATACTTGAGTCTGCTGGAGCATTATCTCGGATATGAGGATGCGGTACGGGTCGCGCGTGTCGCGCCACGGCATCGGGCGGTAGTGTTTCCGGTAATGGCCGTAGACAATACGGCGGAAGCTCTTCATCGCTCGGTGTTGAGGCCCGGGCGCACTCGACTGAAGAATCCTTCCATCTTCTCGGCAACAATGTCGCGTTCCTGATCGACCGAGATCACGTGATACGAGTTATAGAGGAAGACCATCTCCTTGACCGGGGACCTGACGCGGTCGTAGATGTACTTCGAGTTCTTTATGCTCGTCATGTCGTCGTCTTTTGCCTGGATGAGCTGGACGGGCGTCTTCACGTTCCGGAGCCTCTTCGACAGGTATTTCACGAGAAGCTGGAGCTGGTAGAGCTGCGTGACCGGATAGAACGGATAGCCGTACTGGGCGACGTTCTCCATGTTATCGAGGCTGGCGTTCGCGTAATATTTATGGACCCTCGCCTGTATCGCCTCGTTCCGTATGCCGTACGGCGGCTCCTCCTTGAAGTAGAAGAAGTACTTCAGCGGCGTGCACGCCAGCGGCATGAAGAATCTCGCGCCCGGCGTGTTCCAGCCGTCGTAGAAGAGCGTCGGCGCCAGGCAGGTCACGCCGGCGATCCTGTCCCTGTACTCGTCGGCCAGCACGAGAGCCAGGAGCGCGCCCATCGAAAGGCCGGAGACGAAAACGCTCCCGCCGCCGGCCAGGGCCTGCCGGACCGCGGCCGCGTCGCGCACGGAGGCGTAAAATTCCTGCCAGCGCGTCTTTTTGAGGACCGACAGGCTCTCGCCGTGGTTGGCCAGCCGCGGACATATGACCGAGTAGCCCTTCTTATTGAGGTAGTTGGCCAGGAACCGCATCTCGTTCGGCGTGCCGGTCAGGCCGTGGATGAGTATAACAGTGGCGCCGTTCGCGCCCTCAAGGACAAACCCGTTGTCGTAAGAGCCGGGCACGACCGTCTTTTCTCTTGTCGGTCTGAGAGTGAATATAACGGACATCGTCTACCCCGGATATGATAACGGCAATGAGACGGTAAAGGTCGAGCCTTTGCCGGGAGTGCTGTCGACGGCGATCGTCGCCTTGTGCACTTCCGCGACGGACTTCGCGATGGAGAGGCCCAGCCCGAACCCGCCCTTACCGCTGCGGGATTTCGTGACCTGGTAGAAGCGGTCGAATATGTAAGGAAGCTCGTTCTCCTCTATGCCGATGCCCGTATCGCTGATGCTGACGGTGACCGAGCGGTGGTTCTTCCGCGCCGTTACCGTCACGCTTCCTTTCCGGTTTGTATACTTGATGGCATTGTCGAGGATGTTGGCGAAGAGCGCCTTAAGCTGCCGCTCGTCACCGTCGATGATCATGGTGTCCTTCAGGATCGACGAGAGGGCGATGTCCTTTGCCGACGCCTGTGCCCTGATGGCGCCGAGGGCCTCGTCGATGAGAGGCGACAGGTTCACCTTGCGTATCTCGAGTGCCATGCGGTTATTGTCGAATTTTGCCAGCGTCTCCAGCTCCTCTATGGCCTGCCCGAACTTCTTCATCTCCTCGAGCCCGTGGCGCACGAGCGAGGCGTATTCCTGCGCCGATGCCGATGAACCGAGAGCCGCCTCATACTGCTCCTTCAGTTCTGTAAGCGGGTTTTTAAGCTCGCTCGACAGGTCCTGGATGAAGCTTTGCTGGGAGGAGAACGACCGGTCGAGCCGCTCGATCATCTCGTTGAAGGTATCGGCCAGGCGCTTTATCTCGTCCTTCGTGTCGGGAAGGTGTATCTTCAGCTTCAGGTTTTCCGCGGTCGTCTGCCTGAGCGCCTTGATCATTGTGTCGACAGGCTTCAGGGTGAGCCTGACCAGGACCAGGCCCGGCATGCCGGCCAGGAAGACGGTGAGCGGCAGGAGTATGACCAGGAGCCACACGAGGTTCTTCGTCGCAAGCGCCAGCAGGCCGATCGAACCCGAGACCTGCACGATATACTCGACCTTGCCGCCGATCATCACGGGCCTTGTATACGTCCTGAATTTCGTCGACTTGCCTTCGGCCGTCTCGCCCTTCAGCGTGTCAAAATCATCCTCGCCGTCCAGCAGGTCTTCGAGCACGTCTTTCGACAGAGTTTCGATATGCGGCATGTTCTTCGAGGCGACGATGCGCGCGCCCTTCGAGTCGAGTATCTGGACAAACAGGCTCATCAGCTCCGGATCCTTCAGCTTCGTCTCGACCCAGTCGCCGGCGCTCTTCACGAACGTATCCTCCCCGCCCCTGCCCTGGGCGGCAGCGGCCGCTTTCGCGCTCCAGAAGGTGTTGATCGAGTTGACGACGCCCTCGGCCTTCGAACTCAGGAGGTCGTCGAGATCGTTATAGAGCGTCTTCGAGAAACTGCCGTAGACGACGACGCTGAACGCCAGGAGCGTCAGCGTCAGGAGCAGCATGTACCACAGCATCATCTTGAAGCGGATAGACCTGAAGAACATCGGTTTTCCTTATATAGGTGATGATATTATACAATTATATCTTCTTTATAACAACCCAGAAGTCCTGCGCATGCCTGCAGGTGTTTTCCCCGCAGCGCACCACACTGAGGGGCACGTGCCCGGCATTGATGTAGCCAAAGAGCTCCGTTATATCTTCCGGG
This sequence comes from uncultured Planctomycetia bacterium, assembly GCA_964352425.1. Taxonomy (GTDB): domain Bacteria; phylum Omnitrophota; class Gorgyraeia; order 2-01-FULL-45-10; family 2-01-FULL-45-10; genus JAMWCX01. Next base: position 48,582 of record CAYGRZ010000002.1, on the reverse strand, counting down.
ATCCAGACGTGGTTATGGACATACGGGTGGGCCTGCTGCCGCGGGGGGTCGGTAGTGGCGTTGTTATCGTCGATATGGGTGGGGTCGTCGGGGGGAACGTTCTTCCTGTAGTCCTCGATCAGGTGTCCCAGCGCCGTCCTCTGCCTCGGCCGGTCGAACGTTGTGCGCTTATCCGGGATCCTGAGCCAGATCGTCCCGCCTGCCTTAAGCACTCTCAGCAATTCGAGGATCGCCTTGACCGGGTTGGTCAGGTGTTCAAGCACGTGGCTGGCGCACACGTAATCGAGCGAGCCGTCCGGTATCTCGGCCAGATCATGCGCGTCGGCCCTGTAGTCGACCTCATAGGCGTGCGCGCTCGAGAAATCGTCCACGACATCGACGAGGAGCGAATCCTTCAGCATCCGGTTCGCGCCGCTGCCGATCTCGATGCCGCGGCCTTTACAAAATCTTTTCGGCCCGTTCAGATACTCGAGGATATCCTTGCGCGCGACCTTCGATACCCTGGCCAGCGCGACAATAACGAGCGCCGCCGAACCGAGCAACAAAAACGGGTTGGCCCCGGCAGCTGTTAACGCGGAGGCCAGAACGATCGTACCAAAAAGCAGCGCCAATATGAAGAAGATGTTGTCTTTTGGTTTTTTGGGCATCGCGGCTACGTGCGCTTGCGCGTCGCGATATCGACCCAGACCGCGAGGAGCAGGATCATGCCCTTGATGATGTACTGGTACGTGATGTTCATGTCCATCAGGCTCATACCGTTGTCGAGCGATGCCATGATGAGCGCGCCGATGACCGAGCCCCAGATCGTGCCCTCGCCGCCCATGAGCGATGTGCCGCCGATGACGGAGGCGGCGATGACGTCGAGTTCCATGCCCTGGCCGGCAGATGTCGTCGCGGCGTTCAAGCGCGCCGTGAGGACGAGCCCGCCGACCGCGGTGAGGACGCCGAAGAGGGCGTAGAGCATCATGACGCGCCGCTGGATATTGATGCCGGACAGCGACGCCGCATCGGGATTACCGCCGATGGCGTAGAGCTGGCGGCCGAAGACCGTCTGGCGCGACATGAAATTGAACGCAACCGCCAGGAGGAGGACCAGGAATACCGAGTAGGGCACTCCCCTGTTCTTGACGAGGATGAAAAAGAATGCCGCCATGGCCGCGGAGACGAGGATCATCTTTGCCGCTTCTTTAATGAAAGGGCTGACCGTGAAGCCGAACTTCGCTCGTTTGAATCTTTTGTAAAATCCGAGGATTATGTAGAGCGAGATCGCGGCGACGCCGATCCATACGCTTATATGGGGCGCGATGTAGTTCTGGCCTAAGCCCTTGAAGCCCGGCGAAAGCGGCGCGATAGTCGCGCCCTGCGTAATGCCGAGGACCGCTCCGCGGAATATCATCATGCTTGCGAGTGTGACGATAAACGCGGGTACCATCCGGTAGGCGATCCAGAACCCGTGCCAGACGCCGATGAGAAGCCCGGCGCCGCACGCCAGGAAGAGCGCGGTATGGGCCGGCAATCCCATCTTGACGTTTATAAAGGCGGCGATCGCGCCGGTGAATGCGGCGACGGATCCGACGGAGAGGTCTATATTGCGCGTCACGATGACGAGCGTCATCCCTATGGTGATGACCGCTACCGCCGCCGTCTGCAGGAAGAGGTTCGAAAGATTGCGGGGAGATATGAAGACGCCCTGCGTCAGTATCGAGAATATGAGCCATATCCCGACAAGAGCGATCAGCATCGTGTACTGCCTGATATTCTGAACGAAACTGCTTTGTTTCATCACGTACCTCCCGTGGCGTAATGCATTATCTTTTCCTGTGTGGCCTCTTTACCGGTAAGCTCTCCGGTGAAGCGGCCTTCGTGCATGATGAGGATGCGGTCCGATACTCCGAGGATCTCCGCAAGATCGGACGATATTACGATGACCGCGACGCCGCGGTCGACCAGTTCATTTATGATATTGTATATCTCGACCTTCGCGCCGACGTCTATGCCGCGTGTGGGCTCGTCGAGGATGAGGACTTTGGGCATCGTCATGAGCCATTTGCCGAGGACGACCTTCTGCTGGTTGCCGCCCGAAAGATTGCCGGCCTTCTGCTCGATCGACGGCGTCTTTATCCTGAGATCCCTGGTGTACTTCTCGGCTGCCGTGATCTCCTCCATCATATTGACGACCCTGAATTTCGAAATGCGTTCGAGGCTGGCAAGCGAGATATTCTTGCAGATGTCGTCGTCCAGCACCAGGCCGTATCTTTTGCGATCCTCGGAGGCGAGGCTTATTCCCGCGGCAATGGTTTCGCCGGCACTTGCGAGGTCGAGTTCTTTTCCTTCGAGGAATACCTGCCCCGACACCTTGCGGCCCCAAAAATGGAAAAAGCTCATGACGAGCTCGGTGCGGCCTGCGCCGATGAGGCCGGCCATGCCGAGGATCTCGCCCTTGCGCAGTTTGAAGCTGACGTCGGCGATAGTCTTATTGATATCGGGATCGTAGACGGACCAGTTCTTTACTTCGAGGACGACCTCGCCGGCCGTGCGCGCTTTCCGGGGATAGATATTCGTTACCTCGCGCCCGACCATGAGCGCTATCAGCTTATTCTCGTCTAAGCGCGCCCTGTCGTGCGTGGCGATCGTCTTGCCGTCGCGCAGGACCGTGATGCGGTCCGCGATCTCGAAGACTTCTTTCAGGCGGTGAGAGATATAGATACAGGTCACACCGCGGCCCTGAAGCTCTTTCAAGATGCCCAGGAGCCGCGTCGATTCCCCCTCGGAGAGGGCGGCAGTCGGCTCGTCGAGAACGAGGATGCGCGCATTCTTCGAAAGGGCCTTGGCGATGGCGACGAGCTGCTGCTCGCCCACGCCGAGATACGAGACCGGGAATGTCGGATTTACGGTCAGGCCAACAGCCTTAAGCGCACTTTCTGCTTTTTTGTAGGAGGCGTTCCAGTCGATGACGCCGCCTCTGGAGATCTCGCCGCCCAGGCAGATATTCTCGGCTATCGAGAGCTGTTTTACGAGGGCAAGCTCCTGGTAGATGATGGCTATGCCTGCGCGCTCGGATTCCCCGGTATCCTTGAAGCGTTTCGTGGCACCGTCGATGACGATATCGCCGTCATAATCGCCTGCCGGATAGACGCCGCTTAAGATCTTCATCAGCGTCGATTTGCCCGCGCCGTTCTCGCCGACGAGCGCGTGGATCTCGCCCTTCTTCACGCTGAACGTGACATCGTCGAGCGCCTTGACGCCGGGGAAGTCTTTCGAGATGGCCTTCATCTCGAGCATATAGCCGCTCATAGCGTTCCTTTAACCGAATCGACCTACGAGGTCGACCTCGTAGGTCAAAACCGGTCGTTCTCTATTTCTTGTACGCTTCTTCCCGCGTTATATACCCGCTCTTGATGAGCACGTCGTCGATATTGGAGCGGTCCACCACGACCGGCTTCAGGAGTATCGACGGGACGTCTTTCTTGCGGTTATTGACTTTGGACGTGGCGCCGGGGTCCTGGCCGCCCACCATCTTTATCGCCGCATGTATCGCGTCGGCGGCCTGCTGCTTGGTGTCCTTGAAGACGGTCATCGCCTGCGTGCCCTGGATGATGCGCTGGGCTGCCGTGTCCTCGGCGTCCTGGCCCGTGACCGGGACCTTGCCTGCCAGGCCGACGCCGGAGAGCGCCTGTATAATGCCGCCCGCGGTATTGTCGTTGGGTGCCACAACCGCGTCGATCTTGTTCTTATTGGCGGTGAGCGCGTTCTGCATCAGGTTCATCGCGATCGTCGGCTGCCAGTCGGTTATCCACTGGTCCATCACGATCTTGATGTCGCCTTTGTCTGCCAACGGCTTTATCATTGAAAGAGCACCGTCGCGGTAAAGTTTGGCATTATTATCGGTCGGCGCGCCGGCAAAGACGGCGTAACTGCCCTTGGGGACCTTGTTGACGAGATATTCGCCCATCAGGCGGCCCACTTCGAAATTATCATACGAAACGTAGAGGTCAACATCGGCGTCGAGGACGAGCCGGTCGTACGAGATTACTTCAAGGCCGGCGGCCCTGGCGTTGTCGACGATCGCCGCGGCACTCGTTGCGTCATGCGGGGCCAAAACGAGGATATCGATGCCCTGGGCGAGCAGGTTCTCGCATTGCGACATCTGCTTTGACGCGTCGTTATCGCATATCTGCATGCGCAGGTCGACGCCCTCTTCTTTGGCAACGTCCTTCATCTTCTGCGCGTCGCGCACCCAGCGCTCGTCGCGCTGCGTCGGGAGGCTCACGCCGATCTTTATCTTCTTGCCGGGCTTCGCCTTCGCCGGAGCAGCATACACCGGCATTGCGATCGCTATCGCGGCCAGAAACGCTGCAAAACCGATCAAGTACTTCTTCATAGACTACCCCCTATCTTATATTACTAACATAGGGACAGTCCCCACTTCCAAGAAGACACATAGCCGGGGACAGTCCCGTTACCACCAGTTCTCGCACTGGATACCGTAGTTCATACCTTCCCGCTGGGACACGAATGCATCGCCGCCAAGAAGCGTATTGCCCTTGAAACCGTCGCCCCAGCGCGCGTATGTCGCGAAGAACCTGAACGCAGGCCTCGAATTGAATATCGTGCCCGGCGTAATGCGTATGCCGCCCGTCAGCTTGAACAGGCATGTATCGTAATCATCCCTCGGATTATTAATATAATCCATTCCCGGTTCGACTTCAACGCCAAAATGCTTCGTAAGCATATAGATGGGCCTGAAGCCGACGCTTACCCAAGTCTCGTTGTTCTTCGTCGCTTCGCCGTCATAGGTATACTGATAGACGCCGACGGCCTGCACGCTCAGCTTCTCCGTGATCTGGCGGTTCCACATATCGGTGATACGCACCCTCCAGGAATTCCGGTCGTCGCTTTCCGTCGGGATATTGCCGCCTGCCGAGAGCGATGTGCATGCCCCGCAGCCGAACTGGGCGCCGAACTGGTTGTTATTGAGTTCGCCCGGCATATAGTGCATGAAACCGATATCGACGCCGCCCATGTCGGGATACTTGATCGTCGTGTCCTCGGTCCACGTACCGCCTTTGATGAAGCCGCCGTTGGCCCAGAACATGCCCTTGCCGAACGGCACATCGACATCGTTCAGCTTGATATTGAGATTTTCCTTCGAGAGCCGGCCGCGGTTCGTCGAGAGGGTAATGTCATTGTTGGCGTAGCCGATAAATGTGATATCGAGTTTGCCGATCCCGCAATTGATATCCTCGAACCCGCCGCCATAGCCGGACATGTCATACCACCAGAAGTCGATAATATCGAGTTCGGGCAGCCTGCAAAACCGCTGGCCCGCCCATACCTTTACGTCTTTGTCCCAATCGAGGAACTGGCCCATCCTGGCGTACATCTCGCGCAGGACGACCTGGTTGGTGAGGTCCCATGTCTGGTTCTGCTGCGTCTGGTACGCGACGCGGATCTGCGTCTCGAGCGTCACGCCCTGCGGGTCGGGGTTCCAGTTCCGGTTCAGGAAGACGGTCTCTATATATGTCTCCTGTTCATTGCCCAGCCTGTACTTGGCCAGCGCGTCGGGAGCCTGGAACGCCTGCATATGTCCGCCCTTGGAGTTGACGCCATAGCCGGAGCGGAAATACCCGTGGAATTCGAGGCCTCTCGTAATATAGTTGGGCAGGTAGTCGGGCTGCTTGAAGAGGATGTTCTTCGATTCCTCGGCGACCTGAGTGCTGTATTTCTTCAGCAGATCGACGGTCGTCTGCGCCGATATCTTCTCGGCTTCGGGTGCTGTTACGTGCTCGGCCTGGCCGGCCACCTCTTCCTGGAGGGCCGGATAGCGCTCTTTCGCCTCTTCTTCCGGGATGATCCGCTGCTTGACGATGATCTTTTCGAGCGCCACCATGCGGTTCTTCAGTGTTTCGATCTCTTTCTTCATCGCCGCGACATCGCCCTCCGGCGCGCTTTGCGCGAAAACCGGACTGCCTGAAAGCAAGGCAGCACACGCACACACCACAGCCACAAAGGCTTTTCTTTTCATCTTTCCCCCCGTTTAGTATGTAGTATACCGGCCCGAATCGGCCACCATCTTCATGACCTTGCCGCTGAAATCTTTATCTGCGACCAGCTTCTCCAACTGGATATGCAGACGGAATTTCCAGTAATGGTGCGGGTTCGCCGGATCGTTGATCTGTTCCTCGCGCGGGTCACCAGGCCGGCGCAGCTCTTCGCTCATAGCGAGAATATCCTGGACCGGGAATATCGCCCACATCGACCCAGAATCGAGATGCTGTCCCACTATCTCTTCGGCGACGGCGCTCTCGCACGCAGACGGCGCGTCGCCTTTCTTCTTCAGTATCGTCTTCCAGTACCGCTGGGCCCTGGCATAGTCCTCGCCCCACCAGCCGCGGATGGTCGACATATCATGGCTGGAAGTCGTGCAAACGGTCATGTACGGGTAAGAGGCGGGCTTTCCGAACTCGGCGCCGGGGTCTTTAGGCATCCGCTGGATACGCAGGCCGAGAATGCAGAGCTCTTCCATGACCGGCGCGACGCACTCGGGTATCATGCCGAGGTCCTCTCCGCAGATGAGCATGTCGGACGCGGATTTGAGGACGGGCAGTTTCGTCATAGCCTGGCCGCGCCAGAAACCGTCCTGCCGGCGGTAAAAATAATCGTTATAGAGATATATGAGCTTCTCCTTCATCCATGTATCGAGGCAGTCGAAAGAAGGGGTATCCATGCAGTTGATGCGCGGGTGGAAGCCGGCCTGCTCGGAGTCCCTGAAAAGGATAACGTTCGATATCAGGTATGAAAGCCCCCGCTTGATGATCTCGAGCTTTTGTTTCGCCTCCTGCGGCGCGTCGGCGGCAGCGGTGATATTTTTCTCGACCTTTGCCTGGGTATTGAAGCCGCTCTTCAGGCGATAGATTCCGGGCGAGGCCTCCTCCATGTAAAGCGCGAGGATGCTATTCGTCTCCTGGCCGAAGATGATCCTGGCCAGCCACCGCGGTATGTACGGCTCGATCATCCGGTTAAAGTCCCGGATACCCTCGCGCTCGAGCTCCTCCTGTGAGATCGGTATCGCCGGGTTGAACCGGCCCATGAGGCCGGAGAGCATGTCGTCGGGTATCTCCCATATCCGGAAGAACCCGAGGACGTGGTCGAGCCTGATCATGCCGAAATACTCCGACATCTTCCGGAGGCGCCTGCGCCACCACCAGTAGCCGTCCTCGGCCATCGCGTCCCAATTGTACGTCGGAAATCCCCAGTTCTGCCCCGCCTCCGAGAACGGGTCGGGCGGCGCGCCCGCTGCGGCGTCCATATTGAAGAGCTCCGGCTGGAGCCAGCAGGAATCGGAGCGCTTGTGGATGCCTATCGGAATATCGCCTTTCAGGGCGATCCTCCTCGAGGCGGCGTACGCGGCTGCCTCGAGGAGCTGGACGTGGAGATGGTATTGCAGGAAATAATAGAACGCGACGCTGTCGTAGTGTGCCGAACCGGCCGCGGTGATGCTGTGGACATCGGCCTCGGTGACTCGCGCATAGCGCTCCCACTTCGAGAAGTCGCTCGTCGTATATGCGTCGCGCAGGGCCGAGAACGCGGCGTACGGCTGCAGCCAGAAAGCGTTCTCTTCAAAGAACATTTCAAACTCCGCGGACGCCAGGAATTTCGCCTTCGCCGCCTGGAAGAGCGCGCGCGCCAGGCGATATTTAAGGGCCATCACCTCTTCATAATGGACATGGTCGTGGGCGTTCAGCACCTTCTTCTGCGCCTCGAGCTCTTTGGCTTCTGCCTCAGGCAGCGTCCCGATAGCCTCGAGATTCAGGTAGAGCGGATGGAGCGCGAAGACGGAGATGTTCGCGTACGGGTATGAATCCCACCACGTCATCGTAGCCGAGGTGTCGTTCACGGGCAAGAGCTGTATGAGCCTGCAGCCGCAGTCCGACGCCCAGTCGGCCAGGAGTTTGAGGTCGAGAAATTCGCCGACCCCGAGGCTTTTTTTCGTGCGAAGGGAAAATACGGGAATAGCGATACCGGCGCCGCGCCAGTTGTCCTTATAGCGTACGGCGTCGTCGGTGATAATGGAAAACATATCCGCCGCATCGCTCTTCGGCGCGCGCTGCCGCGGAGCGTGCGCCTTTCTCCTATGTGTATATGTGCCTCCGCCGAAATTCCTGGAACGGTGTTCTTCATATACGACGGCGCCTTTTTTATCCTTGATGACGTACTTGTAATCGAACGGTATGTCTGCCTCGGCCAGAGGCAGGTCGAGCGTCCAGAGAGGAAAGTCCGCCGGGTCCATCGGGGCCGCCTTGGTTTGAGACCACTTCCCGAGGGCGGGGATGCTGCCGGTGACCGAGAGCGCGTGGCCGGGCTCGATGCGCGCGGCCCTGACCTGGATGCGGACCGTCGCATTCGGATCGGGCGCGGGCGCCTTCTTCTTCGGCCTGTTGAATATTGCGGCGGTGAATGCCGAGGCGAGGAAGAGGCTATCCTGGTCGGCCGCCGACCGCCACGTGTCGCGCAACGTCACCGCCTTCCTGTCGTCGATCGAGACGCTGCGGTTGGCGCCCCATTCCCAGACGAGGCCGGAGTTTGCGTCTTTCAGCACATACTTGTATTCGAACGCGGCGCTCGAGTCGGCAAGGTCTATCTCTGCCTTCCATTCGTCGCCGTCATGGTACGTCATCGCGACGAACCTGTCGGGGCTCCACTCTCCAAGCTCGGCGGACGAGCCGGCCACGCACAGCTCCTGGCCCCACTGGGTAGGATAATTGATATCGAACTGTATCTTCATAGAAATGTCACGCTGTCTCTTTCACTTCGACGCGCGGGACCAGGAGCGCGGCGATGATCATGCTGGCACCCCCCATCATGACAGCGAGCATCGAATTGTCATGCAGAAAACTCCTCATCACCCATCCGAGGCCGAGCGACGCTGCGATCTGCGGTATCACGATAAAGAAATTGAATATCCCCATGTAGACACCCATCTTATCGGAGGGGAGCGCGCCCGAGAGCATCGCGTACGGCATCGAGACGATACTCGCCCACGCCACGCCGACGCCTATCATCGGCAGGAGCAGGAGCTGTTTATCGTGTATGAAGCTGATCGACAGGAGCCCCAGGCCTCCGCAAAGCAGGCAGACAAGGTGGATCATTTTTGGGCTCACCCGGCGCGAAAGCCATATCAATATGAATGAGAAGGCGAAACAGACCCCGTTATAGACGGAGAAGCAGATACCTCCCCATTGGATACCGTCAGAGAAAAGCTTTGACGTGTGGTCCGAGGCGCCGAATATGTAATGGGCGACGGCTACCGAGAAATATATCCACATGCAGAAGAGCCCGAACCACGTGAAAAGCTGCACCCACGCCAGCTGCTTCATCGTCCGCGGCATTTCGGCGAACGCCCGGCCAAGCTCTTTCACGTGGGCGCCAAACCCGGCAGACTTCGCCTTCATTGTACGGAACGCCTCCATGTCCTCGGGCGGATATTCCTTGGTCGAGAAGATGGTCCAGAGGACCGCGCAGAAGAAGACGGCCGCCCCGACGGCGAATGAATAGCGCACGGTCGCGGGGATAGCGGCATTGCCGGTCAGGCTTGAGAGCGTGACAGTGAGCGTCTCGCGGACCGTATCGACCGCCTCTTTTGCAAGAGGCGCGGAAGACACTCCACACCAGTTCGTCATCATCCATGGCAGCGACGAAGCAAGGACCGCGCCGAAGCCGATGAGGAGGCTCTGCATCGCGAACCCCTGGGCGCGCTGCTCATCGGGAAGCATGTCCCCGACGAACGCGCGGAACGGCTCCATGCTTATGTTGACCGAGAAGTCGAGCACCCACAAGAGGAACGCGGCTATCAGCACGCTCGGGGAGTGCGGCATCAGGAGAAGCGCCAGCGAAGCGAATATCGCGCCGGTGAGGAAGAACGGCCTCCTGCGGCCGAGAGCGCACCACGTCCGGTCGCTCATGTGGCCGACGATCGGCTGGACGAGAAGCCCCGTAAGCGGCGCGGCAAGCCACAGGATAGGTATCTGATCGGACTTCGCCCCCAGGAATTCATAGATGGCGGACATGTTCGCCATCTGCAGTCCCCAGCCGAACTGGATGCCGAAAAACCCGAAACTCATGTTCCATATCTGCCAGATGCTTAAATGCGGTTTTTTCATTTCGCCTCCTTCATGGCTTTTTTCGCTTCTTTGAGCGACGGATCGAAGTTCTCGAACTTCAGGAACTGGCAAATGAAATTAAAGACGGGCCTGAGCGCCCTGTTGCGCAGCCGGACATAGAGATAGAGGGGTATGAACTGAAAGTTCAGCCTTCTCTTCGGCTCGTACCCGGTGATGCCCATCTCGTATGTCTTTATGCCGTGCTTGATGCACCAGTTCAGGACATCGCGGAACTTCAGGAAGTAAAGATGATATTTGTGGGCGACAGCATAGTCCATCCCCACGTAATAATCTATGAGCATGTCTTTCGAGACCAGGCACAGGAGGAACGCGACGAGCTTTCCTTCGGATCTCCAGAGGAAGTACCTGACGCGGTCGGGCATGTTCTTCGACAAATTTCTGAAGAAGGCCATGGGCAGGAGCTCGAATCCCATATCGTGCATGTCGACGATATCGAGATAGAGCTTGTACACCTCGCGAAGGGTATGGTCGTCGAGCGTATCGGTGATGCGCATGTCGAGCTTGACGTGGCCGTCCACCCTCCTGAACTTCCTGCGCAGGTCGTACCTGGATGCCGCGCTCAAAGTCCCGAGATATTCCTCAAAACTCTTGAACGTGACGTTCATTTCGGTCGTCGGCAGGCTGTCGAACTTTGAGAAGCCTTCTTTCCGGAGAGGGTCGAGGAGCAGGGCGTACGAGTCCTGGAAGTCCTTAAAGGCCAGAATAGCGCATTTTTCTTTCTTTGCGATCTGTTCCATGCGCCGCAGGATGACCTTCAGGACCTTATCGCCGTCACGGGCGATGCCGATCCTCCCCTGCCCTATCGGCATGCCGCAGACGAGCGCTTTCAGGCTGAAGATATTGGGATTGATCTTCTTTATCGAATTGGAGAGGCGCCGTAGCGGGCCGCTGATGCTCGTATCGAGCGAATAGTTCACCAGGAAACACGCCGTCGCGCCGACTAATGTTTTACGATCGCAGACGAGGATATAATACAGAGGGAACTGTTCGAGGCCGGATTCGTCGAGGGTCCTGAAGAAATCGTAGCTCTCAAGGACATCGGGAAATACACTGCACCAGGCGTCGCGGGACACCTCTTCTATCTTTCTGATGACCCTTGTCTTGAGCGCCAGCTTTTTATGGCGCCTGGAAACTATCAACGTCGGGCTATGCCTTTCAAATTTAAATCAAGTGTAGCACAAAATCTAACTTTTGCAAGGGACGATGTTAACAGGAGAGGGCCCCGCCCGGCCTCAGCCGAGGCGCTTCTGGAAGCGGAGCGAGCTCATCGTGATGACGACGATGCCGAAGATGAGGAGGGCGAGCATCTCGTCCCAGAGGACCTCGACGCCGACGCCTTTGAGGAATATATACCGTACGATCGTCAGGTAATACCGCTGGGGATTCAGATACGTAAGGTACTGGATGACCTGCGGCATGTTCGCGATCGGGTACGCGAACCCCGACAACAGCGTCATCGGGAAGTTGAAGAGGAAGACCGACATCATCGCCTCCTGCTGTGTCGAGCACATGGTTGAGATAAACAGCCCCGCGCCGAGCGTCGTCACAAGATAGAGCATCGTGCAGATGAGGAGGAGCGGGATCGACCCCCTGAGCGGGATGCCGAACCAGAGCACGCCGACGGTGGTGATGAGCATGACCTGCACCAGCGCTATCACGCCGAACGGGACGATCTTGCCGATGATGAGCTCCGCCGGCCGTATGGGGCTGACGATGAGCTGCTCCATCGTGCCTATCTCCTTCTCCCGCACGATCGCCATCGCCGACAGGAGGAGCGACATTATCGTCACGATCAGCACGATGACGCCCGGCAGGTAGTAGTTGCGCGACTCGAGGTTCTCGTTGAACCACCGCCTGTCGCGCAGGTCCACAAGGGGGCTGATCTCGTACCTGGCCAGATGCGCGGCGGCGCGGTCCAGCAGCAGGTCATAGTTATAACTCATGATGATCTGGTTCGCGTATCCCAATATGATGGAGGCGGCGTTCGAATCTGTGCCGTCGACGATCATCTGCACTTCGGCGGACCGGTTCCCGACGAGGTCCTTTGCGAATCCCCGGTTGAACCTGAGAAGCCCCAGCACCTTCGACTCGTCGATAAGGGTGTTGCCCTGCTCGCGGTTGTAGACATAGTGCTTAATGTCAAAATACGGGGTGTAATCGAAGTCGCGGATGATCTCGCGCGACTGCTTGGTGTTGTCCATGTCATAGACGGCGATCGGCGCGTGCGTGATGTCCATCGTCGCGGCGTACCCGAAGATGAGGACCTGCACCAGAGGCGAGATGAATATCACCATCCTCATCCGCGGGTCGCGGAAGACCTGGAGAAATTCCTTTACCAGAAGCGCCTGTATCCTGTCGAACATAGTATCGCTTTCTTACGCTATCTTCTTCTTAAACTTCCTGATCGCCGCTCCCGCGGCAAGGATCGTGAAGATGATCAGGCACAGCGTCTCAAACCAGAGGTCACCCAGCCCGACATCCTTCAGGTAGATGCCCCGCAATATCGTGATGAAATAGCGCGCCGGGATAAAATACGTGAACGCCTGCACGGCCTTCGGCATATTGAATATCTCGTAGGTGAAGCCCGAGAGTAAAAACGTCGGCAGGAACGATACCAGGAGCGCCATCTGGCTCGCCATGAGCTGGTTTTTCGCGACCGTAGAGATGTAGATCCCGAGGGCGAGCGCCCCCGTCAGGAAGAGCGAGCTTGTGATAAAGAGCAGGACCAGATTCCCCCGCAGCGGGACGTCGAAGACGAACCTTCCCATGAGAACAGACATCACGAGGTCGATGAGCCCGATCACAAAATACGGGATGAACTTGCCCACAATGAGTTCCGCGGAGCGTACCGGCGTTGATATGAGCTGCTCCATCGTGCCGCGTTCCCACTCCCTGGCGATCGTAAGTGACGTAAGGAGCGCGGCGATGATCATCATGATGATGGCGATGAGTCCCGGCACAATGAAATTCTTCGATTCAAAGTCCTGGTTGAACCAGACACGCGGCCGGAAGTCCACGCCTTTCACCGGCGGCGCGCCCGCCGCCTGGACCGCCGTCTGGATGATCTTCACGTTGTAGCCATAGACGACCGACTGCGCGTAGCCGAGCGCGACGGTAGCGGTATTGGAGTCGCTGCCATCGAGGATAAGCTGGACAGGGGCCTTCCGGTTCGAGTGGAGGTAACGCGAAAAATCCTTCGGTATGACCATCGCCATCATGGCACGGCCGAAATTAATATCCCTCTCGAGGTCCCGGTAATTGTCATAGTACGCGTTTATGCTGAAATATCGTGAGTTTTTGAAATTGAGCAGAAAATCGACCGACGCCTTTGATTTATCCTGGTTCCAGACGACCATCGGCACGTGGTCGATATCGAGCGAGAGGGCATAGCCGAAGAGCACGATAAGGATCATCGGGATGGCGAGCCCCAGGCTCAGGCTTCGCGGATCCCGCCATATCTGGATGAACTCTTTCTTCGCCACCGCATTAACGCGCACGAGGTTCACTTTTGCGGATGCTCCTTATCGTAATTCTCTATCGACGAGACGAAGACGTCTTCGAGCGACGGCAGGATCTTCCGTATATCATACCCCGTTACCCCTGCTGCATCGAACATCTCTTTCAGCGCCGGTATCGCGACCATTGAGTCTTCGGCCACCGCGTGGAGCTTCGTGCTGAAGAGGGCGGCTTCCTTGACGCCCCTGGCCTTCGCCACCCTGTCAACCCAGTCCTCCGCCGACGGCATGATAATCTCCAGCACCTCGTCTTTCATGACCCTGGTCTTCATCTCCTGCGGCGTGCCGATGGCGATCATGGTGCCCTTGTAGATGAGCGTCATGCGGTTGCAGTTCTCGGCCTCGTCCATGTAATGGGTCGTGACGAAGACGGTGATGCCGCGGCTTGCCATGTCCTTGATGATCGCCCAGAAGTTCGCGCGCGTAATAGGGTCGACGCCTGACGTCGGCTCATCGAGGAATATTATACCCGGCTGGTGTATGATGGCGCACCCAAGAGCCAGGCGCTGTTTCCAGCCGCCGGAGAGCGTCCTGGTGAGATTCTGCTTAAACTCGGTGATACCGGCCATCCTGATGATATCAGCCTTGCGCTTTTCGCGCTCAGGCCTCGGGACCTTGTAGATGCCGCTGTAGAAATCGACGTTCTCTTCGACGGTGAGGTCATCGTAGAGCGAGAACTTCTGGGACATGTATCCTATGTGCTGCTTGATCTCTTCCTGCTGGCGCATGATGTCGAACCCGCTGACCGTGCCCGCCCCGGAGGTCGGCGTGAGTATGCCGCAGAGCATTCTGATGGTCGTCGATTTTCCGGCGCCGTTCGGGCCGAGAAAGCCGAAGATCTCACCGCGCTTGACATCGAAGCTTATCTTGTTGACGGCGGTGAAACTGCCGAACCGCTTCTCCAGCTTATCGACGCTGACCGCAACTTCAGGTTTTTGATCCATGCTCGGACTCATATTCGTTGACGATCGCTATGAACGCCTCCTCGAGCGACCTGGCGTTCTTCTCTTTCTTTATTGCATCGGGCGTATCGCACCTGAGGAGCTGTCCCTTATGGAGGAGCCCCACCCTTTTGCACCGCTCGGCCTCGTCGAGGTACGAAGTCGAATAGAGTATAGTCACTTTTTCTTTAAGGAGCTGGTGAAGGATGCGCCAGAAGTCGCGCCTCGAGACGGGGTCGACGCCATTCGTCGGCTCGTCCAGGAAGAGGACGCGCGGCGTGTGTATGAGCGCGCAGGCAAGGCCGAGTTTCTGTTTCATGCCGCCGGAGAGCTTGCCGGCCAATCTCTCCTTGAACGGCGTCAGGTTGCTGAAACCCAGGAGCTCTTCTATTTTTTTCGGCCGCTCCGGCCCTGATACGCCGAAGAGATCGGCGTAGAAATTGACGTTCTCCATGACGGTCAGGTCTTCGTAAAGGCCGAACCGCTGGGACATGTAGGCGATATTGTCTTTCAGGACCTCGGCGTCTTTGACGATATGTTTACCGTAGACCCAGCCTTCGCCTGATGTGGGATCGAGGATGCCGGTGAGAAGGCGCATCGTCGTCGTCTTGCCGGCGCCGTCGGGCCCGACGAGGCCGAAGATCTCGCCTTCGGGGATGTCGAGGTTAAGCTCATTGACTGCGGTGAGATTGCTGAACTTCCGGGTGAGATTGACCGCTTTTATGACGGACATATTACTCGAGCATGATATACGCGTCGGCGGGCATCCCCGGCTTCAGATCAAGGCTCGAGTTGTCGCACTTCACCTTTATACGGTACACGTACTTTACCCTCTCCTTGGTCGTCTGGATATATTTCGGGGTAAATTCCGTCTGCTGCGATATGAAGGATATCCGGCCCTTATATTTCTTGAACGGGAAACCGTCTATCTTCACCTCCGCTTTCTGGTTCAGCTTCACGCGGCCGAGGTCCCTCTCGTCGACATAAGCGCTCACCCAGACGTCGTTTAAGTCTATCGCCGTGAAGACCGGCGCGCCCACCTGCACGTTTTCGCCGGCAAGCGCGCTCTTGACCGTTATGTAGCCGTTCAGCGGCGAGGATAGGTCCGCCCAGGCGAGGTTCAGTTCCGCCAGCTCCAACGCTGCCATGAGCCGCTCAATATCGGCGCTGTCATTATCCGCCTTCGTCTTAGCCGCGTCGCGCTGCTGGGCGGAGATGGCACCTTCCCTGAAGAGGTTCTCGGCGCGCACGTAGTCGAGCTGGTCGAGCTCGTATTGGGACCTGGCGAGCCTCAGCGCGGCCGCGGCCTCATCCCTCTGTTTGATAAGCGGAGACTTGTCGAGATTGGCTACGATGTCTCCGACCTTCAGTACCGAACCTTCATCGGCCTGGAGCTCCGTGATCTGCCCGGCGACCCTGAACGAGATGCGCACTTCGTTACCCTCGATGTTGCCTGAGACCTTGATGACTCTGCCGGCCTCTATTTTCCTGAACGTCGCCATGCCGAATGACGCGGCAGTTATCACGATGACGGCCAGGAGAAGCACGCCGAGCGCTCTTTTCCTGCGCTTCTTGACCGCCTCCGGGCTTTTATCTTTCAACGCTTCTTTTACATTTAATGCCATTAATTACCCCTTTCGGAAAACTGCCGCCCGACCGTCTTGTCCAGTTGGGCCTTTGCCATTATATAGTCATATACGCCTTGCGCCAGATTCTGCTGGATCTGTGCAAGCGACACCTCGGCGTCGAAGATATCGAGATTGATGCCGACGCCGTTTTCGTATCTTACCCTGGAAAGCCTCAGGGCCTCTTCCGCTTCCGCGATGCTGTCCTTCTGCGAATCTATGATCGCCTTCGCCTGCTTCAGGCCGACGCAGGCACTCTTGATATCGACTACCAGCTGGTCCATGATATCCTCTTTCCGCAGGCCGGCCTGCGCGTACTTCGCCTTCGCTTCGTCTACCTTCGCCTTTGTGGCGAACCCGTCGAAGACCGCGACCGATGCCGTAATGCCGACGGACCAGAGATTGTGGCGCGGATTGACCATGTCGTTCACGTTGTCGGTCCGGTACATGTAATTCCCGCTGGCGTTCACCTGGGGAAGCCAGCCGGCCCGCGCGAGCTCTATCGCCCACTTGTTCAGGTCGACCCCGAGCAACTTCAGTATCATCTGCGGGTTGTTCCTGTATGCCTCCTGCAGGAATTCTTCTTCCTGTATCGGTATCTCGGTGTGCGCAAGCTCTCCCTTGACCCGGATGGGATCCTTCATGTTCGCGCCGAGTGACTTCTTGAATTCCGGCATTATCTGGTCGATGGCGTTCTGGGCCTTCACGAGCTGCGGGATGAGGATCGCAACCTGCGTCTTCGACTGCAGGACGTCGAATTTCGAGGCGGTCCCCTGGCCGTACATCAGGCTCGTTTCGTCATAATGAGCCTGGGCCTGGTCGACGAGGTCCCCCGCTATCCGCAGCGTTTCGTACGCCAGGAGGAGGCCGTAGAAGAGCCTCTTGACATCAAACTCGACGTCGAGTTTCGTGGCGCGCAGCGTCTCGTTCTGGATCTTCAGCTGCACCTTCGCCTGCTGGAGCTCCGCTATGTTGGCGCCGCCGTTATACACTATTTGCTGCGCCGACAGGCCTGCGGCGTTGTCGTTCTTAAAACCGGAATATATCCTGGTGTCGGTCCTGTGGCCGGGCCAGGAATCAGAATAGAATACGGAGCTGTTAAAAGTGTACGAGTACTCGGCGCTCACCTGCGGCAGGAAACTGCTCCTGGCGTACATGATACCGGCCCTGGCATACTCTATCTCCTGTTCCTGTATCTGGATCGATTTATTATTTATGAAGGCGACGCTTATCGCGTCTTGTATCGCGAGAACCCTGCCGCCGGCTTCGCCGACCTCATTGGCCTGGCCGACCACGCCGTATTCGCCGATCTCCCCGCACGTCGCGCAGAAAGGGTTAGCGAGAACCGCGAAAAGAATGATGCCTATAGCAGCGGATCCGGATGTATTCATATCTTGACCTGCCGCAGGAACTCCGCGCTCTCCTCCGGGATCGACGCGTTGATGAACATGCCAGAGCCGAGCTCGAACCCCGCCGGGTTGGTAAGCCGCGGGATGATGGATAGATACCAGTGGAACGATTCGCGCCATTTCTCGCGCACAGGCGCCGAGCGGACCGTGAAGTTGTAATCGGGATCGTCAAGGCCGATGTAGAGCTTGGCGAGCGTCGCCTTGAGGTTTGCGGCGAGGTCCCGTATCTCCGCGTCGGTGATGTCGTCAAAGGCGGCGGCGTGGCGGCGCGGGTAGATCGACATGGCCAGCGGTGCGGCGCCCGCGTACGGCAGGAACGACACGAAATGCTCCGTCTCGAGGACGATCCTCTTCTTTCCGGCAAGCTCTTCCTCGAGCATCTGGCAGAGCATGCACTGCCCCGTCACGTCGTAGCACGCAAGGGTGTTCTCGAGGATGTTCCGTATGTGGTGCGGGACGACGGGTGTGGCGACGAGCTGGGAATGGGGGTGCTCCTGCGATGTCCCCGCGGCCACGCCGTGGTTCTTGAAGATCGTGATCGCTTCTATGCCGTCTATCTTCTGGATGTCGACATACCGGCTGCGGTACGTGCGGATGATGTCCTCGACCGCGCTCTCCTTCATGAGGGGAATGCAGGTATTGTGGTCGGGATGCTCGACGATGACTTCGTGGACGCCGAAACCGCTGATGCGCTTGTAGGACCGGCTTGTTTCGCGTTCCTTTTTGACAGTGGGCACCAGAGCCGGGAATTTATTGTACATGACGCGCGTGCGCCAGGCGGTTGTGTCACCGAGGCGGAACGTCTCGTCGCTGCGATCACCTTCATTACCGGGGCAGAACGGGCAGTCTTTCCTGAATTTGGGGAGCGGCGCTTTTTCGGCCTTCGGCTTCCTGAAGTCGCTGGGCCGTTTGGCGCGTTCGCTGGCGATGATGACCCAATCGCGGGTTAAGAGATTATAGCGGAGTTCGGACATCGCTTCCTTATGATTATTTTGGAACAATTATATCAGAAGGCGGGTGCAGCGACAAGGGTAAAGTCGCCAGGCGTAGAACCCCTTAAAGCATAAAGACACCACCGGCCGCAAAGACCGGTAGTGTCTTTAAACAACTAAGAACTTATGATGACTATTTGCAGTTACTCTTGCAAGCCGGGCAGCCGCACTTGCCGGTTTTCTGCAACGCGCAGGCCGTATCATTGAAGATCGATACGTCTTTGCACGGGACCGGGATCAGCTTCGGCACCTGTCCGCAGCCGCGCGGGGGCGGTTTCATGCAATTTACGGTATCCGCTATAGCCTGGAACGGGCTCCTCGGGCATTTCTCGCACGCTACGCTCTGTCCGCACTTCGCGCAAGTGCTCTCTGCGGCAAAGAGGGGCATTGCGCTGAGGGCGAACGCCACCACAACCGCTAACACAACCATTTTCTTCATACTACGACCTCCTTCTTTATCTGTATATTATACATTACCAATCAAAAAAAGCAAGAGGAAGATTATATTTTTGTTCTGTAGCTGTTCCTGGGCACAACCCGTATCGCGCGCGCCGGCCGTATCGGACATTTATACTGGCAGATGCCGCAGCCCACGCAGAGCTCTTCCGAAACGCGCGGCTTCTGCACGCCGCCGCCCTCGCGGTCCAGCATGATCGCCTTCTCCGGGACCGGGCAGTGCTCCTGGCAGACGATGCATTCCTTGCCCTCCGCCCACGGTATGCACAAGCTACGGTCGACCTCGGCCACGCCGAGGGGGGTCAGCATCTTCTGCTCAAGGGTGATCTTCGGTATCGCTCCTGTCGGGCAGGTAGTGCCGCAGAGCGTGCAGCGGTACTCGCAGTACCCTATCTCGGGGACCAGGCGCGGCGTCCAGATCCCGTCGTATCCCGCTTCGAACATCGCCGGCTGGAGGCCGTTAGTAATGCAGACCTTCATGCAGTTGCCGCACCGCACGCACCGGCCGATGAAATCTTTTTCTTCGAGCGCCGCGGGCGGCCGTATGACCGTGCTACCGGCGCTGCCGCTGTCGGTGACGGGCTCGAGCTGCCTGCGCTTAAAGCCGAGAAGGGCAAGCGAGGAGAACATAAGCATCAGGAATTGTGTGCGCGTAACGCCGCCGCCTGAGTCTTTTGACGGCCTGACCTGCGGGGCCCGCACTGCCCGAGATGCCGTCCGCTCGAACGTGAACCGGGTCCCGTGCGGAGGGCACGCATACACGCAGTCCATGCACAGCACGCATTCGCCCTTCGCGTAGGTCAGGTCATCCCGAATCGCGCCGGTGCGGCAGGCAGCCCTGCACCTGCCGCACTGCGTGCATACATCCACCGTCCGGTGGAGCGGCGCACAGCGCCCGACAAGTGAGTAGAACGCGCCGAGTGGGCACAGGCCGCGGCACCAGAGGCGGCTAATAAAGAGCGAGGCGAGCACCACGACGAGAAAATACGCCAGGATGAGGCCCGCATGCGGAAAGTACATCGTCTTCACGCCGAGGACGGTCGGTTTCAGCGCGTGGTAAAAGTCGCGCACGCTCCCGCCGAGCTTGAGGTCGCGTAGGCCGATCACGAAAACAGCTTTTATCGCCGCGGTGGCCGCCGGTATGAGGTTCAGCGAGACGAACCGCGCGGCGAGCACGATCGGATCGAATATCCAGGCCACCTGCTTTCCGGCGAAAGCAGCGGCGGTTATCAAGGCGAGCAGGATAAATTTTATCCGCCGGACCGCCCTATTTTGCATATCGGTCGGCTCCGTTCCGGGCCGCCGGCGGCGACAAGCGCCCGCGATATCGATCGATGTCCCCAGCGGGCAGGCCCACCCGCAGAAGACCCTGCCGAGGACCAGCGCAAGGCCGGTCATTCCCAGCGCAAAAACGAGCCCCGGCAAAACGATGCGCTCGGCAACGCTCGTCATGATGATGAGGAGAGGATCCGTGACAAAGAACGTGGACGGCGGAAAGAACCCTGTGAGCGGATACGTGGTTGACCACAGGATATGGATGAAGAGCGCCAGAAAGAGCCCCTGCGAAATGCGCCGCACAACGACGAGCTTCTTCACGGCTTTAGGCCTCTACAGTAATGGTCTTCGCGGCTTCAATATCCGTGCTGCCGAAATGCTGCTCGGCGGCCACCTTTATATACGGTACCGCCATAGGATCGACGTTCATGAGCTTTGCGGCATAGGTATCCGCAAGCGTGGGGTCGGTGGTGACGATGATCGTCTTCAGCGTCTCGACGTCGGCGAGGCTGCCGCCGGTAGGGCCGTTCCTCACCAGAACGCGGTAGGCATCGATGACGGTGAGATCCGGATTAATGAAACCGGCCAGATCGACAAGTTTCGGCCCGATATCGCGATGGATCTCTCCCCTGTCACCGCCGCAGACGCCCATCAGATTCTTCATGGAGAGCGTCAGCCGCGTCAGGCCGTGATGTTTCAGCACCGGGACATTGATAAAGGTATCGCACTCGATCGCATCGCGCAGGATCGGCCAGTCCTCCATCGCGCTCGCGCGGCCGAACCGGGCCTTGACCACATCCCAATCGTCGGGAAAATAGACGCTCGCACCCGATGCTTTCGCCTCCGCTTCGATACCGCTCGAGGCGTGGCAGCGCCGGGCGTCGTTACAGGTTATGTCGAATACGTTAACGCGTTTCGCGCCCGCCTTGAACGAGAGGTCGGCAAGGGCCGCGACGACGCGCGGGTTGGTGTTCCCCGCCTGCTCGGGAGTGCGGTCCCACCCGATGTTCGGCTTGATCAGGACGACGGATCCTTTCTTGACGAACCGCTCCATGCCTCCCATCGACTCCACTGCCTTCACGGTGAGCGCGTACGGATCTTCGCCTTTCGCGATGACGAGGTCATAGTCGCCGCGGATGTCCGACTTGGGCCTCCCGTTAAATCCGGCACCAATGGCGTCCGCCTTCCGCCCGGCCAGCCCGGATAGCGGCAGCAGCGCGAGCATCGAAAAAAACAATTTCAGGAACTGGCGCCTCGATAGCGTCCTACCGAACAATTTCTGCAGCATCGCGGGCCTTCCTCTTCCGGCTGACGAAGACCACCCATATGCTGACCTCGTAGAGCGCGAGCATCGGCAGGGCGAGCATCGCCATGTTAAACGCATCCCCCGTCGGGGTAATGACCGCGGCGGCAATACAGATGACCACGAACGCATATTTGAACTTTGACCGCATCGCGCGCGCGTCCAGCAGGCCGACCCGTGCCAGGAAGTAGCACACGACCGGCATCTCAAAGACCGCGCCGCAGGCGGCCATGAAACCGACGACAAAAGAGATATATTTCGTGGCGGATATGACAGGCTCGAGGTCGCCCTTACCGATCGTGAGGAGGAACCGCAGCGCCGTGGGCAGCAGCACGCGGTAGGCGAAGAGGCAGCCGCCGGCAAACGCCAGCGTTGCGGCGGCGGTGAACGCGGCCGCGAACTTCGTGAAGGGCGCGTCGAGGGCAGGGGCGATGAATTTCCAGAACTGGTACGCGATAACGGGAAACGCCAGGCAGAGCCCCGCCAGGATGCTTACCTTCATGTAGATGAGGAACGATTCCTCGGGGCTGAAGTAGACGAGTTTTTCGATCAGGCCTGCGGCGGGGAGCTTCAAGAGCTTCAGGATGGCGGAGACAAACGGCGCGCACGCTATCGCAGCGAGGGCCAGCGCGACCAGCGATACGATGACCATCTTTCTCAGTTCTTCGAGATGCCCGATAACGGTCAGTCGCCGTTCATCCATCGGAAACGCTTACGGTTTTTCTTCTTCTTTAAGGGACTTCTTGAACTCGCTTATGGTCTTGCCCAGTGCGCGCCCTATCTCCGGCAGCTTCGCGGCGCCGAAGACGAGAAGGCAGATAAGCAGGACGACCAGAAGCTCCTGTATACCGATCCCGAATATTCTCATAACACCCCCCGATTATTTTCCGTTACATCACGTCTACCACATCTCGCCGAATCCTTCCATGCATACGTCGTCAGGTGCTGCGGATGCGCGGTCGCAGCGTTATACCCGAGAGACCTGAACATCCTCTCCACCTCGGCGCAGGTCTTCTTACCATCGACGACGTGATACGAGGCGATCGCCGCCTTCACATCATTTCCCTTTAAGGTCTTCTCCGCGCCCCTGATAAGCTCCAGCTCCGCGCCCTCGACGTCTATCTTGATAAAATTCACCTTCTTCACGCCGAGCCGCCCGAGTTCGTTGTCGAGGCTTGCGACGGGAATATCGATGGCGCCGTGACCCTTATCCGCGAACATGAAGGAATAGCCCCGCACGTTATCCCCGACGAACTGCAGCACGCCGTCGGCGCTCCACGCGCCCTTATTGACCATCACGACATTTTCGAACCCGTTCAGCATCACATTCGCCTTCAGCTTCCCGAATATCGCCGGGTCCGGCTCGAACGCTATCACCGCGCCCGAAGGCCCGACGGCGCTCGCCGCGCACAGCGCGAACTCGCCGATATACGCACCGCAATCAACCACCGTATCGCCCTTCCTCAGCGCATACTTCGCGAGATACCCTTTCAGCGAACGCTTGAGCTCATCGGCCATGTTTTCATAGGAGGAGAACGAGACGCCGTCGTCGAAGCCGTACGTGAAATGGCCTTTTTTGTAGTTGACGCGGAACCCGTTCTCCCTGAAATGCCTGCGGTTATAGTAGAGGCTATAGTAGAAACTCGTACAGGCTTCCTTTACGGGCCCGTCAGGAACGAGCCGCGATACTACCTGGCTTACTTTGGCGCACATAGTTTATTTTACCACGCTCTCTACGTTAAGAAAATACCCCTTCAGGTACTCGGTCTCGGGGATGCCTTGTACGATAGGGTGGTCTTCCGCCTGATGGCACCGTTTCACTATCGAGATCGACTTACCCGCCTCGGAGGCCGCCTCTTTCAGCAGGCGCGAGAATATGTCGTTCGGCATGTAATGGGAGCACGAGAACGTCGCCAGAACGCCTGATTGATTCAGGCATCTCATCGCCGTCCGGTTCAGGTCCTTGTACCCCTTCGACGCCGCGGCAAGTGAATCCTTCGCCTTTATGAACGACGGCGGGTCGATTATTATCATATCAAAAGTCCTGCCGGAGCGCTGTATATGCCTGAGGAAGACGAGCGAATCGCCTTTTGCGAACGTGACCCTGCCGGCAACGCCGTTCAGATCGGCGTTCCGACGGCCGAGTTCGAGCCAGTCTTCCTTGATATCGACCGCGAGCACATCGCGCGCGCCCGAGAGCGCGGCATGGACCGCGAACGCGCCCGTGTAACAGAAGAGGTCGAGCACGAGCCTACCCTTCGAGACCGTATGCATCGCCATCCGCGAAGGCCTCTGGTCGAGATAGAAGCCCGTCTTGTGGCCGCGCCCGATATCGACGATAAACCGCGCTTTTCCTTCGGATATCTCTATCGTCGAGGGCCCGGGCTGGCCATGCCACTCCTCTCTCATCTTCAGGCCTTCCGGTTTCCGGAACGGCGAGTCGCTCTTCTCGTATATATATTTTGGTTTCACTATCGCCCGGATGGCTTGCAGGATCTCGTCCCTGAACATATCCATGCCGAGCGTCATGATCTGCATAACGGCGGTATCGGCATACATGTCGATGATGAGCCCGGGAAGGCCGTCGGCCTCGCTGAAGACCTCACGGCAGGCGTTCGTCTTCGCTGCCAGATGCTCCCGCTTCCCGAATGCCGAGCGTATTCTCGCGTCAAAGAACGCGGCATCTACCGGCTCGTCCTGAAAGGTGAGGATCCGCGCGGCTATCTCCGACCGCGGGTTGAAATAGCCTTTGCCGATAAACGCGCCGTCCGATGCCTGCACGGTGACGACGCTGCCCGGCTTTATCGAAAGATCCGCCTTTAAGAGCTGGCTCCTGTATATCCACGGGTGGCCGCTTTGATACCTGCCCTGGCGGCCGCTCCTCAATCGTATCGTCTTATTTTCCATGGTCTTGATCTTTCCGATCTGGTCAGAGCCATCCGCAGAAGGCGAGGGCGGCTATGGTCTTTGCGTCGGTGATCTTTCCGCTCCTGAAGAGCTTTCTTATTGCAGACTTTGTGACAACGAAAGATTCTATGACCTCATCCTCTTCTCCATGGCGCTGGTAGGGCACACTTAAGCGTGCCCTACAATCGTGTATTACTTTCTTCAATCCTGTGGCTTTATATAGGTATATCCTCTCCGTCGAGTAGCCGGGGACCGGATATATCTTTCCCAAAAGAGTAAAACGCCTGGCGGAGTACCCCGTCTCTTCTACGATCTCCCGTCGGGCGCATGCCAGCGGCGTCTCATTCCTATCGAGCGTGCCGGCAGGAAGTTCATATATGTGGGACCCGATGACCGGCCTGAGTTGCCTCAGCATTATTATCCTGTCCCTGCCCAGGAATGGCACCACAAGGCTGGCGCCGGGGTGCTCGATCATCTCGAAGATGGCGAGATAGCCGCTGGGCAGGCGCTGCTGCTTCACCATCACCTTAAGCAGCCTGCCCCTGAAGACGTTCCTTATGTTTCGCATCGCTCTCTTCTTGCTATAAGCTCTCATCGGGCGCCGGCGGCTCGTCAGCGCCGGTTACCTCGTTTCCGTATCGGTCGTATTTTGTCGCGGATCCCTCATCGGCCTCGTCGGTGCCGTAGGGATCATACTTTTCTTTCGGCTCCTTATCGGCTTTTGTCTTATACGTACCGAATTTTGGCGAGGCCCTGTCCTCCAACATCTTTTTTGCCTCCGATGGCTGCAGCCAGCCGTCCACGCTCTTATCGTACTTGCGCTCCTCGGTTGTCGTCGCCCTGATGCGATCGTGCGGGGCGATACCCCTCTCGAGCAGATCCTGGGCCCTCCTCTCCGCGGCAATGCGCTCGCTGGTGCTGTCCTGATTAGCCGGCTGCGCGAAGGCAAGCTGCGCGACGAAAGCGGCGGTGAATAAAACTAAAATCAACAAAATTACCTTCTTCGTCATAAGCGCCTCCTCTTTTTCGACTGTAGAATTATAATACCACTCGCCTATAATGTGGTCAATGTAATTGAGGCTATTATTTCCTTTTTAAAAGGATAAGATATACAAGAGAAGGAAAATATTTTTCCTTCTCTTGTATAAAGTAGGCCCGAGATTGATTGAGACTCCTTTAAGGAAAGGGGGTTCAGTGAGCGAACCTGGAATGATTACTGGTGAGCGAACGCCAAAGGGGGAAAACCCCGTTTTCCCCCTTGGAATTCTGAGGATTCACAAGGCCTACCAACCAGTGTGATAGGTGGCCGCAGTGAATCCGAAGAATGGTGCCGAGGGCGTGAATCGAACACGCAACGCCTGCCTTTTCAGGGCAGCGCTCTACCAGTGAGCTACCTCGGCATCATGGTCTTCTTATCGGCCGATCCTGAGCGAAGCGAAGGATCTCGGCACATCAATCGGAAAAATATGCACGATTAAATTAACACGAACCCTATGCGTAGTCAATACTATTTGTACTCGACGCCTTTCAGGCGCTCGACGTAATGCTGGGCGCTGAAGGCCGCGGTCGCTCCGTCGCCTGCGGCGGTCACGACCTGCCGCAGGAGCTTCTTACGGACATCCCCGCAGGCGAATATCCCGCCTACCGAGGTCTTCATATCGTCATCGCACAGCACGTAGCCCTTCTCATCAAGCTTCACGATGCCCTTTACTAAACCTGAGTTTGGCGCCATCCCTATCAGGACAAACACGCCATCCGCCCTCATGGCTTTCGTGCTGCCGGTAGTGACATCCTTCACTTCGAGTGCCTCACACTTCGCGCCGCCGGTTATCCTCACCGCGACCGAATTCAGGCAGAACTCCACCTTCTTATTCGCGAGCGCGCGCTCCTGCAGTATCTTCGTCGCCCGTAAGCGTTCGCGGCGGTGGACCACCGTCACCTTGCCGGCGAACTTCGCCAGGAAGAGCGCGTCCTCGAGCGCGGTATCGCCGCCGCCGACCACCACGACCTCTTTATTCCTGAAGAGCGGGCCGTCGCAGGTGGCGCAATAAGACACGCCCCTGCCCGCGAGCTCCTTTTCGCCGGGGATCCCCAGCTCGTTCCATCTCGCTCCCGTCGACAGTATGAGCGCGAGCGCCCGCACCTTCGCGCCGTCGGAAAGCTCGACCGAAAAAGGCCCTCCCCCGTCCTCACCCAAAGCCACCGACTTGGCCTCGGCGAGCGTGACCTCCAGGCCGAAGTGAGCGGCCTGTTTGGCCATCCAGTCAGCAAGGTCGGGCCCTTTGATCCCTTCCGGAAAACCCGGGAAATTCTCTATCGTATCGGTGATGAGGATCTGGCCGCCGCACGCCGCGCGCTCGATCAGCACGGTCTTCATCCTCGCGCGGCTCCCGTAGAGCCCCGCGGTCAGGCCCGCGGGCCCGCCGCCCAGTATCGCTATGTCGTACATGCCGCCCGCCTAGCCCTGCTTTATGTAGAACTTCCCGTAATAAAATTCAGACAGGTTCTCGCCCTTCTTGGTGAGTTTCTGCCTCGCCTTTTTCCTCTTTTGCCTCTGTTTATTCTCGATCTGGTACTGGCTTTTCTGTCCCATATTTGCTACCTCCTTGCGGTATGTATGAACAGCACTGTTCCCAACATGAAAAACGCGACATTCGGCAGGGAAACACCTATAGCGGGCGGCACGGCGCCCTTCAGCGCGAGCGCCACTCCTCCCAAAAACGCCCCCCAGTAGACGGCAAAAAGGAGCAAGCTTATCCCGAACCCTATCGACTTCTCGCTCCTGTGCGCCCGTATGCCCAGCGGTATCCCGAGCAGGACGAGGACGATCCCGGAGGCCGACATGTTTATCTTCTTGTAGATCTCCACATACAGCGGCGTCGTGTCTATCTTCTGCGCGGCATAGTCGGCTATCTGCTCATGCAGCTCGCTTACGGTCATCTCTCTGGTCTTCTTCTGGATCTTCTCCTTCTTGAAGACCTTCGTCAGGTCGAGCGACATGAAGTACGTCTTGAAATTCAACTTGTAGAAACTCTCCGGGTCGGTCGGGGACGGCTCCTCGCTCGTCCCGTTGAAGAGCTTCAGCTCTATGATGTTTTTTGAGGGAATGGAATTTATCTCGCCCTGCTCCGCCACGATCGTGCGGGTCGCCTTACCCTCCTGCGGCTGGTATATCCTTATGTTCTTCAGCTTGTTGCCTCGTATCTCGTAGATGAAGATGACATAGTTCTCAAACCCCCGTATGAAGGTGCCTTCCTCGAGATACGCCGCCGGGCTCTTTATCCCTATCTCCTTGATCACCTGGCGCGAGGCGAATGAAGCGTTCGACGATATCTGGTCGTTCAGCAGGAACGCGACGAAACTCAGGATCACACCGATCATCAGGATCGGCGACGCGACCCGGTAGAGCGAGATCCCGCTCGCCTTCATCGCGACGAGCTCCCCGTCGCTCGAGAACCTGCCGAAGGTCAGGATGACCGCGGTAAGCCCCGCGATCGGCAGCGTGAAACTCAGCAGCCACGGCACGAGATAGAAAAAGAGTTTGAAGACGGAGACTATATCGACGCCCTTATTGATGACGAGGTCGGCAAGCCGTATGATGTTACCGACTAAGAGGACGAACGTGAAGACGATTATCGAGAGCGAGAACGAATGGAAGAACTCTTTTAATATGTAATCCCTGAGTATTTTCATCGTCCCCTGTCACAGTAAGATGCCGTCTTTAAAGAAGACGTGCTTGAGGCCGTAAAATGCCTCTTTCCACATATAATACGTCAGGAATTCCCAGAGCGGCGGGAAGACCCTGCGCACCTCGTAATCGACGTAATCGCCGTACACCCTGACCATCACATAATGCAGGAAGCCGCCATCGGACTCCGGTATCTGCGGCAGCATGCCGCCGCCGCCCGAGATGATGTAGCGCACGCCGCCGAAGAGACGCTCCTTGAACATGTGCTCGTGGCCGGCCATCACCATGTCGACGCTGTATTTTTCGCAGAGTTTCATGAGGCGATACGACCACGGGCTGAGCTCCGGCCTGAACCACGACCGCTGGTACAGCGATATCGGAGGCTTGTGCATAAAGATGAACCTGTGCGTATAGCCGGCCGATCTTTTCAGCTCGCCCTCCACCCACGCGAACTGTTCCTCGGTCGGGTCGGTTATCTTGAGGTCCAGGACGATGAAATACGAGTTGCGGTTCGCGAAGGCGAATTGACAGCTCCCGAGACGGCTCTTAAACATACGCCAGCCGCCTTTCTGGTAGTCGTGGTTACCCATGGCGCTCACGACCGGCCATCGTATCATCGAGCGCAATTTGTCGTAGACGCGGTAGTCCCACTCGCGGCCTTTCGAGAACGTGACATCCCCGAGGTTCGCCACAAAATCTATCGGCAGCTTCTTGAACCGATCTTCCCTGTTCATGAGCCGTATCATCTTGACGGCCGCGCTGTCGTCGAAAATAAAGCCGGCATGGTTGTCGCCGAACGCGATGAACGCGAAATGGTCGCCCGTATTTGCCTTGAGCTTTGCCACGGCCTGCTCATTGGTCGGCTGAGGCGGGCATTGTTTGAGGTAGAGCCAGATGACGGGCGAGAGCGAATGTACGGCGAGGATGGCTATGACGACCGCTGCGATCGTGAAAAAACGCTTCATCAGGCGGACTTTCTCTTCTCTATCTCCTGCCGCTGTATCTCGGTCAGGTACCGGTCGAGCTCTTCGCGGCTCTTGAAGATGTTCTTACTGGGGATGGCCTTTATGATGTCGAAGACTTTCGTTATCTGCGGCTGGAGATTCACCAGGAGAAGCGCCCCGCCGCTCGATTCAACCTTGTTCCTGGCGTCGAGGATCGCCTTCAGGCCCATACTGCTGATATATTCGACCTCTTTCATGTCGAATATGATCATCTTGGGCGTGGGACGCATCATGGGCTCCATCTTCTTCTGCAGTATCTCATACGTATCCGAGTCGATCGACCCTTTCGGCGATACGCTGAACACGCCTTCAGCGATCTTTGTGATAACGACCGTGAGTGTTTGCATACGGGCCTCCTTCGATATTCTTTGGCCTATGATCATATCTATAACCAGATAATACTAATTAAGCGTTCTCATTATACGCCCCCGCCCTGTTCTTTTCAAGGACTTTTGCCCGGCCTGTCGGACGGGTTTCGGAAGGCAGGCCATCTGCCCTGGGTACAATGTAGGGATGTTTTCAGAATCCATCTCAGAGCTGTTTTATTTCTTATCCCAGAACTGCCCCCGGGGACAGTTCTGGGACGGAAAACGGGACAGATCCGGGTATAGTTCTAAAAACGTCCCGTAAGGTTTGACAACTATTTTACAACCAAAGTCGGATGTTATGAGCAGGCAAGGACTGATGAGGACTGTTGATAGCTGTTTGACTACTGCGGATAACCACCGACGGAGAATATAGATTAAATCAAAGAAAAAAGGCACTTCCGTCGTGAAACGGAAATGCCTTGAAATATACTGGCGGACACGGTACGTACCAATTCGAACCGCGTCCGAAATCTTAAGTGCTAATTTACATAACTCATTGTATTACAAATAGTTATGTAAATATACCTCAAAATCTAGGGCACCCAGCTGCTCTTACCGCCTCTTATGAATACCTGAACTAAAGTATGCGGCTTATTGACTCCCAACGCATTGAGTAGTATTCCAAAAATTCTATCCCCTGGGTTAATGAACGCAGGGTTTTATCTTTAATGTTTTTCGGATTGGTCCTTCTTGATGCGGTCAGCTTATTCTCCCGCACGTACGCGTCTCTTTTATCTTTGATAGCGTCGAGTAGATCTTGCAAATTTTTTGGACTATGCTCAAAGATCTCGCTCGCCACGCTGTCGATCACTCTTACCGTCCTATACCTGACCTTTCCGCTATCGTCAAGAATTCCTTTGAGGATCAATTCCTTTACCTCATCATAAAACCGGGAAGGGATAAAAGTGCACCGGATTTTGGACAAGGGCCGCAAAGCCAGCATCTTCTCATCGGCCGATCTCGCCTGATAGAATCTCCGTTTCATCTCGTCCCAAAGCGCTATTATGTTTTTGTGGTGTTTCTTATCCTCCACTTTGATCCTTCCGTGTTTCTCATCAACATAATTTTTCCAGAGTTGGTCCAATAATTTTTCTCCGTCTTTTCTTTCTTGGATATCGCGGGAGCCAAGCTTATTAAATAAACCGTTAAAATCATAATCGCTGAAAGATGGCGTATTCCTCTCTTCCTTAAGGCTGTTAATTTGTTTATCCCGATCCTCCTTGCCCTTTTGATATAGTGTCTTAGAGGACAGTCCCGAACGGGGAGTATGGAGTAATAACTCTCCTATTACGTACAACGCCTCTTGGAGAGGGTCGAATTTTTCTACCTTTGATCCGTCGAGGAACGAGAAAAAAACCGAAAAGAGCAGTTCTGGGCTTTCCGACCTATCAATCAATGCCTGCATCCTTTCAAGGCTGAATTGTTCCATCCGGTGTTTCTTGATAAATTCTCCGTATCTATGCCAGGCCCGTTCCGCCCTGGCATAAGCGTTATAATCTTTAAACTGCTCTTCGACGGGCGTGGCGAGATTCTCTAAGACATGGTTCACTATGCTCGCTCTTGCTTTACGGGTGATCTCGTTAAGCTTCTTGGCATGCTTCTCGGCGTCGTCTAACTGCTGTGGGTTTACGTATTTGGAAGCGCTTAGAATTTCCAAATAATTACGGAGAAAGGCGTCAGCCTCGGCGTAAGAGCGCATGTCATCCCGCGGCAGATCATCCGGATCAAACCCTAAGGAATCCAAAAACCGGATAAACTCGGCTGTTTTTTTTATCGCATTATCTATTTCTATTTTTAA
This sequence comes from uncultured Planctomycetia bacterium, assembly GCA_964352425.1. Classification (GTDB taxonomy): domain Bacteria; phylum Omnitrophota; class Gorgyraeia; order 2-01-FULL-45-10; family 2-01-FULL-45-10; genus JAMWCX01. The sequence continues at coordinate 17,120 of CAYGRZ010000002.1, read as the reverse complement.
CCCGGCTCTTCCCATTGTCCTCTATCCTTACTTTAGCGCGCCATAGGGCCATCCTATATTGTATACTTGGTTTTTCTATCTCTCGTCGACTTAGTGGTTGATCTTATCTTCTTTTCTTTCATTAGCCTTCGCAGCCAGTATAGGATTGCTTGGGCGCTTACGTTCAATGCAGTCTGGATCTGCCGTCGCGTAACAGGTTGATGTTGATGGATATGGGCAAGTATATCCTCTCGTCTGTCTTTCCGTTTTACTTTATGTGCTGGTATCCTTTCTTCCTGCTCCAATATCGTATAATAGGTCCAGCGACGCGTGCCGTGCTGCAATACGATTTTGTCTCGCACCAATTCATTTAATTCGCGAGATGCAATTCGTGAATCACAGTCATTCATCCGGCAATATTCGGAATTTGCAAGCTTCTCTTTATGTCTCAAATACGCAAGGGCAAAGCGCTGCCGGTCTGAAAGATCGAAATTTTTATACTGTTCAAGCCATGCGAGGGTCTGTTTATCAAAGATAGCCCTATTTGAACATACCACTTTAAACTGGGTCCGCATATCGCAGAACTCCGGTGGCTCCATCCCGGCCCGTATCAATGCGGCGAACATGGCGGGAATACCTGTCCCTCTATTTTCGCAAAGCACCCTTTCTTCTCCCGGAACTGGAGCATCTTCAAGTAATTTCATTAAGTGAGAATTGCGGGTCGCCTGTAGACCATGCTCACCAAGTCGTTCTTCTGTAACCGGGCCAAAAAGGCCGCCTGGATTTGCGATCTCAACCCTATCAGGAAATATCTTTATCTGCACGGCCGAGCCGCGCGCCAGAGGAGAATAGTCCCTGTGACCAACGGCATTTACGAGAGCCTCCCGCAAGAAGATTTCGGGGTACTCAAGCACATCTTCCCGGAAAAGGCCTTTTACAAATGTCCTCTTCTGTAGATTCCTTTTTATTACCTGAATCGCTTCCGGGACTGCGCGAATAAGCGGCCCTTCAACTTTTACATTATCAAGCAGTCTCTCGCCTTGACCTCCTTCTTGCTTTCCTTCAGTTGAAGGATAAACCAAAACATGCGCTACCAGGCCGGGAAAGAACTTTTGAGGATAGTCCGCAAGACATAAAGCGCCTCCGAGCGTCAGATGCGGTCGGCCATCGACATTGGTAATGACGCGGTAAGTGCGCAATATTCTATCGTCAGCCCATTGAGTAATTTTAGGGTGCCTCTCTTTTATCCGGCGCAGGAAAGAAGTAACGAGCTTATTATCTAAATCCTCCGGCGTGCTCTCCAACACAGGCTCGATATCATAGAGTGGCTGGCCTTGTCCATCAAGAAAACCCTGAACTTCATATTGTGTAAGTTTTCTATCTCCATCTGCCACACGAATAAAGGAGCCGGATATAATTCCGGATCCTTTATAATAACAGGGTTTATTTTGATAGGATATTTCCGGGATCTCCGCTATCACAAAGATTTTTCCCTCGTATTTATGTATCTCGATTAAGGGGCGAAGAGGCGGAACCATCTGATCGCACAATGATGCTAAATCGCTTTGATACTTTGCGGGATTCTTTACGCCTATCAGATCTATGCCTTCCGGTGTCTCACTGATGCCAAGAATAATAATGCCGCCTCCGGGCGTATTGGCGAAAGCTGAAACAGTATCCCACATTCTGCGCGGGAAGCCCTCGCGGCATGCTTTTACCTCAACATGCGTCGTATCTGAACCGGAATCGGTAAGCGATTGGATGATTTCTTTAAGCTCAGTCGATGTCATGGAATAAATCTACTCCTTTTTTGATAAATAGAGTTAACATATTAACATGGAAATATTAACATGTTAATTAATATGTGTCAAGATAATCCACATGTGAAGCAAGGTTGTGCAAATTTCTTAGCCCAGCGGTAATCTGATATTTTTAATCGCGACCTGTCTCCACTTTGTTTAAGCTGCGCAATCCACACCTTTGGAATCCACGCTTTTTGACCGTCAAATATTATTAGAATAGCTTTGGGGTTTCCCGAACAAGATCAACATCCACCCAGAGGAATTGATAAAAAAGAAGCGTTCCCGGTTGAATCCGAGAACGCTTTGGAAGGGAATGGCGGAGGGGGAGAGATTCTACCTGTTTCGTGCTCAAAATGGCACTTTCACCACATCCCTCACCACACTTACTGCCATTTCGCATTACACCAATTAAGCTATACTCCTAATCGTGCAATAATCGTGCAAATTGTGCAGTTGTCCGACATGTCCGAAACATGCCCCATATGTCCCATAAATGTCCCATATCCTAAAAACTGTATTTCCGTCCCTTTCTATCACCTTGAGCCTTCAGGATCCCTTTGTCCGCAAGTCCCCAAGCTATAGGGCCATCCATTTTTAACCTAAAATAGATTTAAACATTGATTTAGAATAGATTTACTTAAATCTGAGTAAATTTACAAATCTCCGACGGAGCTTGGAAACTGCCTTTTGATTTAACACTAAAAATAGATTTACTTAGAAAGCTCCCAATGTCCGGATTTTGAAGAACCCTTATGGATAATTCTTTTGTCTACTTTTAATTCCTGCAATATATTTGAAATGTCCATTGGTTTGAGTTCAGGAAAGATATCTTGAAATTCTTCCCTGAGGCCTTTCTTGTTCTTTTCCAGGTGTTTTATTATAAGTTCTTTTTGCTTGTCGCGGGATATGCCGGATAGCCGAGTATGCACACCTGCCTTTTTTTCGAAAGAATAATATTTATGCGATAGAATATACTTTGATCCGCTTGTTTTGCCTATCTTTTCGATTATGCCCAAACTCAAGAATTTCTTTTTAAACTCGGGACTAATTACTGATTGTGATTCGCGGATTTTTTCTAACTCGAAGATCTCTTCAAATGAGAATATTATCCCTCTTTCATTCTGTATTTTTTCAAGAAAAAGAATAAAGTTTTTATCTTTAACCTGAGCGGGTATTTTTAGGAGTACGGAAGAGGTATCGCTACCGGAAAGATCCGGCAACCCCTTGCCTTCTCTTATAGTATTCCCATAAATATCATCCATGCCCTGACCGGAGCGCTCAACAAGTCCTGCTTTTTCTAATGTCTCCGCTATGCATCTATTGCGCCAGAACGTTTTGGTAAGAATATTCTCTGCCGTAATACCGGGCGGGAAGCCGCCGGGACTTTCGATATTAAACTCTTTTGGCGATGCTTTTATAAACACTGACCTGCCCTTGATTGTATAGTCACGATGTGCTACCGCGTTAAGAAAGGCTTCGCGGACTGTCTTTTCATTAAAGGCGTATATTTCTCTCTGAAAAAGACCGTCCTGGAGCGGGATGCGCAGATTACGATCATTTATAGCCTTCCACACATCATCATAAATCGCAAAAAACGGCTCTCTCCAGTTTTTCCTGAAATCATGCGAAACGGCGAGCGGATCTTGCCTCCATTCAAATATGATCTCGCTGCCGGGAAGAAGCTCATCGATCTTCTCTTTCTTACCGAATAATATAAGGCTTGCATAATTAAGGCCTTTGTCAAAAAGCAAACCCGCCGCTTTTAAAATCTTGTCATTGGAGAAGCTAATATAATCTTTTCTGCCGGATTTTTGCGCCCATCGCTGTTTGAATACATCTATAGCCTTACCATCTAGATCGGTTATTGATAGGCCCGATACAATTCCACACGAAAAATCCGGTTCCGTTTCGGTAAGTATTCTTTTTAGTGTCGTTTTGTCCATTTCTACCAATGATTCGCCCATTCTCGCTGGATATCTATATTTACCTGTAGACTCCACTACTTGACCGGGAAGTCTGCCAGGTATATGAAATACCAGAATGCGTCTTTGGGGAGCATGGAGTTCTTCGACATCAACGCGGATTTTGATTTTAGTATACAGCTCGTGTGCTAATTTATTTGCGGTGCCGAGAAACGCCCTTGTCCCAACGATCTTTCCATGATTATCAGCGCCAAGAATCAACTTACCGCCGCCTTCATTAGCAATAGCCGCGCAGTAGTCCGGCAAATCTCGCCTGCTATCAAATGTATCCTTTGCTTCCTTAAATTCCAGATGCAATCCCTCGGGACGTCTTAGCCATTGATTGAATTCTTCTAAAGTAGTCTTTGTCATATATTTTAACCTTCGTTTTTTACTACATTTAAATCTGACCGTTTGCGGTTATTCTGACTTATTATACCGTCAAAAGAGAGTCCTGTAAACCCATTACAATGTGGGCCCATTTATGCGAATTTCTTAGCCCAGTGATACTCTGATATCTTGATCTTGATAGATATACATCCCGTTTGTTCAATCCGCGCAATCCAGGCCTTTGGAATCCATGCTTTCCGGCCGTCAAATATGATTAAAATTGCCTTTGGGGTTTCCCTTACCCAAAAAACATTCATCCATAGATGTTTTTTGGGTTCCACCACATATCTTATTAAAGCCCATATCCTAATCATAGAGCCCCCTGCTCTTTAAAAAGACCCTTTCTTCTTCGGATATGCCCTTAAATGGCTCAAACCCTACTCTATTCTTTAATCTTTCTTTACTTGTATTATAGGTGTCGTCGTTTTGACGATACCCTGTGTGCTTGGCGTGACGACACCCTGTCGTCTTTTTGATGACGGGTAAAAGGACTGTGCCGAGCATGGTGTATTCGGTATGCCGGCTGCCCTTACCGCTCACAAACGCGATCATGCCCCTTGTTTGTAGATATTCTCTGGCCCTTAGGAGAGTGCTTTGAGATATGCCTAAATGTTTTCTGGTTTGTTTATCCTGCCAGGTGAAGATCGGCTTTTGAAAGCGGCAGAAGAGGCCTCTAAGGTAGATATAAAGGAGCATAGGCGTATGGCCTATTTCTCGTGTTTGGCAAATTTCAAAGAAATCGTTCTCGAGAAATTGGTAGCCCTTCATAGCAGCCACCACATTTCCACCACACTCGAGGCATTTTTAGTGAGTCTGGTTCCTGATGATAACTGATGATGTCTGATTAATGCTGTTATTGTTTGTCGTCGGAGAATATAGAGGATTTGACAAAAAAAGAGCGTTCCCGATTGAATTCGAGAACGCTTTGGAAGGGAATGGCGGAGAGGGAGAGATTCGAACTCTCGGTGCGGCTTTTGGCCACACAATGGTTTAGCAAACCATCGCCTTCGGCCTCTAGGCAACCTCTCCGCGCGGATAACAATTATACCATCATTATCCTGTAAAACTATCTAAAAAACATAGTGCGTACGCACGCCGTAGACAAATACCGGCTCGCCGTCGCCCTGCCGGGACGTGCTCACGCCATTCGGATTCCATATGAGCTGGACGTCGGGGCTTATCGTAAGGCACCGGTTCAGCTTCCAGCTGTAATATGCCTCTACATGGCCTTCGTTCGCGCCGGGGTTGCCGGCGTCGATATATTCTTTACTGACGAAGTTCTGCCCCACCGCAACGGCGATATGGTCCTGGACCCTGCTCCAGTACGCGCCGCAGATCTGCACGCCGCCCGACCACGACCATTCCACGCACGCGCCGCCGCGGGCAGGTACCATATCCGGCTGTTGCCACCCGAACCTGCCGAATAGGACAAGGCGGCTCGTCACCATCTGATCAGCGCTCAGGCCGAAACCGTAGCTCGTATATTCGCCTGCGCCCCGCGTCTGGCCCCTGGTAACGTACTTCGAGTGGTCGCGGTTATTCAGCCAGCCGTAGAACCGGTAACTGCCCGCCCATTGCTCGGGATCGATCTTGAAGAGCCGGGCTGACTTGATCGTCGCCTGGGCCACATACATACCGTGTTTAAAAAGCTGCTGCCATTTGTCATTGCCTTCAAAATGGCCGAGGTCAAGTTCGAGAAAATCGACCGAGCGGGGCGCCATGGTCACCTCTTCGCCGAACGAAAAGTTGGACGGCCAGTCGACCGCCTCTGAGCTATTGAACATATCGTTCAGGAACTCCGTGTCGTCGTCGTCCGCGACTGCGTTCTGGTCGAACCAGTCGTACGCCCGCAGTTTGCCGCAGCGCACGGTCACCTGATTATCGAATAAATACTGCTCATAGCGGTATTTGCGCGCCGTTATCCTGCCGCCGATGTCGAATGCGTTACTGTTCACGTTGCTGAAGAGCGCGAGGTCAGGCTCGACCGTATCTCCCCATCCTTCCTGGAGCTGGAGGAAGAGGCTCCCCCAGTCGCCGAGTTTTTTATAGAAGTCGAGATAACCGAGCCATGAAACGCCGAACTTTCCGCTGCCGGGAGGGGTATTTGGATTGGGCGTGCCCTGCAGGATGAATGTGCCGGAAGGCCGTATCTCGATGCCGGATGGCTCTATGGTATAGCCGTGGGATGGGTCGTACGTTATCCGGCTCTTATTGCCGGGGCCTCCGACGTCCGCCAGGACGACTTTTTGACTGTCGTATGGCAACCCGATCCGTGTCCTCGTGACGCCATGCGTTACGTAGGGGATCCTCTCCGGCCCTTCGGCTTCAGGAATATCTCTTCCATACGCCGCGAAAGGCACGGCGCATGAAAGAGACGATAGAACGAGCGCGCACAGCAGCGCGCGCCGGGAAGAGGGCTTCTGCAGTTCCAATTTTTATTTCATCTCCGTCATGGCGGCTGTCTTGTCCGCGGCGGAGAAGCCATCGGACATCGGTATGAACCTGACCGTCTTCGTGCCGTCTGCGGCCATCTTCTTCAGGTCGATCGACTTCAGGTTCATGTCGTCATACGAATAATAGTAGAAGACGCCGTTGGTGAGATCGTTCAGGACCGACCATTGGGTATATTCTTCTTCGACGCCAACGCTTCCATCCTTGCCCTTCAGCTCGGCCTCGACGCTGCCCTTGGGTATATCGACGGTGTTGAGTATGTGCTTAGCCAGGTTAAGCGCGCCCGTCCGGTCTTTCGCCGGCGGGGTGGCGTTCACCAGGTAGGCGATGCGCACGAACCTTGACGGAGGACTCCAGTCGCCGGGTATGCCGTGCCAGCCGGAACCCGTCCCTGTCGGCTTGATGATAACGCCGTTAAAGTCCCTGGCCTTCGGGATGAATATGCTCAGATTCACAAAGTTGCGCAGGTTCGTGACCTGCCACGGGAATTCCGGCATATTCGTCATGACGCCGACAGGATTATCGTAGACCTTCTTCTCTCCGCCGATGAATTCGATAACGATAGCCTTGCCGGAGGCGTCATGGACCGCGAAGTGCAGCGGAAGCGGCCCGCTGAGCGCCGCCACAAACTCTCCCCACACCTTGACGGAAGGCAGAGCCGCTTTGACTTCATCGACAGTGGCAAAACTGCTGAGCAGCCATGAGACGAAGTCGTTAGAGCTGACGGCGTTCTCCGCCTGCTGCGGATCTGCCGTTTCATACTTGCTCTCGGTAAAGAACAGGCCTTCGACCGACAGCCCCGCTTCGTTCATGCCGTCGCCGAAACTCTCGACCAGCCCGAGGCCGTTGATGCCGAGGAAGGCGTATTTCGACGCCCAGCTCCTGCCCTTCCCCCCGTCGGGAGACTTGCTCGTGAACGCCTTGCCCGCCGGTTCGAAGACGATCTGCGAGTTGGCATCTATGCCGAATTCGTTCGATCGGGCGACGATGACCGTGCCGTCCTCGGCCTTCACCTGAAAATTCGTGCAGGCAAAGACGGGCGCCTGTGAGACCGCCAATGCAACCGCCACCATGATCACCGCAATCTTTTTCATCATACCCCTCTCCTTTGTTGTGTTCGTAAGCACTGCCTACGTATGCCCCTTCGGGAAGAGGAGCGTGCAGGTAAATACCACCTGCCAGTCCGGATTCCCCGCAGGCCGCACGGCATTGTAATACCCGCCCAGAAAGACGCTGACCGGCTGCTTCCCTATCGCGAATACCCTCCCCACCCCGCCGCCGAACGGTATCAGGCAGCGATTGTCCATATTCGCGGTCCAGTCGAACGTATTGATCGGCGACGACGCGGCGAACCAGCCCTTATCAAAATTGTAGTTGATGAAATACTGAAGCGTCGTCGCGTTGACGTCCTTCCGCTCGTCGACGCCGGCAAATGACCACTGGTTATAGCAGAGCGCTCCCAGCACCCACCTGCCCGGCATCCAGACCGCCACGCCCGACGGGCCGGCGCACCATTTCTGCTGGCCGAGCGCCTTATTGGTCGAGCTCGGCGCCGTCACCATTGGACCGGCGCCCCAGAGGAACGCTCCGCCGTGGAACATCGCGGGCTTTGCCGGCGACAGGAAGACCGTCTCGTTGATATCGCCTAAGCCCATCCTGCCGTCCGATTTCGTCGCGAGGTTCGGCTGATAGACGATGGGCGCGATGAGCCGGCTTATCAGGTTCCAATTGCCTATATTGATCGGGTAGACCGGCTGGATATCGAGCGTGTATCCAAAGCGATCGTGCGGCCCCTCGTCGAAGTAGAAATTATTCTTGAGCGGCAGCGTCGCCATGTCCGCGACCGGATTCTGTGAATCCTTGGCGAGCTTCTGCATGTCCTTGTCGTCGGCGGCCGCCGCCGGCACAGCGAGCGCGCAGACGATCGCAGCGGCGAACAATATGGACGGCATTTTTTTCATAACGCCCCTTTTCTCTCCCATTAGAAGACCCATATAAGGTTCGCCGTTCCGAGGATACCGCTGAAACGGCCGACGCCGTAATATTCGTACGCGCACTTCGTCGTGAGATTCAATTTCTCTTTGATGATCCATCCTCCGGCCTGGACGCCGATACCGTGGATCTGGTAGAAGACGCCCTTATTCTTTGCCGCCGAGCCGGTATCGGAAGAGATCTGCCACTGGTCGTATCCGTACACGCCGACTTCGACGCGATCGGTAATATAATGGCTCAGCGCATATTCGAGCGTCATGCTCTGGCCGGGCGTGATATCCGTGTCATACTTGGAGCTGTTAAAGTTATAGGTGCCTGTCACGATAAGGGCCGTTTTTCGGTATTTGTCGAAGTACCACGCGCCGAAGGCCTGGAACTGCTGTGACCAGAACCCCATGCCGACATTGGCGATACGGTTCTCGGAATAGGCGCCCGTCGGTGCCCAGAAGCCGTAGTAGAGGCCTATGTCGTACTGTTTTCCGCGCCAGTCGAGCATCACGGGCTGCACCAGGAGATCGCCGAACCCGTACATCTCGCTATCCACTTTGACCGTCGCGTCCTTCGTCACCGTCTTGGAATAGTCCCCTATTGAAACCGTCCCTGTGCCATGCGCCTTGACTTCCGTTTGGACACTGACGTATCCGGTCGACGGGGCGATGAACATGCCAAAATCCGCGCCGAGGACCTTCCATCCGGTAGACCAGAACAGGAGCAACTGCTGCGTTGCAAACGACATCGAGGCGTTGATATCGGCGGACAGCCCGGCGGAGAGTTTAACCGGTATGTCGTGGCCATAGACGTTGAAGTGTTTCGTCTCCGACGCCGACATCGATACGTTGGAAAGCTCGTTGCCGTGAGCGTTCCTCAGGTCATTGGAATAATATATCGGGTCGTAGTAAATGGCGTAATAGCCTTTTGGCGGCAGGATTATATCGCGCATGCCTGTGACGCCGGGATAATAATGGCCCAATGTGCCTGCGTACGCGTACTGGGTAACGAGAAGTGCGGCCAGCGCACAAAATATGATCTTGCTTTTTGCCACCACCCACCTCCTTATTTTCGCTACCAGCTCTTCTGGTTCGGAGAAAATAGGGACAGACACCTATTTCATCATTTAGTTTGCAGCTGGAAATAGGTGTCTGTCCCTATTTTCTATTGGCGCCGGCGCCGTAGAGACACTGCCTTCAGCGGGCGGCGGAGATACGACTTCATAATAGACGCCGTTGGCGCCGAAATACGGCCGATACCACGTTGAGCCGCATTGATACGCCATGATGCCATGGACGTTCTGTGACGTGCACCCTCCGGGAAGCTGCGTGACCTGCGTTCCGTAGGCCGGTGCCGCCGGGGCAGTCTGCTGAACAACGGTCGCCGCCGGTTGTTCGACGATGATCGTCGACGGCTGCGATGCCGCCGCGCCTATTGCAGCGCCGACGGCCATGCCGGCAAGCGCGTCATCCGCGGCGCCCCAACCCCAACCGCCGCCCCAACCGCCGCCGGTGACATTCACGTTGTTGGTCGTGTTATTATTGTTATTATTGTTGTTCCTGTTAGGCCTGTTGCGGTCTCCGTGATCGCCATGGTCGCCGCCATGGTACTCACCGCCGCGGCCCGGCCTGTCACCGCCGCCGCGATCACCCCGATCACCGCCACGGCCTTCACCGCGGCGCTCTTCGCCCCCTCGACCGGCTTCTCCGCGGCCGCCGCTCCAACCGCCGCCACCCATATGTCCGCCGCCGCCGCGCGCAAAGACGTCATCGATACCCCACAATACCAACGTCGCCACTATTGCTGTGAATATCAGCATCTTCAAGGTCTTCATTATTTTGCCCTCCCCGCCGTCTCTGCAGCGGCACTGCCGGGCGGCGCCATCCGGCGCCCCTGGAACGGGTTGCGGAATTCGACCCTCGCTGCCTGCGAAGCATTATTGAATACGAACGTCTCCGGACTCACCGGCTCGTTCAGCTTCCAGTCGCCGAACTCCACCGAATAGCTCGGCTCATTGATCTCGTCAAGGTACGTCGCCACGACAAGCCGCGGCAGGTGATCGTCGGTGTCGATCCAGATCTGCCATTCGACTGCCTTGTGCGCGAATACAAGATGATCGGCCTTAACGCTCCCCTTGCCTGATAATGGCCGGATGGTCGACTGCCCGACATAGTACGCTTTTATAAGGCCCTCGGTCAGGGCCGCATACGGCTCGGAAATAAGTATGTCGGCGTACGGAAATGATTTGCCGTCGTTGCGGTACGCCTCTTCGATCATCTCGTCGACGGTCGCCGGGGCAGCCTTCACGGCATACAGGTTCTTGTTCGGCGCGAACGCCGTGATCGTCTTTCCGTCATAGTAGAAATCGTACGGGGCGAAGTCGCCTCCCGTGCTGGCGAATAATTTATCGGGCCCCTGCATGACGACCCGGGATGTCCCGTACAGGTTGATCCAGATCCCGTCGGGCGTCCTGATCGGCACCATGCTCCGCGCCTGGAAACCGACGGTCTTGGCCTGAGACAGCGTATCGCTCATCTTCTTCAGCATGTCGAGCGCCCGCTGGTCGATTGCCGGAGCCGTGGGCGCGGCCGCGCCTTGACCGGCCTTTATCTGTCCGGCCTGTTGAGCCCATAGAGCCCCTCCCGACACAACCAGTGTCAGGACGAGCAGAGCTGCCGTGAAACGCATTATCGATGCCATACCTTTCCCTCCTGCTTTAATTACCGCTGCAATGTATACGCGAAGAAATCTGAATAGACAAGATCTTTGGGATCGCCTGTTTCCGGATCTGTCGGGCCGTCCTTCAGATAGAACCTCACTTTTAACGTAAGCGTCTTTTGATCATACAGGTCCGTCCAGATCGTCCTGTTGGGAATGGTGGGGTTGGCCATCCCCCTGCCCGGATTATTCCAGCGGGCTGCTACCTGCGCCTGGTTATGGATGACGTCGTCTGCCGAGAACTGTTTTTTTGTGCCCAAAAGCGCCGTCAGCTGATTATACCTGGCGAACGTATTGTCCTCTTCAAAAGGCTTGTATGCCGGGAACCCGGCGGGATCCTTGAAGCGATATATCGGATGGTTGGTGAAGATCTGCGGCGTACCGTTATTGTCGGTGATCTCGACCCTCGCGTTCTTCGGGTTTATCTCAACGCAGATCGACTTTCCGCTCGTGTCGGCGATCAGGAGATGCGCCGGTTCGAACGTGAGTGAGATCTTGTTGTTCAGGAGCGCCGTCTTCGCCTCGTCCACCGTCGCGCAATTGTCGAGGACGCATCTCAGGATCTGTGTCGGAAATACCAGGCCTGACATATCCGGCTTCGGATCTGTATTGATGAGCGTGTAATTGTCGGTGTGCAGGATGGCTATAAGCCCTTTTTCGTTCATGCCTGTCACGACGCTCAGAAGGTCGCCCGTGCCCACGCCGATCGACGCGTATCCTTTATCGGGATAGAGCTCGATCACGTAATTTCTGGTGAACATGGGGGGAGCGTTTTCTTCAGGCCTTTTCAGCAGCTTGTTGATCGAACAGAGCGGATAATCCATATTGTGCCCGAGGAGCCCGCCGGTATCTGTCGTATATGACGGAGGGTAGTAAACGCTCGAACAGCCGTTCCAGGAACCCGCGTCATACACAAGCTGGCTGAAGACAGAAAGGGAATCTTCGTACTCTTCATCATACGACGCGGCCACGCCCTGCGCCCTCTCCCTCAAGGCCGGATAATTGTCACGCAGGTATATGTCCGCTGCTTTCGCGTACACGGCGTCGGGATACTGCAAAAGCTTTGTGACGCCGTATTCCCTCCGCGCTATATCCCCGAGGGCTTCCCCTATCTCCCCGTTCGTGCCTTTAATGACGATATGCCGGACACTCTGGTAAATATCCTTGCCCTGCGTGAGCAGGGCCTCGTCTTTCACGACAGGCTCTGCAAGAAGCACGCCTGCAACAAACGGCAAAATTAACAGCGACAACAGCATTCTCTTCATGGGCCCGCCTTCTTTTGGGTGGTGCGTCCTATTTCGCCTCGTACACGACGTTGCCGCCGACGATCGTCTTCAGGATCCTGACGTCCTTGAGGTTCTCCTTCGGCATCGTCAGGATGTCGTCGGAGAGCACGGTCATGTCGGCATATTTTCCCGGCTCGATGGTGCCTTTCACGTCAAGCTCGCCCATCGATTTTGCCGCCCAGACCGTCCACATCTTGAGCGCCTCGGTGACGGATACCGCCTCCTCGGGCATGAAGATGCCTTTATCCGACCGGCGCGTAACGCTGGAGTAGATCGCGAGGAACGGATTGATATTATCGAGATAGATACCGGTGACGTCGGAACCTGCGGCCGGCTCGAGGCCCGCGTCGATCATCGAGCGGAACTTAAAGCCGGTCTCGGTCCTCTCGGGCCCCATATTCTCGTAGTCCGCTTTGACGAGGTCGAGAAGCCACGTCGGCTGGATCGATATCTTGAAGCCCTTATCGACCAAAGCCTTTGCCCGGGCGAGCTCGCTATCGCTCATCTGGAACATCCCGAAATGCTCGATACGCAGTATCGCTGCCGGCGCTCCCGCTTTTACCTGGTTTTCGTAAGCGGTCAAGCCGATGTCCATCGCTTCATCGCCGGAACAGTGCATCATGCACATCACGCCGTTCTTGCCGGCGATCCCGGCAAAATGATCGGCATCCGGCTGGGGTGTAACGAGCGTGCCTCTGCCGCCGGGGGAATCGGTGTCGAAATGGCCGACATACGGCCCGTACATAAATCCGGTGCGACAATCGTTCTCGCCGTCTATCCAGACCTTTATGGCGCCGAATGTATACCATGCGGGGTCGGCCGTCCCAGGCATTTTGAATTTTGCAAGGTCTTCGGGCATATCTTTGCCGTTGGCCGAGGTCCAGATGGAGGTGGTGTAACGGATGGTCGGCTGCACCTTGGCTCCCGCTATTTTTTGCAGGACGGGCAGCGCGGCCGCAGGCGTGATTGCCATGAATGACGTAAAGCCATGCGCGTTCCAGAACTCCTGGATGTCCTTCATGTAATATTTTTCGAGCTGGGCCGCCGTCGGCGTGGTCGGCACGTCGGCCTGGGCGTCGGTCAATACGCCCGTCGGCTCGCCGTCCTTGTCGAGTATAACAGAGCCGCCGTGAGGAAGCCTTGCCATGCCTTTCGTGATGCCGAGCTTCTTTAACGCCGCCGAGTTCGCTATGCCCATGTGGGTGCCGTTAGTGGACATGACGGGATTATCCGGAGCCGCCAGATCGAGCTCCGCTTTCGTCGGCAGGCGCTTCTCTTCGAATTTATTTTCGCTCGCCGAGACGCACGCCGCGAAGATCCACTCGCCCTTCGGCGTCTTCTTCGCCCAGGCGGCTATATGTTCGAGAGCCTCTTTGACGGACGGGGTCTCCGGATAACGGCAATCGACCCACGTCTCTTTCATCATCATGGCTTCCATCGGATGGCAATGCGCGTCGATGAGTCCCGGCACGACCGTCCTGCCGCCGAGATCGACCATCTTCGTCGATGGGCCGGCAAGCCTTTTCATTTCGTCGGCATCGCCGATCTTCAGGAACTTCCCGTCTTTAACGGCGACCGCGCCGGCTATGGACCCCGCGGCGTCGAGCGTAACGATTGTGCCGTTATAATAAATGACGTCCGGCTCGGCCTGGGCCGCGCCGGCGGTCGAAGCGAACGCCGGAACAAGCGTAAACGCCGCGATCATAAGAACTATCGATAGTTTTTTCACAAGCACCCCCATTTTTCCGAGCTTCACAACATTTATTTCTGCCGCGTGCGTTTCTTCTTAAAGAACTCCCGCAATATGCCGGCGCACTCTTCTTCCAGGATGCCGCTTGTTACAGTAACTTTGTGATTTAATTTCGCGCTATTCGTGATATTGATGACCGAGCCAGCCGCGCCCGTCTTCGGCTCGCGTGCCCCGTATACAAGCCTCTTGACACGGCCGAGCACCATGGCCCCGGCGCACATAATGCAGGGTTCAACTGTGGAATAAACGACGGTGTCGAGCAGCCGCTCGTTCTGGAGATGCGACGCGGCCTGCGTGATGGCTATCATCTCGGCATGCGCGGTGGGGTCTTTGAGGAGCTTTATCTGGTTATGCGCCCGGGCGATGATCCTGCCCTCATGGACAATGACGGTGCCGACCGGCACTTCGTCGGCTTCGAAGGCCTTCCGCGCCTCTTTGAGCGCTTCGGACATGTAGTGGGTGTCGATGGTGAGCATGTGTGGTCGCAAATAATATTTAGTGGCTAGTCGCTGGTGGCTCGTCGCTACACCCTGTGATGACGCAAGTACTTCTTTACTTCATCATGGTTTCCGGCTAATACCAAATAATAATCCCCGCCTTCTACCTTGACGACCACGCGTAACCTAATATTAGCACGAAACTCGTATTTATCGTGGTTGATCTTCTTAAAACCGAATCCGGCAGGCGCTTCTCCCGAGAGCAAGAATGAATTAAAATTTTCTAAGCTTTCGGCAAGATTATTCTTATTTTGACGGGTTAGTTTTTTAACTGAGCGTTCAAAAGATGGCAGGATTAAAATTCTCTTCACTTAGTTACTTTCTTAATATAACGAGAGAATTCCTTCCCCGGCTTTATAACCTTGGCCTTGCCCTTCTCGCTTTCTACGATATGATCGATCGCCTTAAGTTCTTCTGCGGTATAGCGCGGCTCGACCTTCACAGGAGTGAGCGTTATATAATTACCTTCGATACCCACAGCAAACAGCTCATCCATCTTTAAATGCATCCGCTTTACTATTGCGCTCGGAATAGTCAGCTGATTCTTGGCTTTTAACTTTGTTATAGTCATCTTTCTCACCTCCACAAGAAGTATACCATAAATAGGAAAGCATGGCAAGTTAGAATTTCTAACTTTTATTGCCCTAATTTACCCCACGCTATCCGGCCGCCTGAGGCGGCCTCCTGACCAGCCAATGTGCTTTCGGCCAGAGGCCTTTTGAAATTTGCGACTGCAAATTTCATGCCGCAATGCCGTTAAACAGCGCGACCTAATGGGAGCGCTGTAGGCAATTGCGGCGCCTTCCGCTGGTTGGCGCAAATTGGCTTCGAATCCCCTCAAGTACTGGTATCAAACTGGCCCTTCGACAGGCTCAGGGCCATCCTGAGCAAGGCCTTGCCTTCGGCAAGGCCGCGTCGAAGGATGGCGTCCCTGTTATAGGGCTCTCTGATACTTATCTCTGCTGTCGATGGCGCTATTATATAGTTATTATTTATGATTGGCAAGGATTTTTGAAAATCAGAGAGGCGCATTTAGAGAGATATTTAACACAGAGCGTAAAATCCGCAGTATCGCCAAAGAAATCGATTGGCAAAAACAGCTCTCAACCTGGAATAACCTCGCACATTAGCCCATCACTCTTCCCAATGTTAGAAAAGAAATATTTGGTATTTTGGTGTTGTAATTTTTTTACTACATGGTATACTTATAGTAGACAAGGAGGGGGTGACCAAAATGGATGGACGTAAAACATTCGGCTCGTATTTTAAGGATAGAAGGATAAAGCTGGGCCTGACGCTGCGCCAATTCTGCGAGAAACACAGCATGGATCCCGGGAATTTAAGTAAGATCGAAAGAGGCGTGTTGCCGCCGCCAAAAGATGAGATATTGAAGAAATACGCTCATCATCTCAAGCTGAAAGAGGCATCGAACGAGTGGTATGAATTCTTTGACCTTGCGGCCGCGGAATCAGGCCGGCTGCCAAAGGAGCTCAGGGAGAAAGAGATTGTGGCGAGGATGCCTTTCTTATTTCGCACAATCAGGGGTAAGAAGATCTCAAAAGAGAAGCTCGATAAGCTGATAAAATTGATCAAGGAATCGTAAAGAATGTCAGATGTATTTGTTCCTTATAAAAATCACGATCATATAAAGAAAATAGCGGCAGATTTCCTGCGTAAATACCATCCGAAAGATGCCTACCCTACCCCAATCGAAGAGATAGTAGAATTTAAGCTCGGTATTGATATCATCCCTATACCCGGGCTCCATGAAATAATAGAAATAGACGGCTTTATATCATCGGATCTGTCAAACATTTCCGTGGACGAATATGTGTTCAAACACAGGCAGGGACGATATCGCTTTACCCCAGCCCATGAGGTAGGCCATGCAGTTATGCATGAAGGTGTTTATAGACATCGCGGATTCAATACGACCGGAGATTGGAAGGATTTCATGGAGACATTCCCGGAAAATGAATGGTCCTGGCTTGAATGGCAGGCAAATCAATTCGCCGGATTAGTTCTCGTGCAGGGCCATCATCTGGAGAAGAGATTAAAATATCACTCAAAACAAATCAGGGCTTTAGGCATAAAAAATGACGCAGTTATCATGGATAGAGTAGTTGAATTATTAGCCCGGGATTTCGTAGTTTCAGGAGAAGTTATATTAAGAAGGATCGATAAAGACACCAAAAAGGCCTGATTTACGACTAAACCACCCGGAAAGTAAACCAGAGATCAGGATTCGGTCATCCGGCCGCCTGAGGCGGCCTCCTGACCAGCCAATGTGCTTTCGGCCAGAGGCC
>CAYGRZ010000001.1:0-128727 GCA_964352425.1 uncultured Planctomycetia bacterium | reverse complement strand
ATACGGCCGCCAGCGGCGAGTCCATCCTGAACATCAGGATCGTTATGATCGCGCTCGTGACGGCAAGGCCTATGGCCGCCTTGAGGAGGCTTCTGCCCATGACCGTCCATAGCGCGGCAATCATCATCGCCACGAGGAGGACCGTATCTATCGTTATATGTCCCGCTGTCATTTTATGAGCATCTCCTGGATGGGGACTATAAAAATTCTGTAGGCCGCCGGGAAAAATACGCCCGTGCCGACCAGGATAGCCGCAAGCATGACAGCGGCGGCCGTTATCCCGGGCCGGGCTTCGACCGTGTCCTCGAGGCCGGGGCCGAGTTTGCCGAAGAAGACCTTCCGCTGCATGACCAGGAGATATGCCAGCGTCAGTATGCTCGCGCCGACCGCGATCGCGGCGTACGCCGTGTGCTGTGCCTGCCACAGCGCGATTATAATGATAAGCTTTGACCAGAATCCCGAAAGAGGCGGTATGCCGGCGGCCGAGAGCATCCCTATTACCGATGTCGCACCCGTGAACGGCATCCTGGCGGAGAGGCCTCCCATCTTATCCATGTCGGTCGTGCCGAGGCGCGTTTCGATCGCGGCCGAGTTCACGAAGAGGAGCGACTTGAATATCGAATGGTTGAAGAGGTGGAAGACCGCGCCCGCTATTCCGAGCGCGGTGCCGCAACCGAAGCCCAGCACGATATATCCGACCTGGCTGATGCTCGAGTATGCGAGCATGCGCTTGAAGTCCTTCTGCCCTATCGCCGCGAACGCGCCGACGATTATCGATATGGTCCCGAACACCATGAGGAGCGCCTTGATGTTCGCGCCGAAACCGAATATGGAGGTCACGACCCGCATGAGTGTATATATGCCCGCGACCTTGGTCACGATGCCTGCCAGCAGCACCGATACTGCCGGTGAGGCGGCGGTATACGCGTCGGGCACCCATCCGTGGAAAGGTACCAGCCCTCCCTTTATGAAGAGGCCGCAGATGAAGAGGGCTACAGCCACGAGCATCAGGTTATTGTCGGCCGACTGTAATGCGGTGGAAATATCCGCGAACGACGTGCTTCCGGAGGCAAGCAGCAGGAGCGCGATCGATGCGAGCATCATGACGGTCGCCACCGCCGAGAGTATCATATATTTGAAGGCCCCTTCGAGGGCATATACGTCTTTCTCGAACGCTATCAGGATGAATGACGCTATCGCGGTGATCTCCAGGAATACATAGAGCGTGAATATGTCGGTCACCATGACGATGCCGCACATCCCTATTGATGTGATGATCAGCAGGTTTATGAATTTGAAACGCTCCTTAAGGTCGTGGACGGTGTTTCGCGTGACTAAGAGGCTCGCGATCGACACGATGCCGATACAGAGAAGCATTATAAAGCTCAGATGATCGATCGAGAAATTGACGTGGAAGAACGCGTCCATCTGCTCGAGCTCATTGCCCCAGAATATCGGCTGGTGGGTCATGGCCAGGATTATCTGGGTGGTGAAGATCGAGAATGCGAACCAGAACGCCAGCCTTCTCATTACATTTCCGAACGGAAGGTTCAGTATCACTATCCCGAAAAGCGGTATCAGTATGAGCAGTGATGGCATTTATGTCACCTTAATCCGTTCAGCATCACGATGACTACGATAGCGAGAGCGGCCACCGACCATAGTATGTACGTCCGGTAACTTCCGTCATGCAACTTCCGTATCGCGGCGCTTATGGCGCCGGTTGCGCCCGGGGCCAGGTCGTCGTAGACCCAGTTTATCGCGCCGTCACACCATGAGGCGGCTGCCGCGAACATGCTCGTAAAGCCCATCCCAATATTGTAGGGGTCGAGTTTCCCCTTCTCCGCCTTATCGTATAGCGGATGCAGAAATGGCGCGTAATGTATATGGTCGGCTGCCTTAAGCCCGCTGCCGGTCTTCTTTGCGCCGTAGAGGTGATTTGCGAGCGCGCCGAGAAGAACAATGATAGTGATGGTGGTGAGCATAATGTTCACGTGCATTCCGGAGTAATCATGGCCTGCAAGCCTCTCACCCAGTATCGGCTGGATGAAAAGTTTAAGCGGAAGCGCATTCCAGACGCCGAATACGATGCATAAGGCCGCTATAATGATCATCGGCACGAGCATCGCGAGCGGCGCTTCCCTTACCCCTTCCCTGTTCGGTCTTCCCAAAAAAGCGGCGTGGCCGAGTTTCAAGAACGACGCAGCTGTCAGGAATGATCCGAGGACAGCGGCAATATAGAAGATACGGCCTCTTTCCAGCGCGCCGTCATAGACAAGCTCTTTCGAGAAGAATCCGTTGAACGGCGGCACGCCGGATATCGCCAGCGCCGTGATGATGAAGCAGCCGAATGTGACCGGCATCATCTTCCCTAGCCCGCCGAGCTCCTCGAGATTCGTTGTGCCGGCCTGTTTCTCTACGGAGCCGCCGGTGAGGAACAGGCAGCTCTTATAGAGGGCATTGTTGATCATGTGGAATAGCCCGCCAACGATACCTGCCGGCACGAGAGTCCCAATTCCCAGTATCATGTAACCGAGCTGGCTTATGGCGTGATAGGACAGGAGCCTCTTATAGTCCTTCTGGATGAGCGCCATCATGACAGCGCCCACGATCGTGACGGCGCCTATGATCATGAGCGTCATGCTGGCCCAGGAATGCGGCGAAAGCCTGAAGATGTCGAGCGATATCCTGGTCAATAGATAAATGCCCACAAGTTTCTCCATTGCGCCGGGCAGCATAGCCATGAAAGGCAGCGGCGCCTCAGTCGCGGCATCCGGTATCCATGTATGGAGCGGCATGGATCCGGACTTTCCGAGGGCGCCGATCATCATCAATATGAATGCCAGGCCGCCAAGGCCGCTGGTCGCGATGCTGAGTTTTGATATGGTAAGCGTGCCGCCTATGTGGCCGCACAGGGCTATGCCGACCATCATGCACAGGTCGCCCACACCGATGATAATAAATGCCTTCGTGGCGGCCTTGAACGCCTCTTTTCTGCCTATCGCGATCATGCCGAACGTCGTTACGAGAAGCCCCTCAAGGAAGAAGAGCATTGCGACAAGGTTGTCGGCAAGGACGGCGCCGTTTGCAAGACCGATGGTGAGCAAAAGGTATGCGAAGAACTGTTTCGCATAACCTTTATCGCGAAGCGATGCCGTAGCATAGAGTGCGACGAGCAGTCCAAAGAAGGCTGTGGCAAGCATGATGAATGCGCTAAAGTGGTAGAGCCGCAGCGATAATTCAATGCCGGATCCAGCCCACGGCAGTGTAAAGGCAAGCCTCTTTGCATACAGGAATATGGCAAGCGCCATGTTCACCACTGTTACCGTGAGCACCCATGCTTCTTTGAGCTTTCTCGGGATGACGAGCGCTATGATGCCCGCGGCCAGCGGTAACAGGATGGGCAATAATAGTATATTCATATTTTATAGACCCAGCATATATTTGACAGTCGTCTGGACGAAACCCGCCGGATATTGTATATAGATACCGCACGCAAGTGACAGCACCGCGAGGATGGCGACCGAGGCGACCATCACGCGCGACCCCTCCTTTGCATCGAGCGTCTGTGAATCGTTCGCATACAGGAATATGTGGTTAAATATCCGAAAGAGGTAGAGTATGGTCAGGACCGCGCCAAAAAGGAACGTGATCGTTATCCACATATGATCGGCTGTAACAGCGCCGGAAAAGACCAGGTATTTTGAGAAGAAGCCGCCGAACGGCGGTATGCCCATGACAGAGAATGCACAGGCAAGGAATGATATGGCCGTCACCGGCATCGTCGTGATGAGGCCTCCCATCTTCGTTATGTCTTTGGTGTGCGTGTTCTGCTCGACTATGCCTGCGCACAGGAAGAGTCCCCCCTTTGCCAGGCCGTGCATCAGTATATACAGGAGAGCGCCGGCGATGCCGACTTCGTTGCCCACGGCAAACCCCAAAAATATGAAGGCGATCTGGCTCACGGTCGAATACGCGATTATGCGCTTCATATCCGTTTCTACAAGCGCGGCGCCGGCAGATACGAGAGCGCTTACGGCTGCTATGACAGGGATCACGGTGTGCCATATCGCGCTTACGGTGAATGTCGCTATGAAGAGCCGCGCGAATACGTAGACGCCTATCTTTACGAGGATGGCGGCATGCAGGAGCGCGGTCACCGGTGACGGAGCGACGCCGGCATCCGGCAGCCACGTGTGGAACGGAAGCGTCGCTGACTTCGAGAGTATGCCGAAGAGTATCAGGAGCACAGCGATATTGGGAAGAGCCCTTCCCTGCAGGCCCTGTCGGATGACGGCAAGGTCGAACGACCCTGTCTGGGAGAATATGATGATGAATCCGATCAGCATTGCCAGGGCGCCGGAAACGGTGACGAGGAAGGCCTTGTCCGCCTTCATGACATAACGCTTTTCCCTGAAGAACCCGATGAGCCGCCAGCTCGCCAGCGCGGTGATCTCCCAGAATATATACAGGAATATGAGATTGCCCGAAAAGACGATGCCCATCATCGAGCCGAGGAAGAGCGCGACCATGAAGTAGTACTCGTTGCGGTTGTCGTAGTGGCTGATGTAATCAAAAGAGTATAGGACTATGATAGCACCGATAAGCGACGATGTTATGGCCATGAAGACTGCAAGGCAGTCAGCGGTAAGGATGAGATTGAATCCTAAGGGCAGGTTCAGGGTGAACGTTGTGGTATTGCCGGACAGGACCGATGGTATAAGCGTGCACGAGGCGATCAGGGATGTGAGCACAAGGCCGAGTGCGCAAAAGTTCCTGATGCGCTCAGACAGCCTGCCGATAACAGGAAGAAAGAATGAGCCTGTAATCGGAACGAAAACCGCTGCCAGTAAAATAATCTTAGGGTTCATGCCGATACATTCCTTGCCCTATAATTCATACAGCTATTAAAAAAGAAGCCCACCATTATTGCTAGGTGGGCCCCGATGGCTCCAACCCGCCATGTCTTTCTAGTTATATTAACTATCAAAGATATACTAACACACAACATTGTACCGCTCAACAATAATTACGCACAATCGCTACAGCTATTGCTTATCCGAGCTGATGATATCCGTCATCTCTTGGGACAGTTTATTCAGACGCTCAGCCTCGGCCTTGATCTTCTGTATCAGATCATTCCGTTTTGACTGGTCATTGATATTTGCCTGCAGTAACAGATCCGATGCGGCTTTCGAGATAGCCTTTAACGGTGCAGGGAGATCAAAAGAGAATGTGCTTAAAAGCATGTTGCGCAGGCGTTCATGTTCGATATCGGACTCTGCCTTGACAGCCGCAGCAGCGAGTTGCGCTCCCTCAACTGCAAGCGCAGTCTGGCTCACATACATCTCAAGCATATGCAATTGCTCCGGGTCTGTAAATTGCTTCTCTTCTCTCGGGAAAAGGGCGATGACCCCCACCACTTTTTCAGCGCCGGCAAGCGGCAGGTATAAGCCTCTTGACCCGGGGAGGGTGTCCGTATCCCTGCCCGCTATCTTTTCGTGCTGGTATGCCCAGTGGGCGACAGCCTGCTCATTTTCCGTGGCGGCGATACCTTTTGAATTATCGAAACGCGCCTCAATCCCTCTCTTCTTATCATAAGAAAAAACAGCAACAGGGCATCTAAAGATCTTCTGTATATGGAGCCCTCCTATTTCAAACAATTCATCGGGGTTAGATGTCCTTGCCAGGTCACGGCTCAGATTGTAAAGGGCCTGCGTCCTGTTTTCCCGCAGCCGCATGGCAGCGGTCTGCTGGCTTAGACGGCCTGTTAAGACGCTTATCGTAACGCCGACAATAAGCATGACAGCAAAAGTTATGAGATCCTTCTCGACATCATCTACAACAAATCTGAAGAATGGCGGCACAAAGAAATAATCGAAGGACAGCACGCTGAAAAAAGCCGCAATGGCCGACGCCCTGAGGCCATGCCTGTACGCGATCCACACAACGCCCAGCAAGTATATCATTACTACATTTTCGATGTTCAGGTACCGGGATAACATCCTTCCCATGATGGTGCACAGAGCGACGATCGCAAAGGCCCAGATGAGGCCTTTCCACGAAAAAGGCTTCGGGCGCCGCAGATCAAATTTTACAGGCTGTCCCTGCGTTTCCCCGCTGATAAGATAGAGGTCTATTTCGCCGCACTTCCTGGCAAGCTCATTGATCACCGACCCGAATATTATCTCCTGCCAGCGGCGTCTTTCAGATTTTCCCGCTACGATCTTTGTTATATTACGCGAACGGGCGAATGCTATCAATGTATCGGCGACATTGTGCCCGCTGAGCGTCACTGTCTCGGCGCCCAATTTTTCGGCCAGCCGCATCATCTCGGCAGTAGTGGCCCTGTCTTTCCTGCTGTAGACCTGAGCCGGTGATTCGACAAAGGCGACGATCCATTCGACGCCAAGGCTTGAAGCTATACGCTTTCCGGCGCGGATCAATCGCACGGCGCGGGGGCTTGGACTGATGGACACCAGGAAGCGGTCTTTGACGCCCCAGACCTTTGATATGGAATAGGCCTGTTTATAGGAACGCATCTTAGCGTCTACGATCTTGGAGGTATACTGCAGGGCCAATTGGCGTAAAGCGATAAGGTTGCCTATCTGGAAGAAATTCTGGATCGCCCGCTCGGCCTGTTCACCGAGGTATACCTTGCCTTCCTTGAGGCGGTTCAGAAGGTCCTCGGGCGGCAGGTCGACAAGCTCCAGATCATCCGCCTTCTCCACAAACGTATCGGGGATCGTTTCCCGTACGGTCACGCCGGTGATTTGGGCAACAACGTCATTCGCGCTTTCAAGGTGCTGGACATTCATGGTCGTATATACGTCGATCCCCGCGTCAAGCAGCTCCTCGACGTCCTGCCAGCGTTTCACATGGCGCGAACCGGGAGCGTTCGAATGCGCCAGCTCATCAACCAAAATGAGTGAAGGGTGCCGCTTGAGGGCGGCATCGATATCAAATTCACGTATCTCGATATTCTTGTAGGCGACCGTCTGTACGGGCAGGATCTCCAGCCCTTCAAGAAGGGCATCGGTTTCGGCACGCTTATGCGTTTCCACATAACCGGCAACCACGTCGACACCTTCCTTCTTGCGCACCCGTGCGGCTTCGAGCATGGAGTAGGTCTTCCCCACCCCGGCCATGGCACCGAAAAATATCTTCAGTTTTCCGCGGACGGGTTCCTCGGCCTTGACGCGCGCCAGGATCTGTTCTATGTCGGACTTTTCTTCCGTCATATCCATAATATACTCTATTTTTTGTAAGAGCCCAAATCTAAATTAACCTTTACTACATTGACAACGTTCTCGCCGATGCAGCCGAACAGCCGCCTGCTCGAATTGACTTGTATGATCTTCATCACGGCGTCTTCAGGTATCCCCCTCGTCCTGGCGATCCTGGGGATCTGGTAATAGGCAGCTGCCGGGCTGATGTGCGGATCGAGGCCGCTTGCCGATGAGGTAATGAGATCCACAGGGATCGGATTGGTATTCCTGGGGTCGGCCGATTTCAGTATTCGGATACGCGTTTCTATGATCTCCTTAAAGGCGGGGTTTGACGGTCCTATATTTGATGCGGCTGATGATGCCGAGTTATAGGGCGCCGGCGACGTGGCGGAAGGCCTTCCCCACAGGTATTCAGGATCGTTGAATTGCTGTCCTATAAGTGAAGAACCGACCGCTTTACCGTTTCGGTAGATCAAGCTTCCGTTTGCCTGATGATGGATAAATGCCTGCGATATGCCGGTAATAAGAATCGGGTACAGCACCCCGGTAATTACCGTAAGAAAGATGAATATTAAAATCGCAATCCTCAATTGCTGGCCGATCATATCATGATCCTTTTTTATCAGACAAGGTGAAGCCCCGCAAGAAGCATATCAATGAGTTTTATGCCCAGGAAAGGGGCGATGAAGCCCCCTGCCCCGTAGATCAATAAATTGTCGCGTAAAAGCCGACTTGCCGGCGAAGCTCTATAGGGAACGCCTTTTATCGCGAGAGGTATCAGTAATATAATGACGACCGCGTTGAATATTACGGCCGATAAGACAGCGCTGCGGGGCGTCGCCAGATGCATTATATTGAGCGATGCGAGCGCCGGATACGTGCCGGCGAAAGCTGCCGGTATGATAGCGAAATATTTCGATATATCATTAGCGATGCTGAAGGTCGTCAGGGAGCCCCTCGTGATCAGGAGCTGCTTTCCGATGCCGACGATCTCGATGAGCTTGGTAGGATTTGAGTCGAGATCGACCATGTTGCCCGCCTCTTTAGCCGCCTGAGTTCCCGTATTCATCGCTACGGCGACGTCCGCCTTGGCGAGCGCGGGCGCGTCATTGGTGCCGTCCCCTGTCATCGCGACAAGCCTTCCGCCTTCCTGCATTTCATGGATGAGTTTGAGCTTCTTCTCCGGTGTTGCCTGGGCCAGGAAATTATCCATGCCGGCTTCGGCCGCGATAGCCGCGGCGGTCAAAGGATTATCTCCTGTTATCATTACGGTCCTGATGCCCATGCGCCGGAGCTCAGCGAAACGCTCTTTAATTCCGCCCTTAACGATATCTTTAAGGTGGATAACGCCGAGCACACGCTTATTTTCCGCAACTACGAGAGGTGTCCCGCCGCTTTTCGCGATCGTTTCCACGCTTCCTTTTACCTCTTCAGGAAACACACAACCGTGATCTTTTACATACTTTTCGATGGCATCAACGGCGCCTTTCCTGATCTCCCTGCCTCCGCCGAGCTCAACACCGCTCATGCGTGTCTGCGCTGAAAACGGGATGAATTTTGCTGACAGTTCGTGTATATGCCGTTCTCTGATCCCGTATTTCTGTTTCGCGAGCACTACTATGCTTCTCCCTTCCGGCGTTTCATCCGAAAGAGAAGCCAGCTGTGCGGCATCCGCAAGCGATTCTGCAGAGACTCCCTGCGCGGGTATGAATGCCACGGCCTGCCTGTTACCGAGCGTTACCGTCCCCGTCTTATCCAGCAGGAGCACATCGACATCGCCTGCAGCTTCAACCGCGCGCCCTGATGTTGCGATAACATTCGCCTGGATCAGCCTGTCCATGCCGGCGATGCCGATGGCAGGAAGGAGCCCCCCTATCGTGGTCGGAATAAGGCATACAAGTAGCGCGACAAGCACCGTTACGCTAACGACAGTGCCGCTGCCCGATGTACTGACGCTGTATATTGAAAGAGGAAGAAGCGTTACAGTGGCCAGGAGAAAGATTATCGTAAGGGCGGAGAGTAAAATGCTGAGCGCAATTTCATTCGGGGTCTTCTGCCGTTTAGCGCCTTCTACCATAGCGATCATGCGGTCGAGGAAGGTTTCTCCCTGATTTGAGCTGATACGGATGATAAGCCAGTCGGAAAGGACTCGCGTGCCGCCGGTAACGGCGCTGCGATCCCCTCCGCTTTCGCGTATGACCGGCGCGCTTTCTCCGGTAACGGCGCTTTCGTCCACAGACGCTATCCCTTCAACGGCTTCACCGTCCATAGGGATAACGTCGCCGGCTTCCGCCAGGACTATATCGCCTTTCCGAAGCGTGGCAGCCGATACTGTTTCGAAATCAGCGCCGTACTTCGGCGTTGGCAGCTTTTTGGCAAACGTGTCTTTCCTGGCGCGTCTCAGGCTCGCGGCCTGCGCCTTCCCGCGGCCTTCGGCCATCGCTTCGGCAAAATTCGCGAATATCAGCGTAAACCACAACCATAAAGAAATGGCCAGGATGAAGCCTGCTGGCACCTCTGCCTGATCCATCAGTGCATGGATATAGAGGCCGCTGGTCAGGATGCTCCCGGCCAACACGACGAACATGACTGGATTTTTGATCTGGTGGCGGGGATCGAGTTTTCTGACAGACTCGACCATCGCGGGCACCACTATAGATGGTTCGAATAAAGATACGGTCTTATATGATTTTCTTCTAGCCATTTAATGACCGCCTGACATTACGTGCTCAGCAATTGGGCCTAATGCGAGGGCCGGAAAGAATGTAAGGGCCCCGACAACCAATACGACCATGGCCAGGATCACAATAAAAAGCGGCGTATGCGTAGGCAGGGTTCCCTGGCTGGCCGGGACATTCTTCTTCCCGGAAAGCGAGCCGGCAACAGCAAGCATCGGGATTATAAGCCAGTACCGCGCTAGAAACATCGCCGATCCCAGAGCTATGTTATAAAAAAGATTGTTAGTTGAAAGACCCGCGAAGGCACTGCCGTTGTTGTTGCCTGCGGACGAAAATGCATACAGGACCTCGCTTAAGCCATGGGGACCGGGGTTGGATATCGCCGATCTTCCCTGCGGCACAAGGATCGATATAGCCGTGCCAAGAAGAACTATGATCGGCGGGATCAGGATCACAAGTGACACCATCTTCATTTCGTAGGATTCGATCTTTTTTCCCAGATACTCGGGGGTCCTTCCTATCATGAGGCCGGCTATAAAAACAGCGAGGATCGCAAAGGCGATCATTCCGTAAAGGCCCGATCCCGCTCCGCCAAAGACCACTTCCCCCACCTGCATAAGCCACATCGGGACCATGCCCCCCAGGGGCGTGTACGAATCATGCATCGAGTTCACCGAGCCATTGGAAGCCGCTGTTGTGGCGGTGGCCCAGATGGCGGAGCTTGCAATGCTGAAACGGGTTTCCTTTCCTTCCATGTTGCCGCCGGCCTGTAAGGGGGTCGCTCTTTGATCGATAGATAGGTTGTTCAATAATGGATTGCCTGCTTGTTCAAAGTGCATGCAAGCCCACATACACGGAATAAAGATGATAAGCATTGCCGTAAGAAGTGCCCACCCCTGACGCCTGTCCCTGACCATGCATCCGAATGTGTAGCACAATGCGGCCGGGATCAGGAGTATCGCGATGACTTCAAGGAAATTAGACAAGGGTGTCGGATTCTCGAATGGATGCGAAGAGTTCACATTGAAAAATCCGCCGCCATTCGTTCCGAGTTGCTTGACAGCGATTTGCGACGCAGCCGGACCAAGGGCAATGACCTGTTCCCGGACAATTTTCCCATCGCTGTCTGTTACAGGCTGGATAAGCGTAACTTTCTCATATGGCCTGAAAGTCTGTACTGTGCCCTGCGAGACCAGCGCGATGGATAAGGCCAGTGATAGCGGTAAAAGGATGTATAGCGTTGACCTGACCAGATCTACCCAGAAATTTCCTATCGTCTGGGCCTGTTTTTGTATAAAACCTCTTGTCAACGCCACAAGGACAGCCATGCCGGTCGCGGCGGAAACGAAGTTCTGGACTGTCAGGGCAACCATTTGCGTAAAATAACTCAATGTAGTTTCGCCGCCGTAACTCTGCCAGTTCGTATTTGTCGCGAAACTCACCGCCGTATTAAATGCCAGATCAGGGGCCACCGGCGGCATGGACATAGGGTTTAAAGGGAGATGTGGCTGGAGACGTTGGATGGCGTAGACGGCTGCTATGCCGATGATGTTGAATAACATCAGTGCCACAGCGTATTGCTTCCACGACATGCCTTTTTCGGGATCAACCCCCGAAAGGCGGTAGATGGAGCTTTCTAGGGGCGCGAACCATACAGTAAGGCCGGTGCTCTTCCCCTCATATATTCGCGCCATATAGAGACCAAGCGGCTTGACCGCCAGAAGCAGCACGCCGATAAAAACGGAGCTTTGGATGAGATTATGCCAGATCACGAAAAGATCTCCGGCTTGAGGAGCGCTAGTAAGAGATAGGCAAATAACAGAAGCGCAATAGAACCGGCGATCCAATAAATAATTACCATAGATCTCCGCTCCTTACAGGCTGTCGCATAGCACGATGAGGAGGAATGAGACTGCAGAAAGAATGACTATGATCCCTATGAACAACATATCCATATTTAAGCCTATTATCGGGTAGTTTATCAGCACAGGGTGCGGCTGTCAATGCCTTATCAGATCGCAGGCAGGTTGGTGGTGCCCATCAGATATTTATCAATCGCGTGCGCGGCGCGCCTGCCTTCCGATATGGCCCACACTACGAGCGACTGACCCCTCCTCATATCGCCGGCCGAAAAGACCCCTTTTACTGAGGTTTGATAATCGTCCCCCGTTTGAACATTTCCTCGCTTGTCGAGGACGAGCCCCAGGTCTTTAACGGGACCGTCATGTTCAGGATGGACGAACCCGATGGCCAGGATGACGAGGTCGGTCTTGATCGTGAATTGGCTGTTCGGCACTTCTATCATGGTCGGACAGCTTTTAGCGTCCTTTTGAGAAAAATCGATCCTGGCGCATGATATCCTGTTCACGCGGCCGTCTTCGCCCGTGAACGCCTTCGTTAATATCGACCAGTGGCGCTCACCGCCCTCTTCATGGCTCGTCGTTGTTTTTAGGAGGAGCGGATATTTAGGCCACGAGTAATCGTTCGTGCGGCACTCAGGCGGCTTAGGCAAAACCTCTATCTGGACTACGGATAACGCGCCTTGCCGGTGCGCAGTGCCGACGCAGTCGGCGCCGGTATCGCCGCCACCGATCACAACGACGTGCTTGCCTTTGGCATTGATACGCTTATCTGCGGGGATCTTGCAGCCGGCAACGACTTTGTTGGATTGTATGAGGTAATCCATTGCAAAATGTATGCCGCAAAGCTCCCTGCCCGGTATTGTAAGGTCTCGCGGGACGCGGCTTCCTGCCGCAAAGCAGACCGCGTCATACTCTTTTACCAGCTTTGCCGGCATAATATCTTTGCCGACGCATGTGCCGGTTATGAATTCAATGCCCTCTTTCTTCAACAGGGTAATACGCCTGTCGAGGAGCGACTTATCCAGCTTGAAGTCCGGTATCCCGTAGCGTAGTATGCCACCAGGCTTATCGTCTCTTTCGAAGACCGTAACGGTATGGCCGGCCCTATTAAGCTGGTCGGCCGCCGCAAGGCCTGCTGGCCCTGAGCCAACAACCGCAACTTTTTTACCGGTCCGTTTCTTCGGCCTGTGTGCTTTGATCATGCCGGCCTTGAAGGCGTGCTCGATAATGGCAAGCTCGTTCTCCCGGATCGTGACACCCTCATCATTGATACCGAGAACGCAGGCGTATTCGCACAGCGCCGGGCATAATCTCCCGGTGATCTCAGGGAAGTTATTGGTCGCATGGAGCAACTCGAGCGCCTTATCCCATCGTCCGCGGAACATGTGGTCGTTCCACTCGGGTATGTAATTGCCGATCGGGCATGCCCAGTGGCAGAACGGCGTGCCGCAGTCCATGCACCGCGAGGCCTGCTCTTTGGAGAAGGTCTCCGGCCGCGGCAAGGCTACCTCATCGTAATCTGACAGGCGCTCCCATGCCGGCCTGTATCCCGGATATGCCCTTCCGAATTTCAGGAAACCCTTCGCGTCACCCATCGTACACCTCTGAGAGGTCCATCGAGGCCTCTATCTCTTTTGAGCCCAGCACGCGCTTGTATTCAATAGGCATCACCTTGACCATGTGCTTCATACTGTTCGTGAAATCACCAAGCACCTTCTTCGCTACGGTGCTTCCCGTTGCCTTATAGTGGTTGGTCACCAGTTCCCTGACCGTGATCTCGTCATCGACGGAAGCCCGTTCGAGTTCCACCATCTCCATATTGCACTTATCCTTGAATGTGCCGTCTGCATCGTAGACGTACGCGATGCCGCCGGACATGCCCGCCCCGAAGTTCCTGCCCGTGCGGCCAAGCACCACGATCCTTCCGCCGGTCATGTATTCGCAGCCGTGGTCGCCGACGCCCTCGACAACGGCGTTGAGGCCGGAGTTGCGTATGCAGAACCGCTCGCCGGCAACTCCCCGTATATATGCCTCGCCGTTGATAGCGCCATAGAAGGCGGTATTGCCTATGATAACGTTCTCCTCCGGTTTATAACCGCATTTCTTGTCCGGATATATGATGATCCTGCCGCCGGATATGCCCTTGCCGACGTAGTCATTGGCCATCCCCTCAAGCTCGAATGTCACACCCCTCGTCAACCACGCCCCGAAGCTCTGGCCTGCAATGCCTTTGAACAAGCAATGAACGGAATCCTCAGGGAGGCCCTCCTCGCCGTGGCGAGCGCAGATCTCGCCGCTTAGGTGAGCGCCTGTGGCCCTGTCGCGGTTGGTTATATCGAGCTCTACCCTGACAGGACAGCCTTCGTCGATGGCGGCTTTTGCCATTTCAATAAGTTTTCGGTCGAGTATCTGCTCTATAACATGGTCCTGTTTGATAGTGCAATGCGTAGCGACGCCTGGCCTGACATCGGGTTTATGCAATATCTTTGAAAAATCAATTGCCTGCGCCTTCCACGGCAGTATCCCGGTATTCACTTCCAGGAGGTCCGTCCTGCCGATCATCTCGTCGACCGTCCTGAAACCAAGAGAGGCCATGATCTCGCGCAGTTCCTGGGCAACGAAGGTCAGGTAATTGATTATATATTCGGGCCTGCCGCGGAACCGCTTCTGCAGGATATCGTCCTGTGTCGCGACGCCGACGGAGCAGTTGTTCAGGTTGCAGTGGCGCAGCATGACGCAGCCGAGGACGATGAGCGCGGCAGTACAGAACCCGTATTCCTCGGCGCCTAGGAGTGCGGCGATGGCAACGTCCCTGCCCGTCCTCATCTGTCCGTCCGTCTGCAGCCGCACGCGGCTTCTCAAGTCATTGAGGACCAGCGTCTGGTGTGTCTCGGAAAGGCCGAGTTCCCACGGGAGGCCTGCATGTTTGATCGAGCTTAAGGGCGATGCCCCGGTCCCGCCGTCGCCGCCCGAGATCAGTATCATGTCGGCGCGGCTTTTTGCGACGCCGGCAGCGACGGTGCCGACACCGGCCTCCGATACGAGCTTCACGCTTATGCGCGCCCTGGGATTGACGTTCTTCAGGTCAAAGATGAGCTGCGCCAGGTCTTCGATCGAATAGATGTCATGGTGTGGTGGAGGCGATATTAAAGTCACGCCCGGCGTAGTATAGCGTGTACGCGCTATTATCGCGCTCACTTTATGGCCGGGCAGCTGCCCGCCTTCACCGGGTTTCGCGCCCTGCGCTATCTTGATCTGCAGTTCGTCGGCATTGACCAGGTAATTCGTCGTGACGCCGAACCTGCCTGAGGCGACCTGCTTGATGGCACTCCGTGTAGAATCTCCGTTTGCCAGAGGCGAGAACCTTGCAGGGTCCTCCCCTCCTTCGCCTGTATTCGAGCGGCCGCCTATCCTGTTCATGGCGATCGCCAGCGTCTCATGTGCGCCCTTCGAAATGGAACCGAAACTCATGGCGCCTGTCGCGAACCGCTTGAATATTGATTCTACGGGCTCGACCTCTTCTATGGGAACGGGCGTGCCCTGTTTGAACTGTAAAAGACCGCGCAGCGTCGTCGGGTAGTTTGACTGGTCGTTGACAAGTTTGGCGAACTGCCTGTATTTATTGTAATCATTCTCCCGCGTCGCGTCCTGGAGGCTCGCGATCGTGTCCGGATTCCACATGTGGAACTCGCCATCCATCTTGTACTGGTAGAGGCCGCCGGTTTCAAGTATCGGTGCCCTATAGGGCACGTCCGGATATGCCACGCGGTGTCGGGCTATCGTCTCTTTCGCGATCGTCTCGAGCCGCGCGCCGCCTATCCTCGATACGGTCCCTTCAAAGCATTTCTCTATGACTTCATCATGCAGACCGAGCGCTTCAAATATCTGGGCGCCCCGGTAGCTTTGGAGCGTCGAGATGCCCATCTTCGAAATGATCTTCAGGATACCGTGCTCTACGGCATGGCGGTAATTATTGAGCGCTTTCTTCCTGTCCAGATCAAGCTCTTTCGTTTCAATAAGATATGATACTGCGTCATACGCCAGATACGGGTTCACGCAGTCAGCGCCGTATGCGAAGAGGAGTGCGAAATGATGTACCTCCCTTGGCTCGCCGCTTTCTATGATGATCCCGATATGCGTCCTGAGCGCCTTGCGCACGAGGTGGTGATGGACAGCGCCTATCACGGCAAGGGCGGGTAAAGCCGCGGCGTCGCTGCCGACGTTCCTGTCGCTCAGGATTATGAAGCTGTACCCATGAGCGATCGCCGCCTCCGCCTCGGCACACACGCGGTCGAGCGCGGTGGAGAGGTTCTTTTCATTGTCCGGCGCAAAGAGAGTCGATATCGTCTTCGTCCTGAAACTGTTCTCCTTAATATGGCGTATCTTTTCCAGCTCTTCATTTGTCAGGACAGGCGTTTTGACATGCAGCTTATGGCAGTGCTTCGGGCTCTCTGAGAGTAGATTCTTCTGCGGCCCGATGTAGCTGTCGAGGCTCATGACACATTCTTCCCGTATGGGGTCGATTGGCGGATTGGTGACCTGCGCGAAGAGTTGTTTGAAATAGGCGTACAAAAGCTGAGGCCTCATCGAAAGAAGCGCATGCGGCGTGTCATTCCCCATCGACCCGATAGGCTCTTTACCGTCCTGAGCCATGGGTTTAAGGATGTATTTCATGTCGTCTCTGGTATAGCCGAATGCCTGCATGAGCGTGAAGACATCGTCACCGGCTTTGCTGCGGCCTGTGCCTTTGTGCGCGGCAACGTCCTCGAGCTCGACTAAGGCTTCTTTCAGCCACTGGCCATAGGGCTGTTTCTTCGCCATTATTGATTTCAGCTCGTCGTCATGTATGATGCGACTGTCATCCGTGTTGATAAAGAATATCCTGCCTGGTTCAAGCCTGCCCGAGTGTGCTATATCCTGCGGAGGTATGTCTATCACGCCTGCCTCTGACGCCATCACCGCGACGCCGTTCTTCGTAATAATATAGCGCGCCGGTCTCAAACCGTTCCGGTCGAGGACCGCGCCTACCCTCGTGCCATCGGTAAATACAATGGCTGCCGGGCCGTCCCACGGTTCCATGACGCAGGCGTGATATTTGTAGAAGTCGCGCTGCTTGGCGTCTATAGAGAGATTGCGTTCCCACGCGCTCGGGATCAGCATCATCATTACGTGCGACAGGCTTCTGCCGGACAATGCCAACAGCTCAAAGACATTATCTATGGTCGCCGAATCGCTGCCGCCCGGAACGATGACCGGCTTGATATTCTTCAGGTTCTTACCAAAGAGCTCGCTTTCCAGAAGGCTCTCGCGCGCCTTCATCCAGTTGATGTTGCCGCGCAGGGTATTGATCTCGCCGTTGTGAGCTATGAAACGGAAAGGCTGCGCGAGGTCCCATGTAGGAAACGTGTTCGTGCTGTAGCGCGAATGCACAAGGCAAATGGCGCTCTTCACAAGCGGGTCCTTGAGGTCAAGGAAGAAGCCGTCGACCTGGCCCGGCATCAGGAGGCCTTTATAGGAGATCGTCCTCGCCGAAAGATTGGTGATGTAGAAGAACGATTTATGAGCGATCGCCGATTCGCAAACGGCATTCTCCGCCTTCTTACGGATGATATAGAGCGCGCGCTCGAACGCTAATGTGTCGGCGATGTCGGCGCTCCTGGCTATGAAGATCTGCTCGATGGCAGGTTTCGTCTCTTTGGCAGTGGTGCCGATGTCTGAATCGTCTACAGGCACGGTACGCCATCCCAGGACCTTCTGCCCCTCTTCGGCGGCCGCCTTCTCGATGGTCTGTTTGTAGAATGTGCGCTCGTCGTCCTGCGCGGGCAGGAATATGAGCCCCGTGCCGTAGCCGCCCTTTGGCGGGAGCTGTATGCCTATGGCGGAGCAGGCATGCGCGAGAAACTCGTGAGGCATCTGGATGAGGATGCCGGCGCCGTCACCCGTCTTCGGGTCGGCGCCCGTGGCGCCGCGATGGGACAGGCGCTTCAGGACATCGATCCCCTGCCGGACAATCTCATTCGATGCGGCACCGGCGATATTGCAGACGAATCCGACCCCGCACGCATCGTGCTCGAACGACGGGTCGTATAAGCCCTGCCTGTCCGGTCTTCGCTGGTCCTTCATCTTAATGCACCTTCCATCTATGCACGTCTATGCCGAGCTTCCTTATCTTGGCACGCATGGTATTCCGGTTGATCCCCAGTATCCTGGCCGCCTTGAGCTGGTTGCCATCTGTTCGCTCCAGCACATGCTCGAAGAGCGGTCGTTCGATCGCGTTGACGATCGTCCTGTACAGGATGCCGCGTTTTGCTTCCGAATGCTCTTCAGTCAGGAGCTGATTGAGCATCTCCCGGATCTTGTTCTCATCATGTTCCATCAGGATCGTCATCATATGCACGCCATTATCATTACTTAATGAAGAGCATCTCCCTGTACTTCGGCAGATCCCAGTGCTCGTCCGATACGACGCATTCGAGCGCATCGACGTGCTTGCGGATGTGCTCCATGATCGGCTTCAGCTCAATGAAATATATGGCAGCGCGTTCTTCATGATGGGCTCTCTTGGTCTTCTCCAAAAGCTTGACCATAGCAGCAGTATTGCGCCTGACATAGTAGATCATTGAGACGACATCGCCCAGGTGCCTCTTCAGGTCTTCGAGTGCCGCGGGCTCGACCTTCAGTTTCGCATTCTTCTTGAGCCCCACAAGGTCGGCGAGGTTCTCGGCCAGGAGCTTTTCATATTCCAGGCCGAACGGCACGACGCTCGCATTGACCATTTCGTTGAGCGTATTAGCCTCGATCTCGAGGATCGTATTATACATGTGGATCCAGATATGGTATCGCGCCACGATCTCTTCCTTTGAGAATACTTTGTATTTTTCGAAAAGCTCGATATTCTTCTTTTCGATCAACGCTTCGAGCGCCTCTGCCGTAGATGCCACATTGGGCAGCTTCCTCTTCTTCGCTTCTTTCAGCCACTCTTCTGCATAGTTATTGCCCTCGAACCGGATCGCCTTCGTCTCTTTAATGAGCTCGGCTATCGTCTTCAGGACCGCGGTATTAAAATCCTTGCCTGCGGCTGCCTTCTTTATCCTGTCGGCTACGTAGTCGAGCGACTCCGCGATGATCGTGTTCACCACCGCTATCGGCGTCGATATGTTCTGCGATGAGCCGACTGCACGGAACTCGAACTTTGCGCCGGTGAACGCGAACGGCGACGTGCGGTTGCGGTCGGTCGCATCCTTATTGAATTGCGGTAACGTCGCAATGCCGAGATCGACAATGTCGTGCTTCGAGACCTTCGTCTTTACGCCCTTCTCTATCATGTCAAGGATTGACGTGAGCTGGTCGCCAAGGAAGACGCTGATGATGGCAGGTGGAGCTTCATTTGCGCCAAGCCGGTGCTCGTTGCCGGCCAGCGCGACGCTGGCACGCAGAAGATCTGCGTGCACGTACACAGCCCGCAATACCGCCACAAGCACCGTGAGGAACTGCAGGTTATCCTCCGGCGTCTCGCCGGGATTAAGCAGGTTGTTGCCCTTGTCATCGGCAAGGGACCAGTTCAGGTGCTTACCGCTGCCGTTAATCCCTGCGAACGGCTTCTCGTGCAGCAGGCAGACGCGCCCGTGTCTCAAGGCGACCTTCTTCATGATCTCCATGAGTAACTGGTTATGGTCGGCTGCAATATTCGACTCCTCGAATATCGGAGCGAATTCGTACTGGTGCGGCGCAACCTCGTTGTGTCTGGTCATTAAGGGAATGCCGAGCCTGTATGCCTCTTCAGCGACCTCGAACATGTAATTTATCACGCGTTCCTTGATCGTGCCGAAATATTGGTCTTCGAGCTGTTGTCCTTTCGGGGATGGCGCGCCGACAAGCGTGCGGCCCGTCATGATTAGGTCCTGCCGCAGATTGTAGTAGTTTTTATCGATCAGGAAATACTCCTGCTCCGGCCCGCATGTCGAGAAGACCTTCTTCACGTCCTTGTGACCAAAGAGATTCAGCAGGTTTATCGCCGCTTTGTTCAGGGCATTGTCTGATCGCAGCAATGGGAGCTTCTTGTCCAGGGCCTCTCCGTTATATGATATGAATATCGTAGGGATGCAGAGCGTCTTGCCGAGCTTCGATTCGATGATGAACGCCGGGCTCGAGGGGTCCCATGCGGTATAGCCGCGCGCTTCGAACGTGGCGCGTATCCCGCCTGAAGGGAAGCTCGATGCGTCCGGCTCGCCCTGGATAAGCTTGGAGCCGGAAAACTTTTCGATGACCTTGCCGTGCTCCACGATAGAGATGAAGCTGTCGTGCTTTTCTGCGGTGAGGCCGGTCATGGGCTGGAACCAGTGCGTGTAATAAGTCGCACCCTTGGCCATCGCCCACTCCTTCATGGCATTGGCTATTTCATTGGCCTCTTCGAGCGAGATGATCGCGCCTTCCGACATCCAGCGCTTGAAAGCGTTGAATGTCGCCTCGGAGATATGCTTCTTCATCGTCGATAGGTTGAAAGTATTCTCTCCGTAATACGAGGAAACCTTCTTTATCTCCTCGATCGCGTCGACCTTGTTGCCATTGATCCTGAACAATGCATCTTGCCTGACAGACATGGTGCCCTCCTTTATGGCTATGGTTGATATCCGCCTTCGCCGTTGTATGTTTCTGGTCAAGATTGGCTTCCGCCTTCGCTTCTACTCATAGACTCTGCGAAGCTTCGGAGGACTAGTCGGCGGATTATTTTCGCACTTATAATTTATGTCGCTATCGCTCCATAAATTATGTGCTCAAATAAAAAAGCGCTCATTTTGGTCATACTCATTGACCAAACTGAACGCCTATGTTCAAATAAACGTCTTTGCCTACTTATGCACTACAATGTGCCTAAAAACCGGTCTTACAACTATACAAGTAAAAAGGAGCCTCGCTTGGTAACCATTTTTTAACAAAAGTTACCCTATAGCATCCCCGCCCCTTTCACCGGTCCGTATCCTGACACATTCTGCCAGGTCCAGGACGAATATCTTGCCGTCCCCTATAGTGCCTGTCTTTGCGCCTCTCACGATCGCCCGGATCGTCGCCTCCACGAATTGTTCATTGACCCCTATCTCGAGGCGGACCTTCTTCAAGAGGTTGCCGGTCTCTTTCCTTCCTCTATATACCTCGGTACGGCCTTTTTGGCGGCCGCACCCAAGCACGCTGGAGACTGTCTTTAAGTAGATCTCTTCTCTGTCCAACTCCTGAAGGACATCTTCAAGCTTCTCCGGTTGCAGTATTGCGACTATCAGTTTCATGACATACCCCCCTTAATCGAGTAGCGTATATGCGCTCTCTTCGTGTTGTGTTATATCCAGACCGACGACCTCTTCCTCATCGGGGACCCTCAGCCCCATTGTCGCATCGAGGACCTTCAGCAGTATAAAGGTGACCGTGACGGAATAGATCATTGTTGCACCTACGCCTATGGCCTGTGTCAGCAACATCTTGGCGTTGCCGAAGAAGAGCCCGTTATTGCCTGCCACGTTTATGATCTTTTGCGCGAAAAGCCCTGTCGCAAGCGCTCCGACCGTGCCGCCGACGCCGTGCACGCCGAAGGCATCGAGCGAGTCATCATAGCCGAACTTGAGCTTGATGACGGCTACCGCCGTATAGCATACTGCGCTTACCAATATGCCGATGCATATCGCGGACAGCGGCGAGACGAAACCTGCAGCCGGTGTTATGGCAACAAGTCCTGCGACCGCGCCCGTAGCGCCGCCCAGTATCGTTGGCTTGCCTATGGCTTTCCATTCTATGAACATCCATGTAAGGCCTGCCGCTGCCGCAGCGGTGTTCGTCGCGATGAAGGCCCATACTGCAAGCTCATTGGCTCCGAGGGCGCTTCCCGCATTGAACCCGAACCAGCCGAACCATAGGAGCGCCGCGCCAAGAATGGTCAGCGGCAGGTTGTGTGGGCTCATCGGCTCGCGGCCGTAACCGCGCCTCTTACCCAGTACGAGCGCGCAGACGAGTGCGGCTATCCCTGAGGATATGTGCACAACCGTTCCGCCGGCGAAGTCCAGAGCTCCCATATTCCATAACCAGCCTCCGGCACCCCATACCCAGTGGCATATCGGGTCATAGACGAGGGTTGCCCAGACGAGCGTGAAGACCGCATAGGTCGAGAACTTCATCCTCTCGGCGAATGC
The DNA here is from genome assembly GCA_964352425.1 of uncultured Planctomycetia bacterium. Lineage (GTDB taxonomy): Bacteria > Omnitrophota > Gorgyraeia > 2-01-FULL-45-10 > 2-01-FULL-45-10 > JAMWCX01. Next base: position 106,783 of record CAYGRZ010000001.1, on the reverse strand, counting down.
ACCGGTGATCAGGGCAGGCGTAATGACCGCGAACATCATCTGATATACCATGAAGAGAAGGTGCGGTATGGTCGCCGCATAATCCGGGTTCGGCGCCATGCCCACCCCTTTGAGGCCGAACCATGCCAGGCTTCCGATAAAGTGCCCTATGTCAGGCCCGAACGCCAGGCTGTACCCCCACAGTATCCACTGTATGCTTAAGAGGCACAGTACGAAGAACGATTGCATCATGGTAGCAAGCACATTCTTCCTTCTCACCAGCCCTCCATAGAAGAATGCCAGGCCCGGCGCAGTCATCATCATGACGAGTGCCGTCGACATCAGGATCCAGGCAGTATCTCCAGTATTTATCATAGCTGTTCCTCCGTATTAAACAATAAAAAGACGCCTTTCTTCCCCTCCATGGGCCAAAAGACGCCTGCGTCTAAATAGAAAAGCGCTCTCTCTTGAGAACGCCTTTGTGCTGCACACTTCAATGTGTTTAAAGCAAGCTACTTACATATCTACAAGTAAATCCGGGCTCGTTTTGGTAACCGCTATTTCTTTTCCTGACGGAAGTAGCATACGACTTTCTGGGAGATTATATCGGCAACTATCTTGAGGCCGCGCTCGCGAACGTCGATGACCTTGACGACGTCATCGTATTTGCTGTATTGAGGAACGTGTTTCTTCAGGCCCTTAGGCATCGAGGCGAAGAACTTCTTGTTTACCTGCGCCCCGCGGTTGTCCGGGAAGAGCGCTATGTAGAAGATCCCCGTTTCCACAAGGTCCTGGAAGAAGTGAGTGCCGTACGATATCTCCGGCGAGACATTCTCGCTGGTGAAGGCCATCTCTCCCAGGATCGAGATGTTGTTTATCTCCGCGAACGAGACCGGAACGCCGAGCGATGGCGTGGTCGTACCCCATCTGCCTGGCCCCAGAAGCATGACCGACATCTTTTCCCTGGGCCCTGCCTGCCCGTTAAGGACGCCGACCAGACGCGCGATATCGTATTTTTCCGACTGGGACGCGAGGGCGCAATAGGCTTTCGGATCGACATAGATGATCCTGTCGATCGACTGCGATATATTCCCGCCAAGGAAATTTCCCGAAGAGCTGAACAGGATATTCTCGCTCGGTATGCCCCGCGGGATGGTTACCTTGTGCCCCAGTCCCTTGGTCTGCATCGGCCTGCACTGCAGGAGGTTTATCTGGTACGACCCGTCCTTCCTGAAATTTACCGTGAACTCTATGTCGATCGGGTATCCGTACGCCGTTTCCAGGGCGTGCAGGATGTTTTGCATCGTCTTTGCGAATGCGGTCTTTGAGACGAGCTCATCGAAGGTGATGATCCATGATTCCTCGTCCATGCCCATCTCGCGCAGCTTCTCTGTGGCCTGATGGTCCTTTATGGCCATAAGCTCCAGATTTATATCGACCTTTTTCATGAGAAGCTCCCTAAGCGACATAGTCTGGAAGGAATTCTCTTTGATGTTGATCATATCCACATCGTGCTGGGAGTAGCGTGCGGTATCCTTAATGCCGGCATGCGCTTTGAGGAGCGGGTCGTCCAGGGCAACTATGCGCGGATAATCGCCCTCAACGCGGTTAACAGCCCTCGTGCCGAGGCCCAGGACAAGGCGCAGCATCCCGGCTTTCGGGTCCATCGTACTCTTCCATACGAAGGCGTTGTAGGATATGCCTACGCCGGCGACGTCCGGGAAGAAATAGTCCGTGTGGTATGCGCCTGATACGCGTTGGACCAGAAGCGCCATCTGCTCGTCCATCTGGTCGAGGCCGCGCTGCAGGCGGTACGCGAGCGCGTCCTCGTTCATCGTAGAGGCATAGATCCGCCTGACAGCGTCAACGAACTTCGCGTAGCGCTCATCGGGAGTCCCCTGATTCGCCAGGAAGATGCTCTCGTATTTACCTGCAAATGCGTTCCCGTAGCTGTCCTCCAGGAGGCTCGATGAGCGCACAATGATCGGCGACTGGCCGAAATACTCGATCATCTGCTGGAGCTGCTCTTTGATCTCCTCGGGGAATACGCCTGTCAGGAGCTTGTCTTTGAGGGTGAGCGCTACCTCAAAGTACCCTTCTTTTGTCCGCTGCTCCATGCGCGCCTTCCACCAGCCGTTCTCGACGATATAGGTATAGAAGACGTCCGAGCCGACATAAAATGAATCGTGCGGCTCAAAGAACTTCTCTGCCTCCAGCGCCTTATCTCTCAGGAGTATGCTCCTGGCGATCAGCATGCCTACGGATTTGCCGCCGATAAAGCCCGTTCCGACCATCCTCGATTTGATATTAAGGAAATCCTCAAGCGTGATGTACTCTTTGGCCAGCTTCAGCATCTTTTCATCCCGTGCGATGACTATCCTTGACAGCACGTCGACCATCTGCTGTATCTTTTCATTCGGGCAGCCCTTACCTGCTGCCAGGTCCTCGGCGGTCATAAAGAGTCGGTCCCAGTAATCCAGCTTGCGCTTGATCGACTTGGCCCCCTTCTTGAATATGTGGGAGAAGAGCCTCGCGGTATCTACGCTGTTGGCGATGGCAAGAAATTTGTCGTCCTTCTTCACGTGCGGCAGGAACATGGTCGGTGAATATCTGTTCCACACCTTGAGGGGGTGGATGTAATAGTTCCCGCCGTAATGATAGACGTCTATGAGAAGCTGGGTCGTGTCCCTGATGCGGGCGATGGTCTTGAATGAATGGCTGTTGCGCAGGAGGGCGAAATAGGCGATCGTATTGAGCTCGAAAAGATACGGGCAGGTGATCTTGAAGAAATTGCCTATCATCAGGTCGTTTGACCAGGCAGAGAGAAGGTCTGACAGGCAGTCGAAGACGTAAAAGACTCCCTCCCCCTCCTTCCTGATGATGCCGTTCAGCTGCGATGAGAATGTCTCAAAGCCGGCTGTGGCGTCAAGTGAGTAGACGGTGATGTTCTTGTTGTTCTCGAGGATGGGCGGGTGGTTCGCGAACCGGATATAGACGAGCCTTCGCTTTTCATCGACAGCTTTTTTTACGAAGGGCTTCACGAATTCGTGATAATCTTCAATGGCGTCCATCTGCCAGACGACATTGTCGCCCATCTGCAGCCCAGTGATGACCTTGTCGAGCCCCTTAAGACCAGTACTAACCATGATGCCCACCCCGTCTTAATGCATCGCACTTTTTCCGTATCTTCGACCTTATCTTGACCACCATGACGTGGGAAACGCCGAGGCGCTTACCTATCTCTCTGATCGTAAGGCCTTCCGTCGAGTACCGCAGGACCAGCCTCTCCCGCGCGTCCAGACTCTTGAATACGATGTTTTCCGCAAGAAGTCCTGCATCTAAATCGTCGCGCGCATTCGTATCCTTCGATGCGAGCGACTCCTCGATAGAAACGTCCTGACCGTCGATGAGCTCGCTCAGGCTCACGAGTTTTGCCTTGTCGAGAGAGGTGCGCAGGTAGTTCTTCAGGTAGAAATAGCACCCTTGGAGAATGTAGCTATCCGTCTTGTCCCTCAGGGCGCCTCTCCCGAAACTGGCCCACAGATGCGCGAGCGCTTCCTGGTAGAGGTCATCATCCGTGAAGAACGTGAAATGGCCGTTCATGCGGTGCGCTATGCCCCGCAGTGTCGGTGACAGCTTCTTCATCATCTCATCGAATCGCTTGTACATCGTGACCACCACCTTCTTCATCCGCCTTCGCCGTTGCATGGTTCTTGTCAAGATTGGCTTCCTCCTTCGCCTGTGAATGTCTTTGGTCAGGCTTGGCTTCGGAGGACTAGTCGGCGGATTTTTTTCGCACACATGACTTATGTCGCCTTCGGCTCCATAAGTCATGTGCTCAAATAAAAAGCCCTTTTGCGCGTTTCTATGCGCCAAAAGGGCATCTTTGCTCTTTGGGATCCTATCTCAGCGTTGAGATACGGTACTACTATTTATACCTGTTCGTTATCGGCATCCTCCTGTCCTTGCCGAACGCCTTGGGCGTGATCTTGATGCCCGGCGGCGATTGCCTGCGCTTATACTCGCTCGAATCCACCATCCGAATGACCCGCGCAACAATCTCCCTGTCAAAGCCGGCCGAAGCGATCTCGCCGGGGCTTTTATCCTCCTCGACGTACGCTTTAATGATCGGGTCGAGCACATCATAGGCGGGAAGCGTATCCCTGTCTTTCTGGTCGGGCCTGAGCTCTGCCGTGGGTTCTTTTGTAAAGACGGCATCCGGGATCACCTTCCCGAGCGTATTTCTGTATTTCGCAAGCTTGTAGACGAGCGTCTTTGGCACGTCCTTTATGACCGCCAGCCCCCCTGCCATGTCGCCATACAGCGTCGCGTAGCCGGTGCTCATCTCGGACTTATTGCCTGTTGTCAGGACGAGCCACCCAAACTTGTTGGAAAATGCCATCAGCATGTTGCCGCGTATGCGCGCCTGTATATTCTCCTCGGTGATATCCCTGCCGAGCCCGACGAACTGGGTCTCGAACGCCATCAGGTACAACTTGTAGATCTGGTCGACAGACATCTCTATATACTTGATCCCAAGGTTGGACGCAAGAGCGCTTGCGTCGCGTCCCGACTCTTCCGACGAATACCGCGTCGGCAGGAATACGCCGGTGACATTTTCTTTGCCGAGCGCGTCGGCCGCAAGCACGGCGACGAGCGAAGAATCTATGCCGCCGGATATCCCGATAATGACTTTTGAGAACCCGTTCTTTGTTACATAATCTTTAAGCCCGAGGAGGAGTGCCTCATATACCTCCGCGACGGGATCGAGCGGTTTTACCTCATTCTTTGTAAGAGGCGGCCTCTTCTGTCTCGGTTCAAACTTCTTTGCGATCTCGACAGCTTTCTTTATACGTTTTGTCTTGAGGGCCGGGAGATCGAGGTCAACCATGAGGAGGTCTTCCTTGAAGCCCGGGCCGCGGCATATGATCTTTCCTGCCGGATCAACGATGATGCTATGGCCGTCGAATACGAGCTCATCCTGGCCACCTACGAGGTTCGCGTACGCTATAAAGACATTGTTTGATTTAGCCTCGCGCTTGATCAGGTCTTCCCTCTCTTTCATTTTGCCGGCGTGATATGGCGAAGAGTTGATGTTCAGGATAAGACTTGCGCCGGCAGCAGCCTGAGCCTTTATCGGTCCGGCCTTATGCCATATGTCCTCGCATATATTGACGCCGAATGCCATGCCGCCCGCCTTAAACACGCCTGGCGCTGAACCTGGCTTGAAATACCGGTTCTCGTCAAAGACGCCGTAGTTCGGCAATAGCATCTTGTGGTAGACCGCCTTTACCTCGCCTTTGTGAATGATCGCTGCGGCGTTGAATATATCCTTGCCTACGCGGTTCACGAACCCTATGACCGCTATCATGTCACCGACAGACTTGGCCGTCTCCCTCAGCGCGTCGATGTTATCCGCGATGAACTTCGGTTTCAGCAGAAGGTCCTCCGGTGGGTAGCCTGTTACCGCCAGTTCCGGGAATGCGATCAAATCGACACCGAACTCGCCGGCCCTCTCGAGGCATCCTGCAACCTTCCTGCAGTTGCCTTCAAGGTCGCCTACCGTGCAATTGATCTGTGCTATTGCCAACCTGAGCTTCATGGATTCACCCTATTAAACAGAAAGCGTCCATACCCATCATGGGATCTGGACGCCTGCGTCCCCATAAAACACCCTTCGACTTCGCTCAGGGTGTTTATCCTGAGCCTGTCGAAGGATAAACACACAAACGCCTTCCGGCTATCATAGCGGGAAGACATCATTGTCTTTGAGCTTATCATATACAGCATAGCATCAAACGCAGTATTGTCAATGGGCTTGTGCCGGCTATTTTTATTCTAACCGGCTACTTCTTCATGTTCTCGATAAGTATTATCGCCTCTGCTATCTCGCGCATAGTCTTTCTCATATCCATGCTCTGCTTCTGGATCTTCCGGAAGGCCTCTTCTTCGGTCATGCCCTGCTGCCGCATCATGATGCCCTTGGCCCTCTCGACGACTTTCCGCGATTCAAGCTCATCCTGGATGACCTTGGTTTTTAACATAAGCTCGGCGTTCTCGATGACGATGGCGGCCTGGCTGGCCACCGTCGTCATGATATCGACCTCATACTGGGTAAAACGATGCGGGTGCGAGGTATAATTATTCAGGACGCCGATCACCGTACCCTTGACCGAGAGCGGCACAGATAGAAGCGACTGCAGGCCCACCTTGGTCGCGATATCCTTGGATACATACTCCGGCTCTTCCGATATGTCAAAGACGGCGAGCGGCTTATTTTCGAGAGCTACCTTACCGGCTATGCCCTGGCCTATCTTGAGCGTCGGCTTCTTATTGTACTCTTCGCTCATCGACTGGGTTGCCTTGAGGACGAGCCTGCCGGTCTTTGGCTCTATAAGCATGAGAGAGCATATCTTTGAATCCATAATCTCCGCGGTAACGGTGACGATGAGCTTCAGGATATCTTCGAGGTAGAGGTTGGACGTGATCGATTGCGAGACCTTCGATATGGCCTCTATATGTTTTTCGTATGAGCTTTTTTTACTGATCTTCTTTGCCATCGCGGTCTATTGTGGGTTTGATGTTAGTGCCGAAAAATCTCGGTTCAAATTCTTCGGGGGCTTCCTGTATCCAACCTTTATTTAAGCTCAAAAGATGCGCCGCGTCAACTACATTCTTATACTCTCCGACGGAGATGCTGCGGGATATCTCCGTGTACTGGTGCGCCTTGAACGTCGGATAGTACTGGCTCATGATGCTTAAATAAGCGCCAGGGCTGACATGCTCACGAATATAGCGCAGCGACCGCTCCGTGCCCGAAATACCGCCCGGCAGCGCCAGGAGCCTGATGATGATCCCCCTCTTGGCTATGCCTGTACCGTCCATTACCAGATCCCCCACCTGGGCCTGCATCTCGCGCACACAGGCCCGGTTATGCTCGACATACCGCACCGCATCGGAGTACTTGCCTGCCATTGTATCGTCCGAGTATCTCATGTCGGGCAGGTAAATATCGACGACCCCATCGAGGGCCCTGATAGTCTCGACCAGGTCATAGCCGCTGGTATTATAGACAATGGGTATTTCGAGCCCGCCCTCAAGCGCCATCTCGAGAGAGGCAAGTATCTGCGGAACGTAATGCGTCGGCGTGACGAGATTGATATTATGACATCCTCTCTTCTGCAGCGAGAGCATCATCGCCGCGAGCTTGTCGGTTGTCACTTCCTCACCCTTATTGAGCTGGCTGAAGTCGTAATTCTGGCAATAGGCGCATTTCATATTGCAGTGGGAGAAGAATATCGTGCCCGAGCCCCTGGTTCCTGATATCGGCGGCTCTTCGCCGTGGTGGGGCGAATAACTGTACACGACGGAGTTAAAGGCCGCGCGGCAGTAGCCAGACTTACCTGCCGTGCGGTCGACACCGCACGTACGCGGGCATATCGAGCAGCTTTTGAGGCAGTTTCCAAGGAGGGCGTTTGCCCTTTTTACGGCTTCCAGCTTTTTGCGGTCCATTATTTGTATTTTATTTATCTCGCAGAATATTTCCTTGCGAGCGTGAAGATGAAGAGGCCGGTAACGAACACGCCGCAGAACGCCTCGGCTGCGGCAAGCAGGCGGAAAGCGCCGATCGGCTTCGGCACGAAATCGCCGTATCCGACGGTCGTGAACGTTATCGCGCTGTAGTAGAGGTAGTCGTACCATCTCATCAGGTATGAAGGATTGCACGGGCCCTGGACGGCGTTGAAAGAATGATAGAGGATAGCGAATAAGGCTATCGTGCCGATAGCGGACAGGACGATCCTGTATGGCTTCTCGCCGTAACCGCACAGGATGTTCATGATCAGGCTCGGTATATAGATCCAGTCGCCCTTCTTTTTCAGGATGACCCGCTCCATCGATTTTTCCTTGAATGACGCCCAGCTCGCATCGTTGTACATACCGCTGTTCATGAAATATTGCTTCAGGTCCCTGTAGGATTCCTCGGCAGATAGCGCCCCGGATTCGTTTATCTTCGGATTATCATACATCCTGGCGCCGCTGGAAAAACTCATCTTCGTGATCGATCGTGCGCCTGTCAGGACGGTGTGCCATAGCTTGACATTAAAAAGGCCCGCGTTCCACAGGTCCGCGCCGGACAGGTCGCATTCCGTGAGGTTGGCGTCGGCGAGCTCGGTGTTCCACAGTCTCGCCTTGACCAGGTGCGCCTTTGTCAGGTCGACGTTCTTCAGGTCGCAGTGCGAGAGGTCGCAGTCCGAGAGGTTTGCGCCAATGAGGTCGGCGCCGGAGAGCGTGCAGTCAAAAAAATGAGTCCCGGACAGGTCCGCCTGCGACAGGTCCGCCTTTGCCATGCAGGCCTTTTCGAACCGGGCCTTCTTCAGGATGATCTTCTTAAAGTTACAGAAGCTAAAGTCCCGGCCGCCGGCGGAGGCCTTCACGAGGGTCCCGCTATACGCATCCTTATCGCGTACGTGGTCCCAACAGAATTCCGAGAGCGCTACCGCCTGTTCCGCGCATCCTTTAAAACCGCACCCAACCTGTGTCATACCGGCTCTGTCCTGTGGCTTATGTTCTTATCGATAAAGTCAACGATCACCCGCTCTTTTGCGGGCGTGAGGCGGCTGAACGCGATGCCCATGCCGGGAGAATAATGCGACTGGATCTCCTTGTCGGAGAGCCACGATACCTTGCCGTCGGCCGTCAGTACGGCCTGCCTGTTCGGGAGGCTGAAGACCATGTGTAAGGAGCTGTTGACCGGAAAGGTGTGAGGGGTGTATACGTAGAGACCGGCCGCGCTGATATTAATGACCTGCCCCTTATAAGCCTTCGGGTGTTTCCGGTCGCTTGAGAGGACGAATTTGACGCTGAGATGGATGTCGAGACGCGGGAACCTGCGCCGCAGCGGGATATGGTCTATCTCTTCTTCGTGGAAGCTGCTGAAAGCCGACTCCTCGTCGGGGTAGACTTCGAAGACGGCATCAAGTTTTGCAATCTTGAAAAGCTCCATGACGTACGGAGGGACACCGGCGAACTTCAGCCTGCCTTTATGGTTCACAACGTTCTTATACGCTATCGCCAGCACCGAAAGGCCGCTGGAATCGACGAGGTCGACATTCTCGAAGTTCATGATCATGTTGACCTTGCCGGTGCTGGTCATCCATCCGACGGTCTCGATGATGTCGGACGAATTGATATCGAGCCGCCCGTCAACGTCAAGTATCCCGATGTTGTCGATCTCACGTATACGAATTGGCATAAGGGCCTGCTCGATTATTGCCTGAAGAAGAACGTATTGACGCCGCGCCCCATCCTGCTGGCGTCTTTACCGACCCCCGATACCGTTTCGCCGCAGCCGAGCAGTACGGCACAGACGGCGAGCAGCAGCACCGCAAGAGCATATTTTTTCATAGGACTTGTCTCCCTTTGTAGAATTACCGCATCAATGGCTGCGGCGCGACCGGCTCACCGCCCTTCCTGATCTCGAAGTGCAGATGCGCCTGCATAAGCAAGCTTTTGGCATTACCGGTCTTGCCCACATATCCGATCATCTCGCCTTTGCGGACCTGCTGTGTCGACCCGACGGCCCAGTTGGAGAGATGGCCGTACATCGTCTGCGTGCCGTCGGGATGATAGATCATCACATACCGCCCGTATCCCGTCGGCACGTTTCCGCAGAACGCGATGCCGCTCTTCGAAGCGAAGACAGGCGTTCCTACGGCAGCCAGGATGTCGATGCCGGCATGCGACCGCCCGCCGCCGCGCTTGGTGCCGAAATCGCCGTCGCCGAGAACGTCATTACGTATGACGAGCTTGCCGCCGGTAGCGGCGGCCTTGATCGGAAAACCGTAGTACGGCTCCGCGACCCTGAACGCCACAACGGATACCGGCCGGTACAATGCTATAGTGATGACGGCGGTGACGATCACCGTCAGGATAAGTGAAACGCGCGATCGCATGATATCAATAGTATAATTAGTCTCTACAGAAAAAGCCATATCTATTTTCGGATGATATGGCTTCTCCCGTTTATTCATCTATACGCTTGACGTGGCTTACTCGCAACGGGCGTCTTATTCTTTTGCTGCGGTAACGGGGACGTTCGCGGTTCCCTCGACTGCCGTCCTGGCGGTCTCAACCGTTCCTTTTACCGGCTCGGTGACCAGGTCCTTTGCCTTGTCGGTGTCTCCGGAGGTGACCTTCCCGATAGTCTTTACCTCATTGACGACGGTCTCGGTCCCCTTCTTTCCTGTGTCCGCGATGACATTGACAGACTCTTTCGTCACATTGGCAGGGTAGTTAAAGAGCTTCTGCCAGAAACTCTTCGCCGTCTCCTCTGCAGCGCCGGCCGTTGCGGCACACACTACGCACGCGGCGATCGCAACGCACAAAAAAACTATATACCTTTTCTTCATCTTTTCCTCCTTTCGCAATTGATTTACCCCGTTAGAAAGCCCCGTCCTTTCTAACGGGGTTTACTATACAATAGATCTACCGAAGTATCAAGGAAAATACGGCCCTACCTGGCCGGCATCATGATCATTTCAGGAATTTCATCACGAGCTGGTTTATCGTCTTCCCGTCCGCCCTGCCCTGTGCCTTCTCCATAACGAGTTTCATGACCTTACCCATGTCAGCTTTCGTTGCCGCGCCCGCCTCAGCGACAGCAGCCTGTACGATCTCCAGCAGCTCGCCTTCGCCGAGCTGTGCGGGCATGTACGCCTCGAGTATCTTCAGCTCCGCCGCTTCTTTCATCGCCAGGTCCGGCCTGTTGCCGCCGTTGAATTGCTCGATCGATTCCCTGTGCTGCTTGATCTGGCGCGAGAGTATCTGCAGGACATCGGCCTCTGCCGGCGCCTTGACATTCTTGTCGATCTCAAACTGCCTGATCGCCGCGACGAGCATCCTCAGCACCGAAAGCTTGCCCGCCTCCCCGCCCTTGAGGGCGCTCTTCATATCACTCTCCATCTTCTCGTACAACGTCATGATCTGTTCCTCCTGATCTTTTTTCCCGCGAGCATCTTCTTTAAGGGGCCCATATAATCGATGATGAGCTTGCCGGATAAGTGGTCGAGCTCGTGCTGGACGGCGCGCGCCAGCAAACCATGCGCCCGGAGCTCCATCATATCGCCCTTCTCGTTCAGGAAGCTCACCACGACCTGCTTTGCCCTCTTGATCTTGACGGAGGCCCCCGGACAGCTCAGGCACCCTTCCTCGAACGCCTCGGAGCCTTCCCGCTTCACGATGACGGGGTTGATCATCTTGATAAGCCCTTCGCCCACGTCGATGACCGCAAGCTGCTTGTTGATGCCGACCTGGACAGCGGCCAGGCCGACGCCCTGGCTTATATACATGGTCTGCGCCATCTCGCTCAGCATCTGCCTTACCGCTTGTGTGACCGCTGTGACCTTGGAGGCCTTGGTGCGAAGGACTAAATCGGGGAATTTCCTGATTGTGAGATCAGCCATGACTATGGAGCGATCCTGTTCTTGGCGTCGACGTAGACGCGTTTGGTCTTGACGCGCCGGGCGTCCTTGTCCTCGAACATGCCGTATGACAGGATGATGACCAGGTCGCCCACATTGCCGAGATGCGCCGCGGCGCCGTAGAGGCCGATCGTGCCTGAACCGGCCTTCTCTTCAAACGCATAGGTCTCGAACCGGGAGCCGTTATTGATATTGACCACTGCGACGATCTCGCCCGGAAGGATGTCGGCTTTTTTCAGCAGCAGTGTATCGATGCCAATCGATCCTTCGTAGTGGAGATCGACCTTCGTCAATGTTGCCCTGTGGATCTTTGATTTACACATCAATCGCAGCATGTATCGAACCTTCCCCCGGCGCGCAGGCTATTCGATCTCGGTGAGGTTAACGCCGTCGAAGTACAGCTTCTTGGTCTCCGAGAGGTAGCCGGCATCGACCGGTATCGATCCGTAACTGGCCCGGTACACCCACATCTCGCGCGCTCCTGCCCACCGCTTCTTATTCTCGACCGTCTGCACAGAATCGGGCTTGCCCCATTTTGACTCGACCTCCTGCTTCGTCATCCCTATCTTGATCGATTCCGTGCCGAGAGGCGTCTTCATCACCTGATCCGGCCGGGGTATCGTATTGACGATCGAACATCCGCATATACACAAGAGCGCAAGCGTGACGGACCCGACGATCATGCTGAGGGACGGATCATTCTTTCTTACGGGCATGTTTTGGCTCCTTTTTGATATCATATATGAGGTCGCACAGGAACTTCAGGAACGTATTTTTGTTGTCCTCTTCGATCTCGGCGAACTCTATGCCGCAGTCGAAGGGCGCGGCGTCTTCGAGCGACATCTTCTTCTTCCAGATAACCTTGCCTTTGGCATGAACGGGATTCGGCGCGCCTGCAATCGTCATCTTCAACTCTATCAGGTCGCCCTCTTTGAGCGCCCTATCATGGGTCTCCAGCCTCAGGCCGTCCGCGGAAATATTCTTGGTGCTGGTGGTATGCACGCTGCCGGTCTGCGGGACGGTATAGGCGATCGGTATCGGCGTCTGCAGGCGAACGTAGCGCCTTCTCTCTACGAAAATATCCTGTACCTTTTTTACCATAGGTCTGGGTCGCTCCTGTAGCGCATTCTTCGTTTCGATCAGTCCGGCTTTACGGCAGGATTGCCGCAATTTCCTGTTCCCGGCGTAATATTGTCGGAGTATATCATACGAAAAAAATAAAGTCAAACCTAATATTACGAGCCTGCGGGTGCCGACTGCTCCGTCGGTACCTCTTCAGGCGCGCGTGCGGCTTGGGCCGGCAGCTTGTTGAGCCAACTTTTTATATTTTCCAGCACCTGCTTGTCTGTCTCGTAATGTATCCGGTGGATGCCGTCATTGACAGCCTCCCCCAGGAACGGTCCAAGATAAGCATAATAGGTCAGGGTTCGCGCCTGGTTGCCGGCATCTGACAGCGCCTTGTCCAGATATGAACCGGATTCTCCCAGGGCCTCATCATCATTGCCGCCCTGCAGGATAAGGACCGGCACCTTCACCCTGCTTATCGTTTCTATGGGCTTATCGCCCATCTCTTCCCTCAGGCTCCCCATGAAACATTTCTTGCCCAGGATATAAGCCCAGTTTCCCTTCGTTGCCAGGACCCTGCTTTCGGTCTCCTCAAGAGTCCTGGCGACAAGGCTCAGGTATTCATCGCTCCATCTCGTCCTGGAAGCAGCTGCCTTGAGCGTTTCCAGGCGTGAGCGCGTATCGTAAGCAGCGCCGATAGACGGCGACATCAGGATTAACCCGCGAACGGCCTCGTTTCTTGTAACAGCTTTCATCGCATAAGAGGCCCCCCTGCCGTGCCCTATCAGCGCGATCATCCTGGCATCGACCTGCGGCCGGCTTGCCAGAAATGAGACCGCAGCATCTATGTCATCGACGATATCAGCGGCAGTCGTCGATGCGATGTCGCCGCCGCTGGAGCCTACGCCGCGCTTGTCGAGGCTTAAGACGCAGAAACCGTTCTTCGCCAGATAGTCCGCGACCGATGCGAAGAGGCCCTGATGATATCTGTCCTGCGCGCCCTGGCCCCACACGAGCAGGACGGCGGGGAATGCGCCCTCGCCGGATGGGATGGCCAGGCTGCCGCCCAGTTCCGCGGACCTGGATTTGACGGTGACCTCCCGCGTAGCGTAGCCATCGGCCTTCGGCCGGTATTGCCTTGCCTGCAGCGCCTTGAGACCGAAGGCCCTCGTTATTGTGAGGTTCTGCGACGGTATCTCGATCCTGATGATGGCCCTGTCGGCCTTTGACACCCATATGTTCGCCTGCGGGTAATCGCGTATCTTCACCACGAGGTTTTCGGTCTTGATCTTCCTCGGCCCGATCTTGACGTATTCATCCCGCAGTGATGTCAGGATGACAAACCGTTTCATCGGGGGCATACCCAACGCCGCAGCCGGGATAAGCGCACTAAATCCCTGGGACCGGCCTCTGATAAAATTATAATTTTCTATGAGCGGGATATAGGTGACCGGCGCGTCTTCCTCAAATACGAATGTGCCCCTCTTCACCGGCATGCCCTCGACGCAGGCGAACTTTGACTGAAATCTCGATACGAACGAGGCCATGTTCCTGAAAATTTCAATGTAGATAAGATCCGTGGCCCGGCCGGCCGTCCTCTCCTTGGTGAAGCTTTCGAGATTATATTTCCTGTCCAGGTCGAGCCGCGTCCTGTATTCCGTGAATTGCGGCGCGCACGGCATGTTGGCCGCAGATTTATAGATCAGTTTGTCTTCCGTGATGAATGTATCGACGCGGATGGTGCCGATGTCGCGCCCGCCGGCATTGACGATGTAATGGTAGGTTGTATGTTTCGCGATGTCCAGGAAGACGAATGATAAGATGAAGAGGACGAGGCTGATGAGGAGGAACGCAGCGACCGCGATATAAATATTTCTCATATTGGGGTCTAGAAGTTTATGGCGAGGATCTCGTAATCGAACGTGCCGGACCATCTGCCGGCCACACCCTTAGCGGCCTTCCCGTTTTTGAGTTCACCGACGATCTCCGCGGGGCAGTTAGTGAGTATCCGTTTAAATGGAAGAGACCCTTCAGGCCTGATGACGGTTTTTGAGTGCTCTGAAAAATAAGGGATCGAGACCTTCGAAAGGCTTGAAGAGCCAAGCGACGGCTCCTGCGGGTGGAATACCGCCTCATACACTATGGCGCCGTCGCGGTCGAGGAACTTCACTTTCAGCAGGATGTCCGATATGTCTTTATACCCGCTGTTCCTGACAATGCCCTCGACGACCGGTTGGCCTTTAAGCGCGCCGGCGGACTCAACCGTAGCGCCCAGCCGCGCCACTTCGATATGTTTAGCGTAATACTGCGCATTCACTTTCTGGAGCATGGCCTGATACACCTTCCTCGACTCCTCGTCTTTCAATTCGAGGTATATGGCGTATCCGACGAGCGTCATGATCAGGACGAGGCATATTACGAAACTCGATACAAGCGCTACGATGAGGCTCTTCTTCTTTATCAGCACTGAGAGGTCCCTGTTGTATAGATCTCCCTGATCGAATTGAATATATCGATGTACGGGGCGCTCTTGTAATCCGGATATGTCCACGGCCAGGCCTTGAACGTCCCGCCTTTATAGAACAGTGTGACTTCCGCGAAAATCCCCTTCTCCAGGTATATCCTGTGAGTATAATCTTTTGTCGAGAAGAGCACGAGCTTCGAACAGTCGACGTATCCGGGGTCGATGTTGACCGTGCGCCCGCCTCGGCGCATGAAGGTCTTTTCCAGCCTGTCGGTCCTGAGCTTGGCCGCGCATATATGGTCCAGACTAAACGGCTTTGCAAAGCTGAGGAATTTGCGCTTCAAGGAAGTCCCCATCTCGCCTTCGTAATAGTCGGTGTGGGTGAAGTTAAGGCACCCGCTTTCGAAGTCCGTCCTGCCGAACTCCCTCTTCAGTAGGATAGTGGCCTTTTCGATCGCCGGGATATCGTTCGACAGCAATCCGACGATCAGCTTGACTTTGTGCGGCTTCCCGATCTTGCCCATCTTAAAATTCGCGCTACCTGCCGGCGCCGCCCTTTTTGCGGGCGATATAGCCCGCTATCAGCTCGCGGGCCTTCGGCGGGAGGCTGTCGAAGAATATGGCGACATCGTAGTGCTTGATCTGGCCGTCGATGATCACCGGATGGGCCCTGACCACCACGCCCTCCACTTCGACATTCCTGACCTCTTTGGCGGCGCCGGACTGATCCGGGATCATCAACATCAGCTTGACCCTCGACATCAGCGGCATCTCCCTGTCGACCTTGCAGTACAGGCCGGACGCGCTGATGTTCAGCGTATGGGCCATCGCGTCAAAATTACCCGCGTGCAGCTCCAGCGACAACTCCTCGTCATCTATGCGGGGAGCCCTTCTTCTCTCTTGCTGAGCCATTGTGGTACTCCTTATATTATCCCGGCGGCCAGGAGAATTTTCTGCCTCCGAGCAGGTGCAGGTGTATATGGAACACCTCCTGGCCGGCGTCCCGGTTGCAATTCAGGACGATCCTGTATCCCGATTCCTGGATATTCCGCTGTTTCGCTATATCTTTCGCAGTGAGGATGAGCTCACCGATCATGTGCATGTCCGCGCTTGAGAGGTCTGCGGTCTTCTCGATGTGGTTTTTCGGGACGATGAGAATATGTACGGGCGCCTGCGGCTTGGCGTCCTCGAACGCCAGGGTTGTCTTATCTTCGAAGACTATCGTGGCGGGTATCTCTTTACGTACGATCCTGCAGAAGATGCAGTCGCCCTTATTCATTATTTCACTACCTCTAATTCGTAGTCCCTGCTGCCGAGCCCGAACGCGGCGGCGTATTGTAACTGCACTGACCAGTCCGTCTCCGGATACCCTGCCTTGAAGACGTCGCTGCCGGCCGCTTTCACTATGAGGTCCACGGATGCCGTATCGATAGCGACCGGATCGCGGGATGCGAGGATCCCGAGGTCCCGGACGATCCTCGGATCGTCCTTTGCCAGGCAGTCGCAGTCCTTCGTCACCTTGATCAGGAAATTTATGTACCCGAGATTCCCGCGTACTGCCTTGACCAGCCCGCAGGCATATTCTACCATCTTTTCCTGCAGGTTTTCAAGCGTCTCGCTCCACCGTATCTCTATGGCCTTCGTTTTGCATACGACTGCGCACTCGCCGCAGCCCAGGCATTTCTCTTTTGCGAAGGAGATCACCTTTCCCTTGAGCGTCAGGCAGCCTGCAGGACAGACGTTGACGCACGCTCCGCAACCCACACAATGCTCAGGAACCACGTCCGGAGCAGCCCCGCAGTGCTGTTCGTATTTACCGCGCCTGGCCGCGCAGCCCATGCCGATGTTCTTGATAGCGCAGCCCATGCCGGTCACTATATGGCCGGTCATGTGCGACATCGCGATGATGCTGTCACAGTCGGCAAAGTCAGAAGCTATCTTAACTTTGCTGAAATGCTTTCCGTCAACCGGCACCTCGACAAAGTTCCTGCCGCGCAGCCCGTCCGCTATCAGGATGGGCAGGCCGATATTGTTCAGGTTAAACCCGTGCTCGTTGGCGATCTTCAGATGCTCTACCGAATGAGCGCGCTTACCGATCTTGTATATTACATTCGAGTCGGCCAGGAAGGCGTTGGCCGTCTTCCTGCTGACGTGCCGTGCGGCCTCGCGTGCCCATTCATGCCTGATATGCCCTGTGTTGCCCTCATCGCCGAAGTGCATCTTGATGGCCGTAAAATCGTCCTTCTGTATACAGCCGAGGACGCCGCTTGTATCGATCAGCTTCGCCAGTTTCTCAGATACTGATGTCACCGAGTCTGAGGCATCCGATTGTATGTAGTATACTTTGCTAGGCATGCGCTTTGTCCTTTTCGGTATATACCCTGATATGGTTGCGGCGCAGCAGCGCTGCCATTACGCCGTCACCCTTCTTCAGGCGGCGGGTGAATGTCCCGTCATATATATGGCCGCATCCGCATGACGGGCTTTTTGACTTCAGTATGGCCTTCTTTATCCCGCATCTCTGTGCCATCCGCAACGCCTCGCGGGCGCCTTTGAGCACTATGCGCGAAATGTCCTGCCCCGAGGGCGTTACCACTCTCGCCTTTTTGTCGAGCACGTCGGCGCCGTCTCCGCCGACTATCTCGCACGTCTGGCGGGGAGCCGATGAGCCGCCCATCACTTCCGGGCACACGGGCAGGGCGAGGCCAAGGTCCGCGAGTCTCCTGACGCGCCTGTCCAGCTTATTCTTTCCTTTATAAGTACAGTGTATGCCTGCGAGGCAGGCGCTGACCAGGAATATATAGGAGGGTCTCTTTCGGGCGTCTCTATTTTGAGGAGCAGCCATAGGAGCCGATCTTTTTGCCGAGGTCCCAGTATTCGCCCTGGTTGAAGACGAATGGCTCAGTCTTGCCGTAGTCGATGCGGCCCTTGTTATTGACGACGGACTGATCGGCGTGGACGGCCACGACCTCGCCGATGAAGACGTCATGGGAGCCGAGCTTCAGCACTTCCTTAAGCTTGCATTCGATATTGACAGGGCACTCTTGTATCATCGGGGCGGATACCTTTGATGCCGGGATGGCGGTGAACGAGCAGGCCTTGAACTTATCGGTCTCTTTCCCGGAAAGGATGCCGCAGAGGTCGGCCTTTTCCATGATCCGGCTTGTGGGGATGTTTATGACGAACGATCTCTCGGCTGTTATCAGGGCGTGGGAATGGCGCGATGGCCGGATCGAAACCGATATCTGCGGCGGCTGCGACGCCACGATGCCGCACCACGCTATCGTTATGACGTTGGCTCTCTTATTGGCTTTGTCCAGGCAGCTTACGAGGACAACGGGAACCGGATAAAGGGCTTCGTTGGGTGGGATCTGCACCTTCGACATAATCTATCAGCTTGCCGGCGCGGTCTCTTGCGGTATCTCCGCCTTCTTCTTCGCCGATGTCCAGCACCGCTTGGTGCAATAGTAGTTGCCGTCCCTGTAATACCAGCGCTTCTTCTTTATCGACTTCTTGCAGCCCGCGCAGTTCGCCGGCTTCTCTTTCTTCGCAGGCGCCGTTTCCTTCTTCTCTTCCTTTGCGACCGGCGCCGGGTTTGCGGGCGCTGCCTGCCCAGCTGCCTCAGCCATCGGAGCCTGCGGCTCGGGTGCTGCAGCAGGCGCTTCCTGCTTGGGCGCTTCTGCCTTGGGCGCTTCGGCGGCCGTTGGCTGCGCTGGAGTTTCTGCTTTCCGTTCTTCTTTTTTTTCTTCCGCCATACCTCACCGTTTTGTGTTTGTTACTCTCTGTCCAGGAACCTCAACCACTGTAAATATATATATTCTAAAAGCCTGCCTTTATCGGAATTAGCGATCTTGGTGAACTTCACGCCGGTCTCATAATTTGTCTCGGCGTTCTTCTGCCACGCAACCTGGCACGTCGCGAATATCGGGACATTATCTCCGGGCACATCA
Organism: uncultured Planctomycetia bacterium; assembly: GCA_964352425.1. GTDB lineage: Bacteria > Omnitrophota > Gorgyraeia > 2-01-FULL-45-10 > 2-01-FULL-45-10 > JAMWCX01. The sequence continues at coordinate 87,845 of CAYGRZ010000001.1, read as the reverse complement.
ACGGCGAGGTTTATTTCGTCGCCTTCTCTCAGCTTCTTGTCGATGACGAGCAGAGCGCCTTCCTTCGATATATTTTTTACCCTGGAAGCGGCCTTGCTTTTCTCGTGAAGGATATCGCAGATGGCGCTTAGGGCAGTCTCAAACCTTAAAAACCTTCTTCTTTCGGTCACGTAAGTCCTCTTGGCGCGGGTTATACAGGCGGTATAAAAAATAAGGGGATAAAAAGTGTTCTTTCTATCCCCTTATTTCCGGAAAATATAATCTTGTGGATTATTTTCCCCTGAACACAAACTCCGGCTCTAACACCGGGCAATAGCCTTCCGGTATGGGGAACGGGAATGTAGCTGTTTCATACACTCCTGCGCCAGTGCGCACGATCGTCATCCCAACGCCTTTCGCTAAGCCGACAGTCAGACCAGAGAGCACGTTGTCCTCTACGCTAGTGTCATAGATATTCTTCGGAAGCTCGACCCATCCGGTCACCACGTTAGCAAGACCTCTGTAGAGCTTCTTACCCATATCCTGAGCGTAACTAGCTGTCGCTATATTCAGAACCATCAATATAGCAACAAGTATAATAATACCCTTAACCATCTTCATCATCTGTCACCTCCCCCCATTCTGAATTTGCTTAAGTATAACACACCAACACCCGCTTGTCAAGTATTTATAGCATTTACATGCTATTTTTGTCTGCGCGCCTTCAGTATGTTTTCCACGATCCCGGTGATCTTCTCGCGGTCTTCCGGGCGAATATCGATGAACTCCACGCCGGTGTCGTACATGTAGACGCCCTTCTGCTTCGGCTCGGACTTCTTCACGACCCAGACGATCGTACCGCCGCTCTTTATCGGCGGCTTCGCTTCATCAAGATAGAGTTCGATATCAACACCCTGGAACAGGCCGAGGTCTTCCTTCAGTAGTACGCAGATGCCGCCTGCGCCGATATTCTCGGTATGCGTCGATATGGTCTTCGACGTGAGCCTCTTCTTTATCGATATGAGGCATTTGTAATTTGCTCTCGGGAATCTTCTTCTGTTGATGCCGTTCCACATACAATAGCGCTCCTCCGATTTTTCGTGAGTATTATACATAAGGCCCGTTATAAATGCAAGTCAATTCTCCGAAATAATATATTTACAATGCGCTGAAGGCAGGTGTATAATTAAACACGCCAATGTATAGAGAATTTTTCGGCCTCAAAGAAAAGCCATTCAACATAACGAGCGACCCGAACTTCCTTTACTTAAGCCGCGTGCACCGGGAGGCCTTCTCCCACCTGCTGTACGGCATAAAGGAGCGCAAGGGTTTTATCGAGATAACCGGCGAGATCGGCGCCGGCAAGACGACGCTCTGCAGGGCGCTCTTAAGCAAGCTCGACCGGAACACAAAGAGCGCCTTCATCTTCAATTCCACGCTTCCCGAAATGCAGCTCCTGCAGGCGATACTCGAAGATTACGGGATGGTCGTCACGAAGAAGACCAAGGTCGCGCTGATCAAACAGCTGAATAACTTCCTTATCGAAGAGTTGACCAGGGGCAACAATGTCATCCTCATAATAGACGAGGCGCAGAACCTCAAAGCCTCGATCCTCGAAGAGATTCGCATGCTCTCCAACCTCGAGACGGATAAGGAGAAGCTGTTCCAGATAATCCTCGTGGGCCAGCCGGAACTGAAGAACAAGCTGAGTTCGCCGAGCCTGAAGCAGCTGCGCCAGCGCATCGCGGTGAGGTTTCATATAACGCCTCTCGAGAAAGACGAGGTCGGAGACTATATCAACCACCGGCTCACCGTCGCCGGCGCGACGGGCCAGATATCATTCACTCCTGAAGCGATCGACTGCGTCTACCGGTTTACGGGAGGCATACCGCGGATCATAAACATGGTGTGCGACAAATCGATGCTCACCGCCTACGTGATGGAGACGCGCACGATAACATTGCCGATAATCGAAAAGAGCATCCAGGAGATGGAAGGAAATATAGGAAGATGAGTATCATACAGGAAGCGCTGAAGAAAGCTCAGGGTGCCATCGGCATTGGTGCATCGAAGGCCGCGCCCTGCCAGACGAAGGCTGTTGAGGCCGGACAGGCGCCTCACAAGGCGCCTGCGCCAGCGAAAGCGAAGCCGCTGCCGAAATCCATTATCCTGGTTTCAACGGCCCTGCTGATCGCCGCGATAGCGCTCGTCTCATTATCGCTTGGGCCGCTCGTCGCGACACGCCCCGGCCGGGACGCGGGGGCCCAGGCGCCCACGCCGCCCGCGCAGGAAGTTCGCTACAGGGCGCTGCCGAAGGCCGAACTGGACCAGTCCGCCGGCGTTGAGGCGCAAGCCACCGCCCGGCAAGCCGCCGAGCTCGCCTCGACAGCCCCGAAGCTGGTATTGAACGGGATCATGTATCTCGAGGAAGGCCCGCGCGCGATAGTCAATAATGCGATGGTCGAAGTCGGAGAATATGCCAGCGGCGCGAAGGTGGTCAGGATAGACAGGAAAAGCGTCGTGCTCGTCTATAATGATGTTGAGATAACGCTCAACCTGAAATGATCGTGCGGGGGGTACCGTCCTCCCTGCAAAGCCTTCTGATATCTTCGGGGATCCTCATGGGCCTTCCGGAACGGCCCGTAAATACATGGACCGACTCGCCCGTAGCAATAAGCTTGTCCCCGATACATAGTTTGTACTCGAACTGCATGCTTGAATTTTTTATCTTCGATATCCAGGCCTGGATCTTGACCATATCGTCGTATCGGGCGGGTGCCTTATACCGGCAGCGGGCCTCGGCGACCATCATGTACATCCCCTTCTCTTCCATCGTACGGTAGCAGATGCCTGAGGCGCGCATGTATTCGGTCCGCGCCACCTCGAACCAGACGAGGTAATTCGCGTAGTACACGACGCCCATATTGTCCGTCTCCTGGTACCTGACGCGGATCTCGGTCTCGTGGACCTTCATTAAAGGTCGATCTCCAGCTTGTGGATATTGAAACCGCTCACCGCAAGGCTTTCGGCCTTCCTGAACCCTTTCTTGATGCAGAGCTTCATCGCGTCCGACATCCTGTCGGTGCACCGGAAGAATATTCGCTTGTAGCCGTTCTTGATGCAGAAATCGACCGCCTTCTCCAGCAGCGCGCTGCCGTAACCGTGCTTGCGGTGCTTCGGGTTGACGAAGAGCCTGCGCAGCAGCGCGTCCTCGTCCGACTCCCCCTTCACGCCGATCGTGCCGACTATCTCGCCGTCGTCCTCGACGACGAAGAAGGCGTCCTTCCCGGCGCCATACGTCTCGCCGATCCTCTCGAGGTCGCTGTCGGAATATGCCGACTTGTCGAACGGGTATTCCCTGGTAAGGATAGTCAATATCAGTTCCTTCACGCCTTCGGCGTCTTCCTTCTTAAAAGCGCGCAACTCATGTGCCATACGACCCCCTTGTGGATATGTGTATTTCGGCGATCACCGGACAAGATCCCTGATAACCGATTTGACGATACGCTCGGGTACGCCTTCGACGACCCTGACGGAACCGATCTTAACGGGCAGGACGAACCGGTTCGTGCCGCGGATAAATTTTTTATCGTGCAGGTGTGAGCCGTACACGGCCGCAGGCTTCAGGCCTTCCGCCTTTACCGGAAGGCCTGTTTTCTTCAAAAGCGCCTCGATACGGTCGGCGTCCGCCTCTTTAAATATCCCGAGTGAGGCCGATATCCGCGAGGCCGCGGCCATGCCTATCGCCACCGCCTCGCCATGGCTGAACCGGTCCGAGTATCCGGAAGCGGCTTCTATCGCGTGGCCTATCGTATGGCCGTAGTTCAGGATGGCCCTCGCGCCGGTCCTGTCAAATTCATCTTTCGCCACCACCGCAGCCTTTATCCTGCTGGAGGCCGCGATCACGTATTCGAGCGTGCCTGTGTCGAGCTTCAACACCTCCCTGTAGCCGGTTTCGAGGAACCGGAACAGTTTCGGATCCTTTATAACGCCGTATTTGATGATCTCGGCAATGCCGCTCCTTACCTGACGCGGCGGGAGAGTTTTGACCAGAGAAATATCCGAGATGACTATACGCGGCTGGTAGAATGCTCCTGCGAGGTTCTTTGCGACCGCGAGGTCGATCGCGACTTTGCCGCCGATCGCCGAATCGACCTGCGCGAGCAGCGTCGTCGGTATCTGGACGTACGGTATGCCTCTCTTGTACGTGGCAGCGACGAATCCGGCGAGATCGCCGACAACGCCGCCGCCGAGCGCGATGATGAAGACGCGCCTGCGCACGTCGTACTCCGCCAGGGCCGTCAACAGTTTCGCGGCTATACGGACCGATTTTGCTTTTTCTGAGTCGGGGACTATCTCGAAGCGGACGGAGAATCCGTTACGCCGCAGCGTTGCCTGCAGCCGTTTCCCGTAGAGGCCCCAGAGCCGCCTGTTCGTTATCACGACGGCATCGGTGCCGATGCGTAATTTTTTCAGAGCGGCCCCGCAGGTCTTCAGCAGGCCGCTCCCGATACATATATCGTACGACCTCGACCGTAAGGCAACTCGTATCGTCTTCATGCGTCTCTTATTTCGCAGGCTTCTTCGACTCCGGAGCGGCCGGCTTTGCTGCTTCTTTGCCCGGAGCTGCCGCCTTGACAGGCGCTGCGCCCGGTACTGCCGGTGCTGCGCCCGGTACTGCCGCGCCTTCGGCGCCTTCGACTGCCGCTGCGGCGGCCTTCTCTTTTTTGATCTTGAAGCGGATGATCTTGACCTTCGGAAGGCCGTAGACCGAATCCTTCTTCTCTTCCCACTTGTCCTTCTCTTTCAGGAGCTTGACCCTTTCGTACCTCTTCAGCACGGATCTGTGCTTTTTATCCTTCTCTGATGACCGCAGGCTCGGATGTTGCGACATGGTTCCTCCTTCTATCCTTCGACTTCGCTCAGGATATATGTCCTGAGCCCGCCGAAGGACTTCTACTGTCTTCCGTTATAACCGTTATCGAAGTTTAATAAGCGCGTCTCTGAAGGTTCGCTTTACTCTCGCCAGGTCCTTACGGGCCTGCTCGTTTGCCCTGTCGGCGTACAGCCCGACGTACACCCTGTAGTAAGGCTCGGAATATATAATGAACGCGCTCAAGCCCTCTTTGCGCAGCATCGTCAGTGTCGCCTGTGCCGTATCCCTCTTGAGGAAGCTGGCGGCGAGCACAGAATACGGCGTGGGGACATCTGCCGCAGCGGCGGTTTTTTGCGTGGCCGCGGCCGGTGTAGCAGCGCCGACCGGCGATGTGTTGAGGATGCTCTTCTGACCGATAATTGCCGCCCGGCTCCGAACGGCCGCCGGCACCGTGACGGGTCCGACGGCTTTGGCCTGCAGGACCGGCGCCTTCGGTGCGGCTGCCTTCCGCACGGCGGGAGCGCCTGACTTCGCGCGCGCCTTGCCGTTTTCCACGCCCAGGGCAAAGACGACGACCATCGCCATCACGATACCGATGGAGATAAAGACCATCTTCTCCATCGTGAACGTCATTACCATCCGTCCTTCGAGGTCGGCCTTCGGCAGTATGCTGGTCAGCTTTGAAAATGACCGCTTCGGTTCTTCGAACTCGAACAGGTCTTTCTGATATTTTTCTTCTTCCATACAGGCATCTGATTTTTGTGTAGTATAACACAGAAGGCCACAAAATGCAATTTAAGAGCTTGCTAATCTTTGGCCCCGATATTCAACCTGAAGAGCTTGCCGGATACCTGAATAGACGGTTTGGCGAAATCTCCTTCGAGCCTCACCGAGAGGCTCTTCCATCCGGGCTCTTCGTTCTTCAGGACCATGCCCAAATATTCGGGCGGTATTGTGCCGGTCAGTGAATCCGCGAAATAGATAGTGATATCCGATGATATCCTGCTGGCATCCTTCAATGTTCCGGCCAGCCGCATCTTCAGTTCATTGCTCCTGGCCATCAAGTCCTCGATCCGCACGCCATCGGGCTCCTGGTATATCTTCCCGGAAATGCTCTCGTAGGTCCACGCGCTATTGAACGGGGCCGCAACGAGGCCGTCAATATTGCTGTATGACAGGGGTTTCGCGGAGGCCCCTGTCAGGAAATTGACCATCTTCAGGTCGAATGCCGTGGCGATCCGCCTCACATCGGCGCCCTTCCACGAAAAGCCGACCCGCGCGGACGTGGCAAAAAGGCCCATCCCGCTCTTCTTCTGTCTTACTGTGAGGCCATCGAACAGGAATTCGTTCATGCGCAAGACCCTCAGTTGCTTGTAGGCGATCTCCATGTTGTTGGCCTTCGCAAAAACGTAGACCGCCGCGTGGCCGTAAAAAAAGAATACGGCCACGCTAGCCGCCACGAGCAGTGTTATCCCCAGCAGATATTTTCGAAATCGCATTTTCCGCACCTCTTTTTGTCACGTTCCTTCAGTTTTTCGAACTTGAGGCTCTTTATGTCGGACCACGCCTCCTGTATGACGCGCTCAAGCTGATCGACCATGCCGTCCGATATCTCCACGCGCTTGGCGACATAGTCGCCCTTCCTGTGGCCCTTGCGGCCGATAGTGCCCGAAACGGGCTCGATGAAGACGAGGACGCCGTGGCTCACCTTCCGGCCCCGGGACTCTTTTTTGTTTTTTTCAAAGAGCAGCTTATATGCCACGAGCTGCCGCAGGTACCCGTCGCACTCCGGGCTGGCGAGGTCTGCGCACAGATCGATCGCCCTCAGGTGCTCGTCGGGCTTGCCGGTCTTGTAATCGAGTATCCTGACAAGCCCCTTCGCCTGATCCTCCCACTCCACCTTATCGTATTTTCCCGTGAATATAATGTTATCGCCGATCGTGACCATCAGCTTCTTCTCAAGGTCCACCGGCATCACGGCCGCCTTCGCGGCGCGCGCGAACCAGTCCTTCAGCGTCTTCAGCTTGTTCAGGCAGTCCCGCGCCATCATCGTGTCCGCGCCCTGGTACTTCAACTCTTTCCCGAATTCCGATTCGAAGAAACTGAATGCGGGGAACTTCCCGCTCTCCTTGTACGAGCGGTATGTCCCTTCAAGGGCTTTGTGCACGCAGTTTCCGAATACGAGGCTCTTCTTCCTGGCGCCCGGCAGCTTCAGCACGTCGTTGTACAGAAAGGCGCGCCTGCAGGTGATGTAATTGTTGAGCCTGGTCGGGTTGAGCGTGATGTGCGAGACCATGTCTTTCAGGATCTCATCGGTGCCGATGAACGGGTCCGCTGCGTCGGTAGCCTCGAGCGACTTTCCGATCAGGGCCTCCTCGTTGCCGGGCTCTCCCGCTATCTGCCTTACGGAAAAGCCAAGCTTCTCCAGATACTGGGCCGGGACATTGTCTTCGGTGGGGCTTGCGGTAAATATAAGAGTGGATTTTGCCCTTGTCATCGCGACGTAAAAGAGCCGTGTCTCGTCCTGGAAGGCAAGCCTTTTCAGGGTGTCCTTATCCCTGAGCGCCTGCCTTGTCTTGAAGAGATCGAACGGAAGAGGCAGCTTGTCGGGTATGGGTTTGGCCGGCCAGCTCTTGTTCTGCAGGCAGAACGGCAGTATAACGGAATGGAACTCGAGCCCCTTTGACCCGTGGGCAGTGTAGACGCGCACGCCCGCCTGCGTGAGCGTGACGAGGTCGCCCTTGATCGGAAGGCCGTGGCTTGCGCGCGTCTCCATCTCGGCGAGAAAACCGTCGAGCCTTATCGCCGGATTCGCGAGGTCGCTCGCCTTGACCATGTTGACGAATGAACCTACCGCCCGGAGGTGCCGTATCCTCAGTATGCCGTTATCGGCGTATTCGGCGAGTATGTACGTATAGATTCCCGCATCCTTGATGAAGTCGATCAGGACGGTGTGGACCGGCATATCGTTGGCTTCGTCGATCAGTTTTTTTATCGCCCCGGCAGCCCGGCGTAAGCAATCGGGTCTGCGGAACACGATGTCGTGCCTTTCGGACGAAAAGTAGGAAAGGAACTCGCCGAGGACCGTGACATCCGTCTTCTCGGCCTTCCTCTTTTCGCTGACATACTGCAGGAATGCGAGTATGTCCGGCTGCGGTATGCCGAAATAATCGGCCGAAAGGACCTTGTAGAGCGCCGTGTCTTTCGCTTCGTAGTCCCTCGGGTCGATATGGGCGAGCTGGAGGGCGTCCAGGAGCTGCGTGACGCGCCTCTCGCCGCTTATATCCTCCTTGCCGTCGGTAGCGTACGGTATCCCCGCCTGCAGGAAAGAATCTATCACCTTCAGTATCTGGTCGCGCTTCCTCACGAGGACGGCTATGTTATTATAGGGGTGTGTACGCTCTTCCTCGCTTAAGGAGCGGTCCTTCTCGATCCTGTCTTTCAGCTGCCTCACCTTGTCGACGATGTAGATGAGCTCCTCTTCGGGGGTCGAGAGTTCTTTGTAAAGTATCTCTTTGGCGGCGTAATCGTTGATGCATCTCTGCGGCTTGTCTTCGACGCGCTCGCCGGCAGGGATGAGGCCGATTATCTGTTTCGATGCCTGTATCAGCTCGTCGGAGGATCGGTAGTTGTCGGTAAGGGACAGCTTCCGTATGCCGGGAAACTGCCGCTGGAGCCTCCTGAAATTGGCGACGTTGGCGCCCTGGAAACGGTATATCGACTGGTCGTCGTCGCCGACGCAGCATATGTTCGGGTCCTTATAGTCGAGCAGCGTGAAGAGAAGGTCCAGCTGCGCGCCGTTGGTATCCTGGTACTCGTCGACCATGATATACCGGTATTGCTGCCGGTATTCCTTGCAGAGCGATTCTTCCTTGCGCATCGCCTGGACCGCAAAGAGTATCATATCGTCGAAGTCATAGCGGCCGCGCTCATCGAATATCCCCTTCGTCAGGCCATTCTTCAATTCCTCATATCTTCTGTAGACGACCGAGAACGCCTTCAGGCGCTCTCTATGCTTTGCCTCCATCGAGCGGTAGTGGCTGCCGCTTGATTTCAGGTATCGCTGGAGATCGGCCGGCGTGATATCGTCTTTCTTCAGCTCGCTCATCTTCTTCAGGATGTCCTTAAGATAGGTGTACGGAGCCCTGAACGGCCTGATCTCGTCAAGGCCATCGGTCGTATCGAGTATGTATTGTACCGCCTTAGCCGCCTCGACGTCGTCCATCAGGATCCTGTCTCCTGCGTAATTGGCGGCCTCGACCGAATCCTGGATGATCGAATTGGCAAAGCTGTGGAAGGTGCCGACCTCGACATCGTAGCCCTGCGCGCCCGTCACCGCGGCAAGCCGCTCCTTCATCGCCTTCGCGGCAGAATTGGTATAGGTGAGTATCAGGATATTGTCCGGCTTGGCTTTTGCCGTCCGCAGTATCGACCCTGCCCTGACGGACAAGAGCTGCGTCTTGCCGGTGCCGGGGCCGGCCAGGACGAGCAGCGGGCCGTCGATCGTATCGACAGCCTGTTGTTGCAGTGTATTCAGCTGCTTGTAGAATTTCAGATATTCTTGCATAGTGTCAGGAGGCGGTCTTCGGCGGTTATGCGGGCCTGTGCTGCTTCAGGAGCTTGCCTATCTTCGAGATAAGTTTGGCGTCGCGGGTGTAGCTGTAGCCGGTAGTTGATGTAGATCGGTGGGCGACGAGGATATCGAGTTTGACGAGGTCTTCGAGAGCACGCTGCACCTTCGAGCGTTCGTCTCCGATCCATGTGGCAACGCCGCGCGGCGTATCTATCGACGCCTGGTTCTCGTGGAAGAACGCCAGTATCTTGAAATGCCTCTCGGATTTAAGCAGCCGGTTTAGGTCCATACAATTCTTTCTCGAGCAATGCCCTTATATCCTTCTTCTTTGTCACTTTCAGGAACACCTCGACCACTTTCGGGTCGAACTGGGTGCCGGCGTTGGCCTTTATCTCATCGATCGCCTCATCGAGCGTCTTCGTCACCCTGTAAGGTTTCATCGTTATCATCGCTTCGAATGCGCTGACCGCGGCCATAATCCTGGCGCCGAGCGGTATCTGGTCCTTCTTCAGGCCTTTCGGATATCCGGTGCCGTCGTAATTTTCATGGTGGTACAGGATGATAGGCGTTGCGGATTTGAGCGCCTTCATGTGTTTGATTATCTCGACTCCCGCGGCCGGGTGCTCCTTGACCATATCGTACTCCGCGCCGGTCAGTTTCGCCGGCTTGGCGAGAACGGCCTCGGGCACGAATATTTCGCCGGCATCGTGCAGGATCGAAGCGTACTGGAGGCTCTTCAGGCTGTCGCTGTCCATGTGCAGCTCCTGCCCGATCGCAAGGGTGATCTTTATAAATGAGGCGCGCGGTATGTACGTCCCGGGCGCGCGCGTATCGAGCACCTTGGCCAGCGCCTTGATCGTGCCCATCGTCAGCTTCTCCTGCTCCTTGTACAGCTGGGCGTTCTTTATCGCTATGACCGCCTGCTCGGTCATAGTCGACATGATCTCCTGGTCGAATATGCTGAACGGCTTCTTGTCGATCTTGTCATACAATGTTATGACGCCGATCACGTCCTCGTCGATGAGCGGTGTGGCCAGGTAGTCGCGGCCGCGTATCGGCCTGCCGAACTTGACGGCCTTGCCCGGCGCCCACCTGCCAACCTTCACCTTCTTCAGCCTGATGTTCTTTTCCCTGAGGTCGACGGTGACTTTCGGCAGCAGGACCTTGCGCTTCGAGTCGACGAGCTTTATCGAACAGCGGTTGGCCCTCATGACCTGGAGCGAAAGCCTCGCGATGCGCGGCAGCAGCTCGTTTAAGTCCAGCGTCGAGCTGATCAGGCGGTGGACGGTGTGAACGGTCGAGAGGGCTATCGCGCGCGGCCGAAGCGTCTCATACAGCTTTGAGAGCTCCAGCTCCTTCTGCACCTCTTTGACGATCGTGGCGATGAACGCTGAGAAAATCTCAAGCACCTGCGGCGAGATCTCTTTCTTGGCGTAGCAGGCGCCCAGGTAGCCGAATATCTTATCTGCCTGAATGACCGGGCATATAAACCCGTGCATGCCTTCAGGGCAGTCGAACTTGATCAGCCGCTTCTCTTCGGCGGCCCCGGCAAGCATCCCGAGGACTTCTTTCACGCATTGGCGCAGTTGCCTGGGGGATGATCTCTTTACCGAGGGGCAGTTGCCGCAGATGAGCTTCTGCACGTCCGCGAATTTCGGGCTGGGCTTTTCGACGATCCACCACGCGGCCGGCTTGATGACACAGCCGAAGCACTCCTGGGCCTTCTTGAGGCTGGGGCTCTTCTTCAGCCTGTCGAACAGTTCCCTCTGATAAGTATGGTTCTTTGTCTCTTCCATGCCGGTAAACGATTATACGGCGAACGCTTAAGCCGTGTCAACGCCTATTTGGACGCCTTTTTCGTGAAGGCTATATACGCCCGGCAGGGGTCAGAACTGGTTGGTCACCCTCGCCACTCCCACGTCGTCCACAGTCGCAGTCGTATCTTTACCGACGGCGAGCCCGCCTTCCTTGATCCGGATGCTGGAGCACCCGGACAGCATTAACGCCAATACCGTAATGATCAGAAACTTCATGGCTGCCTTCCGCTTGTCTGCCCTGGCTCTTGTTAGTAACAGGCCAGGGTCGCAGGAAATTTTTACGGGTCCTGCCGCCCTTCGACTTCGCTCAGGGCGAGCACCGAGCTTGTCGAGGTGCCGCTCGGTGTCCTTTGCGATGCTCCGCGCTCGCGCGGGGTTCACAAGTGACATGCTGACAGGCGGGTGTCTGTACTGCCCCATCCCGCGCTCGCTTGTGCGCTTCTCAAGGCCCCCTCGCGTCACCCGTAAAAATTTGCTCGCCCTAAGCCCCTCATCGGGCAGGTTCGCTTTTCGCTCACCTGCCCTACCACAAATATTTCTGCTTCCTCGAGCGGCGGAGCTTTTAGCGTGCCCCCATCCCCCCAGGCCGCAAGGGCTTGCTCAACTAATAAAAGCGAGTGCCCAAAAGTTAACGCCCTGATAAAAGCGGAAAAATTACACCCTCTCGTACGGCTCAAAGAACTTCTTGTACTCGTCCAGCGCATAGCGGTCGGTCATGCCGGCGATGTAATCGCATATCACGCGGTGCTTTGACTCAATCTTCAGCCTCGACTGGGTCCCCGGCGGAAGCTGCTCCGGCTTATCGAGATAAATATTGAACAGGCTCTCTATGAAGCGGTAAGCCTTGTTGGCCATCCTGACGACCCGGTAATGCTGGTAGAGGCCCTTGATGAGAAATTCGCGCATCGGCAGGCGCAAGAGCCGCATAGTGTCCGAGAACGTGACGATCCTTTCGGGTATCTTCGCCACATCAGCCGCCGACCGGACCCGGCGCCTGCGGATGTTCGCCTCGGTCCGGAAGATGACATCGGTGACCTGCTCGTTTATCAGCGAGCGGATGATCTGATACTTCCGTATCTCGTCCTTGATCGAGCGGTACTTCTTCTCGATCGCTCTCTTCTTGTCGGCCCACAACTTAATATGCCGCAGGTCAGATTCCTTGATAAGGCCGCTCGTGATGCCGTCGTCAAGATCGTGATTATCGTACGCGATCTCGTCGGCGATATCGACGACCTGAATCTCCAGGAGCGGCGAACCTTTCGTAGTGAACGGCACGACAGGGTGCGGACGGTCGTATGCGGTGGAGTGCCGTATGATGCCTTCCCTTACCTCATGCGTGAGATTGAGGCCGGGGAAATCCGGGTAGCGCTGCTCAAGGATGTCGACGACCCTCAGGCCCTGGGCGTTATGTTCGAACCCGCCGTGGGATTTCATCATCTCGTTCAAGGCATCTTCGCCCGAATGGCCGAATGGGGTGTGGCCGAGGTCGTGGGCGAGGCTTATCGCGTCGACAAGGTCCTCGTTCAGTTTCAGCGCGCGCGCTATCGCGCGGGCTATCTGGCTGACCTCGAGCGTGTGCGTGAGCCGCGTCCGGTAATAATCGCCCTCGTGGTTCACGAAGACCTGCGTCTTGTATTCAAGCCTGCGGAACGCGGTCGAATAGATGATCCGGTCACGGTCACGCTGGTAACATGACCTGTAGCCGTGCTCAGGTTCCTTGTAGACCCTTCCCTTCGTCATGCGGCTCTTCTGCGCATACGGGGCGAGGAGGCTTTCCTTCTTTTCGAGGTCCCTTCTCTTCAGCATGGCCTTATCTCTTTTTGAGGAGAGCGTACATCGCGTCGAGCGATTCCGAGACAACCTTCGTGTTGCCGATGACCGGTATGAAGTTGGTATCGCCGGTCCAGCGCGGCACTATATGCACATGGACATGGCCGGAAAACCCCGCGCCGGCGACCTTGCCCAGGTTCCATCCGATGTTGTACCCGTGGGGCTTCATCTTCCTGTCGATCTCTCTTTTCGCAGCGTTCACCAGCCGTATCAGGTCGGCGAGCTCTTCTTCAGACAGGAGTTCAAGGCTCGATACGTGCCGGTACGGCGCGACCATCACATGGCCGTTGTTGTAAGGATACAGGTTCAGCATCGAAAACGAATGGCCTGAGCGCTCAAGTATATACCGTGCCTTGTGGTCGCGGGCATACTTGGCGCCGCAGAATATACAGGCCTTAATCTTGCGCAGATATATGTATTTGCTCCTCCACGGGGCCCATAGCTTATCCATACTAAACTCCTCGTTTAAAGTACAAATCACAAAATACAAAGTACAAACATATCAAAAAGAACAAAGAACAGACAAGGCCAAATGAACAGATTCTAAACGATAATTAGCTGTACTTTTGACTCTGTTCTCTGTACTTTGTTCTTTACTCATTATACTCCCTGCTTTTCTTTTTCGAGCTTTATCCTCGCGTCCTCAAAGAACGGCTCGGCAAACTCGGTCGGCCACGTCTTCTCATCGAACGTCCTCTCGGTAGCCATCTTCAGGAAATTCTTGAAATCGTCGAAGTAGCTGCCGTAGATATGGAAGCTGTCGCTTATATCGACGTACCTGCCGACGGAAACTACCCGGCCCAATCTCTTCGATATTTCGCCGGCCATCGCCCTCTGGAGGTCGGTCAGCGCGAATATGTTCATGAAGCTCGCCTTGTAGGCGTCACGTGACCGCCAGTGGGTGTTCATGTCGAGCGAGTAAGAGCCGTCATCCTGCTGTACGAGCCGGCACCATATCCTTTGCAGGCACGGCGGGTCGTCGGTGACCGGATCGCATTTCGGATTCCATGTTATCCCCTGCGCCCTTCTCGTATACGGTGTGGCAGAGAGCTTCCTTATTATGTAGTCCAGCTGGTCGACATGTTCGCCTTCGATCGGAAAGTTCGCCAGCCGCTGGTGGTAGGTGTATGTCCACTTACCCTCTTCCGGGGCAATCCAGTGGTCATGGATCCCCGAGACGACCTCCTGCCTGTAGACCTCGAGGTCCTCAAGCCCTCCGGGGAACGCGCGGTGGATCCGGGGCTCTTTCATCGGATCGTTGATGACCATGATCATCGTCGAATCCTTGCTCGCCGGGTCATCGGGCTTGTCATATTCGGTCTTGATATCGGCCCCGCCGTTCCATGTCGCTATGACCGCTTTTTCCCATACCTCCGGCAGTGTCTGGCCCTCGATTGTAAATACGGGGATCTCTCTTTTTCTCATAATGTGACGATGCTGCCTTCTATCTTTTTGTCGGTCACGTCCAGGATGCCGTAAGAATTTGTGGCGGCGAATATCGTGTCGGTCGGGCTGCCCGGATTAAAGAACAGTATCCCGTCCTTGATGGTGCTCACGGCCGTATGTGAATGGCCGAAGACTATAGCGTCAACGGTGCCGAACTCCGAGCGTACCGTATCTAAGAGATCGCGCGGCGCCCCGTAACCGTGTATCAACCCTATCCTGAATTTGCCCGCCATAATGACCTCCTTGGCCTTCAGCGTGCGGCGAAGCACGATCGAATCCATGTTGCCATAGACGGCATGCGTCGTTTTAAGCTTCTTCAATTTTACCAGGACGTCTTCGTCGACAAAATCTCCGGCGTGAAGGATCATATCGACCTTCGCGATCTGATCATAGATGCTTTGAGGAAGGTCCTGGGCCACTCTCGGGATATGCGTATCGGAAATGACGAGTATCTTCACGGCATGATGATCCTTTTCATCCGGTAGAGGTTCAGCAGATTGTTCAGGGTGCGGCTGTCCCAGATCGATATTTTCAGCTCCTTGGCAAGGAGTTTTGTGTTCTCATCCATACCCTTCAGCGATATTAAAAGCTTGTTGGATATTGTGCAGTTCAGGCCCTTGACGTTCCGTATGAATGAGACGATGTCATTTTCATTCACATCCCGCTCGAAGACCTGCGTTATCCAGAAATTCCCCCTGAAAGATGCCGCGACGTAGTGCGTAGCGTCCGCAAAAGATTTCGCCTCGACCTTGGTGAAGTGCGGCAGCCTCGCGCTCTTCGATTCGAGCTGCACGAGCTCGTTCGAGAACAGGTTGAAAAGCCTGGCGACACGCGCGGTGATGCTCATCCCGTATTCCTGCGCGAACGAGGCCATATAGGCCTTGATCTCTTCCCTGAAGAGCGCCGTCTTGTCGAACGCGCCGTCGACGAGGAGATCCTTCTTCCTCTGGTAGACGTATTTGAGCCAGAACTCGAGCATCACATCGTCAATCGCGTAGAATACGCCGTTCTTGGAAACCAGCCCCTGCTCGCAGAGGCGCGAGAGAGAGGCTATCACATCGCGCTGGGTCGTCCTGATGAGCCTGGCAATATCGGCATGCTTGTTACAGCCGCCGGCTATAGCCACGAGTATCGCTATATGGTAGTCCCTCGTCCTGGTGTCGAGCAGCTCGAGGATGTAGTTCATCAAATACTGGTGGATCGTGCCGTTCGAGTTATAGACGAGCTCGAGTATCGCGTCGGAAACCATATCGGCGTCTATCAGGCTCGTCATGCGCCCGATAGCCGTCTCTTTCAACAGGCCCGCCATCCTGCTCAGGTAGAAGGGGTTGCCGTCGGTGAAGGCTATCAGGAACTTCTTCGCAAACTCATCGATTTCGAACCCGCCGAGCCTTGTATGGAGAAAATCGCAGGATACCTTAATACCGTAATTTTCGACCTTGACGACCTCGAAGTTCCCGAAAAGGAGCGAGAGCTTTTCGGAGATGATCTTCTTTATCGCAAGGTTCCGGGAGCTCGAGACTATATACATCGTGTCCTTCTGGACCATGATGACCTTGCCGAAACTCAGGAACGGGTTCTTTATGCCGAGGCCTTCGAGATTGTCGAATTCGTCCAGTATGACAATGCACGGGGTTCCGAGCTCGGCCTTCAGGACCGAGGTGAGTTCGAGGAGCGACTGATACGCGGTTTCGCATTCCCCGCGCTCGATATAGGCGCTCACCTGCTTTATCGCGGATGAGGTCTTCGGGAGCACATCCTGGCCGGTCTCCAGCAGGGAGGCCAGGTCCGAGGCAGGCTGTTCGCCCTTCTTCAGCATGGCGTGGAAGAGCATCGTCGCGATAAATTTGTTCGCGAATGACCGGAACGGCTCCCTGACCACTTCCACATAGATGGGTATAAAGCCCTCTTCCTGTATCGTGTGCAGGAAATGAAGGATGATCGATGATTTGCCGGCGAGGCTCTGGCCGGTCAGCGCGACGTTCTGCCTGTAGCCGTCCTTCAGGGCGAGCACCCTCTTATTCAGTATCTCGAGCACTTCTTCACGGCCGAAAAAATCCTGTCCCACTACCGGTTCGCTAAACATGATTTCCTCATAATTTATTCCGGTGAAATCATCCGCCGACCTGTCCGCCGAAGCCTCATCCGGTCCAGGCGTGACGGCGAAGGCGGAAGCCAATCTCCCTCAATCACATGCACAGGCGAAGGAGGATGTACAACCGTTACTATTTCGTCAGATAAAACTCCGGGTTCTGCGGCTCCCCGTTCCTGCGTATCTCGAAATGGAGCATCGACACCCGGGCGCGGCCGCTTGAACCGACCTTTGCGATCACATCCCGCTGCCGGACCGTGTCGCCGACCCTGACGGTAATATCAGAATTATAGGAGTAGACCGTCTGGTAGCCGTCCATATGGTCTATGATGACGGTCTTGCCGAACCCTTTCAGATATTCATCGCAAAACACGACCTTCCCCTCCCGGGAGGCGGCAACGCCTGAGCCTTCATTCGCTTTGATATCGATGCCTTTATTCACGACCTTGTCGGCGGTCGATCCGAAACGGGACAGAACAGCGCCCTTTACCGGCCAGACAAAAGAGACCGCGGATCGTGACCGCGCATAGGTGGTCGTGGCGGCCCTTGCTACAGGCCCGGACCGCGCCCTGCCGGGTATGGCCAGGATCTGACCTTTTTCGATCGAGCCTGTATCCTTTATCGAGTTAGCCTTCACGAGGTCGTCGAGATCGACATCATATGCCTTCGAGATGCCCCAGAGCGTCTCGCCGGGCCGTACGGTATGACGAACTTGCGCAGGCGCCATCGGCTGGAGGCCCCCGACAGTCGGAGCGAGGTTCACCGAGTCGTATTCATGGGAATACACCGGCGTAGCGCAGGTGTATGTGCGCTGGTGTGTCGTCGCGCATCCGGCGAGCGCAAGGGCCGACACTATAATAATAATTACCTTCATCTTCATCTCTTTCGGTAAAACTGGAGCGAGCGAGGGGAATCGAACCCCCGTATCTAGCTTGGGAAGCTAGTATTCTACCATTGAACTACGCTCGCTTAAATATTTCAATAGCATAGTGTGCAAGCCTAAACCCCACATCACTCTATTCATGGCGAAGTCCGCCGAAGCCTCTCGCAGCCTAACAAGAAAAGGCGAAGGCGGAAACTACGCTCGCCCGCACAGCAGACCGCTTTAATATTTCGTTATGCTCCTGAAATGATCGAACCGGCCCCGTATGTCCTTCTTCGATATCTCGAGGAGCCTGTTTACGCTGAAATCCTCGACAGTGAACGAAGCCATGATGCTCCCGTAAATGATGCTCTTCCTGATGCGTGCGTCATCTACAACCTTCGACCTGCTTAAATAACCCATCATGCCGCCCGCGAACGTATCGCCTGCGCCAGTGGGATCGCATATCGTATCGAGAAGGTATGCCGGCGCAACGAAATGGGCTTTCTTGGAGAAGTAAAGGACGCCGTGCTCTCCCCGCTTGATGATGACCGCCTTCGGCCCGAACGATATGACGAGCCGCGCGGCCCTGATCAGGTTGGATTCACCGCTCAGCTGCCGCGCCTCGGCGTCGTTCAGGAGCAGGATGTCGATCTTGTCGAGCAGCCGCTCGAGCGATTTGCGCTTCGTGGCTATCCAGTAATTCATCGAATCGCACGCGACAAGCCGGGGGCGCTTGACCTGCTGCAGAACCCGGTATTGAAGGTCCGGGTCAATGTTTGCCAGGAACAGGAAATCGGGCGAGCGCAGGTGCCTGGGGACCTGCGGGTCGAAGTCCCTGAATACGTTGAGGTGCGTCGATATCGTGTGCGCGGTATTCAGATCGTAGTCGTAGCGGCCCTTCCATCTGAAGGTCTCGCCTTTCGATACGGTAAGCCCAACGGTACCTATCCCCTTGTTCCTGAACATCGTCACGTACCGCTTCGGGAAGTCCTCGCCGACGGTCGCCACGATATCGACCTTGTTGAAGAATGATGCCGCGAGAGAGAAGAACGTCGCCGACCCTCCGAGCACTTCCGTCTTTTTCCCGAATGGCGTCTGCACCGAATCAAGCGCCACCGATCCTATTACCAGAATGCTCATCGCTATCCTTTTTTTGTTTCCAGACCTATGCCTCGCTATGTTCGCACAAGCCTCCTAAAAGGTGGCAGCGAAAATGTTCCCTCTCGCTTCGCTCGAGGTCGGTCTTTTGCTCAGTCGAAAAAGGGGAACCTGCGGAACTCGGCCGCATGGAAGCGGCCTCGGGCATCCTCGGTTCTTTTAATATGGAAAAATCCTTATATATAACCCTTTTTCTTCTTCACAAAAGACCTAACATTTTCATTGTGCTCACATAACATCGGCATAGGTCTTAAATTCGCCGCTTCAGGCTTCGCGCAAAAGTCCCGCCGCCTGCGACCATCTCAAATACTAGAAACTTCCCTTCTATCGCGGGATGGCCACTCCCCTTGCTATTCATCACCGTACAACTTCTTCAAAATACCAAATACTAAAGAAAGAATCAGAATAACTACGATTACAAATAAGAGAATTCTTAGCCAGTCCAAACCGGAACTACGAAATATCTCCATATTTGCAACTCCGGTAAGTTGCAAAATAAAAAAAACGCCTATTATAAAAAAGAAAATGCCAATAACTATTAAAAACACCTTTTTTATCTCTTCTGGATCAGCTCTATACCCTGGCATATCACTTCTCCTATAGCATCCTCACAGCCGAGACGGTATCTGGAGCAATTCTTCAGCCACTCTTAGAAATTATTCGGCTTCCTCGAGTGGCGGAACTTTTGTGCACTGCCGATATCATCATATGCAGGCGAAAATCTTACGGGTGACGCTCGGTCCAGCCTTGAGGTGCGAAGCGCGGGATGGGGCAGTACAGACACCCGCCTGTCAGCTCATCGCTTGTGAACCCCGCGCGAGCGCCGAAAGGCGACCGAGCGGCAGGACCCGGAAGATTTTCGCGATCCTCAGCCGGAGGCGAGTGCCCAAAAGTTCACCGCCCCGGGTAGCCGAAAAATTTATTTCCTCCCAAAACACGTATCGGCGACTTTGATGGAGCAGTATTCGCCGCACATGGTACATACGTCTTTGCTGCCCGGCCGCGACGAGCGTCTGTACTTTGTCGGCTTAACCTTGTCTATCGCGAGCGCGAACTGTCGCTTCCAGTCCCGCGCGCGGCGCGCTTTCGATATGGCGATATCACGGTCGATGGCGCCTTTCAGCCCCTTCGCGACGTCCGCCGCGTGAGCGGCTATCTTGGTCGCGATCACGCCCTCTTTTACATCGTCAAGCGTCGGCAGCCGCAGGTGTTCAGCCGGCGTCACATAACACAGGTAGTCGGCGCCTTTCGCGCCCGCGAGCGCGCCGCCTATGGCCGCGGTGATATGGTCGTAGCCGGGCGCGATATCTGTGACGAGCGGTCCGAGCACATAGAACGGGGCGCCGCTACAGAGCGCCTTCTCCATCACAACATTCGCCTCGATCTGATTGAGTGGAACGTGGCCGGGGCCTTCTATCATGACCTGTACGCCCCTCCTGGTCGCCTTCTTCTGCAGCTGGCCCAGCGTGAGCAGTTCCAGGACCTGCGGGCAGTCGGTTGCATCGGCGATGGCGCCCGGCCTCAGGCCGTCGCCCAGGCTCAGCGTGACGTCATATTTTCTCGCGATATCGATGACGGCGTCAAAACGCGTGTAAAACGGGTTCTCCTGAGCGTTCTCTATCATCCACTGCGCGAGGAATGCGCCGCCCCTGCTTACGATATCGAGCAGCCTTGGGTTGGCGCGCAAAGAAGCGAGCGCACTACGAACGACGCCTGCGTGGATCGTGAAGAAGTCGACGCCGTCTTTGGCCTGTACCTCCAATACGGCGAGCATCTCAGCGACAGTGATATCCTTTATACGGCCGTATTTCTTAAGGCCGTTTATCACGATCTCGTAAATAGGGACCGTGCCGACCGGCACCGTTGCCGCTCGAAGTATCCTGCGCCTGGTCCCGGCTATGTCTCTACCGGTCGAGAGGTCCATTATCGTATCGGAGCCCAGCCCGACCGCGGCATCCATCTTCCTGAGCTCTCGCGCTATATTCGACTGGCCTTTCGACGTCCCGATATTCGCGTTGATCTTCGTCTTGAGACCTGAGCCTATGCCGCATGGTTTCGCGACGCGGCGAAGACAGTTCTTCGGGATGACGATGCGCCCTGCCGCAATGCCGCGACGGATGAACTCGACGCTTAAGGCTTCGTCTTTCGCTACGCGGCGCATCTCGGCGGATATCCTGCCGGCTCGTGCCATCTCCAGCTGTGTCATTTATGTCAAAGCCTCTTTCAATCTTCTGGCCGCGCCTAACGGATCACGCGAATTCATCACAGCCCGGATAACCGCTACTTTATTAAAGCCCTGCTCAGTAAGCTTGTATATATTCTTAGCACTAATACCGCCGATCGCGACGACCGGCACGCTGAACCCTCGCAGCCTGTTGAGAAGCCGTATACCGGCCGCTGGCTTGGCCTTCTTGAGCGGCGTCGCGAAGACCGGTCCTGCGCCGATATACGATGCGCCCTGCCGCACCGCCCTCCTGGCCTGCCCGATGGTTGCAGCAGAAATGCCGATGATCGCATCCCTGCCGAGCAGTTTACGCGCGGCTTCAGCGCTGATATCGCCGCATCCTATGTGCAGCCCGTCAGCACCTGAGGCGAGCGCAACATCGATCCGGTCATTGATGACGAGCGGTATCCGGTAACGGCCTGTGATCCTTTTAATGAGCTTCGCTGTTCTTATTAGAGCTGCAGTCTCGGCGCGCTTGCCTCTCAGCTGTATCATGTCCGCGCCAGCCGCGGCAGCCTTCCTTGCCACAGAACACGCCCGGGCATCGTCGCAAAAGCTTTTATCGACGATGACGCAGAGAAGCGAGCGACTTAACAGCTTTTTTTTCGATGTCATATGTCCTGAAGCGCAAGTCAGATAATTTGACCGCAAGTTCTATGTCTATCAACTTAAAGAACTCCTCCAATACCCGCAAGCTTTCTTTCACGCGCTGAATGCTCGCCACGAATATGTCGGCATAGCCGGAGCGCTCGACTTCGGTCTTGAGCCTGATCGACCGTCCGACATCCTTGGCGGCGCTGCGCGACTCAAGGAGGATCTTTGCCGTCGCCGGCGACAACCGGATGATCGCGGATACCCCGTGCCGCAGAGATTTCAGTTCCCGCGAGACCGAGGACCGATTCATGATAAAACGCGCGATGTCCTCGCAGACCCTCAACCCTTCCCGTGACCGGTTGAAGTTCGCGTCGATGATGCGGTAGATATCCCGCCCCGGCTTCATCTATGAGCCCAGCTTCCTGATGGTGGCCGTCGTCGAATAACCTTTGACCAGCGGTATCCGCGCGACGCGGCCGCCGTACGACCGTACAAAGTCGCCGCCGGCGATATCCGGCGCCTTCCAGTCCGCGCCCTTGGCGAGGATGTCGGGCTTCAGCGCCCGTATCAGCGTATCCGGGGTCGGCTCGCCGAAGACGGTCACGTAATCGACAAAATAGAGCGACGCGAGTATCTGTGCCCTGTCGGCCTGAGCGTTTATCGGTCTCTGCCTGCCTTTGATCCTGCGGACCGAAGCGTCGCTGTTTAAGCCCACGACGAGCGTGTCTCCCAGCGCGCGGGCTTTCTTCAGGTACACGATGTGGCCGACATGCAGGATGTCGAAGCACCCGTTCGTGAAGACTATCCTTTTCGAGCGCGCGCGCAGGCCCGCGATGATCTTTGCCAGCGCCCGGCGGCTTTTTATCTTAGCATCCATCTCTCGATCAGCTCGCAGATGATATGGATAACGGTTATGTGCGCTTCCTGGATCCTGGCGGTATCATTGGAATCGGCTATGATCGAGATATCGCACAGCTCTTTCAATATCCCGCCGCTACAGCCGGTGAGCGCGATCGTGGTCAGCGCATAGGCCTTCGCCATCCGTACGCCCTCGATCACGTTCCTCGAGTTACCGCTCGTCGATATCCCGATCGCTATGTCACCTTTTTTGGCAAGCGCTTCGATCTGCCGCGAAAATACCGCCTCAAAGCTGTAGTCGTTCGCCACCGCCGTCAGCGTCGACGTGTTCGTCGTCAGCGCCAGCGCCGCGAGCGGCCGGCGCTCCTTCTTGAAGCGCCCGACAAGCTCAGCAGCTAAATGCTGGCTGTCGGCGGCGCTTCCGCCGTTGCCGAAGACGATGACCTTGCCGCCGGCCTTCAGCGAATCGATTATAGCGACGGCCGCCTTCTCGATCGCCGCTGAAGAGTTCTGCGACAGGCTCTCCGTTACTTGCAGGCTCTCTTTAATGATCTCATCGATAGTCTTTTTCATACCACCTCGTTTTATCCGAAGAAGGTCCTGGCAAGCTCATACATCGTGCTGTCGACCGTCTTCAACGTGCCGACGGCATCCTGCAGCGGCACTCCGACGACGTCGGTGCCTTTCAGGCTTGCCATGTAACCGTACTTCCCGGCCAGCACCAGCTCCATCGCCGTTATCCCGAAACGTGTGCCGAGGTACCTGTCGTATGCGGTCGGCGATCCGCCCCTCTGGATATGGCCAAAAACGGTCGAGCGCGTTTCATAACCGGTCGCCTTCTCTATCTCTTTGGCCAGCCGGTCGCCGATGCCGCCGAGGAGGACATGGCCGAACGCGTCGAGCTTTTCTTTCTTCAGGACTGCCTGGGCGGCCTTCAACCGGGCGCCTTCGGCGACGACGACGATCGAATACAGCTTTCCGTTTTCCTTGCGTTTCTTCAATATGGCGCAGACCTCGTCGAGATCGATCGGGAATTCGGGTATAAGGACAACGTTCGCGCTCGACGCGATCCCGGAGTGAAGCGCGATCCAGCCCGCGTGCCTTCCCATCACTTCGGCTACCATGACCCTGTGGTGGCTCTCAGCCGTCGTGTGGAGCCTGTCGATCGCCTCCATCGCGATGTTGACGGCGGTGTCGAAGCCGAACGTGTAGTCAGTCGCGTTCAGGTCGTTATCGATGGTCTTCGGGCAGCCGACGATATTGACGCCCTTCTTCTCTTTGTTCAACTTGTTCGCGACGCCGAGCGTATCCTCGCCGCCGATCGCGATCAGCGCGTCGAGTTTCAGCTTTTTGTAATTATCGATCACCTTCTGCAGGTCTTCCGGCTTTTTGTAGGGATTCGTCCTGGATGTGCCGAGTATCGTGCCGCCCTTCGGCAGGATATCCGATACCGCGTCGGGGCCGAGATCTATGGTATCTGCCTCCACAAGGCCCTTCCACCCGTTCTTTATGCCTATGACTTTGATGTTGTTCTGGGAGGCCTTCGTCACGACCGCCCGTATCACCGCGTTGAGGCCGGGGCAATCGCCGCCCCCGGTCAGCACTCCAATCCTTTCCATGATCCCCTCCTTAATAGCTTCCGTACTCTATGCTGCCCCTGAATGTCGGTGGCTGGGGCTTGTCATCCTTCTTCACGTTTTTTGCGGCCTCTTCTTTGTGGACGATCTTCGTCACATGCACCCTGATGCTGATCGGCTCCTCGACGCCCAGCATGTCCTGGACGCGCGTCTTGACGAGGTTCTGTATCTTCTCTGTCGTCTCCGGAATGTTGATGTCCGAGAACAGTATCACACGGTTGATTATCGTGATGCCTTTCTTGCCCGCCCTGACGAACGGCTTAAGCTCTTTTACTTCGGGCAGCTGTTTCAGGGCCCTCTTTATGAAATCCTCTATCGCGCTTAAGGATATCGTGACCTGGCCGTCAGGGTTCTCGAATGCGATCGTCTTCTCCCTCTGTATCTTGCCCACCGTCACCTGGACGACCATTATGCTGATGAAGATGATCAGGAACCCCGTGATGCCCATGACGAGGCGTGTGTTCTGCGTCGCGTAGATCGTGTTCAGGGTCTCAAGGACGGACTCCTGCGATACCAGGTTCAGCGCTACCGATATGAGGAGGCCGCCGACCATAAGGAACACCATCGTGTAAAAGAACAACGTCAATCCGCCCAAAAATCTCATCGCTAGACCCCTTTCTTGTCTTTGTCAAGCGCCGGAGCGCGCACGCCTTCGACCACGACGTCGACCTCTGACATTATAAGACCCGTCATCTTCTCGACGGCCCGTTTCACGCAATCCTGGACCTCGTCTGCAATACGGGGTATGTCCATGCCGTATTCGACCACAATGGAAACGATGAGCCTGATCTCGCTCTCCTTCATATCGATCCTGACGCCCCGGGAGCTGTACTTGCGGCAGAAGAAGTCGCGGATATTTTTTCTCGAACCTGCCCCCATCTTATAGACGCCACTGACCTCCATCGCCGCTATCGACGCGATGGTCGTGATCGCGTCGTTATTGATCCTGACGACGCCGAGGTCCGTCGCCCTGTCCCTGTGTGACGTGTCGCTTGCCATGCGGACTCCTCCTTAGTGCTAATCTTTCTTTTCGAAAAGCCTCTCTACGAAATCGGTCGAGAACCTTCCCCTCAGGAACGCCGGGTTGTTCATAACCCGTTTATGGAACGAAATGGTCGTCTTTATCGGCTCTATCGTAAATTCGTCGAGCGCCCTCTTCGCAATACTGATCGCCTCGGCCCTGTTCTTGCCGTGGACGATCAGCTTGCCTATCATCGAATCGTAGTACGGCGATATCTCGTAGCCCTGGTAGGCGTGCGTATCGAGCCTCACCCCCCGGCCGCCGGGGGCGTTGAAGACGCTTATCTTGCCGGGGCACGGCATGAAATCGTTATCGGGGTCTTCGGCGTTGATGCGGCACTCGATCGCGCAGCCGTTGAATTTGATGTCATCCTGCTTGTAGGATATCTTCTCCCCCGAGGCTATCCTGATCTGTTCTTTCACGAGGTCGATGCCGGTGACCATCTCGGTGATCGGATGCTCGACCTGTATGCGGGTGTTCATCTCCATGAAGTAGAATGAATTGTCCTCATCGAGCAGGAACTCGACGGTCCCCGCGTTGACGTACCCGATGGCCCTGGCGCACTTGACTGCCGCATCGCCCATCTTCTTGCGCAGCTTCGCGTCCAGTACCGGCGAGGGGGTCTCTTCGATAAGCTTCTGGTGGCGCCTCTGGATCGTGCAGTCCCTTTCGCCGAGATGGACGATGTGGCCGCGCGTATCACCCAGCACCTGGATCTCGATATGCCGCGGCCGCTCGATATACTTCTCTATGTACACGTCCGGGTTGCCGAACGCGGCTTCGGCTTCGCGCTGCGCGGTCAAGAATGCGCTGATCAGCCTGACGTCGTTATGGCAGACCCTCATCCCTTTTCCGCCGCCGCCCGCCGCGGCTTTTATAATGACCGGGTACTTCATCTCCTTGGCGATCTTTATCGCCTCTTCCTTCGTCTTCACGCAGGTCTTCGAACCCGGTATCGTCGGCACGCCCGCCTTCTTCGCGCTGTCCTTGGCCGCCATCTTGTCGCCCATGCGCCGTATGTTCTCGGGGGTCGGGCCTATGAACTTGATCTTGCACGATTCGCAGATCTCGGCGAAATGCGCGTCTTCGGCAAGAAATCCGTAGCCGGGATGTATCGCCTCGACGTCGGTTATCTCGGCCGCGCTGATGATGCCCGGTATGTTCAGATAACTGTTCGCGCTG
The DNA here is from genome assembly GCA_964352425.1 of uncultured Planctomycetia bacterium. Classification (GTDB taxonomy): domain Bacteria; phylum Omnitrophota; class Gorgyraeia; order 2-01-FULL-45-10; family 2-01-FULL-45-10; genus JAMWCX01. Next base: position 61,693 of record CAYGRZ010000001.1, on the reverse strand, counting down.
GCGGCGGAACCTATACAGATAGCCTCGTCGGCATATTTAACGTGGAGGCTGTGTATGTCCGGTACCGAATAGACCGCGACCGTGCGTATGCCGAGCTCCTTACATGCACGTACGATCCGTAATGCGACTTCGCCTCTGTTGGCTATCAGTATCTTCGAGAACATATGGGCCCTATGATGGTTCGACGACGAACAGGACCTGCCCGAACTCGACCGGCTCCGCGTTGTCCACCTGAATGTCGACGACCTTGCCTTTGACTTCAGACTTGATCTCGTTCATCAGCTTCATCGCCTCGATGATGCAGACGACCTGGCCGACGTCGATCGTGTCGCCGATACTGACGTACGCCGGAGCCTCCGGAGAAGGCGCGCGGTAGAACGTACCGACCATCGGCGCCTTCACCTCAACGACGTTACGCTTCTCTGCCTTCTCGGCGCCCGTGGATATGCCGCCCTGCTGCTGTTGCTGATGCGCCGCCGGCGGCTGGATGAATTCGAGGGCCCTGTCGTAGCCGGATGCGCCCTTCTTCAGCTTAATGCGCACACCCTCTTTTTCGATCTCGAGCTCGGTAAGCGCGTTCTCGTTCATCAGGTTGATCATGTCCTTGATGTCTTTGATATACATTGCTTCCTCCGAATTTTGTCCTAGTCGTGTATGGTGCAAAATTCGTCCCAAAGGCTGCGACGAACAGGAGCAGCCGTGGGACTACATCTGTTTACCGTGTCAGCACTTCGCATCCTCTGTCTGTCACGAGGACCATGTCCTCTATCCTGACTCCGCCGAACTTCGGCACGTATATGGCCGGCTCGACGGTGAACACCATCCCGGGCACAAGCCTCGTCCGGCTTATGCGCGATATCGACGGCCCTTCATGGACTTTCATGCCGACGCCGTGGCCCACCGAGTGGCCGAAATATTTCCCGAAACCGTGCCGCTCGATAAGCGAGCGCGCAGCGCTATCGACGTCGGATGCCCTGGCTCCGGGCCCGACCTTTCCAATCGCGATCTCCTGCGCCGCCCGCACCGTAGAATACATCTTCCTGAACTTCTCTTTGACGCGCCCGAGCGTCACCACCCTCGTCATGTCGGAGCAGTACCCCTGCAGGCAGCAGCCGATATCGATCATCACAAAAGAGTCTTTCTGTATTGTCCCGTCGGTCGGCCTTGAGTGGGGCCTTGACGCGTTCGCCCCCGTGGCGACGATCGGCTCAAACGCCGCCTTCGCGCCGGCTTCAATAAAAGCGATCTCGCATCTCTTTGCCAGCGTCTTCTCCGATATGCCGGGCCTCGCCATCCCGGTAAGCGCGCCTAAGACCTTCCGCGTAAGGCGGATTGAATTCTTTATCAGGGCGATCTCGCCGCGGTCCTTGACCGCGCGTAAGTTTTCAACGATGTCCTTCTGGCCTGTAAGCGTAACGGATTTCAGTATTTTTTTCAGACGCCCTGCCACCGCACACGGCAGATCCATCGATTCAAAGCCTACATTTTTAAGACGGGCCTTCTTCACGACACGTAAGATCGTATCGAATGCCGAAACCTCGACGAGGCGTATATCGAAGTGGCGTATCGAGCCTTGCGCCTCCTCAAGATATCTCGAGTCGGTGATGAAGAAATCATCTCCGCGCGTCACGAGCAGCATCGAGTCGTGCCCCGTGAAACCGCTCATGTACGAGACGTTCGTATCGTCGGTCACCAGCAGCGAATCAAGCCTGCGCCCTGACAGTTCCTTTTTTAAAAGAGCGATGCGATTCCGGTATTCGGGGGCCGTCATTTTTTCTCAATAAGGCCGATCGCCGCTTCCAGTCCGAGAATATAACTCATCTTGCCGAATCCCGCGACCTGCCCCTTTGCCACCGGAGCTATCAGCGACGTGTGGCGGAACTCTTCGCGGCTGTAGATATTCGAAAGGTGCACCTCGACCGTGGGCACGCCGACCGCGCTTATCGCGTCGCGAATGGCAACGCTCGTATGGGTGTAGGCAGCCGGATTGATCAGGATCGCGTCGAACGCGCCCTTCGACGCGCCTATCAGCTCGACTATTTCGCCTTCATGGTTTGACTGCACGATCTTCAGGCTCATGCCCCGTGCCTTGGCGGCAGCCTCGAGATCCTTATTGATCTCATCGATGGTGACCTTCCCGTAGACGTTCACTTCTCTGGCGCCGAGCAGATTGAGGTTGGGACCGTGAATGACCAGGATCTTCGGCATCGGTTACCCCTCTTTCCTTGTTTCGCCGGGCATCTCGGCCTCGTCGATCAGCATGATCGGGATATCGTCCTTTACCGGGTAGCGCCTGCCGCATTTCGTGCAGACGATCCTGTCGCCTTCGAGTTTCACGTCCGCTTTACACGCCGGGCACGCGAGAATGTCCAGCAGCTCTTTATCTATCATGCGCTCTCTCCTTTTTCTATCTCATTGAATTTTACCTTGAACTGCGGGCTCAAAGCGTAGATCAGGCCACCGATAAGGCTGATGACCAGAAGGGCAAGTATCGCAAGGATGCTGACAGCAAACGCGTTCGCGTTGCCGATCAGCGGCCCGAAAAAGACAACCATGGCGCCCTCGCGGACCCCGAGCCCGTTTATCGACGGCAGGAGACTTGCCATGCTGACTATCGGCATCCTCACCAGGATGTCGATCGAAGCTATGCGCGAGCCTATGCTCCGGGCCAGGATGCCGTAGGACGCAAAGAACATCAGCTGGCTTACCACCGATATCAGGAGCGTCTTCAGCATCAAGAGCCAGTGGTGCCGGTATTTGTTCACCGCATGATAGAGCTTTATGAGCTTCTCCTCCAGCGGCTTGACCAGCTTCAGTAGTACGGAGAAGCGCCTGGCGAAGCCTTTGTTGGCCATGAAGATTATGCCGAGCACGGCGATGGCGGTAATGGCGAATACGGAATACCGCACTGTATTATCGACAAGGGATCCTCTGAAAAAAAGGAGCGCGAAAAATGCCATAAGTACCATCGTGAAGAGGCCCATGGCCCTGTCCACGAATACCGAGGTGTAAGATCCTGTCGCATTACGGCTCTTTTTGCCAAGGTAGTAAGCCTTGACGACGTCGCCGCCTATGGCCGTGGGGAGAAAATTGTTGAAGAAGTACCCGATGAAGGTAAGCGAGAGCGCCTCCATAAAGGTGATGGAGATATCCTGCGCCTCTATGATCAGCATCAGCCTGAATGAGGCCGTAGCTATGGCCATTATAAACGCGGCGAACGCTATGCCGAAGACCGGGAGGCTGGCGCCCTTCAGCACATCGAGTATCTGGCCGTATTTGCCCCGCATAACGTATAATAATACCATTATAAGGGCCAGGCTTACGGTGATCCGGATGATAAATGACAGCTGTTTACGCATCGGGTTATTAACTTATCATAAGAGAGGCTGTAAGTAAAGCAGATTTTACGCGAGGTTGCGGTGTTCGAGGCCCGCTATGTGCCCCTCAAGCTTCGTCATTGCGGCCAGGGCCTCGTTATTGTGTTTGGAATAGGCGTTGTCTATGTGTCCGATGATGATGGTGTAGATTGATTTGAACCGCTCATAATCATTCCGCAATCCCGTGACCTTGCCGAGGATATCCCTGGCATTCTCCTCTATCTTCAGCGCCTTCATCCCCTGCAATATCGTCATCAGATAGGGATAGACCGTCTGGGGCGAGGTCGGATAGACGCGTTTCCTGATCGCATAATCGATCAGGGTATTGTCTTCGCCGAACTGCTTGTCCTTGATGAAAGCCTCATAATAGACGCTCTCCGAGGCGATGTACATAAGCGCGAAATCGGTCGTCTTCTCATTCGGCAGTATATACTTTGAGGTCTCGTCTATCCTCTTCTTTACAGCGCTTGTGAACGCGCGCCAGTGGGAGCGTTGTGCGGCCTCGTCGGTAACCGAGAGCATTTTATTGAAGTCTTCGAGCGACAGCTTCGAGTCTATCGGAACGATGCAATCCTTGAACTTGATCACGAAGTCCACCGTCCCGGAACTCAGGCGGACCTGTGTCTGGTACGAGCCGTCGGGCAGCACGTCGTGGAGCGCCTTTTCGAGTAGCCTCTCGCCCGCGCCGCCGGCGCCCTTGGGCATCGTGAACAGGTTGCGAAGGCTCGTCACCTCGGTCATCACGTGCGAGATCTGATCGGCCTTCTGGTTCAGGCTGCCGATGCGCACGTTCAGGTTCTCGATCGATTCGGATGCCTGCTTCCTGATCTGGTCGTAGAGCGGCAGCTTCTGATCGAGCGACTGAAGCGCCGACTGGATATCTTTCATGCGGATCATCAGGTAAAAGACCGCACATCCAAGGCAGGCCAGGGCTACGGCAAGGACGGACAGTACGATGCTCATCAGCATCTACGGAGCCTTTCCTTTGTCGGCCTTCGCGACGAACCGCATCCTGAGGTCGTAGAGCACGGCCTCGAGCGCGCCATCCTCTTCGCCGCTAAGGTTGTTCCTGGTCTTATCTTTCAGCATCGCGAGCGTGTCGATGACGAACGTGGCGTGCTTCAGGTCGAATTCTTTCTTTTTTGTGACCGGGTTCTCAAGCTCACCCATCGCTATAAGAGCCTCCATCATAAGTCCGGATATAAAAAACCCGAAACTTGCTTCAGGCATCGTCCCCGGCCCTTCGGGCATGTCCTTTTTATCGTTATCCATTAGCGCAGCCCCAGATCCTTTTTTATCCGCACAATAGCGGCCTCCGCAGCCTCGACTCCCTTTACTATCATTTCGCGTGCGCGGCTGAAAGCGGCCTGATCGATATCGGGAAGGTCCACCTTGATTATAGCGTCGGCTTCCAGCGACTGATAACGGTTGAGCTCTTCGCCGGTTATCTGGAAAGACTGGACTATCATCTGGATGATATTGTCTATTTTCCCGGTCCTGACGCAGAATCCGACGTCCACGGCTATTATGTAATCGGCGCCGAGGTCCCTGGCGATCTTCGCTGGAACGCTGTGCTTTATGCCTCCGTCCACCAGAAGCCTGCCGCCTATGCTCACAGGGTTGAATACGCCGGGCCATGAACAGCTGGCGCGCACTATTTTGACGAGCTCCCCCTGCTGGTGCACCACTTCTTCGCCGGTCTCTATATCGATAGTGACAACGGCCAGCGGTATCTTGCAGTCGTCGAATGTCTTTGAATCCAGGAGATCCTTTATGATGATCTCGAGCTTTTCTCCGGCCAGCATGCCCATCTTAGGCATTGTCGGGTCCAGCAGTTTTCTGGTCGTAAAAGTTAATGAGCGGTCCTCCATATGTTTCAGCGGAACGCCGATGGAGTATCCCGCGCCGATGAGCGCGCCCATGCTCGTGCCCACTATCATATCTATCGGGATCTTCTCGCGCTCAAAAACCTTGAGTACGCCGATATGCGCCATCCCCCGCGCCGAACCTCCGCCAAGAGCGAGCGCTACCGTATTTTTTTTTCTTTTTCCGAAGAATCCCATAAAAACGCTGCCTTACGTTATGATTAGACCAGCGTATCCGACGACCGCGGAGTAATCACCTGAAGCGTCGCCGCTCGTCTGGTATTTGACAAGACGCGCCTTAGTAGCGCCGAGCTCTTTGGCCGCGACCAGCATTATTGCGGTCGGCGCGAAGCCGCACATCGATATGTCGAATTCGGATACGGCCTCGACGAGCTTCTTCTCATCGAGCTTCAGCACCGCATCTATCGCGATCATATCTTTCCGCCTCGCGCTTTCCTGCGACTCATAATGAGTCATGTCGCTCGATGCGATGATGGTAACGTCGGCCTCGAGGGCCAAGTCCTTTATCGACCTGGCGATGGCGCTGCCGATCTGCCGGTAAACTTCGAGGTTCGCGCATGATATGACGATCGGCACGATCGTGAAATCTTTCTGAAGGACCTGCAGGAACGGTATCTGCACCTCTACCGAATGCTCGCCCGCATGACACAGGCTGTCGTCTTTGATCGCAGGGGCGCTGGCTCTGATCCGTTCGGCGAGGTCCCTGTTGACATTGACCTCGCCGAGCGGCGTCTTCCAGGAGGCATGTGTGTCGATACCGAACTCGGCCCCCAGGCCCGTGTGGTTAGGCCCGATGATCACGTACGTCTTCTTCGGCTTGATCGATGAAAGGACACTGCCCGCGACAGGCCCCGAATACATGTATCCGGCATGAGGCGAGACGACGGCCTTCGCGTCTTCTTTCTTCGCCGTCCGGTCGATCAGCGATTCAACTTCGCGGAGCAATGAATTTTTTGTGCCCTGGTAGAATTGACCTGCGCGAACCGGATCCCTCACCATTGTCAGACCCTCCCGAATATTTCCGCCAGATACGCCGCGCCCTTCCGGATATCGTCAGCGGTCGCCGGCTGGTGGGCTTCCATGACCATGATCGTATCCGGCCTGATATATGGTTTCACCATATGGAAGTCGAACGTGCCCTGACCCGGCGCCTTGTGGTCGCCGACAGGGCCTATTATATCATGCAGGTGCATGCCTATCAAGCGGCCGGAAAACTTATCCAGAAGGTCTTTGTGGCGGCAGAGGCCGAGCCTGTCGAAAACCTCTGCGTGGCCTACGTCATGCCAATAGTACAGTTCGCCGGGACCGAAGCGCCTGAACATCGCCTCGAACTCATCGATCACGGGTATCTCGCGGTAATAATAACGGTTCTCGACGCCGAGTGCGACGCCCGCGCATTTGGCGTGAGGAACGAGCTCGTCGAGACTCTTCATCACGTTGTCGAGATAGATGCCCCTTTTCGCGTTCCTCTCCGCGGATGCCTCGCTCCGTATCCTGGCGAGCGCCGCCGCGTCGTCAACGGCCGCCGCGAGCTCCCGCGTGCGGTCCCTCATCTCCACCCTGCCCGCATGGAGGACGACTGCGGGGGCGCCGAGCTTTTTCGCGCACTCAATCGTCTTCATCGCGACAGCAACCGCACGCAGCCGCTCTTTCTCATCGGAAGAGGACAGCGAGTAATAATCGGGTGTCGCCCGGGAGGGCTCTATATCGTCCGGAAGCGGGCACATGTTATGGAGGCTCGAGACCTTTATGGCGCCTGACTCTTTCAGGGAGAGGACGTCGCGCACGATCGCCTCCGTGAGGGCGAAGTTCAGCTCGACCGTTTCAAACCCCAGCGCCCTGATCTCGTCGATCATGGAGAAGCCGTTTATGTGCCTGGACGAATTCCATGATGTGGAAAGGCTTAGCATGCTACTCTTTTGATGAGATGATGACTTCCGCGCTGGTTTTCGGATTCAGGTACTTTTCCGCTACGCGCTTCACGTCCCGGCTGGTCACCTTCTCTATCTCGCTTTCGTATTTGTAGACATTGTCGGCGCCCAACCCGTACAGCTCGTCCAGCGCGGCGTTCATAGAGTAAAAGCTGTTTGTCTGCGCCGCTATGCGCCGGGCCGAGACGAGCTCCCGTTTCGCATACGCGAGCTCTTCTTCGGTGACTGCGAGCTGCCGAATCTTGCGCATCTCTTCGGCGAGCGCCTTCATGGTGATGTCTATCTTGTCCTTCGTCGTTGCCACATACACCGCGAAGAACCCCGTGCTCAAGCCCAGCTTCTGGACGCACCCGAGCGCATAGGCCAGCGCCATCTTGTTGCGAAGTTCGCTGAACAGGCGGCCGGAGGCGCCGGACAGTATCGAGTTCAGCACATCGAGCGTGTAGCGGTCCGGGTCGCTGACCGTCGTCGTCACATATCCGATCAGGATGAGGCTCTCCTCTTTATCCATGACCAGCTGATCGCGCTTCGTCTTTTCGAGCCTTACGGGCGCGGAAGTAATTGACGGGACCTCCCGCGCCCTGAGATCGGAGAACTTAACCTTAAGCTGACCGATCACGGACGCCGCGTCGACGTCGCCGGATACGGCTATGACCATGTTGTTCGGGACGCTGTAGTTCCTGCAGTACGAAACGATGTCATCTCTTGCCAGCGATTCCAGGGTCTCCGGCTCGCCCAGATACCTGAAGGCGTACGGCGTGCCCTCGAAAAGGTTCCTGCGCAGCCGGTTCATTCCGACCTGGAATATATCGTCGTCCTCTTCCCGTATCGAGGCCAGCGCGAGCGTCTTGTCCTTATCGATCTCGCCTTGCGGGAACTGGCTGTTCGCCAGGACGTCTTTCAGTATGTCGAGGCCCGTATTGAGGTCTATTTTAAGCAGGTCCATGGTGATGCCAAAACCGTTAAAACCGCTGAAGGTCGTCATGTCCCCTCCGAGCTGCTGGACAAGCCCCTTGATCTGGTCCTCCGCTCTCGTCCTCGTGCCCTTCAGAAGCATGTCCGCGGTAAGGCTCGAGATGCCGTTGGTCTTCGCCGTTTCGGCCATAAGGCCTCCCCGCATCGCCACGGTTATCGAAATGGAAGGCGTTCTGCGGTTCTCGCGCACGAGTATCTTGAGGCCGTTCGGCAGCTCGGCTTTCCGGATCTCATCTTTCGGCTCGACAGCCGCCGTCCGGGGTTCGGCCTCCTCATATCCCGGAGGCACGATGCGTGCAACGGTGAGATTGTCCGGGCGCAGATACTTATCGGCGACCCGTTTAATATCAACCCTGGTAACGGCCTGCACGCCGAGGATATACCTGCTGGAAAAATCGTAATTGCCGGTCAGGATGTAGCTTGAGGCGATGTCGTTGGCCTTGCCGTCGAGCGTCTGGAACTGAGCGATGTAATCGGCCAGTACCATCCGCCTGGCGCCCTCAAGCTCGGCCTCATCGATCGCGCCCGTCCTGACCTTTTCGATCTCTTCCATCACGGCCTTCTCGACGGCGCCGAGGTTGGCTTTGTCGAGTATAGCCGATATTACGAAGAGGCCCGGCTCCATCGGCGTGTAGTTCCAGCCGGATATCGAATAGACCAGCTTCCATTTTTTCTGCAGGCCTGCGGTAAGCCGCGAATTGTCTCCGCGGCCGAGAATCATCGACAGCACATCCATAGCGTAGAGGTCATCGTTGAGGAGGCTTGTCGAATGGAAGCCCATCGCCAGATACGCCAGGCTCGTCGGGGTTTCATCGTCGGCCCGCCGCGGGCTTATCTGCGCCGGTTCCGCGGGGCTTAAGCCCCGCACGCCGTAGTCCGGCGCCCTGAAGACCTTGAACGCGTCCCGCACCGCCGCGATCGCTATCGTTTCGTCGACGCCGCCGACAACCGTCACGACGATCCTGTTCGGCACGTACACCCTGTTGTAGTATCTGAGCGCGTCATCGCGGGTCAGCGCCTTAAGCGGCTCTTCGTAGCCTATGCCCGGATATTTGTACGCGTGTTTAATATACGCCGTCTCGTTTAAGAGCCTCATCAGCATCGACTGCGGTTCATCCCTGTTCAGCCGGATCTCCTGAAGGATGACTTCCTTTTCCCGCGCGAGCTCTCCCGCATCGAACTTCGCGCCCAGCAGCATGTCACTCACTATCGCAAGAGCCTCGGGCAGGTATCTCGACGGCAGAATGATGTGGTAGTCGGTTATGTCCTGCGACACCGAACCGTTCATGACGCCGCCAAACGATTTGACCGCTTTTTCGATATCGCCGGGCCCGCGCTTTCCGGTCCCCTTGAAAACCATATGCTCAACAAGATGCGAGATGCCGGAGCCGAGGTACTCGTCCTCCGAGCTGGCGCCCGCCCTGATCTTCACGTCTACCGCGACAAGGTTTTCGGGGGTGGTGTGGCTGGCCAGAACAGTGAGGCCGTTATCCAGGACTTTCCTGGTAACGGCCTCTTTGGGGATCTCTATCGTGTCTCCGGAAAGGCAACGCGCGTCGAATGCGCCCACAGCTGCGATAAGCGCCGCAACACCGGCGATAACGAAAATACGCACCCACTGCCTATTGATAACTACCACGCCATTTTTCTCTTGCGACGCTTTTTCTCGCTGGGTTTCTCGTAGTGCTTGCGCGCCTTCAGCGTCTTTAATGTACCTTCAATCTCCATCTTCTTCTTGAAACGCCTGAGCGCCTTTTCTAACGGTTCGTTCTCGCCAACGGTGATCTTAGGCATCCTTATCTCACACCCTTTCTATACCATCATTATAACGGCGCCTATTGTAACAACCGGTTATGCCTTTGTCAAGGCTTAAGCGTCATCTCGATGTCAGGGCTGCCCTTCAGGGTGTTGTGGATCGGGCAATTCTTCACGAATTCCAGCAGGGCCTTCTTTCTGCGGTCGTCAAGTGAGGATCCCTTCAGATCGACCGACACCTTTATCTGCCTGAACCGGTACGGCGCTTCGCTGCCGAGGTCTCCGGCGACCGTCACGTCGAACGCGTCGAGGCCGATCTTCGCCCCGTCGGCATATTTTCTGATGTAGACGCCGACGCAGGAGCCGAGGCTGGCAAGAAGAACGTCTGGCGGCGTTATCCCGTCTTTACCCTTGGCGTCGACATCGAACGACGCACCATCTGATTTCACGCTGAACCTGTAACCACTCTTACTCGCTATCTCTACTTTATACATATCGCCTTCCCTGTTTTCATGACCCTATACCCTCCTGTCCCGAGCGGAGCCGAGGGATGGCCCTTGACCCTTCAATTTCCTCCAGAACTCCTCGGACGTAAGCGGCGTCGCATACGAGCTTTTCGCGTAAAAGTAAACGTCGTTATCGGACGATACGACACGCAGGTTACGCCGCTGACGCTCCGGAGTCTTGTCGACATAGCGTTTAATATATCCGTCGGCATCCTTCGCCGGGACTATCCTCAGCTTCGCGCTGTTCGTGTACTGCATGTCCAGGTATTCCTTGGTCGAGTCGAAGACGAGGACGATCGGGTCGCTGTGGGTCTGCTGGAACGCTCTCAGATAAGATATCAGATGCCGGGCCGCATCGAGCGACTCGCTCTCATCATCGTTGATGCACGATGCGCGGTTACGTATCAAATTCCATCCGTCAATGATTATCGGCATACGTCACTGCACCATCGTCTCCCGCAGAGCCCTGGCTTCTTTTAACAGCACCGTATATATATCAAGGCCTGCCTTCAGCAGCCATACCGTAAGAAGGAGGATCGCCGCCGTTATCAGTATCTTCTGCCACAGCTTGAGCGCGGGGCTTGCCCATACCAGCGGTATGGCGAACGGCCCGACCGCCAGGAACAGGATCAGGATAAAGACCGGCGAGTGGTACCATTTCACCGCGGCCTTTTCATTCTGCGTATTCGACATCACTATTCCTTACCTGCGCCATCCCTCTCGGCGCCTGCGGCCTTCCTGGCCTCGTTCAATGCCCCTGCTACCCGGGCCTCGCGGACGAAACCGAGCTCGGTCAGGATCTCACCCAGCCTCACCCCTCTCCTCCAGTGGACGGTCAGCGCCTCATCAAGCTTCTGGGCATCTATATCGTCGCGCTCGAGAAGGATCTGGCCGAGGGGCCTGTAGAGATCTTTCGCGCCGGTCTCGATCCTATAGATCTGCGCGCTCTGCCTGCCGTCGACATCGCCGGACCGCCTGTCCGCCATGAACTTTGAGCCGGTAAAGCCTTTCAAATAACGCTTCACTTCGGCGACCTTCTCGTTAATCTCGATGATGTTCTTGAAATCGACCTGCTGTGTCCTGTTGACGACCGCTATCGATACGCTCATCAGCGGTATCTTCTTGATTGTGTGGGTCCGGTCACGCGCGACGATATAGCCGTTGGCCCGGTCGTCCCTCGTATAGTGGAACGGCATGATCCGGTTGAACTGCGAAATGAAATACTGGCACATGGCGTTCTGTTTATCGGGCGTCGTGATGAACGCGAAATCGTCGCCGCCGATATGGCCGATGAAGTCGCCGCGGTTACCGGCCTTCGAGATCGTCGTATAGAGCATATAGGCGGTCTGCATGATGACGCGGTCGCCTTTCACGTAGCCGTACGTGTCATTGAAATACTTGAAATTGTCGAGATCGAGATACCCGAACGAAAAAGGCCCGCCGCCGGCAAGCCTGCCGCCGAGCGTGTCCTCGATAAGCCTGCCACCGGGCAACCCGGTGAGCGGCGTCGAAAAGAGGCTGTGCTGGGCCCTCTTCAGGGCCATCTCGATCCGAACGCGCAGGTCGAGTGGGTCGGGAGGTTTTATCAGATAATCATCGATACCCTGCTTGATGCTCAGGAGCTGCGAGCGGAGCTGCCGCTTATTGATCAGCGTGATGACGGGGATATACGCGGTAAGGAAGTCGTCTTTCAGCAGGCGACAGATCTCGAGGTCGGTGCGCTTCGCGGAATGGACATCGACGACGATCACGTCAGGGGCTATTTTTTTTATCGGCGCGATATCGCGGACGGCCGCGAGAGGCACGACCACCTCGTACCCCCAGCCGTCAAAACAGAACTTCAGGACTTCGCGCAGATTTCTGTCCGATGTGATGATCAGGATCTTCCTGGCGGTGGCCATCGGTTACCTCAACAGCTTCTCGACCCGCTTTAAAAGTAAGCGGATCGATACGGGACTGTTCTCGATCGTGCACCCCGCCACGTCGAAATGCCCGCCGCCGCCGTACTGCTCCGCGATCGACGCGACGTTAATCTGCGGGGTAATGCGAACCTTGAGCTGCCGTAACAGCTTGTATATGATCTCACCGACTGCCGCAGCGCGCGCGTCGATGAGCGACACCGTGCCGAAAGGCCTCCTGAAGTCATGATGGTCTATCTCGAGTATCTCTTTGGCCTCCCGAAGCGAATCGAAGACAATTCCCACTATCTCTTTAGAGCTGCAGTCGACCGTTATCGCGGGGTCCACGCTCTCGCGCATCGACTTGGCTATGCGGCCGGCGCCGGGAAGCATCCTGTACCTCTGCGGCACGCCGTCCGTGCTGACCATGGTGACTGCCTTACCCATCCGCTCCAGCCCGAGGCCGAGCGCCAGCAGCGAGCCGATCGAATCTCCGTCGGGATTGACGTGGCCCGATATGGCGATCGTCCTGGCGCTTCTTATTGCATCCTTGGCCTTCTGGAGTCCCTGCACCGGTATCCTTTTTTCAGCGCTTGATGACCTTGAACGATTCGAACGATCTCCAGCTCTTCGCCGAGCCGGTATATACCTGCCTGAGCGACCACGTATAGACCTGGGCGTCCTCAAACATCTCCGCCTTCAGGATGATCGACCACTGGCGAGGGCTGATGCGCATCTTCAGTATGCGGGTAGACTCGACCATAGTGTAGCCGCGGTAGAGCCTGAAATCGTAATGATCGCGCTTGACCTGGTCGCCTTCGTGAGGGCTCCACTTGAATTCCAGACCGTCTTTACCCGTCAGGTCGACGACGTCCGTCGCGGGCGCTATCAGGCGCGGCTTGGGTACGAAGCTGGTCTGGCCGATCTCAAACTCTGCGATCCGCTGGGCAAACACCGCTGGCGGCGAGAGCAATAGAACGGCCGCCAGGCACAGAAGCGCCTTATTAAAACTTGACTTCCGGAACACTCCGGGCGCCCTCCGCCGCCTTGAAATACTCGGTTGCCGGCTTGTATCCGAACACCCCTGCGACGACATTCCCGGGGAAGAGCCTGACGGTGATATTGTAATCCTTCACCGCTTCGTTATACCTCATCCTCTCGACCGCGATCCGGTTTTCAGTCCCGGAGAGCTCGTCCATCAGCCTCAGGAACGTCTGGTCTGCCTTCAGCTGAGGATAGTTCTCCGCGACAGCAATCAGCCTTGCCAGTGCAGAATCCATGCCGCCTGCCGCTGACACCTTTTCATCAAGCGACTTGGCGCCTGCCCACTGCGAACGCGCTTTCGTCACGTCCTCGAAGACCGTCTTCTCGTGGGCGGCGTAGCCTTTAACGGAGTTGACGAGATTCGGTATGAGGTCGTTACGCCTCTGCAGCTGGTTCTCGACCTGCGCCCACGTGGCGGTTATCGTCTCGTGCTTCGCGACGATGCCGTTATAGAGGCCGACACCGGTACTAACTGCCAGCAGCAGCAATACTCCCACAATAATTAAAAACAGCTTCATGCCGCACCTCCTTTATATTTCACACAGCGTTGGCAATGTACGAAGTACGATGTACCCTATTTAAAAACCCCCGCCGGCGCCACCGCCGCCTCCGCCCCCTCCGCCGAAGCCACCGCCGCCGAAGCCACCGCCGCCTGACCACCCCCCTGAACTGATCGTCCCGCCGAAGGTCTGGAAACCGATAAAACTCGGCCGCTTATGCTTCGGAAGCTTGCTCCAGTAGTTGAGCCGCATGATGATCGAAATCATGTACGCGACGATAACTACGACCGTCGCTACAGGTGAAAATAAATATAGCGCAAACGCGAAGAAGAGCGTGAACGGCAGCCCTATATAGATCGGCCACGGCAGATTCCACACCGAGAAGAAGATAAGAAGGAATAAATAAAATATGAACATCCCCGATGCGTCGTGGGGGGCATTTCCATCGGTTGGCCCGCTTACCTTTAATCCCGCAAGTGAGTCAAGCGTGACACCGGAATCTTTCGCGATAAGCGCCGCGAGCGCCGCCGTGCCGCTATACAGGCCTTCGCCGTATTTGCCTTCTTTAAAATAAGGGACCATGGCGGCTCGGCCTATCTGGCCGCACAGCCCGTCAGGGAGAATGCCCTCAATGCCATAGCCCGCCTCAATCCTCCAGCGCCGCTCCTTGACTGCCAGCAGGATGAGCACGCCGTTATCCTTGCCCTTCTTCCCTATTTTCCATGTATCAAAGATCATCCGCGCATAGCTATTCTCATCATACGGCGCGATAGACTCCACGGCCACGACCGCGATCTCGGCAGAGGTCTTCTGCTCGACTTCGCGTATAAGGCCTGTCAGCTTCTGGCGGAATTCATCGGGGATGACGCCCGCGTAGTCATTCACCCACCCTGTGGGGGCGTGCGGCACATCCTCTTTCGCGGCAGATCTCGCGCACAATAGAAGAAGGCACGCCAGGAGCAGGATCGGGGTTTTTCTATTCATCCGCCATCACATTTTATCGACGACGCCGGAGATGCTTTCCAGCTCTTTGACCAGCCCTGCGAGCAGCGAATCGATATCTTTTGGCTCAAGTGCCATATTCTTGTTCTTCGCCCAGAGGATCTCGCTGAAGACTGTCGTATCGACACCGAAATGGGCCTCGACGTCGCTTAAGATATCTTCTTTCAGATACGGCGGTTGTACACCTTTGAGCCTCACGATATTGCGGAGGATATGGAGCGATGACGTGAATGATTTGAACAGCAGGTGTTCAAGCGCCTTTATATCGGCCGTGGCGAGGTACTGCTTCCTTATGTATATGATCTTTGACTTCAGCTCCTGCTCGCACTGGAACCGCAGGTTCTTCGTATCGATCCGTATGTCTTTGACGATATCCTTACCGAAAAGTATCGTATAATTTTCTTTGATGTCGAGGAACTCGATCGGGAACACATCGGTGGAGCCGGCTATATACTCTTCGGTGAAAAAGACAGGGCTTATCATGCGGAACTTCCGTGCGGTGACGATGGGGTGCGCTCTGGCGAGGCTCGGGAGGGCCGTGTCGTTCAGGACGACCATCACGTTGACGTTCGAGTGCCTGTCGGCGAACTCGCCGCTGGCAGCGCTGCCGTACAGGACGACCGAGACCAAATCGCCCCCGTACACCGCCTGCAGCCTGCCGACGAACAGTCGCAAGGACTCTCTGGTACTAGGCGGCAATTTTATATTATCCATCGCGCGGCTCCCGTCCTCACTCCGTTAGAATGCCCCGTCCGGACTTGTTGGGCTTAGCCTATCTCGGATTCCAGCTTCGCTATCAGCTGCGACGCCTCTTTCAATATTGCCTGCGGCAGCATCTTCGCCAGCTCGGCCTCCGTCTTGAGCGCTTTCAGCGTCGCGATGAACCGCTTTAGCATCGCAGTCCTGCGCTTCAGGCGTGCTTCCTCCGGATCGAGTTCTTCCCGCTGCCGCATGATGCTCGTCAGGCTCTTCCGGACGTCACCGGCATCCTTCCCGCCCTGGAACACGTCGCGCTTCAGCGCGCGGTAGTCATCATCGTCGAGCGTCTTCTTGTTTTTCGCAAGCCGCAGCAGGTTGACGGATTCGTAGCTCGGTACGGCAGCAGCGTCGGCATCTTCGGAGCGCTCCTTCTGCAGCAGCACCGGCTCCTCCTTCTCCAGGAAATAATAGGACTTCAGCAGCTTCATCGCCGTCGGTCTCTTTATGCCTATCTCCTTGGCCGTATAGGCCTCGAACGTCATGTACCCCCATTGCCTATACGGCTTATCCTTCCAGGCCGAATAAAGGGCCTGGCCGAGATCGATCCATGAGGTCTTGAAATTCTTTGCGCACTCCAGGATCCTGCGCCTGATAGGGTCGCCGCCGGACTCTTCCATCCTGCGCTCGATACCGGCCAGTGATTTTGTCGTCAGCTTTGTCATATGGAAAGATTATATCCCAAAATCCGCAAATTTCAAACTACTTTATATCGGAAGATATTGACAATAGATTAAAGGTACTTTATCATATGCCTATGATCAGGAAAACTCTTATCTCAATCATGGTTTGGTCCGTCGGGGGAGCTCTCATCATAATCCTCTTCTTTGCCATGTGTCTCTCGGTCGCGCTCTTCCCGTTCGACCGGCAGCGCCGGAGGGCCCACGCGCAGTGTTTCTGGTGGGCAGACGCGGTTGTCGCGCTGAATCCCTACTGGAACATCGCTGCAAGCGGCCTCGAGAACATCGACCACAAGAGGACATACGTGATAATCGCCAACCACCGCAGCCTCGCCGATATCGTCGTCATGTATAAGACGCGGATGCAGTTCAAGTGGGTCGCCAAGGACAGCCTCTTCAGCGTCCCGTTCATCGGCTGGAACCTGTCAATCGCCAGACATATCAAGATCGAACGCGGCAAGTTCTCCAGCATCAAGAAGGTCTACCGCGATGCGGCGCACTGGCTGCGCGGCGGTATGTCGGTGCTCTTCTTCCCCGAGGGGACACGCAGCGAGACGGACGAGATGAGGGAGTTCCAGAACGGCGCTTTCAAACTCGCCATAAAAGAGAAGGTCCCGATCCTGCCGATATCTATCGAAGGGACCTGGGGTGCGGTCCCGAAGGGGACGTGGCTATTCACTGCAAAGGTGCCCGCAACGGTCAAAGTGTTGCCGGCCATTGAGACCACGGGGATGGGTCCTGGGGATTTTGGGAAGCTCAGAGACCTCGCGCGCGCCGCGCTGGAATCGGCCTAGGCCCTTACCTTCCAGATATCTTTCGCATATTCCCTGATAGCCCTGTCAGAAGAGAATTTTCCCGACCTTGCCACGTTGATGATCGACTTCTTCGTCCAGTCAGTCCTGTTCGCGTAAGCCTTCGACACCATATCCTGCGTCCTGCAGTAATCGTCGAAGTCGGCGCAGACGAAGAAGTAATCGGTGTACATCAGGTTGTTGATAATCGGCTCGAACAGGCCGAAATCTACCGGCGACAGGAAGTTTGACTTTATCAGGTTGAATATCTCGCGCAGCATGGGAGACGCTTCGATATAGGCCATCGGGTTATACCCGCGCGAACGTATCTTCTGTATCTGGTCGGTCTCAAGCCCGAATATGAATATGTTATCCTTCCCCGCCTCTTCGGCCATCTCGATATTCGCGCCGTCGTACGTGCCGATCGTCAGCGCGCCGTTCACCATGAACTTCATGCAGCCGGTGCCGGAGGCCTCGGTGCCGGCGGTCGAGATCTGCTCCGAGAGCTCACTGGCAGGAAAGATCTTCTCCGCCAGTGAGACGCGGTAGTTCTCGAGGAAGACGACCTTCAGCGTGCCGCCGATCGCCCTGTCGTTATTGATCGCATCGGCCATGCTCGTGATAAACTTAATGATCAGCTTCGCCATGAAATATCCGGGCGCGGCCTTGCCGCTGAATATGAAGGTCCGCGGCTGGATGCCGGCCGACGGGTTCTTCTTCAGCTTCAGGTACTGCGATACTATATAGAAACTGAATAAGAGCTGCCTCTTGTATTCGTGGAGCCTCTTGATCTGGACGTCGAAGAGCGAGTCGGGATTGATCTCGACGCCGGTCGTGCTGCGTATATAGGCGGCGAGGCTCTTCTTGTTCTCCGCCTTTATCCGCTGCCACTTCTCCCGGAACGAAGCGTCGTCCTTCAGCGGCTGGATCTTTTTCAGCTCATACAGGTCCGTCGCCCATTTCTCGCCTATCGCGCCGGTGATCAGGTCGGACAGTTTCATGTTCGCCTTCTCGAGCCACCGTCGCTGCGTGATGCCGTTGGTCTTGTTATTGAACTTCTCAGGGGTGAACTCATAGAAGTCTTTGAACAGCGTCGTCTTGATCAGTTCCGAATGCAGCTCCGAGACCCCGTTCACTGAATGGCTTCCCACGACCGCGAGATTGCCCATCCGCACCTTTTTCTGGTCGCCCTCCTCGATCAGCGACATCCGCCGCAGCCGGTCGTTGTCTCCGGGGAATTTCGCCGATACCTCTTTAAGAAAGCGCAGGTTGATCTCGTAGATGATCTGCAGATGACGCGGCAGGAGATTCTCGAACATATGTACAGGCCAGCACTCAAGGGCTTCCGGCATGATCGTATGGTTGGTGTAGGCGAACGTCCTGACGGTCACGTCCCACGCGTCGTCCCACCCCATCCCTTCTTCGTCCACCAATTTCCGCATCAGTTCCGGGATCGCGATCGACGGATGCGTGTCGTTAAGCTGTATCGCCGCCTTATCGGGAAGGCCCCTTAAGTCCTTGTTCTCCATCTTGAAGCGGCGCAGGATGTCCGCCAGCGACGCGGCGGTGAAAAAGTACTCCTGCTTCAGCCTGAGCTCCCTGCCCTGGCTCACGTTATCGTTCGGATAGAGGACCTTCGAGATGTTCTCGGTGAGGACCTTATCGTAGACCGCACGTTCGTAGTCGCCGCTGTTGAAATAACTGAAGTCGAATTCGTCGCTCGACCGCGCCGACCAGAGCCGGAGCGTATTTACTATTTCGTTCTTGTACCCGACGATCGGTATGTCAAACGGCATCGCGAGCACGTCGTCGGTATCTATCCACTGCACGCGCAGGCGTCCGCTGTCATCCTGGCTCGTATAGGTGCGGCCGCCGAAATGGATCCTGATTGTATATTCCGGCCGCGGGAACTCCCACGGGTTGCCTTTTCTCAGCCACTCGTCGGGGAATTCGACCTGGTTGCCGTTGATGATCTTCTGGTTGAATATCCCGTATTCGTACCGTATGCCGTAACCGTGCGCGGGGATGCCCAGCGTCGCCATCGAATCGAGGAAGCACGCCGCGAGCCTGCCGAGGCCGGCGTTGCCCAGGCCGGCGTCCGACTCGCATTCCCGCAGCTTGTCAAGGTCGAGCCCCATCTCGTTCATCGCCTCTTCGGTCTGCCGGTAAAGCCCGAGATTCAGCGTATTGGTCCCGAGCAGCCGCCCTATCAGGAACTCCAGAGAGAAATAATAGACTCTCTTGGCGTTATCGTCGTGGTATCGCTGCTGGGTTGTTATCCAGCGCTCGACGATCCTGTCCCTGACCGCGAGCGAAAGCGCCATGTAATCGTCGTGGGTTGTGGCGGTATACTTGTCCTTGGCGAGCGTGTATTCGCGGTTTGCCACGAACGAAAGCCTCAGGCCGTCCTTCGTCATATCCTTGTAGATCCTGCTGAACCTGGCCGGCAGGGGGCTGGTGATAGACTTCTTCATATCGCGCCTTTCTTACGTTAGCCGCGCTCATCGTATCGCAAAGAATCGGTTGAAACGGCCGGTACGGACTATTTCGCCTTGAACAGGACTATGGCTCTCTCGTTATTGTTCGTCGAGAGTACGATCCTTGCCGGGCAGCCTTCGGGGCACGTCGTCCCGTAGATGTACCTGATGTCGATCTTGTCGGCGGCCATCATCGCGGTGATGCCTTTCAGGGCGCCGGGCTTGTTCAGCAGGTCGACGATCACCACTTCATTTTCTTTGATGTTCTTGTAACCGGCCTTCTGGATGGCTTCCCGCGCGCGGAGCGTATCATCCACGACGAGCATGATCTTCGCCTCATTGTTCTGCCCGGCATATCCCGCAACACCCTCGATATTGATGCCGTGGTCCGCCAGCATCTTGGAGATTCCCGCCAGCACACCGACTTTGTTCTCGGTGGTCACTACGATCTCTTTAGCGAGATTCGCGTCCTTGATCATATTGCCCCCCCTTTTTTTATATGCTAGTATACTACACCCGACAAAAGTGCGTGTAAACTATTTTTCTGCATCGATGCCGATTATGCAATCGAGCCTGAAGACCCTCTCCTGGCCTCTCATGTGGCAATGGGCGACAAGATACGAGCGGTCGTACCCCGATTGTATCTTCTTCGGCGTTACGGCGCGCCGCGTGAGCTTGTTATTCCATGACGACCGGTAGACGATATTCAGCTTTCTCTGCTGCCGTATCGCCTCTTCGATCAGCGTCACCTTGTAATCCTTGACGAGCGTCGCCGACGAGCGACTCTTCGGCCGCACGCATTCTATCTGTTCGACCGTCTCTATGCCGTCCGATTTCAGCAACTTAAGCTCTTTCCGGAATATCTTCAACGTCATGCAGGCATCGGAGAGCGCCCTGTGCTCCGCCGTTATCCTGATGCCGAGCGATTCGGCGACGGACCCCAGATTGTATCGCCCTATACCGGAGAAGAGTTTTCGGGCAAGATGGAGCGCGTCTATGATACAGTATCCTTCCAGCGCCTTCCTGCCGGGCCCAAGCGCGGACTCCAGAAATCCGAGATCGAATCCCGCATTATACGCGACGAGGACGCTCCCCTCGATAAACTCCATGAAGTCCGGCAATATTTCATCGATAGCCGGTTTGCCCTCGAGCATCTCTTCGGTTATGCCGTTGACGGCAAAGGCACCCGCCGATATGGGGCGACCTGGATTTACCAGCGCGTGGAACTGTCTCGCCGCCTTCCGCCGTCCCACCCGTATAGCGCCTATCTCGCATATCCTGTCGCCCGCATACGGATAGAGCCCCGTCGTCTCGACGTCGAATACGGTGAACTGAGCATCTGCCAGTTTCATGGGATAAACCTGACTTTGCGCACTGTCCGCCGGGACCGCAGGGCCTTCCTGTAGACATAGGACGCGACCGCCACGTCCTGGATCGCCAGGCCGGTCGAATCAAATATCGTTATTTCCCTGCTCGAGGTCCTGCCTGCCTTACTGCCCGTTATGACCTCGCCGAGCGTCGCATATATATCGGACGAGCGGATCACCCTCTTTGAGATCGGAACGTTTATCTCGCCGCTGTGCGAGGCCTGCGCCATATCATCGACCACTATCTTTGCCCGCTTCAGCAAGGCCCCTTCAAGCTCCTGTTTACCTATCGCATCCGCTCCAACGGCATTGATGTGAGTCCCGGCGCCGATCCACGCCGACTTCACTATCGGCTTCCTGGACGGCGTTGTCGTGACGACGATGTCCCTGCCCCCGACGCATTCGGCCACGCTGCCTGACGGTACTGCTGTGAGCCCGGCCGCAGCCGCCGCTTTGATAAACCGTACCTGCTGCAGCCGGTCGTTGTCATAAGCGCATATATGCCGTAAGGTGAAGATCTCGTTCAGGGCAAGCAGCTGGTGGTACGCCTGGACGCCGCAGCCGACCAGGCCGATGCGGGAAGAATCCTTCCTCGCAAAATATTTTGCGGCAAGGCCGCCGGCGGCGCCGGTGCGGAAGTTCGTTATATATGTGCCGTCCATCACGGCGAGCGGATAGCCGGTCCGCGGGTCGCTTAAAAGTATCAGGGCCATTATCGAGGGGAGGCCGCGGCGGCGGTTGTGCGGATGCACGTTTACCCACTTGATCCCGCATGCCTCGAGCCCTTCGATATACGCGGGCATCGCGCGGAAATCACCGTGGTATCTGTCGATGTGGAGGTAGGTCTTGGGAGGCATCTGCACCTTGCCGCGGCCGTAGGCGGCAAAGGCGGCCTCGACGATCGTAAGGACCTGCCGCATCGAGAGGCACCTCTCGATTTCCCGGCCGGTCAGGATGATGGTCTTATTGGGCATGCTTTAATGAGGTTCTTTATCGAACGTTCTATATTCGCGAAATTTTTCCTGTCGAGCCACTCTTTCCTGAAGATAGACGCCCCGAACGCGACCGCGCTAGCGCCGCTGGCGAAGTACGTCTTGATGTTCTCAGCGGTTATGCCACCGCAGGCCAGGAGCTCGACCCGGTCGAACGGCGCCTTGACCTCTTTGATGTACGAGGGCCCTAACATGGCGGCGGGAAAGACTTTGACCATCGTCGCGCCCGCATTCCAGGCATTATATATCTCCTGCGGAGTAAGCGCGCCGGGAAAAACGGGGATCTTTTCGCGGACGCACGCCGCGACAACATCTTCGACGAGCGTCGGCATAACGACGAACGTGGCGCCGGCCTCCAGCGCCTGTTCCAGTATCTGCTTGTTCAGGACCGTCCCGGCGCCGATCATCAGCCTGCCGCCCGACGCCTCAACCGAGCGCCTGATCACCGCGGCGGCATTATGGGAATTCATCGCCACTTCGATCGTCTCGAGGCCGGACGCCGCAACGGTTTCGACCAGCTCTTCTACGGGAAGATCGCCCTCACAGCGCAGGATGCCGAGTATCGGCAGCTTCTTAAACCGTTGTAGGTCCATCTTAATCCACGTCTTTGCTTTTGATGCTTTCGTAAAATTCCCTGTAGTTTTCCCGCTTCGCGCCCTGCCTGAGTTCGATCGCCGCCTTCGGGTGCTCGTCAAGCATGCCGGTTATCGCGTAGGGTATGACATACCCCCACTCCAGCTGTTTGCTCAAGGGGATCAGTTCGCTGGAGATCAGGTCGAGTATGGGCCTGATGTCGAACTTCGGGTTCTTCAGGAACCCGACCAGCAGCTCGAGCGGGCAGTTCCCGGCGGCCCTGCCCAGGCCGAAGACCGTGGCGTCAAGATAATTGGCATTGTGAATGATGGCCTCTATCGTGTTGCCGAACGCCAGCTGCTGGTTATTGTGCGCGTGCATGCCTATCTCTTTTGACTTGATGATGTTTTTGGCCTTTTTGATGAGGAACTCGATCGTCTCCTGGTAGAGAGAGCCGAACGAATCGACGATATAGATCACGTTGGCCTTGCACTCCTTTTCGAGCTGCTCGAACGCCTCGTTCAGCTCATTGTCGAGCGCCCGCGAAATGGCCATGATATTCACGGTCGTCTCATATCCTTTGTCGGCAAAGTGGTTGACCAGATATATGGCCTTGTCTATCTCTTTTACATATGACGCGACGCGGATCATGTCGACGGGGCTGTCCTTCTTGGGCTTGATATCGCCTATATCGACACGCCCGACATCGACCATGACCGAAATCTTCGTGTTGGACGTAATGCCCTCTGTGATTTTTCGTATATGATCGTCGTCGCAGAACTTCCATTTTCCGAACTCTTTTTCTGAGAAGAGCTTCTTCGAGTTTTTGTACCCTATCTCCATGTAGTCGATGCCTGCCTCCGAAAGGGCGCGGTAGGTCTCGCGGACGAAATGGTCCGAGAAATCGTGTTTATTCATCAAACCGCCGTCGCGGATCGTGCAGTCTATTACCTTTATCTGGGGCCTGAACATGTGTCACTCTCCTTCGTCAATGTAACTCCTGATCCTGATCCGTCAACGCCGCCTCGGCGGCGCCGGCGACAGGCAGTTTTCCCTGGCCACCGAGCAGCCTGTCGATGAATTTCGTAGGGGGCTCGTTCATCGCGCTTCCGTCCGAGTAATATGAAAATACGTTCAGTGCCTCAAGGTAGTCGAGGCCCATCACGTTTATGCTCTGATGGTACTGACGCTCAAGAACGCCGACATATTCGCTGAAAAACTTCTGTTTCTGAAGATCGGTCAACATGTACCATTCCTTCAGTGTGACCTTCGAGCCGTCCCACCGCGCCGTCTCCTTGGGGAAAAAGAAGACCTGCGGAAGGTCGGTGCCGCTGTACGCATATAACGATTCCGCGGCGGCCCTATCGGCAGCCAGGGCCGTCTTTTCGGCGGGCCAGGCTGCGGGAGCAAAAAGGCATGCCATGATGATCAAAATCGGCAGTATATTCACGATCGTCGGACGTTTCCGCAGTAAGGGCAATTATCATAGGACGCCCCGCATTTGATGACATCCCGTATATTCACGCACATGAAGTACCTGCCCGACACGGTCCTCTGCAGCCCGTGCCTCACATCATAGATCCGGCAGGAATACGTACCGTCAGCCAGCTTCTCAAGGTTCACGCACGGGTCTTCCCCTACAGCGCCGCAGCATTGTCCGCAGCGCCTGCAGAGAGCTTCATGCGTCGCGTCTCGGTCCGCCAGCACCTTCTCATATGCCTGTTCATCCATATGCTAAGATTATATCATATGGGTTAGCTGAATAAAAAGAATTTTTCTGCCTACTTTACCAGGCAGCACCTGTGTAGCCGCCTTCGCCTGTCGTCCTTCGACTTCGCTCAGGACGACCTTGAGTACTACCGAAGGGTCGCAGATTTACATTAGGCGTGTAAATCTGCTGTGGACAAATTTTGATGCCTGCCCGACCGCATGAGAACACATTCTGGCAGGCGGGGCCGATGAACCTGCCACGTATCACTATTATATGTAGGTCACCCTTAAGGGTGACCTACGCTGTGGATAACTATTGAGCAGTTTCCCTGGCCGTGCTGTATCGCCAAGATGTATCAAAATTTTTAACAGCTGCGGCGAGGTGCCCAAAAGTCTCGCCGGCAGGCCACTCCTCAGAAATTTTTCGGCTCTCAATAGACACACCGGGCCGACCTACGAGGTCGACACCTGTCAAGGCGGCGTACACAGATGCCGCCACTGCCAAAAAGTCCCGCCGCCATGCCACCTACACAAACTAAAACCCCGCGATAGCGCAATGCTTCGCGGGGCTGCGATTACAGGCCTGCCACAATCCTATTTCTTCTTTTTCTTCTTTGCCTTCTTCTTTGAAGAGCATCCGCATGTCTTACACACAGACTCACCCCCTCATTCAACTTTGAGTATACTTTATGAAACGCGAATTGGCAAATCTATCTCGGCTACCAGCGGAAGCCGGCGCCGATAAAAACGGCCGTCTCCTCCCTCGACTTCAGGAACTTAAGAAATGCTGCGCCATCGCCTTCCAGGAGCGCGTGCGACAGCTCCAGCTGCAGGCCGAGGTCCTTTCGGGTGTTGATGTCTTTAAGCTTCAGCGCGATCGTATCGCGCTTTGTAATCCTTGCCTCTGCGCTCATGCTTATCGTATATGTTTTTCCGTCGGCGCACTCTACCTCGAACGACAGGCCGGTTCCCCTGACGATACCCCATGTCCCGAAAAGCGTGACGATCCTCCTGATGGGCCCGAGCCTTGAGCCGAGCATTATGCCGAGCTCGTATTTGATGAAATTATCGCCGCATATGCCTATCGACGTCTTAAAATTGAAAACCGAATTGGAGCTCGCGTCAAGCGCGTAGGATACTATCGATCCTTGCCCCAAACGCCATCGTCCTTTAAAGACGATGGCGTGGACCGTCTTCGTTCTGCGCTTAAGCTGAGACTTCTCATACCGGTACACGAGCTCATTATTATCGCCGATCTCCCACGCGCCGGTGAACGTAAGGATGTCATACCTTCCCTTCTCCCGTTTAACGCCGAACGTTAGGCGATTATTCTTATCGGCCTGCCAGCTGCCTGTAAGCTCCATCACATATGTCGTCTGGGTGTCGTCAGAGCGCCTGGTCGTCATGGAAAAGAGGAGCGCATCGCCCCCGACGTCTATTATGTCACCGGAAAGTGCAAGAGAGTCTGACCCGGCGGATCTGGCGACCTTGTCGAGGGTAAATCTGAGGTTATGATCTTTACCGAGAGACCATTGGCCGCGCAGCTTTACCTGATGAGGCACGGCGCCGGTTTTCGAGGCGGGTGATTTGATATGGTATACGAGAGTATTGTCATCGGCGGTCCTGAAGGTCCCGTCGAGGACAGCGCGCTGCCTTGGAAGGCCCTGCCCCTCGCCCGTTACAACAAGGCGGTTGAAGGGATCTATTTCGTATCGTACCTTTTCCATAGGGGGCGCCGGCCCACCGGCTATATGATATATTTCTGTTTCTTTACGAGCGGGTGTTTCCGTATAAGGTCCGATATCTCTCGCGCGATACCCGGCTTACCGAGCTTGTAATACATGTAGTTCTTGTACCCTTCGACGCCGGGCTGGTCGAACGCGTTCACATTCAGCAGCTCTGCCTCCGCGGTGGTCGCCATCTCGAAGAACATCAGGAGGGATCCCCAGGTATAAGGCGATATCTCGGGTATCGTTATCGTGCAGCTCGGCCTGCCTTCATTCGTCAGTGCCCATTCAGTCGCCTCTTCGGCGGTCGAAAGAAGCTCCGAATACGGCCTGCCCTCGAGAAAATCGCCCGTTCCGGTGACCGTGATGTCGGAGCTAAAGCGTTCGACCTTGATGAAGGTGACCGTCTTGTCGTTCCGGCCTTCGATATTGTTCTGCTGGATCGAGTGGAGATCGTTTGTGCCCCGCGCGGGTATCGGCGTGCGCCCGACATGGACGGGCCTTTTGAGGTCGCTAGACCAGCTCTCGCGGCCTCCCCTTTCCATCCTGATCGACCGCGCGTATTTCTTGCCGAGGCTTTCTGCCAGCAGCTGCACATACCAGTCCGCGGTCGATTTCAGCCTCTCAGAGAATGGCATCACGATCGAGATGAACTTACCCTTCTTTTTATAGAGTATCGTCTGCAGCGCCGCGTACATATATGCGGGATTCTGGGCCAATGCCGGCGCGCTGCACCGCTTGAACATTGATCCGGCGCCGTCGAGCACTTCCCTGATATTCACGCCGATCACCGCAAGATGCAGCAGCCCGATGTTCAATTCCGAGAAACGGCCTCCGACGCCCTTCAGCACGGGAAGGCTCCGGAAGCTCATGGCGTCAATCGCTTGTTCCGCGTCGACCTTTTTCCTCAAGGCACCCGACGTCGGGTCCGTGATCGCGACGATCTGCTTTCCGTGGGAGGCGCCCACACTTCTCTTCAGCCATGCCGTAGCGGCCGCGAACGCAGCTTTCGTTTCGGTCGTCTCGCCCGACTTCGAAATCACTATGACGAATGTCTTCTTCGGGTCCAGGTTCCTCAATAATACGTTCAGCGTGTCGGGGTCCATATTGTTGCCGTCAAAATAGATCTTCGGCCTGCCGCGCCTGACGGAGGAAAACTCGTTGTAATACGCGCCTGCAAGCGCATCCTGCGCGGCCTTCAGCCCGAGATAGGAGCCGCCGATGCCGAGCGATATGACGCTCTCGTATGATGCGGCTATCTCATCGCCGAGCTCCTGTATCCAGCGAAGGGCCTGCGCATCCTGCCCCGGCAGCCTGGTCCATTCGAGGCCGAGGCTGACGCGGTTATCGTCATTGCCGATGAGGGCTTTGAGGTGTTTATGCGCTTTCGATACCGCCTCTCGCATCTTTGCAAGCTCGGCATCCGTTACGCCGTGCCGGGAGCCGATGCTGTGGCTGAACATATTGTTGAAATCGAATTTGATCGTTTTCATCCGCTAGTCCTTATTTATGGGAGAGATCAACCCCTGCGCGAGCCAGCATCTTCGCGAGTTTCGCGAGCGGCAGCCCCACGACATTGTAAAAACATCCCTCGATGCGGTCGATGAATGCTCCGCCCATCCCCTGTATGTCGAACGAGCCTGCCTTGCCCAGAGGCGACACCTTTTTAAAATAGTTCCGTATCTGAGCGCCGGTCAGTGGGCACATATATACTTTCGTCTTCTCGTGGCCGGTATACGTCTTTGCCCTATCGATATCGATGACGGCGATGCCGCTATAGACCCATTGCGGGCGTCTCGACAGCAGCTTGAGCGTCCTGGACGCGTCAGGCAGGCTCTTCGGTTTGCCTATGATCTTCTTCCCGACCAGCACGACGGTATCGGCCGCGATCACAACGCCCGTATCGAAACGAGAGGCCGCCTCGCGCGCCTTCCGTAACGCGTTGCCGATCACAAGGTCCGCGCAGCTTCCCTTCAGCGTGCGGTTTTCCTTTGCCCCGGACTTAACGACGGTAAATTTGAGCCCGATCTGCCGTAAGAGCTTCTGTCGCGCCGCAGATCCCGATGCCAGT
Organism: uncultured Planctomycetia bacterium; assembly: GCA_964352425.1. Classification (GTDB taxonomy): domain Bacteria; phylum Omnitrophota; class Gorgyraeia; order 2-01-FULL-45-10; family 2-01-FULL-45-10; genus JAMWCX01. Next base: position 33,675 of record CAYGRZ010000001.1, on the reverse strand, counting down.
ATGATCCTACGCATTCGCCGCGCTCTCCCCCGCTATAAACCCCGATGCCCATGCCCAGGCGAGATTGTAACCGCCTCTCCTGCCGTTGACGTCAAGGATCTCGCCGGAGAAATAGACGCCTTTTTGGATCCTTGACTCGAGGTTTATCTCGTCTATCTCGCCCACATTGACCCCGCCCGCGGTAAAATCGGCCTCGTTCCATCCGCGGGTACCGATCACAGTGAAGCGCCTGTCTTTTAAAGCGACAGTTATCGCAGCTGCGGCGCCGGTCTTGAAAATAGTTTTGAGCGCCGGGCCGAATTTATTGGGCAGGATCCCGGCCGCGAGCTCTTCGGCCGGCCATCCCCGGCCGATCCGTAGCGCAAGCTCCGACTCAAGCTCGCCGGAGGCCATGAACGGCACTAAATCTGTCGAAACGACCACATCTTTTTTCCCGTCCCGGTTGACCGCGACCGAGATAGCGTCGCTTATATCGATGATGGCAGTCCCGGACAGTCCGTATTTGGTGAACAAAAGGTCTCCGGAGGCCTGCGATACGGCCGCGCCATCGATGAGGGCTTTGGCTCCAGCGAATATCTTCTGCCCCTGGAGGCTGTGGCACAGCGCGTCCTTGGTGACCAAAGGAACCGCTACGGGGACCGGCTCGATGATCGAATGGCCCAGCGACCTCGCACATGCGTACGCGCTGCCGTCCGATCCGAACGCCGGATACGACCTGCCGCCGCATGCGATGATGACCTGCAGGCTCGTCAGCTTCTTGCCTGCCTTCGAGGTCACGATAAAACCGTCGCCGACATGCGAGATGGCGATTACGTCGAAACCGTGATCGATGGCAACGGAGAGCCTCTGGAGCTCGAGCTCAATGACTTTCAGCACGGACGATGACTGGTTTGTGGACGGAAAGACGCGGCCCTCCTCGGAATACGTCTTGAGGCCGAGCTCTGCGAAGAGATCTTTTATGCAGGAGTTTCCGAATCTTGAAAATACCGACGTGACGAGCGCTCCGGCCGCAGGATTGTAGAATGAGCTGTCGAGCGCGTCGTTGGTCAGGTTACATCTGCCGTTACCGGAGGCGAGCACCTTCCTGCCGAGCCGCGGCATCTTCTCGCATATCGCAACCGAGGCCCCGCGCCGGGCCGCGCTGATGGCGCTGACCATGCCGGAGGCCCCGCCCCCGATCACGATGACCTTATAATTATGACCTGCCAAGGTATTCGCCTGTTCGTGTATCGACTAAGACCGTCTCGCCTTCCTCAATAAAGAGAGGCACGTTAACGACGAGCCCGGTCTCGAGCGTTGCCGGCTTCATCGCCCTGCCCGAGGTGTCGCCTTTGGCGCCGGGAGCGGATTCGGTGATCTTCAAGCCGACGCTCACGGGCACCTCTATCGCAACGGGGTTATGCTCGTAATAAAGGACCTCGACCTCGAGGTTTTCCTTCAGGAAGTCCTTCGTCTTTCCGACGAGCGTAGCGTCCAGCGTGATCGACTCGTAATTGGCCATATCCATGAAATGAAAGCCCGCATGGTCGCTGTAAAGATACTGCATCTTCTTCGTATCGAGATCCGCCTTTTCGACCGAGTCGCCCGGGCTGAAGCGCTTATTAACCACCTTGCCGCTTAAGATATTCTTCAGCGTCGCCTGGTAGATCGCGCGTAAGTTTCCGGGAGTCCTGTGTTCCATCTCGATCACGACCAGAAGCTCGCCTCCTTCCCGGATGATCATTCCTCTTTTTAATTCAGACGCTTTCACTCTCCCCACCCCTTCTTCTTTATGCTACTGCACGTTGACCTTTATCGTCGCCGGCTTCACCGGTTCCTTCTTGGGCACGATCACTTCGAGGACGCCGTTCTTATAGGATGCCTCTACACCATCGCCCTTACATTCGGCGGGAAGCTCCAGCGCTCTTTCGAACCTGCCTGCCATCCGCTCCTGCTTCACGACATTGGGGCCTGACTCCGTCTTGGACATCTCTCTCGAGCCCGAGATCTTCAGGATCCTGTTACCTTCCAGCGTTACTACTATCTTATCCTTGTCCATGCCCGGCAGGTCCGCCGTCACCACAAAATCTTTTTCGTTCTCTACGATATCCACCCTGACGTTGCCGCCGAAAACGCCCGCTGCGGGCCGCCCCTGGTCGGGAAAAGATGACACAAGCTCGTTTGCGAACTTATCTACGGCGCGTTTCATGCGGACCATCCGTTTCGAAAGCTCCTCGAGCTCGCGTTCCTCCTTGGCTGTCATATCGGTCTGGGCGACCGCGCAAGAGGCGCCGCACAGGAATAAGACAATCGCCAACAGGGCAACTTTCTTCATAGCATCATCTCCTATCTTTATACAATGCGTTTCGGACAACATATTTATTAGACTTAAACGTCCCTATTAATAAGGTAGAGCCCCTTCAGGGTAAGGTCCTCATCCACGGCCCGGAACGACTTCGTGTATCTGCTGATGAGGGAGGCGCTACCGCCGGTCATTATCGCCTTTGTCTTTTTTCCGAGCATCGTGCGGTACTGCGCAAAAAGGCCGTCGCACATCGCGCCGAAGCCGAACAGGATGCCGCCGCGGATGCTGTCGGCGGTATCCCTTCCGATGATAGGGCCTGCTGCCTTGAGTTCAACACGCGGCAGCATCGCCGTCTTCCTGAAGAGGCCGGTAAGCGACATCTCAATGCCGGGGAGTATGAGGCCTCCAAGATATTCACCCTTTGCCGAAACGACATCGAGCGTTATCGCCGTCCCTAAATCCACTATGACCGCCGGCGAGCCATACAGTTTCATCGCGGCATATGCGTTGACGAGCCTGTCCTGGCCGACCTCGGCCCTGACCCTGTACCGGTTCCTGATCGGGACGATGGCGTCCCTGCCGGTGATCCGGATGGCGCACCCGAATGTCCTGCCGAGCTCCACACAAACGCGCGAGAGCGCCAGCGGCACGACGCTGGCGATGATCACACCATTGATATCTTCGGCCCCGAGGCCCGCTCGCCTGCAAAGCTTCCTCAGGAAACGTCCGTAGAGGCTGCTGCGATGCGTCGGTGTCTTGCCCTTGGCGGCCAATGTACGTTCCGTAAAAATACCGGCCGTTATATTCGTATTTCCGATATCAAGCGCCAGAAGGTTCTTCATCGCACCATCACTATATCACCGGATTGGACTTTCTGCAACACGCCTGAATCGAGCCTGACCACCAGGCTGCCGTCAGGGTCAACGTTATGCGCCGTGCCTTCAAACGCTCGTGCCGGCAGCACGACCTTGATCCTCGAGCCGAGCATCGCCGAGAGTTCCTTCCACTCGTCTATGACGGGCTTGAAGCCCTTCCTCATCAGGATATCGTAGTATTCATCAAGCTCTTCGAGCACCTTGCGCGCAAGCTCAACGCGCGATATATCCTCGCCCTTGCCGGAGCCTTTCGATTCCAGCTTCAGCGACGTGGCGCCTTTCGGCAGGCTCTTTGCGGCCGTGTTTACGTTGATGCCTATGCCGAGGATTATGAAGGCGATTCTGTCCTGCTCGGCCTTCATCTCGGTCAGGATGCCGCATACCTTGTTCTGGCCTATTAAAATATCGTTCGGCCACTTTATCCTGGCGTCGAGGCCGGTGACCATCCGTATCGCCTTCGCCACCGCGACGGCCGCGACGAGCGTTATCTTCGATATCTCGGCCGGCGCCATCGCGGGCCTCAGTATGCAGGACATGTAGATACCGCCTCTTGGCGGCGATGACCAGGTCCTGCCCTGCCTGCCCTTGCCCCTGGCCTGCTCATCGGCGAATATAACCGCGCCTTCCTTCAGGGCCTTCTCCGCAAGGCTGTATGCGACGTCGTTCGTCGAATCGACCTTCCTGTATGAGATCACCTCTTTGCCGAGTATCCGGGTCTTTAAGCCCGATTTGACCTCTCCCGGGATAAGCCTGTCGGGTATGCTGATGAGCCGGTATCCGAGATGCGGCGACGCCTCTATGTTGTACCCCTCTTCCCTGAGCTTCTCCATGTGCTTCCATATGGCTGCCCTCGAGATGCCGGCGAGCTTGCACAGGTCTTCTCCCGAGACGTGCGACTGCCCGCTGCTCCTTAAGATGTCCAGGATCTTCTCATCCAACATATACTACTCCCGGCCTTTAGCCTTAAGAACCGATATGGTACTTTGCCTTCAATTCCTTTATCTGGTCGCGCAGGACCGCCGCCTTCTCAAACTGAAGGTTACGCGCCGCCGTCTCCATGTCGCGCTGCAGTTCCGCTACCAGCTCGCCGACATCGTACTGCTCGTCGGTCTCCTCCACGACGGAGGCGATCACCTCACGCGCCTTCTTGTAGGACTCTATGCCCTCTTTAATGGCCTTTTCGATCGACCGCGGCGTAACGCCATGGCTGGTGTTGTATTCAGACTGGATCTTCCGCCGCCTGATGCATTCGCCTATCGCGCTCTTCATCGAACGCGTAATAGTATCCGCGTACATGATGACCGTGCCGTTCAGATGGCGCGCAGCACGGCCGGCGACCTGGATCAGGCTCGTTTCGCTCCTCAGGAACCCCTCCTTGTCCGCGTCCAGTATGGCGACGAGCGAGACCTCCGGCAGGTCGAGGCCTTCCCGCAACAGGTTGATACCGACAAGGCAGTCGAATTTATTGAGCCGCAGGTCCCGCAATATCTCGACCCTCTCTATCGCATCGATGTCGGAGTGGAGGTACTTCACTTTCAGGTCAAAATCATTCAGGTACGTCGTCAGGTCCTCAGCAAGCCGCTTGGTCAATGTCGTGACGAGGATGCGCTCTTTCCTTTCGGCCCGCTGCCTGATCTCTTTTACGAGGTCATCGATCTGGTTTTTTGTCGGCCTCACATCAATCGGCGGGTCGATAAGCCCTGTCGGCCGTATGATCTGCTCGATTATCCTGCCCTTCGATTTTTGTGCCTCATAATCTGCGGGCGTAGCCGAAACGAATACGGTCTGGCCGGTCAATTTTTCGAACTCTTCGAACTTCAGCGGCCTGTTATCGAGCGCCGAAGGCAGACGGAAGCCGTATTCTACCAGCGTCTCTTTGCGCGCCCTGTCGCCGTTATACATCCCCCGCACCTGCGGGATCGTCACATGCGACTCGTCAATGAACGTCAGGAAGCCTTGCGGGAAATAATCGATGAGGCACCATGGCCGCGAGCCTGCCGGCCTGGCAGACAGGTGCCGTGAGTAATTTTCGATGCCGCTGCAAAACCCGGCCTCGCGCATCATCTCTATATCGAACCGGGTCCTCGACTGTATCCGCTGCGCCTCAACGAGCTTGTTCTCCCGCGTGAGCTCCGCGACCCTGGCCTCGAGTTCTTCCTCGATCGACATCACGGCATGCTCGATCCTGTCGGAAGTCGTGACGAAATGTTTTGCCGGATATATGCCGACCTTCTTTACGCTGTTGGCGACGTCGCCGGTCAGCGGGTCTATCTCGCGTATATGCTCTATGCGGTCGCCGAACTGTTCGATCCGGTACGCGGTCTTCGTGTATGCCGGGAAGACCTCGACCGTGTCGCCCCTCACCCTGAAGGTCGACCGCTTGAAGTCATAATCATTCCGGTCATAATGTATCGAGACGAGCCGTTTCACGATCTCGTCGCGGGAGATCTCCTGGCCCTCTTCGATGAAGAGGAGCATCTGGCCATATTCCTCAGGAGAGCCGAGGCCGTATATGCACGAGACGCTCGCCACGATGATACAATCGTCGCGCGACATGAGCGAGCTTGTGGCCGAGAGCCTCAGCCTGTCGATATCCTCATTTATGGATGAGTCCTTTTCGATAAAAAGGTCGTTCTGCGGTATATACGCCTCCGGCTGGTAATAATCGTAGTAGCTGACGAAATACTCGACCGCGTTGGCGGGAAAGAACTCCTTGAATTCGCTGTAGAGCTGGGCGGCAAGCGTCTTGTTGTGCGAGATGACAAGCGTCGGTTTGCCGATAGCTGCTATGACGTTGGCCATCGTGAAGGTCTTGCCTGAGCCGGTGACGCCGAGCAGCGTCTGGCAGTCTTCGCCCGCCATCAGGCCATCGGTGAGGCGTCTGATCGCTTCCGGCTGGTCCCCTTCGGGTTTGAAACCGCTGACCAGCTTGAACGTTGCCATATCAGGCTATGTCCAGAGACATATCGATCGCACTGACAGACCCCGTCAGCGACCCGACAGACATCATATCGACGCCGGTCCTGGCGTAGGCCTCAACATTGTCCAGCGTGATGCCGCCCGATGCTTCGAGGAGCGGCTTGGCCTTGGCGAGCTTCCGTATCTCGACGCAGGCCCTGATGAGGTTCGGGGTCATATTATCAAGCATGATGATATCGGGCTTGCCTGAAAGCGCGTCATTGAACTCCTCAAGGCTCTCGACCTCGATCTCTATGACGGTGCCTTTCTGAGTCCTCTTTCTTGCCGCCTCGACCATTTCCTGTAGAAGCCCTTTTCCTTCGCCCTTAGCTCTTAGCCCTTGGCCCTTAATATGGTTATCCTTTATCAGCACCTGGTCATACAGCCCCATCCGGTGGTTCGTGCCCCCGCCGGTCGCGACCGCGTACTTCTCGAGATAGCGCAAGAGCGGCAGAGTCTTGCGCGTGTCCATGATCTTCACGCCGTACGGCTTGACCTTGTCCGCGAACTCTTTCGTCCTGGTCGCGATACCGCTCAGCAGCGCGATGAAATTGAGCATCGTGCGCTCCGCCCTCAATATGGATGCCGTATGGCCTTCAAGGAACGCGATCTCCATGCCGCTCCCGACAGACGCGCCGTCCCTGCAATTGGGCTTGAAGCGCACGCTGAAATCGATCTGGGCCATTGTCCATTCGGCGATCTCGAGCCCGCAGACGACGCACTCTTCCCTGGTAGCGATCGCCGCGTTCGTGCTTGCCGTCTTCTCGACAAGCGCCTGCGTCGTCACGTCGCCTTTGCCGATATCCTCTTTCAGCGCCGCCTTGATGATCGGGAGCACCCGTTCCTTATCCAGCCGCATGAGCCTACCAGACCTGGTCCGAGCTGTCGCTTGAGACTACATTCGGCATTCCGGTATTCCCGTCGTATGACTGCCCCGGTGACATGACACCCATCCTGTCGGCGCCGCCGCCTTCGTCATCACCCAGCCCCCTTGCCTGGCGGGCCTTAAACGGATTGAAACCCAGTATGCCTGATTGGTCATCGGAACGGGTGGCCACTGTCGCGCATTGCGCCTTCTGGTCATCAGCGGCATACGCGCCCGTGAAAATAAAGCCCGCCAAAACGATCACTGACAATAAACACTTCACCATTGTACCCTCCCCGGTTATGCAACTATCTCTTTCAGGTTGGCTTTCAACTTCTCCATCTGTAGTGCCAGCTCCGTCTTGCGCTGGCGCTGCTTCTCGACTACCTCTTCAGGCGCCTTGGACAGGAAATGCTTGTCTTTGAGGCGGCCTGTGAGGGCCTTCATCTCCTGGGCCATCCTGTCCATCTCCTTCTCGAGCCGAGCCTTCTCTTTCTGGAAATCTATCAGCCCTTCGAGCGGCACGTATACCTCCATGGCGCCGATGATGCTGACCGCCGCGCCCTTCGGCTTCGGGTGTGTGCCGATCTTAAGGCCCAATATCCTTGCCATCCGTTTCACAAAATCAATATTGTCGCCTATCAGCTTCCCGAGCGCTCCGTCCCTGACATTGATGATGACATTCAGATCCGTCCTCAGGTCTATATTCCACACCGCCCTGATATTCCGTACGGCGGTGACGAGCTGTATGATCTCCTGCATCTGGGTTTCACACTTTTTGGATATCATCTCTTTCTGTATGTGCGGCCAGGACGTGAGCATAATCGACTCAGCCGCCACGTCTTTCGACCGCGGCAGCTTCTGCCATATCTCTTCGGTAATAAAGGGCATGAACGGGTGAAGCATGCGCAGCGACTTCTCCAGGACTTTATAGAGTATCACCTGCGAGGCCGCCCGGCCTATCGTCGTCTTTGCCGTCTCAATGTACCAGTCACAGAACTCATGCCATATGAATTCATATATAGCGTTGGCAGCCTCGTTAAACCTGTACTGGTCGAGGCATTCGCCGACGTAATGAAGCGTCGAATAGAACCGGGAGAGTACCCACCTCTCCGGGAGTGTCAGGCTGGCACCCTTAAAGAAAACGCAGAGATCGGTATTGACCTCTTCGGATTTCAGGTTTGAAAGTATGAACCGCGAAGCGTTCCAGATCTTATTCGCGAAGTTCCTGCCGAGCTCGAACTTCGACTCGGACAGGAAGACGTCCTGCCCCTGCGACGTTATCGATATGATGCTGAAGCGGAGCGCGTCGGTACCGTACTTCTGTATCATGTCGAGCGGGTCGATGACGTTGCCGAGCGACTTCGACATCTTCGTGCCGGTGATGTCGCGGACCGTACCGTGTATGTAGACATGCCTGAACGGAATGTCCCCCTTAAACTCGAGGCCGGCCATGATCATCCTCGCCACCCAGAAGAATATGATCTCCTGCGCGGTGACGAGCGCGTCTGTCGGATAGAAATATTTCAGCTCCGGCGTATCCTTGGGCCAGCCGAACGTCGAGAACGGCCAGAGCCACGACGAGAACCACGTATCGAGCACATCCGGATCCTGCTCTATATCGGCAGAGCCGCATTTCGGGCATTTCTCCGGCCTTGCCTTCGAAACGATAATACTTTTTCCCTCTTCGCACTTTTTGCAGTAGTAGACGGGTATCCTATGTCCCCACCATATCTGGCGCGATATGCACCAATCGCGGATATTCTCCATCCAGTCAAGATAGACCTTCATCCACCGCGCGGGATAGAACTTGATCTGACCGCTCTTCACGGCATCGATGGCCGGCTTCGCCAGCGGCTTCATCTTCACGAACCATTGCGGCGACAGGCGCGGCTCGACCATCGTATGGCACCGGTAACAATGGCCGACCGCGTGGCGGTGCGGTTCCGACTTGATGAAGAGCCCCCGCTCCTTCAGCGCCTCGACGATGGCTTCCCTGGCCTCGAAACGGTCCATCCCTTCGTATTCGCCGCCGTTTGCGTTCACGGTAGCGTCGTCGTTCATCACGTTGATCTGCTCGAGGCCGTGTTTCAGGCCGAGCTCGAAATCGACCGGGTCGTGCGCGGGCGTGACTTTGAGCGCGCCGGTGCCGAACTTCATGTCGACAAGCGTGTCAAACACGACCCTCAGCTCGCGGTTCATAATCGGCAGGATGACCACCCTGTCCTTGAGGCCCTTATACCTCTTATCCTTCGGGTTCACCGCGATCGCAACGTCACCGAGCATCGTCTCCGGACGCGTCGTCGCTATCGTGACATGCTCCTCCTTCTGCTTCGTCGAGCCCTTGACGGGATATTTGACATAATACAGCATGCCGTCGACGTCTTTATGCTGCGACTCCTCATCGGAGAGCGCGGTCTGGCACCGCGGGCACCAGTTGATTATGTAATTGCCCCTGTAGATGAGGCCCTTCTCATAGAGCCGGATGAATACCTCGATCACCGCATCGGACAGGCCCTCATCCATCGTGAAGCGGGTCCGCTCCCAGTCGCAGGAGCAGCCGAGCGACTTTAGCTGGCGGATGATCGTCGAGCCGTATTCCTCGCGCCACTTCCATACCTCTTCGACGAACTTCTCCCGGCCCAGCTCCTGACGCTTGATCCCGTCCTTGGCAAGCTTCCTCTCGACGACGTTCTGCGTGGCGATGCCGGCATGGTCGGTCCCCGGCATCCACTCCGCCCGGAAACCTTGCATACGCTTGAAGCGGATAAGGATATCCTGTATCGTGTTATTGAGGGCATGGCCCATATGCAGGATGCCGGTGATATTGGGGGGCGGGATGACTATCGAATACGGCTTCTTAGCGGGATCCGGATCGGCGTGAAAATACCCGTTTTCTTCCCATGTCTTATAGATCCTGTCCTCTACATCGTGAGGATCGTACGCTTTAGGCAATTCCGTCATTATCTTAGGTGAACTTGTAGTGTTTCTTTACCGGCTCTTTCACATGCCACACGCAGGTCAGCCCGACCGGGAATGTGACGAAATCGCCTTTGCCGAAACTCACCGACCCGCCGTCTTTCGTTTCGACGGTGACGTTGCCATCGAGGAAATAGCACTGCTCGGACGAATCATAGTGCCAGTCGAATTTCGAAACTTCCTTCTCCCAGATGGGCCACGAAAATACGCCGCGCTTTTCGAGTTCCTTCATGTCCAGCTTCTCAATCGCAATCTTCATCCCGCACCTTCTTCCGTTTACCCCGCTCCCTTCAAAGAAGGTGCGCCGGTCCCTGTCAGTCGCCCGATTCCGTAAACTTCGCCAGAAGCGCCATCGCGGCCTCGTTATCGCTCGTGGATATGACCATTCTCGATGAGCCCTGCCTCACCGACGGCGATGTGATATAGAGATACTTGATATCGATCCGGGCCTTTTTGAGCTCGGTGGTGACTACCTTCATGGCTCCCGGCCTGTCCAGAAGCTCCACCATCACGACTTCGGTCTCCTTGACGGACTTGTACTTCTTTTTCTTGAGTTCATTGACGATAGCGAGGTTGGCGCTGGTCACCAGCATGAGCTTTGCGGTCCTGCCCGACTCATAGCCGAGCGCCGATTCGATATTGATGCCGCGGCTCGCCAGCATCGACGCGATATCCGCCAGTAATCCGACCTTATTGTTTGCCGAGATCACCAGCTCTTCACCAAGCGTTACGCTCTTAATCATACCGTCGACCCCCGCGCTATTTCTTCGAATCTTTCAACAGCTTATATTCAACCGAATCGACGAGCGCCTGCCACGATGCGTCGATGATGTTCTCCGATACGCCCATCGTCCACCATGATGCATCCGTATCCTGCGACTGGATGAGGACGCGCACGCGGGCAGCCGTGCCTTCCTTCTCGTCCAGCACGCGGACCTTGTAATCTGTCAGGTGCATCTCGGCGATCCTGGGATAGAACTTCTTAAGCGCTTTCCTGAGGGCGCTGTCGAGGGCATTGACCGGACCGTCGCCAAGCGACGCGGTGTGTTCGATCTCTTTGCCGACCTTGAGCTTGATAGTTGCCTCGGACGACATCCTGCCGCCCTTCTTCTTCTCGATGATCACCCTGAAATCCTCGAGCTCGAAGAAGTCTTTGAACTTCTTCATGATCCGCTTTATAAGAAGCTCCAGCGATGCCTCAGCCACCTCGAAATGGTACCCCTTATGCTCCAGCTCCTGCAGGGTCTTCAATATCTTTCTGGACTTCGCGGCGTCACTTCCGAGATCAACATCTATCTCTTCTGCCTTCTTAAGGATGGTCGATTTTCCCGCAAGCTCGGAGATGAGCAGCCGCCTGCGGTTTCCCACCGCGTGGGGATCGACATGCTCATAGGTCGCGCTGTTCTTCAGGATTGCGTTCACATGGACGCCCGCCTTATGGGCAAACGCGCTGTTCCCGACGAACGGCTGGTTGTCATTCAGTCTCATGTTGCAAACCTCGGCCACGAACCTGGCGACCTCGGTCAGTTCTCTCATCTGCAGGTCGGAGATACAGTCGATGCCGAGCTTGAGCTTCAGGTTTGCCGCTATCGATATCAGGTTGGCGTTGCCGCATCGCTCGCCGTAACCGTTGATCGTGCCCTGCGCGTGGATGCAGCCTGCCTGTACCGCGGCTACAGAGTTGGCGACCGCCATCTCCGAATCGTTGTGCGCGTGTATGCCAAGGGGCGTCTTCATGGCGGCCTTGACCTCTTCGACGACCTCAAACACTCTCGATGTCACCGTCCCGCCGTTCGTATCGCATAAGACGATACGCTCTGCACCGGCAGCCTCGGCTGCTTTGATGCATTGTAACGCATATTCCCTGTTAGCGTTGAATCCGTCGAAGAAGTGCTCGGCATCAAATATGACCGACCTACCCCTTGACCTCAGGAATGCGACGCTGTCCTCGATCATCCGGATATTTTCCGCAAGGTCCACCTTCAGGACATCGCGCACGTGCAGGTCCCAACTCTTCCCGAATATGGTTATGTACTTAGTGCCGGCGGCAAGCAGGCCTTTCAGGACCTTATCGGAGGCTGCCTTCGTTCCGGCGTGGCGCGTGCTGCCGAAGGCCACGACCTGCGCGTTCTTCAGGCGCAAACCTTTAGCTTTTTTGAAGAAGTCCATGTCCTTCGGATTGGCGCCGGGCCAGCCGCCTTCGATGAAGCTGATCCCGAGTTCGTCAAGCTTCTCGCAGATCCTCAGCTTGTCCGCGACCGTGAACGAGATGCCCTCCGTCTGCGCGCCGTCCCGCAGCGTGGTATCATACAGCTCTATCCTGCTCATAAGCTCCTCTTTTTGCCGAGTCCGAATTTCGAGTGTATCGCCCGAACGGCATCTTCACCGCGCTTCCTGGCGACGACGCACGATATCTTGATCTCGCTTGTCGATATCATCTCTATATTTATCCGGTTCTCGGCAAGCGCCTCGAACATCTTCGCGGCGACGCCGGAATGGCTCTTCATCCCTATGCCGACTATCGAGACTTTTGCTATGTCCTTGTCGAAGATGATGCCCCCCGCCCTGATACTGCCCGAGATGCCCCTGGCGACCTTGATCGTCTTATTCAGATCGTTCGCCGGTACGGTGAACGACATGTCTGTCGCACCTGTCCTCGATACGTTCTGGACTATCATATCGACATTTATGTCCTGCTTCGCCAGCTCTTTGAATATCTTCGCCGCGATGCCCGGCCTGTCAGGCACATCGCATATCGTCACCTTCGCCTCGTTCTTTGTCAGCGCCACGCCCGAAACGACTATATCTTCCATCGCCCTGACCTCCTTGGAAATTATCGTGCCCGTTTTATTGGAGAAACTCGACCTGACGTGTATCGGTACCCCGAACTTCATCGCGAACTCTATAGACCTGGGCTGCAGCACCTGGGCGCCGAGGCTGGCGAGCTCGAACATCTCTTCGTAGCTCAGCCTGTCGATCTTGCGCGCGTCTTTGGCGATCTTCGGATCCGTCGTAAATACTCCTTCGACGTCGGTATTCATCTCGCACGACACCGCTCCCAGGACCTTAGCGAGCGCTACAGCGGTAAGATTCGAGCCGCCTCGGCCCAGCGTCGTGATATCCTGGTTCATGTTGACGCCCTGAAATCCGGCAACAATGACTATGCGCTTCTTCCTGAGCTCCTCGACGATACGCTTCGCATTGATGTCGATTATACGAGCCTTGGTGAATGAATCGTCCGTTTTGATCCCGACCTGCGCGCCGGTGCACGATATCGCGTCCTGGCCCAGCTCGTGTATCGCCATCGCCAGCAGCGCGCAGGAGACCTGCTCGCCGGTCGAGATGAGCATATCGAGTTCTCGTTCGGCCGGACTGTTGGTCACCTGGAGCGCCAGGCTAATAAGGTTATCTGTCGTATCGCCGAGCGCGGATACGACGACGACCACATCGTAACCCTCATTCCTGGCCCTCAGGACGCGCCGGGCCACGTTCTTTATCCTGTCCACGTCGGCGACGCTCGTGCCGCCGTACTTCTGCACCAGTATGCCTTTACTCATATCGTATCACCCTTTTATCAGCCGTTCGGTCAGCGAGGCGCCGCTCTTGAATTTCAGTTTGCTCTCTTTCGCATTCGCCTCACTGAAGACATCAAAGCCGTTATGATCCACCCCGGTCCCCGCCACGGCAAACGGCGCGGGGTCGGCCGCGTGCGTCTTTATCGAGACGGGCGTCGGGTGGTCCGACAATACCATGACCCGGTAATCACCGGCGCCCTGCAGGTATCGCCAGACCTGGCCGACCACGAACTTGTCGAAGTTCTCTATCGCCCTGATCTTCTCCCGCACGTCGCCGTTATGTCCCGCCTCGTCCGGCGCTTCGACATGGACGAAGATATAATCTTTCCTCTTTAACGACGCGACCGCGTACTCGCCCTTCCCCTGGTAATTGGTATCGTAATAACCGGTCGCGCCGGGGACCTGTATCACCTCGAGGCCGATAAGCTTGCCGATCCCGTTGATCAGGTCGACCGCCGATATGACCGATCCCTCGATGCCGAAGAGCCCTTTGAATGTCGGCATGTTCGGGTTGGTGCCCTGCCCCCAGAGCCAGATCATATTGCCGGGGTTCTCGCCAAGATCCACCCGGACTCTATTTATCTCCTGCTTCTCAAGGATCTCCCTTGACGCCTGCATCAGCTCAACCAGTATCCGGGCGCCCTTGCCCTTCGGAAGGTGTTTGGAAATAGACTTCCCGCTGATATCATGCGGCGGGGTGCAGTCAACTTTTTTCAGGCCGCTCAGCTCATCATCCGACTTTGTCCTGATGACCGTCAGGTTACGGTAGCTTTTGCCGTGGTAAAACCTGACCTTCTCCGATCCCAGCTTTTTGTCGAGATACTCCATCAGCGTCCTCGACTCTTTTTCCGCAATATGCCCCGCGCTGTAGTCGGCGAGCGTATCATTGTTCGCGGTGATAAGGTTGCACCTGAACGCGATCTCGTTCTCGGCGATCTCTATACCTATATTCGCGGCTTCGAGCGGCCCCCTGCCGGTATAATACGTCTTTGGGTCGTATCCCATGATGGCGAGGTTCGCGATATCGCTGGCGGGCTTCATCCCTGACGGGACCGTCTTGACCAGGCCGATCATCCCGTGCTTGACGATATCGTTCATGTTCGGGATCTTCGCGACCTCAAGAGGCGTCCTGTCGCCAAGTTCAGGAACGGGGTAATCGCTCATCCCGTCGCCGACAAGTATCGCGTATTTCATAGCCCGATCTCCTTGAGGATCACTTCAACTTTCGGTTCCAATGTTACAGGTTTCTCGATACTTGCTATCGCCCTGTCCGGGTCCTTGAGCCCGTGGCCGGTCAGGATGCAGACGATCTTGGTCGGCAGTCCGTAGTCGGTAGTCCGTAGATTTTTAAAATAACCTTTTTTCGCGAGCTTCAATACCCCGGCCACGCTCGCCGCACTCGCCGGCTCAACAAATACGCCTTCCTTCGAGGCAAGCAGCTTATACGCCGCCAGGATCTCGTCGTCGGTTACCGTGCCTATCAGGCCGCCTGATTCGTCGCGCGCGGCCTCGGCCTGCTTCCAGCTCGCGGGATTACCGATCTTGATGGCCGTGGCAATAGTCTTTGGATCCTTCACAGGATGGCCCAACACAATAGGCGCGGCTCCCTCGGCCTGGAAGCCCAGCATCTTCGGCAGTTTCCTGCTCTTACCAGCGTCCTTATACTCCTTGTACCCCTTCCAATACGCGGTGATATTGCCTGCATTGCCTACCGGTATCGCGTGAAAATCGGGCGCATCTCCCAGTGTGTCGCATATTTCGAAGCTGCCGGTCTTCTGCCCTTCTATCCTGTAGGGATTGAGCGAATTTACCAGCGTAATGGGATATTTTTTAGTGATCTCTTTGACGAGCTCAAGCGCGTCATCGAAATTGCCCTTGATCGCAATGACCTTCGATCCGTGGATGAGCGCCTGCGAAAGCTTTCCGAGCGCTATATTGCCTTCCGGAATAAGTACCACGCATTTCAGGCCGGCTTTCGCCGCATAGGCCGCTGCAGACGCCGAGGTATTCCCGGTCGAGGCGCACATAACCACTTTAGAGCCTTCCTCAAGCGCCTTCGATATCGCCATCGTCATCCCGCGGTCCTTGAACGAGCCGGTGGGATTCAACCCTTCATATTTTAAATATACCTCGATCCCGTCGCCGATAAGGCCGGAAATATGGCAGGCATATATCAAAGGAGTGTTGCCTTCCTTCAGCGTGACGACCGGTGTCTTCGGCGTTACCGGCAGGAACTTTCTGTATTCTTCAATGAGGCCCTTCCACATATCAATTCTCCACCCTGATGCGGACAAGCCTTTTCTTTATCACATTCAACCTGGCTATCTCCCTCAGCGCTTTCGCCATGTCCCTCTCGAGTGCATCGTGCGTCATCATCACTATGGGGACCACGCTGCCGGCCCTGCGCTCCTTCTGGGTGACGCTCGCGATGCTGATCCTGTGTTTGGCGAGCACGCCGGATATCTTTGTGAGGACTCCCGGCTTATCGATGGCGAGAAACTTGATATAATATCTCGTCATGACCTCGTCCATCTTCTCGATCCTGCTCACGTCTTTCCTGATCGGTATGCACTTCTCCATCTTTGATCGAGCGCCGCGCATGCATGTATGCCCTTGCGCGCCACCATCATTCATGCATTTGGCTATCGCCATGATATCGCTCACCACCGCGCTCGATGTCGGCTGAGCACCGGCGCCCTGGCCATAGAACAGGTTCTCACCGACCAGGTCGCCTTTGACGAATATGGCGTTATAAACACCGCTCACATTCGACAGAAGATGCGACGCGGGAATAAGTGTCGGATGGACGCGGAGCTCCAGGGCACCTTTATTTCTCTTTGCTATGGCAAGCAGCTTGATGGCGTATCCCATGCCGGCGGCATACTGGATGTCATCCTGTTCGATATCGACGATGCCTTCGGTGTAAATATCCGCCGGCTTGACTACCGCGCCGAATCCCAGAAGGGCGAGGATCGACAACTTATGGGCAGAATCGCCGCCGCTGATATCGAGATACGGGTCCTTCTCGGCATATCCCCGGACCTGGGCGATCGCGAGCGCTTCTTTGAAAGAGAGCTTATCTTCGGCCATCCTGGTCAATATGAAGTTACTCGTCCCGTTGATAATACCGTAGATGAGCTCTATCCGGTCAGCGATAAACCCTTCCTTGATCGCCCGTATGATCGGGATACCGCCCCCGACCGACGCCTCAAACCCTACCGAGAGGCCCAGGTCGTTCGCCAGGCTGAATATCTGGTCACCGGAGTCGGAAAGAAGCGCTTTGTTCGCAGTGACGACATTCTTGCCTGCCTTAAGCGACTCGAGCACGATGTCTTTTGCCGGGGTTATACCGCCGATAAGCTCAACGACGATATCGATTGTAGGATCGTAGATCACCTTGCCGACAACTTTCGTAAGGAGGCTCTTTGCGACTTTTACGCTACGCCTCGTCTTCAGGTCCTTATCGCATATTTTGACGATATTTATATCGATGCCGCTCTTCTCTCGCAGGAATGCCCTCCTGGACGTAAGTGCCTTCACAACACCGGCGCCTATGGTCCCGAAACCGATTATCCCGATATTGACCGTTTTCATACTGCTTCCTTTGTAAAATGGTCGGGGAGATGAGATTTGAACTCACGACCCCTTGCACCCCAAGCAAGTGCGCTAGCCGGGCTGCGCTACTCCCCGATATGAATTCGCTATTATATATCTAATCCCAAGTCCCGCAAGACAACTTTATAGCTGACTGCGATCTCTTAAGCTGAGTCTTGCGGGATTAATTCGCAGACGGCCTGCGGCCTATGCGTTATGTCGTCCTTCGGACGGACATAACGCATCTGCTCATTGAACAAGTGCGCTAGCCGGTCTGCGCTACGCCCCGACATACACCATAATATTGATAATGGCAGGCCAGTATTATATCAAATCCGCATGCTTTATGGAACAAAAAAGATGTTTTTGGGTATATAATCGGTGGCGGAAACGCTTTTTAAGAAAGGTATTCGATCTCGGTCTTGGATGGCCGTGTCATGAGGTCGCGGATGGCTTGCTTGGGGTCTTTGTTTTCGTAGAGGACCCTGTAGATCTCGGTGGTTATGGGCATATCGACTTTATATTTTTTCGACAGGTCATACGCGGATCGCGCGGTTGCGACACCCTCGACGACCATCTCAGTCTCTTTCACGATATCCTTCATCTTCCTGCCCCTGCCTATCTCTTCCCCGAGCCATCTGTTTCTCGAATACTGGCTTGTGCAGGTCGTCGTGAGGTCGCCCAGGCCGCTTAACCCGTAAAAGGTATCGCGCTTGGCGCCCATAGCGACGCCGAGCCTCGCCATCTCGACGATGCCCCGGGTCAGCAGCGCCGCCTTCGAATTGGTCCCAAAACCGAGCGCGTCGAGCGTGCCGGCGGCGATGGCGATAATGTTCTTAAGCGAGCCCCCGAGTTCAACGCCAATGACGTCATCATTCGTATAAATGCGGAACCGCTCTGTCATAAAGAGATCCTGGAGCTCCGATGCAAGGATGCGGTCTTTTGACGCTATTACCGCTGAGGTCGGTACGCCGTTGACGACCTCGAGGGCTATCGTCGGTCCCGAGAGGACAGCGACCTGCCGTGCGCCGAGGATCTCGCCGATCACTTCCGACATCCTCTTAAGCGTGGTATTCTCTATACCTTTTGCAACGCTCACCAGGACCTTGCCTTCGAGATTCTCCATCTTGAGCATCATGAGGACCGCCCTCATATATTGCGACGGGACGGCAAGGACGACGATATCTTTATTCCTGAGGGCCTCTTCGAGGTCGGAGGTGAGCTTAAAACTGTCGGGCAGCTTTACGCCGGGCAGGAATTTTATATTCTGCCGGGCTCTGCGGAACGTTTCAATATAATCAGGAAACGCCCCCCAGAGCGTTACGCTGCATCCTTTGCCGGAGAGCAGGATACCTAATGTCGTGCCCCAACCACCGTCACCGATTATGCATATATTCTTTGTATCCATGAGCAGATTTACTCTATCACATCCTCTTTGGGGGTGTCAATTTTTCTTTTATACCGTCCCGTGAGCGAGCCCGTGCCAAGCACGTGGCCGCCCATAGCGCGCATAAGGTCCTGCCTCGTCGCATCCTGCGCGAGATCTGACACCATGTCGAGGGCATACACTGTAAAGACATACCTGTGCGTCCCGTACGGCGGATAGGGGCCGTCATAACCGGGTTTCTTAAAATCGTTGGTTCCCTGCAACGTGCCGTCATCGAACTGTTCAGCCATCGGTATACCTTCCGGCAACCCGATCGCAGAAGCGGGAATATTGAATATGACCCAATGCACCCAGCTGCCCGAAGGCGCATCAGGGTCATCGCAGATAACGGCTATAGTCCTGGTGCCCGCAGGGATCCCGGACCATCCTATCGAAGGCGAAGAATTGTCTTTGTCATACGCGTGCTTTTCGGGCATCATCTGGCCCTCTTTAAAAGAGGCGCTCGTCACCGTTATCTTCGCCGCCGCACAGGCATGCTGCCGGGCGCACACGCACAATGCCGCCACTATGACGGCGAGCATCAGTACCGCCGGGATCTCTCTCACTATACGCCCCACGGCGCTACCCTCCTATCTCCATCTGGTACAGGTCACCGTATGTGCCGGTCACCCACATGTATTTACCGTCCCAGGCGATACCCGTCGTCTTTGTTACCGGCGAGTTGAAATATCCTGTAATCTCCCATACAACGGTATCGATCCTGTACACGCGCTTAGAGTACCAGCTCGACGCCCAGAGGTCTTTGCCGTCCCACGTAAGCTGGTCAGGCTCATGGATACCCTTGATCATCATCCTGTTGATTATCTTCATGCCGGCATCAAGCTCGACGAGCTCGAACTTCGTGCCGAAGCCGCGCTTCCATACGACGACGAACAGGCGTTTTTCGTCGCTGGCAAGCCCGGCCGGATGCGCGGGATAGAACGACAGCTCCGATTCCGGCACGAGCCGGCCGCCTTCCAGCCTGACCTTATACAGCTTCATGGTATACCATTCGGTCGTGAACAAGGCTCCGTCGGGACGCCGTATCAATGCCTCGGCGAAATCGGCGACGGGAACAATCTCAGAGGTCACCTTACCCGAGGAAGCGTCGATGACCCATATCTTTCCTTTTTCGCCGTTGGCCAGCCATAACGATTTGCCGTCGTAGAACATGCCTTCGTGATACCATGCCGGGATATCGATCCTGCGCAGCACTTTTGCGGGTATACGGCGCATGTCTTTCGCGGGCTTAAGCTCCTGCGCGGATGCCTGGAAGGTGATTGCGAATAAGAACAGGAGGATCGTTGCCAGGGCCTTTGCGAGCACCTTTCGCGGAACTTTTTTTAGGAGGTACTCGCAGAAAAAGCAATGGTCGGTCGTCTTGCCCGGGAAGCGCCAGAGCCCCGCTTCGAGCTTTTTCCGTATCGCGCTCAAACCGGAATTGAAGACGGCGCTGACGAAACGATTGCCGCGGATATTTTTCATGATATCATGCGCGCTGTCGCGCTGTATATTACCCACCGTCAGTTCCCGTCTGAGCGTCGCGTACCCGCAGCACGGCTTGACGTCGCCGCTGGGCAAAACGAAAAACGCGTTGCCGGGTCCCCTGCAATGGTCTTCTTTAAACCACGCGCCGTCCCAGGCTCCCTTTACTGCCGTTCCCCTGCCGGCCGCCGAAAGAGGTATCTTGACCTTCCTGATACATATGCCTGCTCCCTTCACCGCTTTGTCGAGTGCGTCGAGCTTCCGGGCGGTCTGTCTGTCCCGGCAGCCGCCCACATACGCGACGGATACAATGTCAGGCCTTCGCCAGACCGAAACGGCGGTCTTAATAAACTCTGCCGCCTTTTTTATGCCCTGAGCGTGGAATGCATCGACGCTGACACATATCGAACCGTCGTAGCCTGCGCCCCGCAGCCGCATAAGCGACCCGGCCATCGCGAGAGTGTCGCTCCACCACACACCGTTGGTCATGATCCTGTCGAAGAGAAATCCCTGCCTGAGAGCCTCAGAACTTACATCACAGAGGAAATCCAGCGCCAGGAACGGCTCTCCGCCGGTAAAACCGACGCGCTTTACGCCGAGCCTTGCGCACCCTTTAAGAAATCTCTTCGCACTGCCGGCCGAAAGCGTCTTTCCGGTGCGCTCTACATCGCAGTGGGCGCAGCGCAGGTTACATCTCGTCGTGGGACTAAAGAGCACCTCTGTCGGCCGGAACACCTTTAGTCCCCGGATCTTAACATGATAAGCAGCATCTTGAATCGCCGCGCCGCCTTCAGCGCGTGCGGCTTATCAGCCGGCATCACCACCATCTCGCCCGCCTTTGCCGGACGGCGCGACCCCGCGATGGTGATCTGGGCCTGTCCGTCAAGGATATAGACGATCGCATCGAACGGGGCCGTGTGCTCGCTTAAGGCCTGTCCCTTATCGAACGCGAAGACCGTGACCGTTCCGGCCCTCTTCCGCGCTATTTCGCGGCTGACTATAGCGCCCTTCCGGTAACCTATTGTTTCCGCCAGGGCCCGTGCCATGGCTAGAAGTTCTCGGCCAATATTTCGTAGTATGCCCGCGGATGCCTGCACGCGGGGCATTCGTTCGGCGCCTCTGCGCCTTCGTGCACGTAGCCGCAATTGATGCAATGCCACTTCGCTAGCTGCGTGCGCTTGAAGACCTCATTCTTCGCGATGTTATCGATAAGCTTCCTGTACCTCGCCTCGTGGAATCTCTCGACTTTCCCGATCTGCTCGAAAGACCGCGCCACGTCAGGGAAGCCCTCGTCTGTGGCCGTCTTCGCGAAATCGGCGTAGAGGGTCGTCCATTCCAGCTTCTCACCGTCGGCCGCCGCTTCCAGGTTCGCCTTCGTGTCCCTGATCGAGCCGGCCGGGTACGCCGCGTTGATGACGACATCGCCGCCCTCGAGATGCTTGAAGAATATCTTCGCGTGCTCTTTTTCGTTCTCGGCCGTCTCGGTGAAGATATTCGCTATCTGCTCGTAGCCACCCTTGCGGGCGGCGCTCGCGAAATATGTGTACCTGTTTCTGGCCTGCGACTCGCCCGCGAATGCCGCCAGCAGGTTCCTTTCCGTCTTCGTCCCCTTGAGCGATTTTCCCATTGCAACCCTCCTAGTTTACGTATTTTCCCCGGAGATAATTAATCCACCGCGTATCGAATTCTTTTTCACTGATAGAAAACTCGTCGTCGATCGCATTTATCGCGTGAGCTCCGTCCGATATCCTCCCCAAGACATCGCGCAGCCCGCCCGGCCCCCACGTATCCACGATATAATCAGCGACGGTATACGCGAGTAAATAATAGAGCTGGATATCCGTCTTTTCGGCGGCCGTGCCCTTAAAAGCGTCGCTCAAGCGCTGCACCGTAAGCGCGCGCCCTTCAAGGGCCTTCTCCGGCAGTTTAATTACAGCGCCCGGCCGGGTCCACCTCACCTCTTCCCATACGGCAATGCCCTCGCCGAGCCACGGCGGACAGATATTGCCGGTCATTGCCGACAGCACCGCATGCGTGTACTCATGATACAGATAACTCGCCAACTCCTTCGCATCGAGCGCCGATTCAGGCATGGGTATCCTCATATTGCCATCGTAGAACGCCCTCACGATGCTCGGCGTCTTGAATATGTCCCTGAAATTACCGGTTGAGTAAAAAAATACCGTGGTCTTTGAACCGGGATAATACCCCAGGTCTTTCCCGACGTCAAAATAGGCCCTCTCCAGCACGCCCGCCACATAGCCTGAGTCGATCTGCTGGCCTTTGTCGTACCGCAGTTCAAAATGCGGGATCTGCCTGACCGTCTTTTCCTGCGACAGTTCGAGCTCACTCGACACCTTGCGCACGCCCTCTGCCAGGTCCCTATCCTGCGGATCGAGGAGCCGGGCCTTTTCAAAATAAAAACGGGCCTTCTCAAGATCGGAAAGCTTATAATAAATTGTGCCAAGCAGCGAGAATATATGGCTATCCTGGTAAACGAGCGCAGCCTGCTTCAGGAGTGTGATCGCAAGCTTGCTACGTCCGGCCTTGAATTCGTTCGCCGCGTCATTGTACAGTGAGATCCTCAGGCTTTTGATCGCGATATTTGAATCTTCCGCGGCGAGCCGCGCCTTTTCGAAGCTATTGAGTGCTTTGGGCCATTCTTCGCGCCTTGCCTCATACAATGCCTTCTTCTCAAAGGTAAGCGCCAGGTTCTGCATCGTATATGCGTTCGCTGCTATGCCATATGCCTTGACCATGTAAGAGACCGCATCGTCATATTTTTCCCCGTCGGCGAGCCGTGCAGCGTGCTTTGAATAAGAATATATCAGGTCATCGGCGATTGTCTTGTTCTCGGGTGATGCGGCGTTGGCTTTCTCGAACAGGGCAATAGCGCCCGTGTAGTTGCCTTTATCGAGGAGAGCCTCACCCTTCCTGATATATTCGAATGAACCGGTCTTTTTCGGAAACAGGTAACCGCCTTTTGCGAGAACCAGCAGGGACAGCGTAAGGCTGGCGGCAACAGCTGTAATGAAGCTCCTGGAGAGTGCGATCTTCATGATGTGCGCAGGACCGGCTACTTACGGCGCCGTTACGTGTATCTGGAGGTCCACGACGGTGCCGACATTCTTCAGCTCGAGCTTGGGATCGATCTTCTTCGCCAGCCCCTTAAGCACCTGCCCCGGCCCTATTTCGACAAATGTCCTGACCCCGCTTTGGGCGACAAGCTTCATCGACCCCTCCCACAGCGTCCTGGAATTCACCTGCGCTATCAGGTTCTCCTTGATCTTCGCGGGATCGGTCTGAGGCTGTGCGTCGACATTACTGATGAACGGTATCTTCGGCGCCGATATCCGGACCTTTTCGATGTAATCCTTGAGCTTATCGCGCGCCCCCGTCATAAGCGATGAATGGAACGGACCGCTCACGTCGAGCAACAGCACCCGCTTTGCGCCCTTATCCTTCGCAAGGCTCGCGAAAAGCTCAATATTGTTCGTCTTGCCGGATACGACCACCTGCCCGGGGCAATTAAGGTTCGCTATCTCGCAGCCGAGGCCTTTGCAGAGATCCTCGACCGCCTTCAGGTCCATACCGATCACGCACGCCATTGTGCCGGGATTCCTGCGGGAGGCGTCTTCCATGTACTCGCCGCGCTTCCTGACCAGCACGAGCGCGTCTTCAAAAGAGATGCACCCTGCAGCGACGAGCGCCGTGTATTCGCCGAGACTGAGGCCCATACAGAACTTCGGTGTGTAGTGTGCGAAGAGCGGCGATGCTTCAAATACCCGCAATGCCGCGATACTCGTCGCGAGGATGGCAGGCTGGCTGTTGTGTGTCGTCGAAAGATCTTCCTGCGGACCTTCGAAGCAGAGTTTCTTTATATCGAACTTCAGGACTGTGTTCGCCGTATCGAAAACCTCCTTGGCCTGCGGAAAGTTTTCGTAAAGGTCCTTGCCCATGCCGACCGCCTGCGAGCCCTGCCCCGGAAATATGAACGCACATTCTGTCATGATGATGTCCTTTGGAAATTGGAATTTAACATGCGGTCACCACTCGATCACTATAGCTCCCCATGTCAGCCCTCCGCCGAAGGCGTCGAGCAGGATCTTGTCGCCCTTCTTGATCCTGCCTTCTTCAACGGCCTCGACGAGCGCGACCGCGCTCGAAGCTGCCGACATGTTGCCGTATTTTTCGATATTCAGGTATATCTTATCCTGTGACAGGCCCATCCGTTTTGCCGCGGCATTCAGGATCCTGATATTTGCCTGGTGCGGTATGACGAGGTTCAGGTCGTCAGCCTTCAGCCCGAGCGGCCTCGTCGCTTCAAGCGCCGCGTCGGCCATGATGCGCACGGCATGCTTGAAGAGCTCCGCGCCGTTCATCTTTATGAAGTGGAGCTTGTCCTCGACGCTCTTCCTGCTGGCCGGTATCCGCGAGCCGCCGGCGGGCAGCTTTATCAGGTCGCCCTGCTTCCCGTCGGCGCCGAGATGCATCGAAAGTATCCCGCCCTTCTCGACGGGGCCGAGCACCGCCGCGCCTGCCCCGTCACCGAAGAGCACGCAGGTCGACCGGTCGGTCCAGTCGGTTATCGACGACAGCTTCTCGGCGGCGATCACGAGCGCGTGCTTGTAGGTACCTGAGCTTATGAACTGATTTGCTATCGAAAGCCCGTAGATAAATCCTGAGCAGGCGACGCTTATATCGAATGCCGGAACCTGGCGCGCGCCTATCTTCTCCTGGACAAGGCACGCCGTCGCCGGGAAGAACATGTCGGGGGTTATCGTGGCCACGATGATCAGGTCGATATCTTTCGCCTCCAGGCCGGCGGCCGAGAGCGCCTTCCTGGCAGCCTCTGTAGCCATGTCGCTGGTCGCTTCGTCGTCGCGGGCTATCCGGCGCTCTTTTATCCCGGTGCGCGTGAAGATCCATTCGTCAGTCGTATCGACGATGCGTTCGAGGTCCTTGTTCGTAAGCCTCTTCTCGGGAAGATATTTACCTAACCCCAGTATCCCGGCTTTCTTCGTTTGGCACATATTTAGTAGGTTTCCAGTTCTTCGAGGATATGTTTGTTGACATCGTTGGTTTTGAAATCGGCCGCAACGCGTATCGCGTTCTTTATCGCTTTCGGGGTCGACGAGCCGTGGCTTATGATGCACCTTCCGTCTACGCCCAACAGCGGCGCCCCGCCGTACTCGGCGTAGTCCATCTTCTTCTTCAGCGCGTTGAACGCGGGGCTCGCCAGCAGCGCGCCGAGCGTCGCGATGAAATTCGCCTTGATCTCCTGTTTGATCAGCTTCACCAGCGTATCGATGACGCTCTCGGACACTTTCAGTATCACATTACCGACAAACCCGTCGCACAGGACTATATCCGCGGTACCCGCGTAGATGTCCCGCCCTTCGATGTTGCCTATAAAATTGAGCTTCGATTCGCTGAGGAGCGTGTGAGCCTCCTTGATAAAATCGGTGCCCTTCGATGCTTCCTCACCGACATTCAGCAGGCCGACTTTTGGATTTTCCTTGTGCAATATGTACCTGCAATACGCATCCGCCATTATCCCGTATTGGAGCAGGTGCATCGGCTTCGGGTCGATGTTGGCACCCACATCGATGATAACGGACGTGCCCAGGAGCGTCGGTATGACGATGGCTATCCCCGGCCTCTCTACGCCCGGCAGAAGCCTGAGCGACAGCATCGCGGCGCATACGACGGCCCCTGTATTGCCGGCGCTGACGAACCCGTCGGCTTCATCGCGCTTGAGCAGCTCCATGCCGACGACAATCGACGACTTCCGCTTGCGCCTAACCGAGATCGCCGCAGGCTCATGCATCTCGATCCTCTCGCCGGCGTGGACGACCGTGATCTTATCGCCGAAGTCCTCGTGCTTTTTAAGCTCCTCGCGCACGATCGGCTCGTCACCGACCAGCACCACGTCGTGGCCATATTCCTTTACGGCCTCTACCGCACCTTCAACCTCGACCGCAGGAGCGCGATCACTACCCATCGCGTCAACGACAATCTTCATCGAACACAACCTCCGAATTTTACGAGGTGAAACTCTATGTTACTTCTTCTTCTCTTCGACCGTCTCAACTATGATGACCGGCTTGCCTTTGTAATACCCACAATACGGACAGACACGGTGCGGCATCCTCGGCTTCTTGCAATGCGAGCAGACGGAGAGATTGTTCGAGTACATCTTCGAGTTCGCGCTTCTGCGCTTATCCCGCCGTGCCTTAGAGTGTTTACGTTTTGGATTCGGCATTCCCAGCTCCTTTGTATCCTTCGACTTCACTCAGGATAACGTACCCCGAGCCTGCCGAAGGGTTTGTATTATATTGAACGTATCCCTGGCTATCAAAAGCTCTTCGTTAGTCGGGATGACCATGAATGCGGCTTTCTTCGGAACAACATTCTTCAGGGCTGCCTTGACGCGACCCACGAGCCACGGGTTGTTCTCGCCTATCCCAGCCGTAAATATCACCGCGTCAAGCCCACCCATCGCCGCGTAGTACGCGCCAATGTATTTGACTATCCTGTAGATGAATATCTCTATGGCGATCCGCGACCACTTCGCCTTCTCGCCTTTACCCGAAACCGCTTTCAGTATATCGCGCATGTCATTGCTGATACCGGATACGCCGAGAAGGCCGCTCTCCTTGTTCAGGATATCGCTGATCGTCTCCGGCGAGACCATCTCCTTCTCCATGATGTAGAAAACGACTGCCGGGTCGAGATCGCCCGACCGCGTCCCCATCAGGAGCCCTTCGAGCGGGGTAAACCCCATGGTCGTATCGACAGAGTGCGCCCTGTCCACGGCCGCCATGCTGCAGCCGTTGCCGAGATGGCAGGTGATGAGCTTCAGAGCTTTAAGCGGGCGCTTGAGAATCTCGGCCGCCTTCTCAGCGACGAACCTGTGGCTTGTGCCGTGAAAGCCGTATTTTCGTATCCCGTATTTCTTATAGAGCCGGTACGGCAGCCCGTATAAGAATGCCTTTGGCGGCATTGTCTGATGGAACGACGTGTCAAAGACCGCTATCTGCGGCACGCCCGGCAATATGTTACGGCAGGCCCTGATCCCCAGCACCGCCGGCGGGTTGTGCAGCGGCGCAAGCTCGCTGTATTTCTCGATCGACCTGATGACGCGCGGCGTTATCAGCGTCGAGTTCTTGAACTCTTCGGCCCCGTGGACTACCCTGTGGCCCACGCCCCCTATTTCATCCTTTGACCGTATGACGCCATGGCGCCTATCGGCAAGTATATCGACGATCAGGTTGATCGCGACATTATGGTCCCGGCACTCGACCCTGCGCTCGAATGTAGCGCTGCCGCGGTGGTGTTTCAGGCACGCGCCGTGATGGCCGATCCTGTCGACGGCACCGCGCGCGAGGACCTTATGGTCCGACACGTCAAACAGCTGGTACTTTGCCGATGAGCTTCCGCAGTTGATGACTAATATTAACATTGCGCCCTTATCACCGTTACGGCGACGGCATCGACGATATCGTCGACGTTGCACCCTCTCGAAAGGTCGCTGCACGGCTCCGTGAATCCCATCAGGAGCGGGCCGACGGCACGCGCGTTGGCGAGCCTCTGCGTGAGTTTGTAGGAAATATTGCCTGAATTGAGGTCCGGGAATATCAGGACGTTCGCCCTGCCCGCTACATCATTTCCGGGACATTTTATCTTCGCGACTTCGGGCACCAGGGCGCTATCGACCTGGAACTCCCCGTCGATCGAGATATCCGGCATCATCTCCCTTGCCTTAGCGACGGCGTCCCTGATCTTGTCGACGAGCGGCCCTTCGGCGCTGCCCTTCGATGAATAGCTCAGGAACGCGACATGCGGCGTCTTTCCGACGAGCTGCCGGAAGAGCCGCGCGGAGAGGACACCGATGCCCGCAAGCTGCCTGGCGTTCGGCTCCGGGTTGACACCGCAGTCCGCGAACATGAAGACGCCCTTCTCCCCGTACGGCGAATTAGGCACCTCCATCAGGAACGACCCGGCCGCAACGCCGATCTCCCTGTCGATCTTGAGGCACCTGAGCGCGGCCCTGACCGTCGCCGCGGTCGTATGGTTCGCGCCGCCCACAAAACCGACCGCCGCATCCCGCCTGACAAGCATCGCCGCGAACGTCATCCAGTCTTCCCGCACCGTCTTATTCGCTTCCTCCGCGGTCATTCCCTTGGCCTTCCGAAGCTCGTAAAACTCGGCCGCCATGCTGTCGGTATCCTTATACGCCGCAGGATCGATTACCTCGAGGTCGCTCAGGTTCCTGCTCTTCACCTTCTTGACAGCGTCCTCTTTCCCGACGAGGATGATCTTCGCTATCTTTTTGTCCAATATGATGTTCAGCGCGTCTATCGTCCTCTGGTCATCGCTTTCCGGCAGGACCACCTTCTTTGGGTCGGCTGCCGCCCTTCTCCGGATATCGCCTATTATGCTCAACGCCCACTCCTTATCTTTTCTTTTAATGCCTTTTCGACCTTCTCAGGCACAAAATTTTTCAGATCGGCTCCGTACGACGCCACCTCCTTGATCAGCTTGCTCGACACGTACGAGTAATCCTCATGCGGCATCATGAATATCGTCTCGATGTCGCCGGCCAGCTTCCTGTTGGTAAGCGCCATCTGGAATTCATACTCGAAATCGGAAAGCATCCTGAGGCCCCTGATCATGACGTGGGAGCCCTGCTTCTTGACGTAATCTACGACCAGGCCGTCGAAGTCGTCGACAGTGACGTTCTTCATACCCCTCACCGCGTCTTTGAGCATGGCAACCCGCTCTTCAACGCTGAAGAGGATGCCTTTCGGCTTGTTATGCGCTACCGCAATGATGACTTTTCCAAATATCTTGGAAGCCCGCTCGATGAGGTCAATGTGGCCGTATGTTATGGGGTCAAAAGTGCCGGGATAAACAGCTGTTTTGCCTGTGGTCATGCCACTTTCCTATAGATTGACACAACGGTGTCCCCATATCTTCTGTCTTTATCAAAAACGAGGGTCTTAAGGTCCGTTGTCAATGTATCTTTCTTGAAATGCTCGACAAATATGACGCTGTTGGGCGCTAATATATCATACAGGTCTATATTAATCAAGCACTTTTTGGCCAGCCCCTCGTAATAGGGAGGATCCAGGAACACGATATCGTACTTCGATTCGTCTTTTGAGAGCCCCGGAAGCACGTTCAAGGCATTGGCCCTGATGATACCATACACGGACTCCGCCACCCCCAGTGACTGCAGGTTCGCCCTGATCGTCTCAGCGCACCTGAAATTATTATCCACAAAAGTCACATACCGTGCGCCGCGAGAGATGGCCTCGATACCAAACGCCCCGGACCCGGCAAAGAGCTCCAGCACCCTCTTGCCGCTAAGGTCGCCCAGGATGTTGAATATAGCACCACGCACCTTGTCCTGTGTAGGCCGCATATCGACGCCTTTCGGCATAGATATGAGCCTCGATTTGTATTGCCCGGCTATTATTCTCATGATTATGCAACGTTTATCAGGTCGAATTTGTCTTTAAATCTGGCCGCCAACGCCTCTTTCAGGAGCCGGTGATGGTCCTGACTCAGGTTCGGATCGACAGCGATAAGATTGAACGCCTCCTTGCGCGCGATCTCCATTATGGCAAAGTCCTTCAGGATATTGCCGAACCGTATCTCGGGCAGTCCGCTCTGTCGCGTGCCGAAGAACTCGCCCGGCCCGCGAATATTGAGGTCCGCCTCCGCGATCTGGAACCCGTCGAGCGTGCCCTCGATCGCCTTCAACCTCTCGGAGGCCTCATCGGTCTTCGGGTCGGCAAGCAATATGCAATACGACTCGTGTTCGCCGCGGCCGACCCTGCCCCGCAGCTGGTGGAGCTGCGCGAGCCCGAACCTGTCGGCGTTCTCGATAAGCATTACCGTGGCATTCGGAACATCGATACCGACCTCGATAACCACCGTCGAGACCAGCACGTCTATTTTGCCCTTTTTGAAATCCTTCATTATCTTATCTTTTTCTTTCGATGCCATCCTGCCGTGCAGGAGCCCGACGGCATAACCGGAAAAGACTCGATTCTTGAGCTCTTCATATAATTCTTCCGCCGCCTGGCCCTTCGCCCTCAGCCCTTCGCCCTTCTCAATCAACGGGCACACCACATACGCCTGCCTTCGGGCCGCGAGCTCCTCTATGATGAAATCATATACACGGCGCCTCTTGGATTCCTCGACCCAGTATGTAGCTATCGGTTTGCGGCCTTTGGGCAGTTCCCGTATAACGGAAATATCCAGGTCGCCATACACGGTCAGGGCAAGCGTCCTGGGTATCGGCGTAGCGGTCATGACGAGGATGTGCGGGTTATACCCTTTATCTTTAAGCGTGGCCCTCTGAGTGACGCCGAATTTATGCTGCTCATCGACGACGGCCAGCCCCAGCTTCTTAAAAGCCACCCCTTCCCGCAATATCGCGTGCGTCCCGACGATCAGGTCGATCTTTCCGTCCCTGATATCGGAATACATCTTCTTCTTCGTCTCGGGATCGATGCCGCCGATAAGGAGCGCGACGTTGATGCCGAGCGGCATTAAGAGCTCGCTCAAACCTATGAAATGCTGCCGCGCCAAAACTTCCGTCGGCGCCATGATGACGCCCTGAAAGCCGTTCTGGACGGTCAGGACGAGCGCATGCGCGGCCACCACCGTCTTCCCGCTCCCGACATCGCCCTCAAGGAGCCTGTTCATCGGCCTCGTCGACGACATGTCGCGTTCGATATCGTCGATCGCCTTCTTCTGGCCCGCCGTCAGCTCGAACGGCAGCGACTTCCTGAATACTTGTGCAAGCTCTCCCGAAAGCACGTGCCCCAGGCCGTCTTTGGAGGCCTTCCGGCCCCGCTTCTTCATCGCCAGCGCGAGCTGCAGCATAAAGAACTCCTCAAACACTATCCTCCTGCATGCCTTTTCGAGGCTCTCAAAGCTCGACGGAAAATGGATGTTCTTTATCGCGAATTTAATATCGACCAGCTTTTCGCGCGCGATGATGTAGGTCGGCAGCCTTTCGGTGACGCATCTTCCGTATTTCGACGTCACGAGAAACGTGAGGGTGCGCAGGTATTTCTGCGTCAACTGCCCCGTCGACGCATAGATAGGGACTATCCTGCCCATGTGTATGGAGACGGCCTCTCCCTCTTTTAATATCTCGTATTCCGGGTTTATGAACTGCAGGGCCTCGTACTTCTCGACCTTGCCGTACAGGATCACCTTTTGGCCGCGCAGGATATAATCCTTCAGGTACGGCTGGTTGAACCACACGGCATGGATAAAACCACCCTGGTCGGTGACGGTGGCCTGGAACATGGACAATCCGCTCCTGGTGCGCCGCGTCGTCGTGGCAAAGATCTCGCCGCGGACGGTGTACGCCTGTCCCGCCGCCAGATCCCGTATCCTTGTAAAGGTGGAACGGTCCTCATACCTGAACGGAAGATAGTACAGGACGTCTTCGGCCACCTGTATGGAGAGCCTGGCAAGGTCCTCGCTCCTCTTGGGGCCTACCCCTTTGAAATACCTGACAGGTGTCTGTAATATATTTTTCTCTTGCATCTGCTAGGATCCCGTGTTAATATGAGCGTCCAAAAACGGAGTACACACAATGTCAAAAATATGCGAAGTCTGCGGTAAAAAACCTGTTGCGGGCAGGACTATCGTCCGGCGCGGTTTAGCGAAGAGAAAAGGCGGCGTCGGCCTGAAGATAACGGGCATCACCCCTCGCCGGTTCCTGCCCAATCTGAAGAGCGTCAGGGCTCTTGTGAAGGGCGTCCCGATGAGGGTCACTGTGTGCGTAAAATGCCTCAAAGCCGGTAAGGTCATAAAAGCGGTTAAATTTTAGCATATCCGAGCGGGTAATTCAAACTAAATAGGGATGCGGGCTCAGGCCGCATCCCTTCTCTTTCGGTTCATATTTCATTAATAATCAACTTTACTTGACAATACAGGAAAAGAGGGGTATACTCCTGATACAAAGGAGTGGCTATGCAGATCGGTGAAATAATCCACAGGTTGCGCAAAGAAAAGAAGATGACGCTTCTCGAGTTATCCAATAAGTCCGGCGTCGCCCTGGCGACATTAAGCCGGATGGAGAACGGCAAGATGACCGGAACCCTCGACTCGCACATGCACATATGCCAGGCGCTGGAAATAGCCCTACCCGACCTCTATAAGGACCTGGTCGCCTCCACCCGCACAATCGAAGTGCAGACGAAGAAGACGCGCACCGATGTGTTCGTCCATGACAAGAAGGCAACCGCCGAGATGCTTGCGCCGAATGTTCTCAACAAGAAGATGATGCCAACCATGATCAAGATCGCCAAGGGCGGAAACACCCAGAAAGAAGAAACAAAACCGGGGATCGAAAAGTTCCTGTATGTTCTCGACGGAAAAGTCGAAGCCGATATCGGTGATGAAAAATATGCCCTATCCCGAGGCGACACGCTGTATTTCGAGTCCTCTGCCCCCCACTATTTCAAAAATATAGGCACCGCCGACGTGCGCATGATCTGCGTCGTCTGTCCGCCCGCACTATAAGGAGAATGACATGAAAAAGAGAATTCTAATTTGCGATGACGAGGAAGGGATCAGGGAATCGTTGAAGCTAATACTTGAAAAGGATTACGATCTGCTATTTGCAACCAATGGCCCGGAAGCGATCGATTCACTTAAGAAAAACTCCGTAGATATCGTGATCATCGACATTAAAATGCCGCGAATGGATGGTATCGAAACCATGAGAAAGCTGAAAGAGGCTAATCCGTCGGTGAAACTGCTTGTAACAAGCGGCTATAAGAGTGTGGAGACTGCCAGAGAAGCCGTAAACGCAGGCGCAGTCGACTATATCGTAAAGCCTTTTGAGCGTACGCAGATCCTCGATGCCGTTAAGAAATTGGCTGTCTGATCATACTATGCTGCAGCTTTTTCGAAATTAAGATAGAATGTGGTGCCCTTCCCAACGCTGCTCCCAACCGTAATAGTGCCATTTATCCGAAGCATCAGCTGCTTTATCACATAGAGCCCAAGCCCTACGCCTTTTGTATCGAGCTTCGTCGTAAAGAACGGCTCGAAGATATGCTTTAAATGCTCTTCCGATATGCCGCAACCACTGTCTTCTATCTTAAGCTGAACGAACCTGCCAATATCACACGCCGTAATACTGATCTTCCCCTTCTTACCGATGGCACTGGCAGCATTTTGGATGAGATTATACATAATCTCCTGCAAATACTTCCGGTTGCCATGTACGAGCGGCACGTCGCCAATATTCTCGTAGAGCACAATATCGTTCAATGACATCTCGTTCTCAGGGATGTCCAGCACATCCTTCAGCGCGTCTTTAATGCCTACCGGCTCAATAGACTTATAATCTGCCGGCTTTGAAAACTCCAGCAAATGAGTGATCATGTGGTTTATCTTCTCAACCTCCCTAGGAACGAGCTCTTCGAACTTTTCTATGAACTTAGGGTCGTCTTTTTTCTCTTTGAGATATTCGGCAAATATTTTTATGGTCGTGATCGGGTTGCGTATCTCATGCGCCATGCCTGCTGACAGCGTCCCTATGACCGCCATCTTCTCCCTCTGCGCAGCCTCAGCCTGGGTCTTACCGAGCT